>CAYRGC010000044.1:0-1788 GCA_964423795.1 uncultured Candidatus Peribacteria bacterium | reverse complement strand
CCCGCAAGGGCACCGAGCGCGTCCGCTACTCCCGTCAGAAGGAGTGGCAGGTCGAGTCGCTCGATGGCTACGAAGCCGGAAAGACGCTCACCGCCGAGGCGATCGACGCCGATTCCATGGTCACGATCCAGGGCACCTCGAAAGGAAAGGGTTTCCAGGGTGTCATGAAGCGCCACCACTTTGCCGGTGGTCCCGCCTCCCACGGTTCCCACTTCAAGCGCGAGCCGGGTTCCGTCGGTATGCGTACCAGCCCGGGTCGTATCCTCAAGGGTCACCGCATGGCCGGACACATGGGCCATGAAACCGTCACCATCAAGCACCTCGCTGTCATCTCCGTTGATGTCGCCGAGGGCGTGATCGCCGTCAAAGGACCCGTTCCGGGCCCCAACGGTTCCCTCGTGTTCGTCACGCAGGAAGCCGCTCCCGCTCCCGCCAAGAAGTAATCCCCCGACGGGCAACGCCCGTCCTCCTCCCTAGCCAATGACTATCGACGTCTACTCCTCCACCGGCGACAAGAAGAGCTCCATGGCTCTCCCGGAAGTGCTGTTCGCCGCCGCGGTGAACCACGGTCTCATGCACCAGGCGCTCATGCGTCAGCAGAGCAACCGCCGCCACCCGATCGCTCACGCCAAGAACCGCCACGAGGTGGCCGGCTCCACGCGCAAGCTCTACGGACAGAAGCACACCGGTCAGGCCCGCCGCGGTTCCATCCGCAGCCCGCTCCTCCGTGGTGGTGGAAAGGCGTTCGGCCCCCGCAGCGACCAGAACTTCCAGAAGGACATGCCGCGCACCATGCGCCGCGCCGCTCTTGCGTCGTGTTTGTCTCTCCAGGCGGAGAACAAGGCGATCCTCGGTCTCGAGAGCTACGGTTCGGACATCAAGACAAAGACGTTCGTGAACCTGCTCAAGAAGCTCCCGGTCGAACTCGGACGCCGCATCCTCATCGTTCTCCCGGAGAAGCACGATGCGCTCGCGTTCTCGGCCCGCAACGTCCCGAACGTGAAGACCCTCCTCGTCTCGTACCTGAATCCGGAGGACATCCTCCGCGCGAAGTCCATCGTCTTCGTCGGTGATTCCGTCGAGAAGGCCGTTGCGATCTTCGCGCCAGGCGCCGTAGACGCTCCGAGCCCGGCCAAGGCGTCCAAGACCGCCAAGCGCGCCGAGGCGAAAGTCGCCGCAGCCTCCGCCGAGCCCAAGGCCAAGAAGACGACGGCGAAGAAGACTGCCACCAAGAAGCCCGCCGCTAAGAAAGCTACTTCCAAGAAATCCTCCAAATAATCATGGACATCTCCCGCGTCATCATCGGCCCGGTCGTCACCGAGAAAGCCGAGCGTCAGAAGGTCGCCGACACCGGTCACGTGTACACGCTGCGCGTCGCGCACAAGTGCACGAAGATCGAAGTGTCCCGCGCTCTCGAGACCCTCTACGGCGTGAAGGTGTCGAAGGTCCGCATCGTGAAGATCCAGCCCAAGACCCGCGTGCTCTCCGCTCACTCCTCCATGGAGAAGCGCCATGCCGGAAAGAAGGCCCTCGTTACCCTCCAGAAGGGGAGCAAGGCCCTCGATATCGCCGCCATTTCCCTGCCTTCCGCTTAAGTCACCATGCCGCTCAAGAAGCCCAAACCAACGACTCCGGGACGCCGTCAGATGACGGTCGCCGACTTCTCGATGCTCGCCAAGAAGCGCCCCGAGAAGAGCCTCGTGCGCGGCAAGAAGAGCAGCTCCGGACGCGACAGCTCCGGACGCGTCTCGATCCGTTTCCGCGGAGGCGGACACAAGAGACTGCTTC
>CAYRGC010000043.1:0-2318 GCA_964423795.1 uncultured Candidatus Peribacteria bacterium | reverse complement strand
GGCCTACACGCTGCAGGAAATGCTCACGATCAAGTCCGACGACGTCATCGGCCGCAGCAAGGCCTACGAGTCGATCGTGAAGGGCGAGGCCATCCGCCGCCCGAGCATCCCCGAGTCCTTCAACGTTCTCGTGAAGGAACTCCAGGCCCTCGGTCTCAAGGTCGAGCTCCTGAAGTTCAAGGATGAGGTCGCTCCGGAGGACCGCGTGGTCGTCGACCAGAACGAAGTCGAAGAGGTCGCCCTCACCTCGCGCGTCGAGGCCGAGACCGCCGCCGACCAGGAAGCGGCGGCCGAAGTGGGCCACATCGCCGAGATGGACGAGGTCTCCACCGAGTCCGAAGCCGAGCTCAAGGCCGGCATCGAGGACGGCGAAACCGTGGAGGCTTCCGGCGCCACCCAGAAGGAGGAGATGAAGGAGTCGGTGAGCGAGGAAGCCGCCGACAACGCCTGAGTCGATAATGCTTCAAAAAACCGCGGACGGGATGCGCTCCCGGCCGCGGTTTTGGTATCACGTCGCTTACGCCGCCATCGCGTCGTTTTCCGGGTGCAGACTGTCGAGCAGATCCACCGCGTTGGTCAGGCGGAGCATGGCTTCGTCATGCCTGGCGAGAACCATTTCGCGGGTGGCGTCCTCGGGGATCTTGGCTAGGTTGTCTCCGATCTCTTCGCGCAGGACGATGGCGATCTCGCGGGTCGTTCCCTGGCTCGTTTCGCCGATCGTTCGCAATCTGTTACTCCAGTGGTCGATGGCGGGCCGATACGCCTGGCGGATCTCCTCTGCGGAAGAGAGTCCTTGCGCCTGCAAAAAGAGGGCGCGCGGCGAAGAAGTGGGAGAATGCATAGTGCGCATACTATATACTATAAATGTCAATTGTCAATAAGCGATCGATCGGAAGTTCTTCCCGGTCGGGGAACGTATTTTTCGGCTTCCATATGCTAAAAATGCGAGAGCCATCTTTGCAGATGATTTCGCGTCTCTGTAGCGGAGGTCCGTTCCTTCTTACGGTGGAGACGCTCTATTTCTTCCCCCCCATTCCTATGAAGAGCGTGAATCGAGTCATCTTGCTCGGCAACGTCACCCGCGACGCCGAGACGAAGGTCATCCCGAGCGGGAAAGCCGTCTGCACCTTCGGTCTCGCGACCGACCGCGTGTGGAAGGACGCCCAGGGCGAGCGCCAGAAGCTCCCCGAGTACCACACGGTGGTGGCCTGGGGCCGCCTCGCCGAGTTCTGCGGCGAACACGTGACGAAGGGCAAGCCCCTCTACGTCGAGGGCAGGCTCCGCACCCACCAGTGGGAGAAGCCCGAGGGCCAGAAGCACTACCGCACGGAGGTCGTGCTCGAAAACGTCACGCTGCTCGGCACGCGCGTCGAGCAGGCCGAAGCGGAGGAATCCGATACCGTCGCGACGGAAGCCGACGAGGCGGCGATCGCGGCATAAAGAGAAGGGCGGCTTCGGGCTGCGGATGTTTCCCGTCGATCCGCGGCCCGTCTCCCGTCTCCGACGTGGCGTTAACGGACCGGAAAAACCGTGGTGAAACGCTTGTATGCGATTGAACAAAAAATTACCGGTTTTCTCCTTGACCCTGCCGAAGTCCTGGGTAGAATCCCCGGGCGCTATGCAGCTTTGTGCCTACCCGCAGGAGTAGTTCGTCTAACAACTATCTCTGCGGGTGTGCGTAAGCCACCCGCTTTTTTTAAGCCCTTTCCGCCGCGACTTCACTGCGCGTGGCATCCGGAGGGCGGCGATTGCTTCTTGTCATCATCGCGTTCTGCAAGACACTTCTCGTCTTGCGGGACAACAAGAACCAAGAATTTAGTAGTTATACGTGCACGAGCGTAGTCAGCTCGTAGCACATGAACAGTACGCCGCGGTAAAACGCGGCATGAAAAATGTTACTCATCGCATCACACGGATGCCTCGACTCTGCATTCCGATGAAGGACGTGGCCAGCTGCGTTAAGCTACGGTCAGCCGCTAGGCAGGCGCTACCAGCCGTAGATCTCCGAATGGGGAAACCCCATGGAAGTCATGTTCCATGATCCACCACTTTCAGTGGTGTGAAGGCATACTCAGGGAACTGAAACATCTCAGTACCTGGGGAAAAGAAATCAAATACGAGATTCCCTCAGTAGTGGCGAGCGAACAGGGAACAGCCTAAACCCGGTACTTGTACCGGGGGTTGCAGGACTTCGCTATGAGACTCGTTTCCGTAACGGAACGTGCCTGGAAAGGCCGGCCAAAGAGGGTGATAGCCCCGTACGTGAAACGTCGACGAGCTCTAGAAGTATCCTAAGTAAGGTCGGACACGTGAAATCC
>CAYRGC010000042.1:0-2664 GCA_964423795.1 uncultured Candidatus Peribacteria bacterium | reverse complement strand
GGGATTGCTCCCACCAGCTCCTAAGGCTGGCGCGTCTGCCATTTCGCCACCTCGGCATGAAGTGGAGTCTCCAGAATCGATGATAGGAACGAGCGGCACTTTTCACGCTACCGTGAGAAGCCTGCCCTGAGCGGAGTCGAAGGGCCACCTCGGCACTGCGCCTATTTAAACAGCCGCGGACCGACGCGAACAGGCCTTTTCCAGCCACGACCCTTATTAACGCTATGATTCCTCGCGCATCGCCCCTCCGCGCCTGCACATCATCGGCGGCAACACGACCTATAACCGCGGCGACCGCGCGAACGTGGCGGCGGAGATCGCCCTGTTGCGTCGGCGGTTTCCCGACGCGCGGATCTCGGTGAGTTCCTTCAATCCGGCGCTCGACGAGCGCTGGATCGACGCGCAAACCGTTCGGCGCGGCATGCCGTTTTTAAGCCTGGCGGAGATGCGCGCGATCCGCCGAGCCGACCTCGTGCTCTGGGGAGGGGGAGGACTGCTCATCGAGCAGAGTTGCCTCACCGCGCTTCCGTACTGGGCGGCCGTCATCCTCTTCATCCGCCGCGTCCTGCGCCGTCCCGTCGTCGCATGGGCGCAGGGATTGGACCTGCGGAGCGACCGGGGACGTCGCCTGGCGGCGAAGGCCCTCGGGGCCGCGACGCTCGTGACGGTGCGGGACGCCTACAGCCTCGCGCAAACGGAGGCGCTCGGCATCCGGGCGAAAACGGTGTCCGAGCCCGTCTGCATCCTGGAGCCCGCGGAGAAGGAGCGCACGATCTGCATCCTCCGCGAGGAAGGTATTCCGACGGATCGCCCCCTCATCGCGCTGTGTCCGTCGTACTGGAGCTTCTATAACCGACCCGGCGACGTGCTTCCTTATCTGGCCGCGCGGCGCCTGGGACTGCGGCGAGGCGTGTCTCCCGAGGCGCGCGAAATGGACCGTGCGCTGGCCGCGATCGCCGACGGGCTCATCGATCGCCTGGACGGAGACATCGTTCTGCTTCCTCACTATCCCGACCCCCTCTGGAGGGATCTTTGGCACCTCGGGGAGATCCGCGACGAGTGCCGGCGGAGCGATCGCGTGCACATCCTCCGAGGCGACGCGTATTCGCCGACCGAATACCTGGGGCTCTTCCGGCATTTCCGCCTGACGGTCGCGACTCCCATGCACGAAAGCATGTTCGCGCTGATGACGGGAACGCCGTGCCTGCAGCTCTCGTACGAAGAGAAGGGCCGCGCGCTTTTCCGGTCCCTCGGCGCCGAGGACTGCCTGCTCGACTGGCGCGCGCTCTGGCGACCCGACGGCGTGGCGACGATACTCGCGCGCGCCGAGCGCGTCCTCTCCGCTTGGGCTACGCTGTGGCCGACCGTCGCGCGACGCCTGGACGAAAGGCGGGCGGCGGCGACCGCCTCCGCCGATCTCCTGGATTCCGCATTCCCTCGCCGTGAAAAAGCACCGCACGCTCCATAGGATCTCCATCGGCATCGCGGCAGTGCTCGCGAGCATCGCGCTCGGATTCGTCTGCACCTATGGGACCGGAACCGGATTCGACGACGTGTACCAGCACAACCACAGCCTGTGGCTGCTGGGGAAGTTTGGGCTCGGTCCGATGGTCTCCTTCAAATTCCTCGGACATTTCTACGCGCCCCTGTGGGACCTGATCCTCGGAATCGCGACGGAATGGGTCTTCCCGTGGCTGCGCGATCCCATCTGGGTCCGGCACGCCTTCACGTTCGGGCTCTGGCCCCTCACGCTCGGCGGCGCCTATCTGCTGCTGCGGCGGGCGGGCGAGAGACAGGCGACCGCCCTGTTCGCCTCGGCGATGCTCTTCGGAATCATCCGCTTCGGCGGGCATGCCTTCGGCAACACCAAGGATTTCCCCGCGGCGGCCGGATTCCTTCTCGTCACGATCGGCCAGTGGATCGTGCTCAAGGAATGGGACGGGCGCGATGACCAAAGGGCATGGGTGCGGTTCGGGTGGCTCGGGGCGCTGTGCGCGGTGCCGTTCCTGCTGCGCGTGCCGCTCCTGCATCACATCGCCCTGCTCTGCGCGCTGCTTCTTTTGAGCCTTGTCCGGCTCCCGCGCGAGCGCCGCGGCACCGCCGCGTTCGCCCTTTCGTTCTCGCTCGCCACCGCCGCGCTGACCATCTTCCTCTTCTATCCGTTCCTCTGGGAAAAGGGCGGGGACCTGCTCTCTCCGCTGTCGTTCTTCGGAAAATTCGACGCGCAGATCGTGCCGGTCGCGATCTTCGGGCACCCGTACGGTTCGGACGCGATTCCCTGGTGGTACTCGCTGGCATGGTTCCCGCTCGTCGCGCATCCGGCGGTCCTCCTCCTCGCGATCGGCGGCGGCGTCCTGGCGTTTTTCCCGCGGTCCGGGCGGGCGGAAGGGAAAGCGACGGGTCTGCCGTTCCTCCCGCCGCTGCGCGCCTGGCTCGGGATCGTCACGGGCCTGGGCTTCGGCCTCACGCTTCTGCTCCAACCGCACTTGTACGACGAAGAGCGCCACCTCCTGTTCCTCTTCCCGCCGCTCTTCCTGTTCGCCGCTCTGCAGTACGAACGCCTGGGCGACCGGCTGCTGCGCGCGCTTGCGGGAATCGTCGCCGCCTGCGCGGTAGTCGCGTACGTCTGGTGGGGGCAATGGGCCTACGTGTACAAACCGATCT
>CAYRGC010000041.1:0-2757 GCA_964423795.1 uncultured Candidatus Peribacteria bacterium | reverse complement strand
GGGGGCGGGGGGGGGGGGGGGGGGGGGGGGGTGGGGGGGGCGCGGGGGGGGGGGCGGCGGAGGCGCGCAGCACGGCGGAAGGAACGCCTGCGCAGGAGCAGGGTTCGTCATGCCGGTCGCGAACGCGAAACCGAAACCTATCGAGAGCGTCGCGAGAACGGCAAGCACGCCCACGAGGACGGGGCGGTTCTTTGCGAATGCTACTGGGTCGTTCACGTAATCCATAGGATGAATCAAGGTGGTAATGATGGAATCAATAAAGGTAAGCCCCTGCCTCCCCTCCACATGAGGTTCGGCGTACGAAAAAGAGGAGTGTGCTGGCGGGCCGAATTGATTCGGCCCGCCGCACGAGAGATGTCAGTCGAGCGGACAGTTGCCTGCATGGTCCGGGAAGGCCCAGTACAGGAAACGATGTGCCCAGTCGCGAGGCCGTTCCGCGAGATCGTAGAAGATCGTCGCGAGCCGGTAGCCGCCGTAATCCAGGTAGTCCGGATCATAGACGTCTATGCCGCACGAATGGAGCGTCGCTCCGCGCTGAAGGCAGAACACCACGAGTTCCGTATCCGGCGCGAGCCGGAAGATGTAGTACCCCGGCGCGACCCCGAACCCGCCCGTCTGGACGATCGGATACTTCGCGGCCTGGATCACATCTTCGAAGGTGCACGGCCCGCCACAGCGGGTCGGCAGGTTTCCCCAGCCGTCCACGTCACGGATCGCTGCGGCGACCTCCTTCTCGCTCTGCACGTAGTTCAGTGCAGGGCACGCGCTCGGCTTGTAGGCCGAGAGCGCGAAGTTGATCGCCCAGTCTCCGGGGCGCGCTTCCATCACGACGTACTTGCAGCGGAGCTCCGCTTTCTTCGGCGGCGGGAGCGAACGGCCGTAGAGGTTGTTGCACACCGCCGGCAAGCCGATGGTGATCGTAACCCCGTGGCACGTGACGTCCCATTCCTTCGCGGTCACGGCGTACTGGACGCCGTTCTCGTCGACCGGAGGCCGGGCGAAATCCACGAGGACATTCCGCCACAGGCCGGTACGGCCTGTGCGCATCCAATCGAGCGTGTCGCCGTTGGTGAGCGTGACCTCGCGGTCCGCCTCATGCGACTGCACGCGTTCTTGGACGCAGACGGCGACCGCGCGGTCGTACCCGACCCGGACGAGGACGTTGGCGATATCCGCCTTCGCCGCTTCCGGGCTCGTGTACGCCTTGTCGGCGCCGAAATTCTGCCACCGCGCTTTCGCGTCGGCGGTATCCGTAAGCCCGAGCGCGACTCCGAAGAGCAGCGCCAGGGCGATGAGCATTTTCATCTCTATCTCCTCTGTTGCCCCCTTTCGGGTGGCGATGAAAGAACCCTCCTGCACTGATTTGCAGAGAGCCGGCTTCTCTCGAGCGAATGCTCTAGAGAACTCGGCTGTCTACAAGAACGGCGGTCACGATGAACCGATCCGTCTTCTTACCGAACGAGTCGCACGTCGCCAAGGTGAGCTTCGCACCGTCCACGTTAAGCGCTATGGCGCCGGATTCCGCATCCGCCTCGACGACCGACTCCACGGCGTACGTATAGACCTTATCGCTCCCGTACACGGTGATCTCGTCTCCCGACTTTAGCTTCTGGATGCCGTTGAAGGCTTTGAAGTTCCGGTTGGAGACGACCGGCAGGTAGCTCGAATGCCCGAAGAGTATCGCGTTCCCTGGCGCGCCCACCTTCGCGGACGTCGGGTAGCGCACTGCTCCGGACAAGAGGTACTTGTCGAGGGTCTTGATGTCGGTCGTCGCCGGATTCGAGATATTCACCCGGAGCCCGATCGAGGGTATCTCGACGCGCTTCGGAAGCTCTCCCTCATCCACGATGACCGGCTCCTCATCCTCCTCGACGCCGACGAGCGGGGTCGTTTCCGGCTCAACTGCCTCCGGTAAGAGGTCAAAATAAGCGAGGAAAACCAAAGAAAGGATGAAGACGATGACCGAGCCTACCGTGTAGGCGATGCCATGACGAAACGCGAGCATAACCGCCCGCCAGAAGCGGACGCCAATCGGCGTAGAAGGCCCATGACCGTGTCCCTGTGACATCCCTGATGACGTTACACCATAGCGACGGTTTTGTCAAGTAAGCCTGCGCGCGCGACGTGACGCTGCACTGGATTGCCTCGCACGCGCGTACTTGACAGGAAATACGAGGCGTGGTAAATACCGGACATGCAATACACGGTCACGCCTTCCCACCAGTCCCCCGCTCCGCGTCGTGCGGCGGTTAATGCCCTTGCTATCGTCGGCTTCATCGCCCTCGTGTTCATCGGCATCCTCCTCGCCATCTACGCTGCGAAGGTCGTTCCGACCATCGTCACGCGCATCGGCTCGGCGTTCGGCATCGCGGGCTCCGGGAACACCGACGGCGGCCTGGTCGTCATCCCGTCCGAGGATCCTATCGATACTCCGGTCACCCCGGCGCCGGTAGCGACCTCGACTCCGGCAAAGCCTTCGACGCCCGCAAAGCCCGCTACCCCGGCACCTACTAAGCCATCGACTCCGTCGAACCAGGTCATCGGCTATCGCACGGTCATCACCGACTACCCGACCCCAGGCTCGGTCCAGATCCCCGCATCGGGCTCCGCAAGCCTCTACGGTGACCCCAATCTCACGGTCCGCATCACGGCAGTCGGCTACGTTGACTCCCGCGGCAACGATTTCCGCTCGGACGATGAGATAGACCAGGACGACCGCATGGCGGTGAAGTTCACGGTCACCAATACGGGCACCAA
>CAYRGC010000040.1:0-3212 GCA_964423795.1 uncultured Candidatus Peribacteria bacterium | reverse complement strand
AGAGCGTGGACTTCACGAACACGATCATCGTCATGACGAGCAACATCGGCGCCGCCAAGCTCACGAAGCAGGCCGCCAAGATCGGCTTCAAGATCGAGGAGGACGCCAAGCGCGAGGAGATGGAGTACGAGGAGAAGTGCAAGGAGGTCATCGGCGAGCTCAAGGAGCACGTCCGCCCCGAGTTCCTCAACCGCATCGACCACGTCATCGTCTTCAACGCCCTGAACCAGCAGCACATCCGCAAGATCGTGAAGGTCCACCTCGACGACCTCTCCGCCCGCCTCAAGAACCAGGGCTACGAGCTCTCCGTCGACGCCAAGGCGATCGCGAAGCTCGCGGAAGAGGGATTCGATCCGGAGTACGGCGCCCGTCCGGTCCGCCGCGTGATCCAGGAACAGGTGGAATCCGAGATCGCCGAGCACGTCCTCAAGGAGATCTTCCGCAAGGGCGACACGATCGGCGTCACCGTCGATGCCAAGGGCAAGCTCGCGCTCGTCCGCGGGGACGACCACGTGACCGAAGCTAAAATCGAAGAGGAGGAGGAAGTAACCGCGTGAGCGGACTTCCTCCCCTTTTTCTTTCTCACTTCATACACACATATGAACACCGTTGATCCGAAGGACATTCACGACATGATGCAGGATGTCGAGAAGCACGATACCGGCCACATGCTCGGCAAAGGCATGTTCGATGTCGTGTCTTCTTTCTTGAGGATCGCCGACGATGAGGAGCCGACCGGAACCGGAAGGGAAAATGCGGAGGGCGAACAGCCCTCGGAAACGATCGAAAGCATGCGCCAAAACAGGCGCGGCAGCATCCAAGCGCTGTGGGACAGGCACGCGACGACGCTCAACTCGCTCGGTCTTTCCATTGTCCTCCGGCATGGCGGGGCATCGACGCCCGCGGGACCGGTGGAATACGCCGCGCTCATCCTGAAAGATCCCGTGAAATTCGGGCAGTTCCTCGCAACATTGACGCCCGAAGATCTCCCATCGACGCTGAGGACGGATCTCTCGGCCATCGTCTCGGCTTTGGAAACGCAACTTTTTTCCACGGACTGGAGCGATCCGGATGCCGACGGCCTGCATCTCATCGCAAACCTCGCCGATGTCTCGACGCATCTTGAGCGACTGGGACTGAAGACCGAGTCCGGTCGGATAGCCGAGCACCGCCGCTGGCTCGCGGCGGGCGCGATGCGCGAATATGCCTCCATTCGCTCTCAAGGCCTCTTGCTTCAACCCGGGAAAGGCTTCGGTCCGGCAGATTGGCATCGCGACACCACGGAGGAAAATTATGCCAAGCGCTGGCAATCGGCCCTGGATTCCTTGCGTGGACTTTCCCGAAAACCGAAGACTGCGGCGCTCACGGCGGAATTGCGCTCTCATTTGATCCGTTGCGCCGAGTCGGCGGACAAAGCACTCGCAAGCGTGAAGAGCCGCGATACAAGTGCGTTCCAACGGACGCTCTCCGATACCCTTTCGTCCCTGAAAGGATAAAAACGGCTTTAGTTAGGCAAAAACCTAGGTTTCTGAGGATTGTCCGCCCAAGGACCCGGAAGCAATCCCCTCCTTGAGGGGAAGCCAAAAAACTGGTATACTGGTGAGATTCTCTGAATCAACACCCACATGCCGATCGAACCCGTCAAAATCCCGCAGAACGTCTACATCGAGGACCGCATCATCGGCCCGGTGACGCTTCGGCAGATCATCATCATCGCGATCGGCGGCGGATTCAGTTACATCATCTTCGGCTCGCTTCAGAAGGCGCTCGGCACCGTCCCGATCCCGCTCGCGATCATCGCGTGGATCCCCGCGGCGATCGCCGCGATCTTCGCGATGGTGAAGGTGAACGACCTGAGCATCACGCGCATCCTCCTGTTGCTGCTCGAGAGTACCCAAAAGCCGAGCAAGCGCACCTGGGCCCCGCGCACCGGGATCTCCATCAATTTCCGCACGAACGCGAAGGTGGTCGAGGAGAAGTCCGCGAAGAAGTCCGCGACGGAAACCGTCCGTCCCGAAGCGCAGCTCAAGGAACTCAGCAGCGCGATGGATACGTTCTGGAAGCCCGAGGTGTCCGCGACGGACGCGCCGGCGGCCGAGCACGAACCGGAACCCGAAACCCCGCGATTCACGCTCCCCGTCCAGGAGGAAGCCCATCCCAAGAAGGAAGGCGACCTTTTGGACCTCTCCGTGTTCCGCGACCTGTTCCCGCCCTCTTCCTCCCCTTCCCATGACGCGCCCTGAAGGTGCCACCGTCCGGCAGCGGAAGAAGAGCTCGCTCCAGTCGACGCAGCGCTTCCTCCCCATCGCGGAGATCCGCAACGACACCGTGCTCCTCAAGAACAACGGCTACCGCGGCGTGCTGCAGATCGAAGCGCTCAACTTCAACCTGAAGAGCGAGACCGAGCAGCAGGGCATCATCTCGGGCTACGAGTCGTTCGTGAATACGCTGAACTTCCCGGTCCAGATCGTCGTGCGCTCCGCCAAGATGAACATCGATCCCTACATCCAGCAACTGCGCACGATCGGCACGAACCAGGGCAACGACCTCCTCAAGACCCAGACCTTCGCGTACGCGAACTTCGTGGAGCGCCTGGTGGACGTGGCCGACATCATGCAGAAGCGCTTCTACGTGATCGTCCCGGTCGACGGCAACGTGCGCAGGAAGACGCTCATCGAGCAGTTCTTCGCGTGGATCTCCCCCGACGACTCCACGTCCAAGGCCGTGCAGCGCAACCGCGAGTTCACGCAGACGAGCAAGCTACTCAAGGAGCGCCTGAACCTCGTGCAGGCCGGCCTCGAGAACATCGGCCTCAAGAGCAAGCGGCTCTCCACCCACGAGCTCATCGAGCTCTATTACTCCACCTATAACCCCAAGACTTCCCAGGAGCAGAAGGTGCCCGACGAAACGCAGATGAAGACGGATAAGACGGTGCTGTGACCGAGGAAAGAGGCTCAAAAGGTGGAAGAGGTGCAAAAAGTGGGATTTTCCCCTTTGTCACCCCTTACACTTCTTTCACCTATCCGGTCTTGCAGAAACGGCCGAACGGTTGTATCTTCCCCGCGTCCGGAACCGCTCGTGCAAGGGTTCCGCCCCGCTTCTTTATTCCTTCCTCTTGCACCCCTTCTTCTCTATGGCACGCACCGCCGCCCCCGAAAACCCCGTGATGGACCAGCTTCTCCGCGAAGCTCCGCCCATCCTCCGCGTCCAGC
>CAYRGC010000039.1:0-3860 GCA_964423795.1 uncultured Candidatus Peribacteria bacterium | reverse complement strand
ACCATGGGTAAGCGACCAACACCGAAGAAGCGCCGTGCGAAATCGCATGGGCGCCGCCAGCACTCCGTCTATCTGCAGAAGGAGGTCCGCCGTCTTCAGAACCGCCAGAATTCCCCGTACGCCGGTGTCGCCGAGCCGAAGAACAAGGCTGGCAAGGCGCTCAAGGGCATCACGCGCGTGAAGGCGTAATCCGCTGCTATGGCCCGCCGCCGTCACCTCTCCCGCGTCGCCGTCATGCAAGTGCTTTTCGAGCGCGAGAAGCACGAGGTGAAAGATTTTGTGTCCGCGCTCGCGCGCAACATGGACGAGCTCGGCGATTGCGATCGTGATTTCGCGCAGTCGCTCCTCGAAGGAGCCGTCCAAAAGGAGCAGGATCTCAAGGATGTCATCCAGAAGCACGCGCCGCAGTGGCCGCTCGAGCGCATGGATCCCATTTCGCGCTGCATCCTCCTCGTGGGCGCGTACGAGCTGCTCTTCCATAAAGACGCCCCGCAGGCCGTCGTCATGAACGAGGCCATCGATATCGCCAAGGAGTACGGCACCGGCGAGGGCGGCAAGTTCGTCAACGGCGTGCTCAACGCCGTTGCGCACCGGAAGGAGTAAGATCCGTGCATGCGACGATCGGTGTTCATCATTTTCGTCGCGCTTCTGTCCGCCGTTCCGGCGCTGGTGAGCGCGATGATCGCTCCGGAGGAATTCCTCGCCGTCGGCTATAAGCCGAAGCTTGATCCGTCGTATGCGTTCCCCCTCAAGAAGCAGTCGCTGAACGCTTGCTACTTCTTCGCTGTGCGAAACATTCTCAGGGAGAAGTACGGCCTGGGAATCTATGTTGGGACGGTGGAAAAGGCGATCGGGAAGGACCCCAAAAAACTTTCTACCGCGATGGATCAGAAAAATTTCCTCAATGCCGTCCATACGAAAGTCGAGGAGTCCAAGGATATCGGCTTCCTCTTCGACCATCTTCGTGATGGAGATCCCATAGCCATCTCCTACATGCTGTCCTATCGGGCGAAAGACGGTTCTCAGAAGACCGTCGCCCACGTGGCAGCGGCCTACAGCTTTGATGCAGAGGGCATTTGGGTCGCGGAAACGGTCTCGAATTCCTATGCGCACGTTCCCTATGCGGATGTCTTTGCCAACGGAAAGGTCCGTTATAAGCCGTTACACGCTTTCACGTACGTTCCGAAGGAGCAGTGGACCGGCATCGCACGAGAGCAGGAAGCTCGTATGAATTTCCTCTTGGGCGAGTGATCACGCCCAGTGCTTCACCTTCAGTCCTTCCTTCGCAGCCGCCGTTTCGGCGCGCTGTTTGCTGTTTCCGGTGCCTTCGGCGATCTTCTCCGATCCCACGAAGACGGCGCAGGTGAACTTTTTATCATGATCCGGTCCCTCTTCGGCCACCACCTCGTAGTGCGGGGTGATGCCCATGCGCTCCTGCGCGCGCTCCTGGAAGAGGCTCTTCTCGTCGCGGTGTTTGCCCTTGGCGAGCAGTTCGTTCAGGTTCGTGAGGATGTGCTCCTCGCAGAAGCGCTTGGCCACGGCGAAGCCTTTATCCAGATAGATCGCGCCGATCAGCGCCTCCACCGCGTTGGCGAGCGTGGAGTCCTTGTTGCGGCCGTCGGAGGCCTCCTCGCCCTTGCTCATGGAAAGGTAGCTGCCCAAATTGAGCTGCCTGGCCACCTGCGCGAGGTGATCGCCCTGCACGAGTGCCGATCGCCAGTTCGTCAGCTCCCCCTCGGGGCGTTCCGACAGGTGGAAGAGATATTCGGTCGCGGCGAGCTCCAAGACGGCGTCCCCGAGGAATTCCAGGCGCTCGTTATGGCCGTACGCGCGGGCCTCCTTCACCGCGGAGCGGTGGATCAGGGCTTGGCGCAAGTACTCCTTGCGCTTGAAATCGACGCCGATGACGCGTTCGAGGTCGGTGAGCGGCGAAGGGGACGGCACGGTGGAAGTGTAGGGTAGTCCTGGAGAGGTTACAAAAGGGGCAAAAGGTACAAGGGTTACAAAGGCTTCGAACCTATGGTTTTATCGAACCGAGTCTCTGATTTTCATGAGTAAATAGCCGACCTTTCCTATATCTGCGGCCAGTCGGGAAAATTCAGGATCATTGAGATAGTTCAAATCACGTGCGAGCAGACATTGGTAATGCAGTTCTTCGAGAGAGCAGGACGAGTATTCATAGAATCGATCCTTCTCTGCCGGAGAACGCTTGTTGGATCCCTCAGCGATGTTCATCGGGATGCTATAGGCGGCTCTTCTCATTTGGCTAATAAGACCGAAGCGTTCGTCTTTTGGAAAGAGGGAAGTGCTACTGTAAACGCTCAGACATAAATGATGCGCTTCATTCCAAACGACGAGTTTCTGATAGGGGCGCAGGCGCGAGAGAGTTGTCATGAAGCAATTGTCGTTTGCGCAATTCACTCAATAAAGATCTCCAGAAAGCGCCAAAAGGAAATATTCACTTTTCTGTTTTACTGAAGCCAAAAAAGAGGTTCCTTCAGTGTGTGGAACCCCTTTGAAACGTTTGTACCTTTTGTAACCTTTATTCCCTCATCCCATCTTAATTTCAATATCTACACCCGACGGGAGGCTGAGGCTTTGCAGGCTTTCGACCGTCTTGAACGTGGTCTCGCTGAGGTCGATGAGGCGGCGGTGGATGCGCATTTCGAACTGGTCGCGCGCGTCCTTGTGGACGAACGTGGAGCGGTTGACGGTCCACTTCTTGAGGATCGTCGGGAGCGGGATCGGGCCGTGGACGACGGCGCCGGAGCGCTCGGACGTCTCGATGATCTTCCCGGCGGCCTCGTCGAGGACCGTGTGGTCGAAGGCGGAAAGGCGGATGCGGATGACGGCGGCCTTCGTTTCTTTCTTCGCGGAAGAAGCCTTCGGCGCGAGGGCCGTGGCGGTATCCTTCTCCGTCGTGGCTGCGGCCTTCGGCGCCTTCTTGGCGACGGGGGCCTTCTTTGGGGCTTTCTCGGGGGTTTTCTTGGCGGTAGCCATGGGGCGGAGAGGGGAGAAGGAGCGGGGGAGTGTAAGGGCGGGAGACCCGGGGGTCAACCGCGATCCGCCGGAGCGGAGAATCAGGATTCTCCGCTCCGGGGACGGGAAGGATTACTTGACGATCTTCGTCACGACGCCGGCACCGACGGTGCGGCCGCCCTCGCGGATGGCGAAGCGGGTTCCCTGCTCGAGAGCGACGGGAAGACCGAGGGTGACGACGAACTTCGTGTTGTCACCCGGCATGACCATTTCGACGTTCGGCGGGAGCTCGACGGAACCCGTGACGTCCGTGGTGCGGATGTAGAACTGCGGCTTGTATCCCTTGAAGAACGGGGTGTGGCGGCCGCCTTCCTCCTTGGAGAGGATGTATACCTCGGACTCGAACTGCGTGTGCGGGGTGATGGAGCCCGGCTTGGCGATGACCTGGCCGCGCTCGACGTCCTCGCGCTCGACGCCGCGGAGGAGGAGACCGACGTTGTCGCCGGCCATACCCTCATCGAGGAGCTTGTGGAACATTTCGACGCCCGTGCAGACGCTCTTGCGGGTGTCCTTAAGACCGATGATCTCGACCTCTTCGTTGACCTTCACCTTGCCCTGCTCGATGCGGCCCGTGGCGACGGTGCCGCGGCCCTTGATGGAGAAGACGTCCTCGACGGACATGAGGAACGGCTTGTCCACCTCGCGCTGCGGGACGGGGATGTACTCGTCGAGCGTCTTGAAGAGCTCGTCGATGCAGGCGTTGGCGGCGTCGTCCTTCGGGTTCGAGTAGGCCGGAAGGGCGGAACCCTTCACGACCGGCGTGTCCTTGCCCGGGAAGCCGTACTTCGTGAGGAGCTCGCGAACCTCTTCCTCGACGAGGT
>CAYRGC010000038.1:0-3878 GCA_964423795.1 uncultured Candidatus Peribacteria bacterium | reverse complement strand
CGAAGGGCTATTTATCGGCGCTGCGGCGCCTCGCTCATGGTCCCGCTGCGACGGGCCATTCTTACGACTACCGAGTCGAATGACCCTGAGGAGACCGAGCGAAAGGCCACGTACCTATTTCAGCCATATCGTCGTCGCATGTACTCTTCCGGTGTGATCTACCTGATCCAGCTCTCGATGGTCGCCTGCATCGCGGCGTACGCGGCGATCTACCTTTTCGGCATCGCGCGAGGGACCGTGAAACCCGTGCTCGCCACCTGGCTGTTCTTCTCGCTCGCGACGGTACTCAGCTTCGCGACCGACTACTCCGAAAGCGGCGTTCGGGGATTGCTCTCGAACTCGTACAATCTCGCGGATTCCATCGCGTCCCTCGCGATCTTCGCCGTGGTGCTCCTGCGCCGCGACATTCGAAAGACCTTCACGCGCTTCGAGAAGGTCTGCGTTGGCGCCGTGATGGTCGTCTTCCTGGGATGGCTCGTAAGCGGCCAGAACGTGCTGACCCATCTTTGCCTGCAGCTCATCCTGGTCATCGCCTATCTGCCGACGCTCGCGCACCTGTGGAGCGCGGACAAGGCCACGGAGCCGGCCGTGACGTGGTCGCTGAACCTCGTGGCCGCCGCGCTCGGCATCATCGCGCCGTTGCGCGCGGCGGACTTCCTGCCCATCGTGTACGGCCTGCGCTCGATCCTGTCATGCACAGCCGTTCTGCTCCTCATCGGAAGAATTCGGCTGCGGAAAAAAGCGGGCGCTCGGGCATACTGAATCCATGGCCGCCCCTCACATCCCCCGGGAAGTCCCCCTGCCTCCGGACATGTCGGAGGAAGAGATGCTGACGATCGAGCGCGCGGTATTCTACGAGGCGCCCGCGGCGCCTTCGGACGTCTTCCTGATCTTCGGCTACACGCGGAAGGACGGCTGGGATCATGCGGTGAACGCGGCGAAGAACGGGCTCGGGAAAATCATCGTGCCGACCGGATACATGGCTTCGGAACCGCTCGGCGAAACGGTGCCGCAGTCGTGGGTGATCCGCGACGCGCTGCTCGCGGGAGGCATCGACGCGGATCGGATCGTGGTAGAGGATCGCTCCCGGAACACCGCGCAGAACGTGGCGTTCGCGAAGGAAGAACTGCTCCGGCGGGGCATCAACGCGAAGAGCATCGTCTTCACGTCCAAATCCCACCACAGCGGCCGGTGTTATCGGACCATCCGCACGCACTTCGGGGACATTCCCGTCACTTGCACGACGGAAGACGCCGTGTACGACGGCGTGACCGTGAATCGAAAGACCTGGCGTGAGCATCCCGTCGCGCGAGGACGCGTGTACGCCGAATACCTGCGCATCTGCGCGTACACGCAATCGAGGGACCTGCTGCCGATGTGATCAGAGGCTCTTCTTCAGGAGCATCCGAATGCCGTCGGCGTCCTTCTTGCTCCGGCGAAGCGTCAGCTTCACGCGCGCCTTCATCTTGAAGACGTCGGCGAAGAGCTCCGGCTCGAAATCCTCGAGAGAGGCCACGCCGTCGAAGAAGTAGCGGAAGCGTTTCGTGAGCGCTTCGGGGAACAGGCATTCCACCAGGTATTCGCCGCAGACCCACACGGCGTACCCGTCCTTGGGCAACGCCGTCTTCGGCTGCACGGCGGCGCGGAACCGCGGCACCTTGATCAGCTTGAGCGCGTAGCGGGAGAGGAAGTCGTCGTTGCCGTAGACCATGCGGCAACTGATCCCCTTCGCGGCGATGGCCCGGTACCCGTTCAGCTCCGTCTCGTTCATGCCGATGACGTGCCAGGGATGGCTGTTATACGCGTACCAATCGTGCTCGGACTCCGCCTCGGCGCACTGCAGCAAAACGTGGAACCATACCGGATCCAGCTGCGCGAGACTCTGCGCCACGTATTCTCGGCGCTCCCCCTCGGCAAGCGCGAAGGACGCTTCCTTCTGGGCGCCTTGCTGGCTCGCCGAGATCGCATCCGCGAACGCCTGCACGTGCGCGATCCACGCGCCGTGTAGCGAGACCTTCCCCTTCGAGCGCACGAGCATCTGGACGTCGATCATCTGGCTCACCGTGCGGTACAGGTTCGGGAGCGAGACCGAGACGCGGATCTTCGAAAGCTCCTTGTGGAGCTCCTCCATGTCGAGACCCGGCCGCTTCGCGAGGCACTCGAGGATACCGCCGTGGATGGAATGGAGAGGATCGAGGACGGACATGGATTCTGGAGATTTAATATTATCAAATTTTAAGAATTTTTGGAATATTTTTATTATATTATAATAATTGATTTTTCTCTGTGATTATTCTCGTATACTTCGAACGTGTTCTCTGACATCTCTGTCCTCGCAATAGGAGCCGACAATGCAATGGGCGCATCTTGGATATGTGGGAAGTGCGATCTTTCTGCTCGCACATTTCCTCCTCAGCAATAAATTCATCAAGCCTGAACTGCGGTACCAGGCGCTTCAGATTACTGGAGCGCTCTGCCTCGGAACCTCGGCCTTGATGGAAGGATTCGGGCCGACTGTGGTCCTTGAATCCTTCTGGCTTCTCGTTTCCGTCTTCGCTGTCGCAGGATTCCTGCGAAAGCGAAAGAACACTCCCGCGTGACCATCGGCTCACGCGGCAAGCACCGACTCGCCCTCGGTGCTTTTCCATCTGGACTGCGCGGAATAGAGAAGGCATCGTCCCTGCGTGGACGGACGACTGCTCATCATCAACGCCGACGATTTGGGGATGAACCCCCAGCGCAGCCACGGCATTTTCCAGGCCTTCGAATTCGGCGCGGTCCGGAGCGCTTCCGTGATCCCGAACGGCACGGACAGCGACACCGCCGCGCGTCACGCCCGCGAGCGCGACCTGCCGACGGGCCTCCACCTGTGCCTCACCGAGGGTTTTCCTTTGAGCAAGAACGAGGACATCGGCTCGCTTATCCAAGGCAACGGCGAGTTCTATCCTCCCGAGAGGCTCGAGGTCCTGCTGCGCGAGGACGCGATCGACCGCACGCACCTGGAACGCGAGATCCGTACACAGTGCGAATGGATGCTGGACCAGTACGGCCAGCCCACGCACCTCGACGGACATCACCACGTCCACATCCTCCCGACGATCGTCCAGGCGTTGATCCCGATCCTCGAGCGATACTCCATCGACGCCGTCCGGATCCCGGCCGAGGATCCCCTGCCGCCGTTCGGATTCCCGATCCCGGTGGACCAGCTGGAACGCGCCCGGAGCACCACCGCCCGCGCGCTCGAGGCCCGCAAGCACTACGCCGCGCACCAGATGCGCATGACGGACCACTTCCGCGGCCTCGCGCTGGCCGGGAACGCCTCGCAGAAGAACCTGCGCCACATCCTCTCGCGGCTGCCGGCAGGCTCGACGGAGCTCATGACCCATCCGAGCAGCATGGCCGTCTACGGGACGCCGCACGATCTCGATCCGCAGCGCCAGACGGAACTCAACATGGTGATGAACCCCGAGGTCGCCGCGATCTGCGCGGAAAAAGGGATCCTGCTGGGATCATATCGGGACCTGTATTAACCCCTCGACTCCGCTCAGAGTGACAACTGCATGGTCATGGTGAGCGAAGACGAACCATGACTACGAAACAGCTCACAGCAGATTCGACGCCGACGCCGCGAATTCCGGATCGGCCGAGAGACGGCTTTCCTCGGGGAGCAGCTGACCCTGATACTTGCTGTGCGGCTTGCTGTGGTAGGGCGTCTCCGCGGCGGAGGACATCATCTCGAAGGCGATCTGGCAGATGCGCATCCCCGGGTAGAGGGCGATGGGCATGCGGTTCAAGTTGCTGATCTCGAGCGTGATCGTGCCGGAGAAACCGGGATCCACGAATCCGGCCGTCGAGTGGACGATGATGCCGAGGCGGCC
>CAYRGC010000037.1:0-4292 GCA_964423795.1 uncultured Candidatus Peribacteria bacterium | reverse complement strand
CTTCGCCGGCCTCGTGAACTTCATCACCACGTACCTGAGCACGCAGAACATCAGCGTCGCGTACCTCGTGATCTACTTCGTCCTCGTCGTGCTCTTCAACTTCTTCTACGTGTCGGTCACCTTCAAGCCGACCGAGCTCGCCGAAACGATCCAGAAGCGCGGCGGATTCATCCCCGGCGTCCGTCCCGGCCCGCAGACGGCCAAGGTCCTCGAGCACACGAGTAACCTCCTCAACCTCTGGGGCGGCATCTTCCTCGGCGTGGTCGCCATCATCCCGTTACTCTTCACCAAGTACTCCGCGCTCGGCAGCCAGGATCTGCTCATCTCCGGCTCCGGCATGATCATCATCGTCGGCGTCGTGATGGAACTCATCCGCATCGCCAACGCGCAGATGCTCGCGCACGATTACGAGAAGCTGGTCTAAGAGCTTATAACCCTTGTCACTTTTGTACCCTTAGGGGTTTCAAAGGTAGCAAAGGGTACAAAGGGTACAAACGTTTCCCCCTTACCATGGACCTCGTCCTCTTCGGTATCCAAGGCTCCGGCAAAGGCACCCAGGCGAAGAAGCTCGCGGCGGAGTTCGGGTACGACATCTTCGAGGCGGGAGGGGAGCTGCGGAAAATCGCCGCGTCGGGAACCGAGCTCGGGAAGACCGTGAAGAGCTACATCGATATCGGCAAGCTCGTGCCCTTCGAGATCATCATGGAAGTGGTGGAGACGGCCATCAAGGCGCGTCCCGCGGACCAGAAAATCCTCTTCGACGGCATTCCCCGCGATGCCGACCAGCAGAAGAGCTTCGACAAAATCCTCGCCTCGGCAGGCCGCTCTTTCCGTTGCATCCACCTCAAGCTCGATCCGGAGGAGGGAGTTCGCCGCATCCTCGGCCGCGCCAAGACCGAGGGGCGCGCCGACGACGCGAACGAGGAGGTGATTCGCCGACGCATGCGTACCTTCGTCGAGAAGACGCTTCCCGTGATCAAGGCCTATGAGGAGCGCGGGCTCGTCACCGAGGTGGACGGCATGAAGACCGTCGACGAGGTGTACGGGGAGATGAAGAAAGTCGCGCAGCAGTGACGGGTGACGAGCGTCGGGTGTCGAGAGAGTTGCTCATCGCGACGAATCTTTTCCCGACACCCGCAACCCGACACTGATCTCAAGATTCTGTTTTACCGCTGCGAAAGTTCGCCGTATACTTCCCCCATCGCCTCCTTCCAGACCTTCTCCCCGGCCGAGATCGCTTCCCTCCGCAAGGCGGGCAAGATCCTCGCCGAGTGCCTCGAACACACGGCGAAGGCGGTGAAGCCGGGCATCACCACCCTCGAGCTCGACAAGATCGCCGAGGAATTCATCCTCGATCACGACGGCGCCCGCCCCGCGTTCAAGGGGTATCGCGGATATCCGGGCACGCTCTGCACGTCCGTGAACGACGAGTGCGTCCATGGCATCCCGGGTCATCGCGTGCTCGACGAGGGCGACATCATCGCGCTCGATTGCGGCGTGCTCCTGGACGGTCTCAATACCGACGCGTGCATCACGGTCCCGGTGGGATCGATCGGCGAGGACGTGAAGGCGTTTCTGCGCGCGAGCTCCGAGGCGCTCGAGATCGCCTGCGCGCTCGTCGCGCCCGGCCGGCGCATCGGCGACCTCTCGCACGCCGTGCAGAAGCACGTGGAACGGAGCGGATACTCCTGCGTGCACGGACTCACCGGTCACGGACTCGGCACCAATCTCCATCAGTACCCGGATATTCCCAACGTCGGTAAGGCGGGGACTGGTCCGTCGTTGCCCGTGCACACGCTCATCGCCATCGAGCCCATCACGGCCATGGGCCGGGGCGCGATGCGCGACGGAGACGACGGCTGGACGATCAGCACCGCCGACGGCTCGCTCTCCGCGCACTTCGAGCACACGGTCCTCGTGACGGAAGAGGGCTACGAAATCATCGCCTGAAGCTCTTTTTTGCGGGAAGATCGGCACGAAAGCCTTTTGTTATCACTTCATAACATTTTGTTAAAAGTGCAAGACATTTTTGAGGTTGAACTCTCTTTCCACGACCCGAAGTCTTGCTCGAGTGCAAGCCGTTCAGTAGGATCGTTCGGCTCTCGACCCCCCTCATTTCTCTGTGTCCAAGGACGTAATCGAACTCATCGGTGTTGTGGAAGAAGCCTTTCCAAACGCCACGTTCCGCGTCCGAGTCACGAGCGATCAGGCCAAGGGTCATGAACTGCACTGTACCCTGGCAGGCCGCATGCGCGTCCACCGCGTACGCATCCTCCCGGGGGACCGAGTTCGTGTCGAAATGACGCCCTACGATCTGGAGAAAGGGCGCATCGTCTACCGCTTCCCCGCGCAAGGCCCGATCCCGGGCTCCGACCCCGTCTCTCCCTCCTCTTCACCCGCCCCCGCCCAAGCCGCATGAAAGTCCGTCCGTCCATCAAGAAGCGCTGCACCGACTGCCGTCAGGTGGTACGTGGCCGCAAGCGATTCATCATCTGCAAGAACCCGCGCCACAAGCAGCGCCAGGGCTGACCTTTCCTTTTCCCGCGGGGAGCGATCCCCGCGTTCATTTCTCCTCTTATGTTCCGTATCTCCGGCGTCGTCCTTCCCGGCAACAAGCGCATCGAAATCTCCCTCACGTACGTGAAGGGCATCGGTCGTTCCCTCAGCCGCCGCATCCTCTCCGAGCTCAGCGTCGACTTCAACACGAAGGCCGACGCGCTCAGCGAGGCCGACCAGGCCCGCATCCGCGGACGCGTGGAGAAGGAGCTGACCGAAGGCGAGCTCGCCCGCAAGGTGTCGCTCGACGTGAAGCGTCTCCAGGACATCGGCACGTGGAGGGGCAGCCGCCACCGCAAGAAGCTCCCCGCCCGCGGCCAGACCTCGCGCCGCAACGCCCGTACGAAGCGCGGTAAGAAGAAGACCGGTACGTCCGGCCGCGCCGTTCTCACCAAGACCTAATTTCTCCCGCTTTCGCTATTCGCAATTAGCAATTCGCAATTTCTCCTCCTATGTCTCCAGCAGAACCGACCACGAAGCCCGCTTCCTCCGCCTCCACGGTGGAGCAGCTCCTCAACGCGACCGACACCACGGCCGCCGACGCTGCGAAGGAAGCCGGTCCCGCCGTCCGCCGCAAGAAGGTCAAGCGCACCGTGCCGAAGGCCCGCGTGTGCATCCATGCCGGCGAGAACAACACGATCGTGACGTTCACCGATTACGACGGCAACGTGCTCGGCTGGAGCTCCGCCGGTTCCTCCGGTTTCAAGGGGGCCCGCAAGAGCACTCCGTACGCCGCGAAGGTCGCCGCCGAGAACGCCGCGATGAAGGTGAAGCCCTACGGCATCGAGTCCGTCACGGTCGAAGTGAAGGGCCTCGGGCCGGGACGCGAGCAGTCGCTCCGCGGTCTCCAGGCCGCCGGTCTCAACCTCGACGCGATCATCGACGTCACCCCGATTCCCCACGGCGGATGCCGCCCCCGCGGCCGCCGTCGCGTCTAATCGTCCGCAGGCACTTGTGCCTGCGCCTTTCCCTGCCTTCCATTCTCAGTTACTCCTCTTATGA
The DNA here is from genome assembly GCA_964423795.1 of uncultured Candidatus Peribacteria bacterium. GTDB lineage: Bacteria > Patescibacteriota > Gracilibacteria > Peribacterales > Peribacteraceae > CAYRGC01. The sequence continues at coordinate 734 of CAYRGC010000037.1, read as the reverse complement.
AGAATAACGGACCCAAAGCGAAGCGCTGCCGCCGCCACGGCATGAACCTCTTCGGTACGGACAAGTACGACAAGATCGTGCAGCGCAAGCCGCACGGCCCCGGAAAGACCCCGAAGGCCCAGACCGGCAAGCTCTCCGAGTTCGGCCGCCAGCTCCTCGAGAAGCAGAAGGCCCGAGACATGTACGGCCTGTCCGAGCGCCAGTTCCAGCGTCTCTACCGCGAGGCCACGGAGCGCCCGGGCCAGACCGGCGACCACTTCAAGATGCTCCTCGAGAGCCGTCTCGATAACGTCATCTACCGCGCCGGCTTCGCGATGACCCGCCCGCAGGCCCGCCAGTTCGTGGGTCACGGCCTGTTCCTCGTGGACGGCCAGCGCGTCACGATCCCGTCCTACCGCGTGCAGCCCGGACAGGTGATCTCCGTCCGCAAGCAGACGAAGGATTCGCCGACGTTCGCCACGATCGCCGCCGCGCACGAGAAGTACACCGCCCCCAACTGGCTCAAGGTGGACGGCGCCGCGCGCACGATCGAGATTTCGATGCCCCCGTCCGCCGACCACGCCGAGCAGGCCGTGGATATGCGGCAGATCATCGAGTTCTACTCCCGTTAATTCATTTTTTCCGAGCCGCGAGCCAGAATACTCGCGGTTCTTTCCCCCGGAGGCACGCCCTCCATCCCTTCCCTTCCTCCCATGCACATCATTCAGGAAGAAATAGGACTTCCCAGCTTCACC
>CAYRGC010000036.1:0-4840 GCA_964423795.1 uncultured Candidatus Peribacteria bacterium | reverse complement strand
CTCTTCGGTCAGCCGAAGCAGACGCTCGAGCGCATCGGCAAGCAGTTCAAGGTCACGCGCGAGCGCATTCGCCAGATCGAGAGCATCGCGCTCAGCAAGCTCAAGCGCACGGTGCGCACGAGCCGCCTCGACGAGGTGAACGAGATGGCCAAGGGCATCCTCCGCGCCAGCGGCGGCATCATGCGCGAGGACGAGCTCATCACGCAGGTCCTTCGCCGCGTCCAGGGCTCCACGCCCGTCGACGGCGCGATCCTCCGCCTCACCTTCGCGATCGACCAGGAGATGAGCAACGCCACCAAGACCACGACCTTCGTGCCGGTCTGGCGACTCGCCTCCCTCGCCTCCGACGACGTCTCGCTCATTGTCGACAACATGGTGAAGATCCTGCGCAAGCGGAAGACTTGCATGAAGCAGGAGGAGCTCGTGTCCGCCATTCAGTCCCTGAACCTCTTCCGCGATCGCGTCCCCTCCCCTGAGCTCATCGGCAGCTGTCTCAAGCTCGACGAGCGCCTCAAGGAGATCGACGAAGGCTGGGGTCTCACCGAGTGGCGCTTCGTCCGCCCCCGTTCCATCCGCGACAAGGTCGAAATCATCCTCAAGAAAGCCGGTGAGCCGCTCCACTTCATGGAGATCGCCAACCGCATCCGCGACGCCAAATTCGATCACAAGAACGTCACGGTCCAGGCCGTCCATAACGAGCTCATCCGCTACCCGCAGTTCGTTCTCGTGGGCCGCGGCCTCTACGCTCTGCGCGAGTGGGGCTACGAGCCGGGCACGGTGGCCGACGTCATCGAGCGCATCCTCGTCGAGAAGGGTCCCCTCTCGAAGCGCGAGATCATCGCCGAGGTCGCCAAGCAGCGCACCGTCAAGGTCGGCACGATCTCCCTCAACCTCCAGAAGATGCCGTACTTCGTCCGCGTGGGTCGCGCCGTGTACGCCTTCGATTCGTCCAAGAAGGGCGCCTGATCGGTCGCGTCGGGGGAATCCGGGTGTAGACTGGGGCCGTTCGGTCCTCCGTTTTCCGCTCCTCCCATGCGTCGTCCTTTTCTCGTCGCCGGCGTCCTGCTCCTTGCGGGCGTTCTCTCTTCGTGCGGTCGTCCCGTGCTGCCGGAGGGTCCGCAGGAGGTGGAAGGCAAGCTCGAGCGCGTCCCGCTTTCCTTAAGTCGTCGCGGCACGCACCTTCTCCGGGATCTCCAAGGCGAGGAACTTGCTTACGCCGAGAGCACCGCCATCAATTTGGGTACGCTCCAAAACGAGACCGTCACGCTGCAGGGCGTCTACGAGCTCAATACGAATCCGAGCGATCTTCCGGTCTTCGTCGTGCAGAAGGTCTTGAAGGGCGGCGAGAACACGCTCAAACACTGGGAACTCCCCTTCTACGGCGCGAGCATCGACGTGCCCGCCCTCTGGGAAGGCGGGGTGATCGGTCTCGCGGCGACATTCCACGAGCCCGCCACGACCACGCCGATCCTGGAGGTGACCTCGGGCAGCTCCAGCACCCTCCCCTTCGACTTCAAGAGTTTTGCCGCCTCCTCCGGTTCCACGCTGAAGGTGACGCCGGTCGTCGTCGGCCTCAAGCGCGCCGCGAGCATTCTCGACGAGGATTCCGGCACGTGGACCGTCTACGTCGATCTTTCCACGCCCGCTTCCGCGGACAGGCGCATCCTCACGCTGCGGTTCACCCTTGTGGACGAAGGCGCTCCCGAGGAGCAGATCACCCGTTTCCAGCGCTTCGTGCGCACGCTGAAGTTCGCCGAGAAGCCCAAGCCCGCGACGCCGTCCTCCGCGGCCGCGTCCGGCACGGGGGCGGTCGTCGGCGACGGACAGCCGTGCGGCGGTCCCGCGGGCATCCTCTGCCCCGCCGGTTACTACTGCCAAATCACGGATCAGAGCATCAGTTCGGGAATCTGTAAGAAGCGGTGAGGGAATACTGAGTATGAGGTTCTGAGGTTCTGAGGTTTTGAGGTTTTGAGCAGGTTCTTGACGGTTATAGAACGCAACTCGTCGCTCATTGAAGCCAAGCTTCTTGTTGGCTCTCATTTTCTCTGTGATGCGAAGTACGTTTCCATCATATGACGGGGCATGCTGCATGCATGTCTATATCTCGTTCGTACCGCGATCTTCTTGTCTGGCAGAAGTCGGCTGCATTGTCGGAAGCCATTTATGCACTGACAGACTCTTTTCCTTCACGAGAACAATTCGGGCTTACTAATCAGCTCCGTAGGGCTTCCCTTTCGGTCGCCGCGAATATCGCAGAGGGGCGACATCGGGGCTCGAGAAAGGATTATTGTCGTTTTCTTCAAATGGCCAATGCATCGGCGGCGGAAATAGAAAGTCATTTGACGATCGCTCGTCGTCTTCGGGAGACGTCTGGCTTGGATTACCATGAAGTGCTTTCGTTGCTCCAGGAGTTAATGCCGATGCTTCGTGCCATGCTTGCGAAGCTCAGAACCTCGAAACCTGTTCTCCAGTCTTCCTTCTAAAAACCTTCTCTCTCCATCCCAAGGTGTACAACCATACACCACCACGTCTTTCTTTCTTCCGCAACAGGGACTTTTTGACCGCCGAGCAACGGGCGCTACACTGTGAGTGTACATACGTACACCCAACCGAGAACGCTTCGTTCGCGGCTTCCTTCACTCCCATTCCCCACATCCGTATGTCCTCCAAGACGACCGACGCCAAGACCGACGCCAAAGCCAAGAAGGATTCCACCGCGTCCGCCAAGATGGATGCCATCGCCGCGGCGCTCAGCCAGATCAAGAAGAAGTACGGCGACGGCGCCATCATGCAGATGGACGACGCGCAGGAGACGAAGATCGAGCGGTTCAGCTCCGGCTCCCTCTCGCTCGACCTCGCCCTCGGCGGCGGCGTGCCGCGCGGTCGCATCATCGAAATCTACGGTCCCGAGTCCTCCGGCAAGACGACTCTCTCGCTCCACGCCATCGCGGAGGTGCAGAAGGCGGGCGGCCGCGCGGCCTTCATCGACGCGGAGCACGCCCTCGACGTGCAGTACGCCAAGAAGATCGGCGTCGACATCGATAAGCTCCTCGTCTCCCAGCCCGACAGCGGCGAGCAGGCGCTCGAGATCACCGAGACGCTCGTCCGCAGCAACGCCATCGACCTCATCGTCGTCGACTCCGTCGCCGCGCTCACTCCGCAGGCCGAGATCGAGGGCGCCATGGGCGACAGCCACATGGGTCTCCAGGCCCGTCTCATGAGCCAGGCGCTCCGCAAGCTCACCTCCATCATCAATAAAAGCCAGTGCTCCGTCATCTTCATCAACCAGATCCGCATGAAGATCGGCGTGATGTTCGGCAACCCCGAGACGACCGCCGGCGGCAACGCCCTCAAGTTCTACGCGTCGCTCCGCCTGGATGTCCGCCGCATTGACAAGATCGTCGAGAAGATCGCCGGGCGCGAGGGTCCGGACGCGCAGGAGATCGTCGGCAACCGGACGCGCGTGAAGGTGGTGAAGAACAAGGTGGCGCCGCCCTTCCGCCAGGCCGAATTCGACATCATCTATGCCTCCGGTATCAGCAAGGCCGGCGAGATCCTCGATCTCGGCGTGAAGTACGAGGTCCTCGAGAAGTCCGGTACCTACTTCCGGTACGGCGAGGACACCCTCGGGCAGGGCCGCGAGTCCGCCCGTCTCTTCCTCCTCCAGAATCCGAAGGTCGCGACACAAATCGAGGCCGAAATTCGAAAGGCTGCCCAGGAAACCCAGGGATAACGGCCACCGTCCTCGAGAGAGCGAAAGAGCGAAGGGTCCGTCGAGAGAACGGACTCTTTTCTTGTGGTTGTCGTTCGATACGGCCTCCTCGCTATCATCCTGAGCAGCTATGAACCAAAACAAAGCGGGGTTTATGGCATAACGAAGGACAAGCGAGGAGGCCTACTCAGGATGACAATCGACGGAATGTCTGCAATCCAAAAAGTTTTCCACAGTCTTTCCACGTCGCGGACACGTACAGGAGACATGACGGGGAAAGCTGTCGAGCGCAAGCGCGTTGCCCGCGGGCAACGGCGACGTAGAATGGCTCCCCCATGGCCGTCGCCGATACCACCATCGCCACCGCGAGCATCCTGCAGGGGCAGCCGCATTCCATCGAGGCCGAACGCACCGTGCTCGGCGCTCTCCTTCTCGATCCGGAGGCCATCGTGAAGGTCTCGGACCTGCTGCTCCCGATCGATTTCTACGATCCCACGTACCGCACGATCTACGACGCCATTTTCCGCCTGTACCAGGCGCACGAAGTCATCGATTTCGTCACGGTGAGCGCCAAGCTCGCCGACGCGAAGCGCATCCAGGAAATCGGCGGCAGCGCGTTCCTCGCGGAGCTCGCGACCGCTGTTCCGACCTCGTCGCACATCTATCAATACGCGCAGATCGTCAAAACGAAGGCCGTGCACCGCCGCATCATCGAGTCGGGCCAGAAGATCGCCGGCCTCGGCTACGACGAGTCACGCGCGGTGGTGGAGCTGCTCGACGAGGTGGAGAAGACGGTCTTCGGAATCACGAACACCTTCCTCAAGGAAAAATTCGTGCACATCCGCGACGTCCTCGACGCGCGGTACGAGAAGTTCGCGGAGATGCACGAGTCGCCGGACGACAACCCGGTGAAGGGCGTGCCCACCGGTTTCCAAGGACTCGACCTGAAGCTCTCGGGTCTCCAGCCGTCGGATCTCATCATCGTCGCGGGGCGCCCCAGCATGGGAAAAACCGCTCTCGCCTTGAACATCGCCCAGAACGCCGCGGTGAAATTCGGCAAAACCGTCGGCATCTTCTCGCTGGAAATGAGCAAGGAACAGCTCGTGGATCGCCTGTTCGCCTCCATGC
>CAYRGC010000035.1:1598-5109 GCA_964423795.1 uncultured Candidatus Peribacteria bacterium | reverse complement strand
ACGCCAAGGATAGTTGACTAACCAGCGCGGAAAGGAAAGCCAGCTGTACCCTTCCTTGAAAATCCGTTCTTCCTTGACATACCAAAGCGGTAGTGTCAAAAACCTATCTGAGTGCACGGAAAGCGACCCGAGCTCGAGTCCGCGGATGCGGTCGTTGTAGGAGAACGTATAGAGCGGCGAATAGAGGAAAATGGCCGGCGTATCGCGCTTCAGGACGTCGCGGAGCTTGCGAAGCGCATCGGCGCGCTCCTTCTCGTCGATGGTGCGGCGGATGGTTTCGAGGAGGGTATCAGCCTCGAAGGACGAGTACTGCGAGAGGTTATACGCGTCACTGCGCAAATCCTTGTCCTGGCCCGTGATGCGCTGGATGCCGGAGCTGTGCCAGTACGGGTAGCTATCGAGGTTATCGAGGAGCGACTGGCCGAAGAGCAGGACATCGTACTGGCGCCGCAGCAGGCGATCGGCGAACTCCTCCTGCGTGGCCGGAACCTGCACCTCCACCTGCACGCCGAGCTTCCGCCACTGGTCCGCGATCTCCTGGGCGAGCAGGGGATACTGCGCGGGCGTCGGGCTCGTGAGCAGGGTGAGATGGAGCGGTTCGCCCTTCTCGTTCTGGCGGATGCTGAAGCCGTCCTCGGGGGCGCGCAGGCGCAGCATGCCGCGATCGATGACGAGGTTTCCGATCGTGATGCGGCTCGCGACCGGAATCTGCCCCGCGCGGGACTTCACGTAGAGCTCGGCCAAGCGCCGCTCCTCGGTGGCTCGCGAGAATTCGGCCTGGTCGCGTGCGACGTAGAAATAGAAGGAATCGTAGATGCGGTTCTTGTTGTCCCCGGCCGTGATGCGGACGAGGTTCTCCCCAAGCTGCAGCGCGCCCGTCCCGGAAGACAGAGGCAGACTCACCGTCCAGGAGCCCGAAGCGGTCGGGTTGTCCTTGAGCGGCACGCCGTTCATCCTGGCGCCGCGCGGGATCTGCGCGTACGAACCGGAGAACGACAGCGGCTGATCCATGCGGAAGAGCGCGATGTTCGGGAACGTCATCGGCCCGGAGTTGTTCGCCTCACGCTGTTCGAGAAGCTTCTGCAGGCGCACGCGCTCGGGAAGATTCCACTTGGACGCGAGCAGCGCCCCCTGTGCGGCGTCGGGATCGAACTGGTAATGCCAGTCGCCCAGATCGAGCTCGAGCAGGGGAGTGTCCACGATCACCGATTCATGGATGCTGTCGGCGAGCGTCTGCTTATCCGTGCCGAACTGGAGCCCCTGGCGCAGCTTCTCATCCTTGAGCGGCCCCTTCTCCAGGTTGAAGAAGAGCGCCACGTACTGGGGAAGATAATAATTCTGGGCGGTGAAGCGACGCGGGACGATCGGATCGCCCTCCTCGTTGCGCGGCACCAGGCGCACGCCCTGGAGATTTCGCATGTCCGAGAGCAGCGAGGAGTAATCGGGGAAGATGCGGAAGACGACGCGGTCGAGATGGGACGGCGGCGGGATCGATCGGTCGAACCGCTCGAGCGTGACCTCGGTGGAGATGTCGGTGGTCACGAGGCTGCGGAACTTGTACGGCCCGGCCCCGATGGGATGGAACGAAAAATCGCTCGCGAGGTCCAGCTTGTCCACGGGAACGTCCCCGAACGACCCTTTCGGCAGGAGGCCGAGGGTGAGGTTGCTCGGGAAGAAGCTGTAGGGCTCGGCCAACGTGAAGGTGACGGTCCGATCGTCGACTTTCTCGATCTTCACGCCCCGGAAGTTCTGCTGGAGAAGGGTGTTGGGAAACGCCGGATCCTGGATCGTCTGGTAGGTGAAGAGGACATCGTCAGCCGTCACGGGATGCGGGTTTTCCGCGGTGGAATCGTGCCAGAAGATGTCGGGCTTGAGCGCGAGCGTGTAGGTCTTCTGGTCCTTGGACACCTCCAGCATCGCGAGATCGCTCTCGATCTGCCGGGACTTGGGGTTGTATCGAAGCAGTCCGGAGAAGACGAGCGACACGATGTCCCGGTTCACGTCGTTTTGGACCGTGAACCACGGATTGAGCGGCCGCAGCTCGCCCACGGATCCTTCCACGTACGTGCCGCCGGTCGTGGGGATCAGGACCGTCGCGTCGAGGTAGAACGTCCGCAAGAGAACGGCGAGGCTCACGAAAAAACCCGTCACGAGCACCGCGAGCAGCCAGCGTTCCCACCGCGACATCGCGGAGAACAGGCTCGTCAGCCGTTGCAGCAGCGAGAGCATGGACGGGCGGAGGGAAGGGGCGTCGTCAGGCGGTGACGAACCAGAGCAGGACCGGAATCGCGAAGAAGACGACGCTCAGAATGATCGTGAGACGGAAGATCACCCGCTCCGCGCCGCGGCGCTGCACGACGACGGCGCCGCTCCCTCCGAACGTGGAGGTGAGTCCGGACGCGCGGTGCTGCACGAGGATGCAGAGGCTCAGGAGAACGGCGACGGCCACTTCGATGCCGGTGAGAATCGCGGACAGGGACATGCCGGAGCATGGTAGGGGGTTTCGGCGCGGTATTCAATCCCTTTCTCGGCTCCGGATCGCCGCTCCGTCAGTTCCGGGCGCGCCGGATGGCGAGTTGGAGGATCAGGTTTCCATCGACGAACTTCACGAGGGAGGCGTCCGCGGCCGGCGCCGATACCTCCACCGCCGTCTTGGAATCCTGGGGATAGCACCAATGCTTCTCCTTTCCGGCGTCGGCGGGGGCGACCCACTTGTACCCGCGGTACTTGCTCGTCCCGAGCTGCATGACCTCGATGCGCATCTGCTCCTGGGTCACGGCGCTGGTGCCCCAGAGCTTGATGAGCTTCTGGCGGATCACCTGGTACTGGCAGGTATCGAGCGGAACCTGCTGCACCGTCACGGTCGCGGGCTTCTCGCTCTTGCGATGGAACGTCACGCCGCTCTCGTCGGTATCCACCGACCACTTTCCCGGGATCCAGATGCGGATATCCATGAAGTCCGCCGTCGCGGAGTTGGCGGGATCGTATTTCGTCGTGTCCGTCGCGGACGTGAGCGGGCGGCGTCCGGCCTGCGCGGCCGGGGCGATGACGATCGAGGCGACGGTCGCAAGCGACACGAGGGCCGCGGAAAGGGAGGGGCGCATGGCTTCAGGCTACCGAAATCCGCCCCGGTCGCAATTCGTCGCGCTTGCGGAGAGGACGAAGGGAGGGTGTGGTTCATGAAGGTCCTTGCACTTGCGGGAGGGGTTGGAAGGTCCTCCTCCCAATCAGAAAGAGATCCGCCAGTCCATTCTGGCAGAGGATCGGCTCGGAAACTGCGAGGGAGAATGCTGGCGGCAGAGATGGACTGGTGGGCGCCAAGGGAGTCGAACCCCTGACCCTCGAGGTGTAAGCTCGATGCTCTAACCACTGAGCTAGGCGCCCACGGAAAAAGTATAGAGTATAGATGTCGTTCAGGCCGAGCGCTCTTTTTTGATGATCCGGCTCCGCCGGAATCCACTGAGCTAGGCGCCCACGGAAAAAGTATAGAGTATAGATGTCGTTCAGGCCG
>CAYRGC010000035.1:0-1498 GCA_964423795.1 uncultured Candidatus Peribacteria bacterium | reverse complement strand
AGCGCTCTTTTTTGATGATCCGAGTCGCCGGAGTGATCACACAAAGGTGGATCCGCACGAAAAAGCCCCCTTGCGGGGGCTTCATGATCGTTCGTGACCGGACTTATTGGTTGGAGAGCGCCGCGAAGATGTCCTGCATCAGCTGGACGATGGTCGAGAAGTTGAGCTGGAAGGGGATCTCGAGCAGGCGGGCGACCCAGGAGACGACGAAGAACGCCGCGAAGGTGACGATGAGACCGATGATCGCGAAACGGATCGTGTGCACGGCCTTCTTGATCTTGTCCTCGTTACCCGCGGAGAGAATGAAGGAGATGCCGCCGACGATGATGAAAGCGAGACAGAGCATCGACGCCACGACGAGCGCGAGCGCGATGAAGGTGGCGAAGATGTCGAGGATATTGCCGTTCTCGAGGAGATCGCGGAGCATGGCGGGAGGGGAAGGGAGAAAAAAGGGTTACGCCGCGGGGGATTGCGGCTCGAGGATCTTGAGGTTCACGCGCTGGGAGGTGTTGCCGCCGATCACGCGCAGGAGCGTGCGCAGCGCCTTGACGGTCTGGCCGCTCTTGCCGATGAGCTTGCCCATGTCGCGGTCTCCCACCTGCACGGTGAAGAGGATCCCGAGGTCGTCGACGCGGGATTCGATCTTGAGCTCCTCGGGAAACTCGATGAGGGATTCGAGAACGGACTTCAGGAAACGATAGCCGGGTTCGGCGATCTCAGGGATCTCAGTCATAACGCGGCGTAGCTTACGCGGCCGCGGCCTGCTTGTCACCCTCTGCCGCGGGAGCGGCCGGAGCGGCGGCGGCCGGCGGCTCTTCGCCCTTCGGACGCTGCTTCGTGTACCGCTCGATGTACTTGTCCATGTCCTTCAGGCCCTGCTTCTTGAGAAGGCGGGCGACGGTGTCGCTCGGAATGGCGCCTTTCTTGATCCACTCCTCCGCGCGCTGGCCGTTCACCTCGATCACCTTGGGATCGCGGGCGGGCAGGTAATGCCCGATGATCTCGAGGAACTTTCCCTTCACGGGCTTGCGCTTCTCCGCCACGACGATGCGGTACGTGGGGAGGTTTTCGCGGCCGGTGCGCTGGAGACGAATGACAAGCATAAGTGGCGCTGAAGTGTAGGGGCAGGGAAAAGCGGTGGCAAGGGCATTTTACCACGGGAAGGCGGTGCGGCGGCGGGGCGAGGGCGACGGAGCGGGTTTTGCCATTTTGCCGTTCTGTCTTCGTTATGTGCGTCCCCGCAGGAGCCGCACCTCCTCCAGTTTCGCGGCGGGGAACTCCGCCTGAAGATACCGCTTGAGAGCGGGGAGCAGCGGTTGGCATTCCTGAGCCACGATCGAGTGGGTGTACTCGAGGGTGAGCACGGCATGGGAAAAGGACCGGGCCGTCACGGCGTCGCAGACCTCGGGCAGGGCCTTCGTGATCCATTGATGCGCCCGATGGGTGATCTGCGCGGCGTCCGCGTGCGCGGCGAGTCCGCGCTTGCGAAGCACCTTGG
>CAYRGC010000034.1:0-6179 GCA_964423795.1 uncultured Candidatus Peribacteria bacterium | reverse complement strand
CGATGGCGGAGAGAGGCTCATCGTTCTTGGCGTGGCGCACGGCCTCGGAATCGTCCTTCGGGTTCTTGCCCTTGATGGACGGGATGTCGGCCGGGCACGGCAGGTAGGCCACGACGGCGTCGAGCACGAGCTGCACGCCCATGTTCTGGAGCGACGAGCCGCAGAGCACGGGATAGAGCTTGTTGCGGACGACCGCGGAGCGCAGACCCTTGCGCATCTCGGGAATCGTGAGGGCACCGTCCGTGAGGAACTTGTCCATGAGCTCGTCGTTGTTCTCCGCGATCTTCTCCATGAGGATCAGGCGGTACTCCTTCACCTGGTCCTTCATGTAGTCGGGCATCGGGAGCTCCTTCTTGGTCTCGCCGTTCTTGCCCTCGAAGGTCCAAGCCTTCTCCTCGATGAGGTCGATGATGCCGCGGAACTCGCTCTCCGCGCCGATCGGCAGCTGGATGGCCACCGCGTTTTTGCCAAGACGGTCGAAGATCGAATCGAGCGACATGAAGAAGTTGCCGCCCGTCTTGTCCATTTTGTTGACGAAGGCGATGCGCGGGACGTGGTACTTGTCCGCCTGGCGCCAGACGGTCTCGGACTGGGGTTCGACGCCCTGGGAACCGTCGAAGACGACGACGCCTCCGTCGAGAACGCGCAGCGAGCGCTCCACCTCGGCCGTAAAGTCCACGTGACCGGGAGTGTCGATAAGGTTGATGGTGATATCGGTCATGACGCCGTTCACGTCGGGGGCCTTCCAATGCGCCTGGGTGGCCGCGGACGTGATCGTGATGCCGCGCTCGCGCTCCTGCTCCATCCAGTCCATGGTGGCCGCGCCCTCGTGCACCTCGCCGATCTTGTGGCTCTTGCCCGTGTAGAACAGGCTGCGCTCCGACGTCGTGGTCTTGCCGGCGTCGATGTGCGCGATGATACCGATGTTACGTACGTTCTTCAGGTCCATGAGAAAGGGTGGAATATCCGCGCGAAAAACCGCGGAAAGGCCTCGCGACTCTACAGAAACCGCACCGGAGGCGCAACCCTGCTCAACGCTCCTGCGGGAGCAGGGCGAGGAAGAACGAGCCTCGATCGGCGCTTGAGGCATCGATGCCGCGTTTTGCGCTCGCCAATGAGGTTCCCAAGCGATCAATCTGCACGGAAAGGCGACGACGGAGTTCCCTATGGATCGTGTGCTGATGCACGAGCGAAAGGGCAAGACAGCGCTCTTCCGCGGGCGTCCACGGAATGTTCTTCGTGAGGAAGAGAAAAGCCTCGGGAACGACCGCGTCGTGCAGGAGGCGGCACATCTCGGCGCCGGCGGCGGCGCCCCGGCGCTGGAGCTCCTCATCGAGCACGATGTCGAACTCGAGCTCGAGAATTTTCCGGAGCGGTCCCTCCTCCCAAAATTCGAGCGAGCGGTCGAGATCGTCGGGCGTGAGTTGGCGAGGGCGCGGAGAGGTGGTCATGTGTTGGTGTTGCGGAAAATTTTGTGCAAGCATTATACAGATTTTTACGAAATTGGCAAGGGTCTAGACCCCCGGAATTCCTAAGAGGACGGGCAATCGGAAAAAATCGGATGGTACACTCGGATAAATGAGCACATCCGTCTTCAGCAGGAACGGCGAACTCCTCCCGGCAGCCGAGGCCGTGATCCCCCTCTCGAACATCGAGTATGCGTACGGGTTCGGCGTGTACGAAACCGTGCGCTCGACGGACGGGAAAGCCCGGTTCCTCGAGGATCATCTGGATCGCCTGTTCCAGTCGGCCGACATCATCGAGCTTCGGCATCCGTACGGCCGCGATCAGATCCGGACCTGGATTTCGGGGCTTTTGGACGCCATCGGCGATGGGTCGTATAACCTGAAAATCCTCCTCATCGGCGCGCGAAAGCCGGAGGATTGCCTGCTCTTCATCCTGCCCTTGAGTCCCCTCTTCCCCGACCGGAAGCTCTACCGCGACGGCGCGACGGCGATGACCTTCCCGCACGAGCGAATGTTCCCCCAGGCGAAGATCCTGAACATGTTCCCGAGCTACTACGCGTATTCACGCGCACGGGGGCAGGGCCATTACGACGCGCTCTTCGTGAACCGGGACGGCAACGTGACGGAAGGCACGCGCACCAACGTGCTCGGCATCCGCGGGAAGACGCTCGTCTCGCCGCCGGAGAAGCAGATCTTGGAGGGCGTGATGCGTAAGCACGTCCTGGAATGCGCGAAGGCAAACGGGTACGACGTGTCCGAGGAAGACATTCCCCTCTCGTCCCTCAAGAATCTTGACGGGCTCTTCCTCACGAGCACTTCGAGCAAGATTCTGCCGCTACGGAATGTCGATGAGGTGGAACTCGCGATCCCGGAGGCGCTCAAGGAATTGATGAAGGCGTTCGATCTATATGTAGACGGTCAGACATAATTGTTGATTGTTTTATTCGCCTCACCCTAACCCTCTCCTCACGGAGAGGGAATGTTTTGTCTGTTGCTTGTTTTATGAAAAGAAAAACACATACCTCCCCCTTCTCCTCAAGGAGAAGGGGTTAGGGGATGAGGTGAACAAAAACGACGCCTCTCGGCGTCGCTTCAATACCACTGTTTCCGAAGCCTTACGCGGACTTGGCCAAGTGGGCGAAGGCCTTGTTGGCCTGGGCCATCTTGAGGACGTCCTGCTTCTTCTTCACCGCCGCGCCCTGGTCGGCCGAGGCGTCCAGGAGCTCGAGCGCGAGCTTGTGGGCCATCGGAACGCCCTTGCGGGAGCGGGCCGCGTCGAGAATCCAGCGGATCGAGAGCGCCTGCTGACGACGCGGGGTGACTTCCACCGGCACCTGGTAGACGGAACCGGCGATGCGCTTGGGGCGTACTTCGAGGAGGGGCGTAACGTTGAGAAGAGCCTTCTGGAAGACCTCGTGTGGAGCGTCCTTCGTGCGGGTCTTGATGACCTCGAGGGCGTCGGCGAAGATCTTGCGGGCGGTCGTCTTCTTTCCACCGTACATCAGACAATTGATGAACTTCTCCTGGAGGGGATCGCTACCGGTGGGAATGAAAGCTTTGACTGGGCGGGCCATAATAAGTGACTAGTGATTAGTGAGGAGTGACTGGAAGAGGTTATTTCGCAGCCTTGGGCTTCTTGGCGCCGTACAGGGAGCGGCCCTGCTTGCGGTCGCGAACGCCCTCGGTGTCGAGGATGCCGCGGACGATGTGGTAGCGCACACCCGGAAGGTCCTTCACGCGGCCGCCGCGGACAAGGACGACGGAGTGCTCCTGGAGGTTGTGGCCTTCACCCATGATGTACGCCTTCACCTCCTTGCCGTTCACGAGGCGCACGCGGGCGATTTTGCGGAGAGCGGAGTTCGGCTTTTTCGGCGTCATGGTCGTCACCTTCACGCATACGCCGCGCTTGAAGGGGTTGCCGCTGGGCATCTTCACGGCGTGCATCTTGAGCGCGTTCCATCCCTCCTGCAGGGCGGGAGCCTTGGACTTGGCGCGGTTGCTCTTGCGGGAGCGGCGGACGAGTTGGTTGATGGTAGGCATACGGGCGACGAATGGTAGACGTTTAGCGGGGGGAAGTAAAGGGACGCTAGGGGTCGTGTATCTCGTATAAAGTATCTAGGAAGTGGTTTTACTACTGAAATACATACTACAAGGACTTAGGCTTGTTCCTCCTCTTCCTCAACGGCTTCACCTCTCTCCGCGAGATAGCGCTTCCGGTAGACCTCGCCGGTGGGGATGAGACGGCCGATGATGACGTTTTCCTTGAGACCCTTGAGGAGATCGATGCGGCGGGTGGTGGCGGCCTCGACGAGCACGCGGATGGTCTCCTGGAAGGAGGCGCCGGCGAGCCAGCTATCGGTGGCGAGGGCCACGCGGGTGATGCCGAGGAGCAGCTGCTCGTAGGTGGCGCCGCGGGACTTCTTGTTCTCCTTCGCGAGACGGTCGTTCTCGTACATGATCTCGCCCATGTCGGCGATCTCGCCGGGGAGGAACTTCGTGTCGCCGGAGTCGATGACGCGGACCTTGCTGAACATCTTCTTCACGATGATTTCAAGGTGCTTGTCGTTGATCGTCTGACCCTGGGACGCGTAAATGTGCTGAACCTCCTGCACGACGTAGTTCTGGACGGCGTACGTGCCCTTCTTCTCGAGGAGTTCCTGGAGGTTGTAGTGGCCGGCGTTGAGCGCCTGACCGGCCTCCACGAAGCTGCCCGTCTTCACGAGGAGCGAGTCGCGGGGACCGAACTCGTACGTGCGCTCCTGGATCTCGCCGTGGCGGACCTTCACGAGACCGCGCTCGATGGAGCTGATCTTGCCGGAGATCGTGGCCTTGATCGTGGACTTGTCGGTGGAGGACTTGGCGATGATGGAGCGCTCGGAGACGTCGTCGTCCTTCTTCACCACGACCTGGTATCCGGACGGGATGAAGTAGCTGTCCTCGCCCGGCTGCTCGGCCACCACGTGGACGAACGCGTGGCCGCCCTGGTGGCTCACCTTCACGCGGCCCGTGATGTCGGAGAGCGTGGCGGGGGTGCGCGGCGAGCGGGCCTCGAAGAGCTCCTCGACGCGGGTGAGACCCTGCGTGATGTCGGCGCCTTCGGCGACGCCTCCCATGTGGAAGGTGCGCATGGTGAGCTGGGTACCCGGCTCACCGATGGACTGCGCGGCGATGATGCCGACTGGCGTACCGATCTTGACGGTCTTGTTGTTGGCAAGGTCGCGGCCGTAGCACTTGAGACAGATGCCTCCGCGGGTGCGGCAGGTCATGATGGAACGCACGGCGACCTCGCTGACCTTCTCGCCGCGGATGATGTCGAGCATGTCCGCGTCGATCTCGGCGTCGCGCTTGGCGACCGTCTTGCCGTTGATGACGAGGTCCACGCCCAAGGAGCGGCCGAAGAGACGGCTCTCGAATTTCTCGCCGATGCGCTCGGAGTCGGCGCGGGTGATCATGTGCACGTCGGTGCCGCCGCAATCCTCCTCGCGGATGATGACGTCCTGCACGGCGTCGACGAGACGGCGCGTGAGGTAACCTGCTTCGGCGGTCTTGAGAGCGGTGTCGGACTTACCCTTGCGTCCGCCGTGCGTGGCGGTGAAGTACTCGAGAACGGAGAAGCCTTCTTTCAGGTTGCTCTGGACCGGAAGCTCGATCGTATGGCCGGACGGGTCGGCGACGAGACCCTTCATACCGGCGAGCTGCGTGACCTGACCCCAGTTACCGCGGGCCCCGGAATCGATCACGTACGTGATGTCGTTCTCCGGATACTTGGTGAACTCCTGGATCATGGCCGTCGTCACCTCGTTCTTGGTCTTGGACCAGATGCGGATGGCGTGGCTGTAGCGCTCGTCGGCGGTGACGAGACCCTTCCAGTAGAAGTTGTTGATGGTGCGGATCTTCTCGTTGGCGTCGTCGAGGAGCTTCTGGCGCTCGGCGGGGACGAGGATGTCGTTGGCGGAGATGGAGACGCCGGAAAGCGTGACGTAATCGAAGCCAAGGGTCTTGATGCGATCCGCGAGAGCCACCGTCTCCTCGCGCCCGATGATCTCCAGGGAACGCGCAATGAGGTCGGAGAGATTGCGCTTCTTCATCGTGTCGTTGATGAGGCCGAGCTTCGGCGGCACGACCTCCTGGAACTTCAGGCGTCCGACCGAGGTCTCGATGATCGACGGCTTCTCGCCGGGGAGGGCGAAGCGCACCTTGATCTTGGCCTGGAGGTCGACGATGCCGCTGTCATGGGCCAAGAACGCCTCGGCGGGAGACGCGAACGTCATGCCGTGGCCCTTCTTGCCGTCGTGGACGCGGGTGAGGTAGTAGCAACCGAGCACCATGTCCTGGATCGGGTTGATGATCGGTTCGCCGGCGGAGGGCTTGAGGACGTTATTGACGGCGGCCATCATGTCGCGCGCCTCTTCCTGGGCCTTGTCGGACAGGGGGACGTGCACGGCCATCTGGTCACCGTCGAAGTCGGCGTTGAAGGCGGCGCAGACGAGCGGGTGCAGCTGGATGGCGAGACCTTCCACGAGCACCGGCATGAACGCCTGGATACCGAGGCGGTGAAGCGTCGGCGCGCGGTTGAGGAGGACGTACTTGTTGTGGATCACCTCCTCGAGGATGTCCCACACTTCCTTGGCGGAATCCTGGATGAGGCGCTCCGCGGCCTTCACGTTGTGAGCCAACTCGTCGCGGATGAGGCGACCGATGACGAACGGCTTG
>CAYRGC010000033.1:0-7823 GCA_964423795.1 uncultured Candidatus Peribacteria bacterium | reverse complement strand
CGAAGTACGTGGCGTCCGCGATGCCGCTGCCGCGGAGGTAGTCCACGGCGCGACGGGCGATCGTGCGGGGGGACGCGTCGTAGAATTCGCCCGACACGGGATCCTTCACGTCGCAGATGACGCTCACGGTGGGCTCGCTCGTGAAAGGGTCGAGGTAGGCGGTGGTGGGATCCGGGATGAGCAGCATGTCGCTCTCCTGTATCTGCTTGAAGCCGCGGATGGAGCTTCCGTCGAAGCCCGCGCCGCCCTCGAGCACGTCCAGGAGCTCGTGGATGGGCTTGCTCGTGTGCTGGAGCGTGCCCGGCACGTCCACGAACGTGAGGTCGAACATCGTGGCGAGGTGCTTCTTCGCGAAGGTCTCCACGTCGGTGGCCGCGCCGATCTTCGGCGTGAACTCCAGATCGGGCATCAACGCCGAGGGGAGGCGCGCCGGCCGCGCGGGGCTCAGGGCGGAAACGGGGTTCATACGGGGGTGGGGGAAAGGAAACGCGTCCTTTGTACGACGCGCCCGCCGCCCGCCGCCAGGCTTTTGCGACCACGATTTTTGTTCTGTTTATTATTTTAACAACAAAACAGGATTTCGATTTTTCCTCTTCAAATCATCATAGTTGGGAGATAACATCCCGGCGTCGTCGGCGTGTTGTCCTCTGTCGTTGTCAGAAACAATTACACGTTGATTTCCCCTCCCGACTATGGCGAAAGACCTCCAGGGCATCCTCGAGAACATCGGCCTCACCGAGAAAGAGGCGCAGTTGTACCTCGCCGGGTTGCAGCTCGGCAGCGCCCCCGCTTCCGACTACGCGAAGGCGACCGATCTCAACCGCATCACGGCGTACGCGCTTCTCGAGGAGATGGTGGCGGCCGGCGTCTTCACCGTCACGAAGAAGGTCCGGGGCAAGGCGTACGCGCCGGTGGCGCCCGAGTACCTTTCCGTGGAGGCCCGGAAGAACGCCGACGCGCTCGACCGCGCGCTTCCCGAACTGCGATCGCTGCGCGGCTCGAAGTACCGCAAGCCGCACGTGCGCTTCTTCGAGGGGTGGGAGGGGATGCGCCGGGTCTACGAGGACACGCTCACCGCGAAGAGCGAGGTGCTGAACTTCGCCAACTCCGCCGTCGTGCGGCGCTTCTGGCCCGCGTACGACGAGGAATACGTCAGCGAGCGCGTGAAGCGCGGCATCCGGCTGCGCGGCATCGCCCCGGACGACGCGACGGGCCGGCGCGTGCACGGCGAGGACAAGCAGAAGCTCCGCGAGATCCGGCTCGTGCCGGCGAAGGAATTCGACTTCACGAACGAGATCAACGTGTACGACTCCAAGGTGGCCATCTGCTCGTTCGATTCGGGCCTCAAGGGGGATACCGACATGTTCGGCGTCATCATCGAGAGTAAGGAAGTGGCGGAGACGCAGAAACAAATTTTCGAGATGGCTTGGCGATATGCGGGAAGGAAGTAGTCGGAGCTCAGAACCTCATAACCTCAGAACCTGAAAAGCTTATGAGGTTCTGAGATTTTGAGACGACGGCCTTGCTACTACAACATCTCACTCTTTATTTCCCGCAAGCCGAGAATCCGCCGTAGATTTGCCGAAGCGAAGGCGAATCCTCTATACGTGATCTCCACCCCCTTCCGCGGAATCTCATGCGCCGACCGTTCCTGCTCTCCGTTCTCGCCGTTCCGGTCATCGCCGGGGCGGGATTCCTCGCGTTCTCCGCGATTAGCCAGGCGCGGCTTCCCGATGCGGCTTCCGTGACGGGCACGGCTTCCAAGGCCGTTCAGAAAAAGGGGCAGTACTCGTTTTTTGAGGACGGCGTGCCGCCGCTTCTTATTCCGACAGATCTCTACGACGACGGATCGAAGACGCATAACGCCATGGGCATCTACCTCACGCCCAACACCATGGCCAATGAGCCGCAGTGGAACGAGTACTTGGACGCGCTCATGAAGGCCGGCGGCAACGCGTTCGTGGTCGCGGTGAAGGGCGGACAGGTGTTCTTCCCCTCCGATTCCCCGCTCGGCAACAAGTTCGGACTCGTGCACCCGACGGGAGACCTTAAAAAAGTGGTCGCTGAGGCCAAGGCCCGCGGCATCTACACGATCGCGCGGTATATCTCACTCAAGGATCCGAATCTGGCCGCCGCCGCTCCTTTCACCCAGGTGAAGGATCCCAGGACGGGCGTCGGTCTTGGCGAGATGTGGGTCGACGGCGCCAACGAGACGGTTCTCCAGTACAACCGCGAGGTGATCAAGGACCTCCTCACGACGGGGATCGAGGAGATCAACCTCGATTACATCCGCTTCCCGACGGAGTATCCGGGGATCCTCAACGCCCTCGACACCGAGGGGAAGGTGGCCCACGTGGAGCCGTTCGTGCGCATGGTGCGCGAGACGATCGACCAGTACGCGCCTTCCACCAAGCTCGGCCTCAGCACGTACGCCATCCTCGGTTGGAACTATCCGATCAACCTGCACGCCCTCGGCCAGGACGTCGTGAAGTTCGCGCCGATGATCGACGTCATCTCCCCGATGGCCTACCCGTCCACGTTCACCTCGCCCGAGTACTACGTGGAGGGGAAGCACCCCGGTCCTCGCGACTACTGGCTCGTCTACCGCACGCTCGACGGCTACAAGAAGCTTCTCGGAGAGGAGGAAGGCCTCAAAAAGCTCCGTCCGTGGATCCAGGGCTACTTCGTGGACCAGGAGGACGTGCTCGCGCAGATCCGCGCCGTGCACGATGCCGGTCTCTGCGGATTCACCGTCTGGAACGCCAGTAACAACTACGACGTGACGTTCAAGGCGATGAGCAGGATGCCGAAGGCGCCGGAGCGTTGTTTGCAGTAGCAAAGAGGAGAGAGGAAAGAGCTTGGAGAGCTTGTTTCCTGAAGAGAAAGCCCTGCGTTTGCCATCCACTCTTCTTGATTGTTCGGTTGCCTGGTTTCTTGGTTTCCTTGTGTACACTTCCCACGCGATGAAGCAGTACCTCGACCTTCTCCGGCACGTCCTCGAGCACGGCGAGCAGCGCACGGAGCGCACGGGCGTGGGCACGATCGGCGTCTTCGGCATGCAGACGCGCTATCCGCTGAGTCCCGGGTTCCCGCTCCTCACAAGCAAGAAGATGGCGGTAAAGGCGATCGTCCACGAGCTCGTGTGGTTCTTGAAAGGGGACACGAACATCAAGTACCTGGTCGATCACGACGTGAAGATCTGGAACGAGTGGCCGTTCACGGATTACTTGGATGCGAACAAACTTAACGACACATTTCCCCGGTATTCCCCGGAGTGGACGGAGGAAATGAACCGCTTCATCGAGAGGATCAAAACCGATGCCGCGTTCGCCGCGCAGTGGGGCGAGCTCGGCCCCGTCTACGGCAAGCAATGGCGCCGCTGGACCGGTCCGGACGGGGAGCGCTTCGATCAGATCGCGAAGGTGGTCGAGACCCTCAAGAAGAACCCCGGCTCGCGCCGGAACCTCGTAAGCGCGTGGAACGTCTCGGACGTGTACGGCCACACGAAGTCCGCCCCGCCGCTCTGCCACACGCTCTTCCAGTTCTATGTGAGTCAGCCGCAATCGCAGGCCGGAAGGCCTGCTCCCAAAGGGGAGGAGTCCGTGCCTACTCTCAGCTGCCAGCTCTACCAGCGCAGCGCGGACCTGTTCCTCGGCGTGCCGTTCAATATCGCTTCCTACTCGCTCCTCACCTGCATGATCGCGCAGGTCTGCGGCCTCAAACCGGGGGAATTCGTCCACACGCTCGGCGATGCTCATATCTACCTGAACCACGTCGACCAAGTGAAGGAGCAACTGAGCCGCGAGCCGAAGCCGCTCCCAACGCTCAAGCTCAACCCAAAAATCACGTCCATCGACGATTTTACGTTCGAGGACATCAGTTTCGAGGGGTATGACCCGTGGCCCGCGATCAAGGCGCCTATAGCGGTGTGAGTTTGTAGATCCTTTCTCCAGAGAAGAATACTAGAATACTGGAGTACTGGGGCCCTAGTATTCCAGTACTCTAGCATTCCATGCTCCTCACCATCGTCGTCGCGGCTTGCGACAACAACGTCATCGGCAAGGGAAACGAGCTTCTGTACCGCTTGCCGAAGGACTTCGCGCGGATGAAGGCGCTCACGATGGGAAAACCGCTCATCATGGGCCGCAAGACCCACGAGTCGATCGGGCGCGTGCTCCCCGGCCGACGGAACATCGTGATCACGCGGCATCCGGAGAAGGTGATGAAGGGGGCGGAGGCGGTATCCTCGCTCGAGGAGGCGATCCGGCTCGCACAGCGGGGCGGCACGGAGGAGGCGATCGTCTTCGGCGGGGCGCAGGTGTACGCGGAAGCGCTGCCGCTCATCCAAAAGATCCATCTCACGCGCATCCATGCGATGCCCGACGGCGACGCCGTCTTCCCCGCGATCGATTCCGCGACGTGGAAAGAGGTGTCCCGGGAAGATCACGACGTCGACGGGGAACATCCCGTCGCCTTCACGTTTATCGACTACGTGCGGAAGGTTGACTGACACCTCAAAAGAGGATCGCAAGCATCGCTTTTTGGGCTGTTCTCAGGCGAGATTTTCCGCTGACCACCTTTCAGGATTGCTCGTTCTACCACCCTGGGACTTCGGGACGATACTGGGGGCGTTTTTATTTCATCTACCCCCTTCCCCCATGCTTCCCAAGCTTGGACGACATGAACTCTTCTCGGCACTCAAGGATCGCGATATGGGTGAGCTGAAACCGTTCCGGATGGAGCAGTTGGCTCTTGCTCTCAAGGAGGAACTCGATGTAACGCTTCTTCGTGCGCAGAAGGCAGGTCAAATCTTTCGTCTGATCAACGGCCAGACGCAACAGCGAATGAAGAACGGTGCCATCGCGGTTGCGCCGCATGATGCGCCAATAGAAGTCTTCTTGCCCGAGGAAAAGAAGGCGCAGGTGCCTGAGAATCAGGACATTCTCCCCTTGGCTAAGAGGGCCGATGAGGCTTCCCTGCCAACGCCGGCTGACAAGACGATGATCGATCCCTTGCCTGCAGCCCCCGCGAAACCGTCGGCCACCCCCTCGGAGACTCCCACGGCGATGGCTGCCTAAATCCATGATTCGCCACTTCGCCCGATCGTATGGAGGCTCTCGCCTCCGACGGTCGTTTTTTTTGAAAATGGCACATCAAGGAGTTCTTATTTTTGGCTTATTGAAAAGGAAATAATGATCACACGACCTTTCGTTGCCTTCGTGTATTTGCTGAGGTCATTTCCCGATGACAATAGGGTCATGACTACTCTCACCATTTCCAAAGGCATCTACACGGACACCGTCGAGGAGACGCGCGGTCAGGACTTCCAGAAGACCGCCGCGCGGCTCAACGAGCGGGCGGCCACCCTCGAAGAACTCTCGAGGCAGATGGGTACCGAGATCAAGGACGTCGTCCCAGAGGCGAAGAGTCCCCAGGAGAACGCGAAGAAGGACATCGACGAGCTGTCGGACGAGACGAAGGCCGAGATCGAGGGCGCGCTCGCGGGGGTGAAGAACCCCGAGGAGGCGGGCGAAGTGCTCGCGGACGCCGCCAAGGACGTGCTGCAGGGCGCGGAGGATCTCCGCAAGGCGGCGAACGGCAAGGAGATGATCAACGAGAAGCACGAGGGCGATATCCTCGGCCAAGCGAAGCTGGGCAAGGAAGGCAGCCAGAGCGGCGACGCCGCGAAGCTCGCGGGTGAGAAGACGCTCGTCGACGCCGAGAAGGCGGCGGGCCTCGTGGAGCACGAGTTCGAGCACACGCAGCAGGCCGAGCAGACGGTGACCGAGGTCGCCGTCGACGACAAACCCGCGCAGCCGGTACAGAAGCCCGTCTCGAACACTCTCGGCGAAAAGAGGAATGACGGCACGGTCGACGCCACGGAGCTCGTCGAGACCGCCGCGATGATCCAGCAGAAGAAGCGCGCCGCGGCGAGCTTCCAGACCCTCGCCTCGAGCTACAAGGCGACGTACGCGAAGGTACTCTCGGAGCTGCCGGACGAGGCGAAGATCGTCGAATACGCGCGCCGCAGCGACGGCCTGGAGCAGTTCGGCAAGGACGTCCGCGCCCGCAAGGGCATCGTGGAGCCGCAGGTCACGATGGCGGCGTAACCGACAGTTGTAGGTTTCGGGTTACGAGTTACGGGATCAAACCGTACCCGTAACCCGCAGCTCGTAGTCCATAACAATCAACTCCGGATCAAGCTCAAGAACTCCTCCCGCGTCCGCTGATCGCTCTTGAAGAGCCCCGCGACGGAGCTCGTCACCGCCAGGCTGTGCTGCTTCCCCACGCCGCGCATCATCATGCAGAGGTGGTTGGCCTCGATGACGACGCCGATGCCCTTGGGCTCGAGCGTCTCCCGCAGCGCGTCGCAGATCTGCTGGCCGAGCCGTTCTTGCACTTGGAGGCGCCGCGCATACATATCGACGATCCGCGCGATTTTGCTGAGGCCGATCATCGACTTCCCCGGGATGTAGCCGACGTGCACCTTGCCGTAGAAGGGCAAAAGATGGTGCTCGCACAGGGAGTACATCTCGATGTCCTTCACGATCACCATCCCGTCCGATTCTGCGGGGAACAGCGCGTCGTTCACCACCTTCTCGAGCTTCTGGTCGTACCCGGCCGTGAGATCCTTCCACAGCGCCGCGGCGCGCTCGGGTGTCTTCCTGAGTCCGGACCGCTTGGGATCCTCGCCGATGGCCTTCAGAAGGTCTTTGAAGAGGGATTCCTGCATGGGAGAGCAGAGTATAGGGCGCTTCCCGCCGTTTGTCTCCGTCACAGGCGGATGGCCGTCTCGGCGATCTCCTGGTTCTCCACGGTCCGCAGGAGGGCCGCCCAGGTCTCTTTGGCTCCCGGGTGCGTCCCCGCCACGCCGAGGTCCAGGAGGGGCTGCAGCACGAAGCGGCGGCCGTGCATGCGGGGATGCGGGAGAACGAGCCCCGGGAGGTCCAACACCTCGTCGCCGTAGAGCAGCAGGTCGAGATCGATGGTCCGGGGGCCGTTGCGGAACGGAGGCGCCTTCTTGAGCGCCCGTTCCACGGCCTGGAGCGCCTCCTGGAGCTCCTCGGGCGTTTCTTGCGTCTCCAGGGCGGCCACGCCATTGAGGAAATCGGCTTGGTCCTCGTAGCCCATGGCCTTGGTGCGGTAGATGGGGGAGAAGCGGATGCCCGGGAACCGTTCCCGCAGGAGCGCTGCTGCCTCCCGCAGGTTGCGTTCCGCGTCGATGTTCGAGCCGAGAGCGATATAGACCGTCGTCACGGCCGCGTGATCGTGAGGGAGACGTCCCTGGTTCCGGGAATCACGAACTTCCGCACCGTCACCTCCACGGCGGCGGGGCGGTAGGTGTCGAGCACGTAGGCGGCGGCATCCTCGGCGAAGCGCTCGATCGTCCTGCGTTCGCGCGCGGCGAGGTCGCGGATGCCCGCGGCGACGGCGGCGTAATCGATGCCCGCGGCAACGTCGTCGCCCGCGGCCACGGCGGAGGCGTCGGTCTGCATCGCGATCGTCACGAGGAGCCGCTGTTCGCGTTCCCGTTCGGCGTCCGGCACGCCGATCCGCGTCCAGACCTCGAGGTCGGTGATGACGAGCCGGTCGGGCATGCCGGAGAGGGGGAAACGGGCCTTACGCCTGCGGAGGCGTCTCGACGCGGCGGACGCCGTACTGCGACGGGTTCTGGCCCATCGGGTGCAGCACGAGATGGCGGAGCAGCCAGCGCGTGACCACGACGGCGGTGAAGAGCGAGAGGAGCACGCCCATCGCGAGGGTGATCGCGAAGCCGCGGACGATGGAGGTGCCGATCAGGAAGAGGATGCCGCAGGTGATGA
>CAYRGC010000032.1:0-8025 GCA_964423795.1 uncultured Candidatus Peribacteria bacterium | reverse complement strand
GCTGATGTTCTGCGTGCTCAGGTACGTGGTGATGAAGTTCACGAGGCCGGCGAAGCGCGGGGCCGTCTGGAGGAACTGCGCGAGGATCGACGGGAGCGTGATGAGCGACACCGCGAAGATGATCGGGATCATGCCCGCCTGGTTGAGACGGACGGGGATGTTGCCCTGCACGCCGCGGCCCGCGCCCTGGTTGGCGTACGTGATCGGGATGAGGCGATGGGCGTCCGTGAAGAGGACGACCGCGATGAGCAGCAGGACGGAGATCGCGGCGAAGAGCGCGAGCGCGCTGCCGCCCTGGCCCGCGGCGATGATCGAACCGAAACGAGTCGGCACGGCGGCGACGATGCCCGTGAAGATGATCATCGAGGTGCCGTTGCCGATCCCCTTCTCGGTGAGAATCTCGCCGAGCCACATGAGGAAGATCGAACCGGCCGAGACGTAGAGCATCGGGAGGAGCACACCCGGGAAGGACGTGTCGACGAGGTTCACACCGCCCTGGTTGAGAAGGAGCAGGAATCCGTAGCTCTGGAGGAAAGCGAGAGGGAGGCTGATCCAGCGCATGTAACGGTTAAGCTCCTGCTGGCCCTGGGCGCCCTCCTTGGAGATCGCCTCGAGCTTGGGGAAGATCACCGAACAGAGCTGGATGATGATCGACGCGTTGATGTACGGCGAGAGTCCCAGCATCACGAGCGAGAAGTGATCGAGACCGCCGCCCGTGAGCGCGGAGAAGATACCGAGCGCCCCGCCGGCGTTGGCGCGGGTGTTCAGGTATTGCGACAGCGCGTTCGGATCGACGCCGGGAACGGTGATGTGGGCGACGACGCGGTAGATGATCAGCAGACCCAGGGTCCAGAGGATGCGGGTGCGCAGATCCTCCGAGCGCCAGAGGTGCCTGAGATACGTGAGCACTTCGGACATGGTGTATTAGCGGGAAACGGTGACGGAGCCGCCGGCCTTCTCGAGGGCCTTCTTGGCACCCTCGGACACGGCGTCCACGGTGAGCGTGAACTTCTTGCTGAGCTTGCCCTCGCCGAGGATCTTCACCTTGCGGTTGCCTTGGACGATGCCGGCCGCGCGAAGCGCCGCGACGTCGTAGGAACCTGCCTCGAGTTTCTCCTCGAGGAGACCGACGTTGATGGCCTCGTACTCCTTGCGGCGGGGCTGCTTGAAGCCGCCGAGCTTGGGCTGGCGGACGATGAGCGGGACCTGACCTCCTTCGAAGCCGTGCTTGCGCCCCTTGCCGACGCGGGACTGCTGACCCTTCGTGCCGCGGCCACCGGTCGTGCCGCCGCCCGCGGAGTTGCCGCGCGCGACGCGCTTGCGCTTCTTGCGCGAGTGGGGATTGGGAGCGATCGAATGAAGCATGGCTGGGAAAGGAAGGAGTGCCCGTGTCACCCCGGATGGAGTCGAGGGGAGGGTATCAGGCCGGCTCGGGGAACAAAAGGCCTCCCCGGGGCAAAAAACCTCCGCAGGGAGAGGCGCAGAGTGTAGCCTCGCCGCGGAGGAAGGTCAAAGGGAATGGACGCCGGGAAACGGCGCGCTGAACGGGGAAATTCTTGAAGCGCCTTGCGCAGGCCGCGAAGCCCCCGGATACTCGTCGCCATGATGGAATTGTCGTCCGCGCTGCTCGGATCGCTGCTTTTGGGCCAGATCCTGTCCTCCGGACCCTACCTCGCCCCGCTTACCCGCAGCCGCTCGTCGAGCTCCGCGGCACTCTCGTCGACCGCGTCGTCGGCGTCGTCCGTCGTGACGAGCGCCGCCGCCTCCGGCGCCTCTTCGTCACGAAAGGCGCTGCCGGTACTGAACGCCCCGAGACCCTCGGCGCCCACGCCCGTGCTCCCGCCGCAGGCGCGCTCTTCTTCCACCGGACCGCGTCCCGCTCCGACGATACAAACGCCTCTCGCCCGCGTGCGCGAGGACACCCTCGGCCTCGTGAACGCGGAGCGCGCCCTCCTCGGCATCGCCCCTCTCAAGCGCAACGCGCTTTTGGAACAAGCGGCGCAAGCGCACGCGGAGGACATGGCGGCGCGCACATACTTCGCCCACGTATCGCCCGACGGCCGCAGTCCCGCCGACCGCATCGCCGCGACGGGGTACCTGAACCCGCCGTGCGCGGACTGCTCGTATTCCACGGCGTACGCGGAAAACATCGGCAAAGCGCAGCGCACCCCGAGCGAAATCGTCAGGGCCTGGATGCGCTCCGACGAGCACCGTACGAACATCCTCGACGGTAACCTTACCGAGACCGGCTTCGGCTACGCCGGCGGGCTCTGGGTGGAGGTTTTCGGTTCTGTGAAGATGCGGTAGACTCACTCCTTCCTTCACGGTCACCCATGCACACCGCTCCCGACAACTTCGATCGCCTCAAGGCAGTCAACGAGCACTTCGCGAATCGCACGTTACCGGACGGCGTGACGCCCGGCCGTCTCTGCGAAATCGCGCTCCTCGTGCGCGGCAGCGCCGGCAGGCCGGAGCTGAAAACGGCGATAGGCAAGAATGAACTGGCAATGCTGGGTTCGTTCCGGGAAGAGATTTTTCGGATTTTTGATCAACTGGAAGCCAATATTGGATGATCGCTCGAAATTGCAAAAATAACAGAAATATTGTATAATTATCTCAAACACATGTGCAAAACCGCGGGCGTCCTCCTTGGGCTTCTCCTGATCCCGAGCGTCAGTGCCAACACGTACCTGACGCCCAACGTCACGCGCGCGGAAGCCGCGATGATCATCCTCCAAGCGCGCCTGCCCTCGATCCCCGACGTGCGCGACACGAAGCGCTTCCCCGACGTGGTGCCGGGAGCGTGGTACGAGCGGTACGTCGTGCTCGCGGAGCGGTACGGCATCATGGACGGCGATCCCGTGACCAAGCGCATGCGGCCCGAGGAGCCGGTGCACCGCATCGAGTTTTTGCGCATGCTCACCTTCGCCTTCGGGCTCCCGGACCACACGCCCGAGCACTACGCCGACGTGCGCGGGGAAACGGAAGCCGGGGCGTACGCCGGGCTGGCCGAGGCGTACGGACTTTTTCCCGGCGACAAGTATCAAGACCTCCTGAAGCCCGAGAGCGAGATGACGCACGCCGAAACGGCCAAGGCGATCTGGATCCTCACGCAGACCATCGCCGCGCGGGAGATCGCGCTGGAGCAGGGCAAGGCCGTCGCGCTCGATCAGGCCACCTATCAGCTCCAGCTCTATCAGAAAACCTCCAGCACGCAGGACCGCGTGACGCTCTTCCCGGGCCTGCACGGCGCGGCGGCGTCCTCCGCGCCGCATTTGACCGAGATCGAGACGCCCGTGATCGCGCGGGCCGGCGACGACGCGTCGCAGCTCCCGCGCCTGCGCGACGAGGTGCTGACCCGCATCAACGCCGAGCGCGCGAAGGCCGGCGTGCCTGCGCTCCGCGTGAGCCCCACGCTCGAGGCGTCGGCCCAGATCTACGCGGAGAGGATGGCGTCGCGGGGATTCTTCGGGCACGTGTCGCCGGAAGGACAGACGCTGCGCGACCGCATGCAGGCCTCCGGCTACTACGAGCCCACGGGCGCAGAGTGCCCGGACTGCGTCGACCGCTACGTGCTCGGGGAAAACCTCGCGCAGGGCCAACTCACGCCCGCGGAAGCCGTGCGCGACTGGATGCTCTCCCCCACGCACCGCACGGCGATCCTCTCGAAGGACTTCTCGGAGACGGGGATCGGCATCAGTTCCGGCATCTGGGTCGAGCATTTCGGAGGAAGGAAATGACGGGAGACGGATGGCCGGGAGCGATCCGCGCGATCAGTACCTGATTCCCTGCGCGCCCTTGGGCGTGGGTCTACCGGAATAGATGCGCGCGAGCGAGATGATCTGCATCTTCGACTGCACGTCCTGCGGGAGCGTGAAGAGCGCCATCGGATCGTCGCCGAGCCACTTGCCGCCGTAGTAGCAACGCGATTCGGCGTCGAACGACTCCATCTGCTTGCGGGTGACGGGAAGGTAGTCGAAGGGATCGAAGAGACCCTGCTTCTTGGGATCGAAGAGCTCCGCCGCCGCCTCATGGGGCAGATACTTCTCCTCGAGATACTCCGTGCGCTGATCGAGGTAATCCTTGCCCTCGACGATGGAATAATGCTCCTCGCGAAGGAACTTGTAATCGTTTGTACTGAAGGAATAGAGAATGTAACCGACAAGTTGCGGTTTGCCGCTCGGCTTTCCATCCTCCCCGAAGACCGTCGAGTAGGTGTCCGAACGGAATGACCGCACCTTGCCCTTTTCGGCCTCTTCCACAGGCACTTCCGTCACCGACCCCTTCTTGAGAAGGGTACGAAGCGCCATGACGCTCTTGGCACCGTCGCCGCCATAGAACGTCCCGATCAGATCGAAATCATCCTGAATGTACTGCGTCATCGAGGCACCGCTCCCCGTGAACGTCTCGGGACCGCCGATCTTCTCGTTGAACGCCTCGGACTCGGCATCGGACATTTCCAACCCCACGCACACGGGCGTCGACGGACCGGGGTTGGGCCACCAGAAGTACGCCTGCTCGGCGAACACCATCATCTCGTCGCCCTTACGGAAGAAATTGAGGCTCTGGCGCAGACGATTCCCCCGTTCATCCGAACGGCGATCCATCATGACCCAGCGGTTGCCGTCGACGATGCCGCCCCACAGCTCCACGATGGTCGGAGGCTCCCCGATCGACGAGCCGGGAGAGATATACGCGATAGAACCGGAGCCCCAGGTATGGAGCGGGAACTCCTGGCGCTGTTTGGTGTACCGAATGCCTGAATCACCCAGCTCCGCGAAGGAGTTCATCTCCGCCTCGGCGCGTTGCAAAAACTGGTCGGACGTGAGCGGGGCCTTGGGCAGGAAGACCGCGATGAGCACGGCCGCGAGCGCGAGTACGGGAAGGCTCAGCCAACGGACGGACGGGAAGCGGCGGCGGGCGGCGGAACGGGCCGCATGGGCGCTGAGGAGCCGGACGCGCAGATCGTCCACGAATTCCTGCGCGGGAACCGCGCGATCGAGGCGATCGTCCAGGCCGGTGGTGGGAGGAGTGGAAACCATGGTCAGGAAGGAAGGGGTGATTGCAGGGAAGCCGAACGGATCGCGGCGATTCCCCTGCTGATATGGGCGGCAACGGTCTTCTCGGAGAGCCCCTCGAGGGCGGCGATCTCCTGGTTACGCAGGCCGGCGTAGAACCGCAGACGGACGCACTGGGCCTGGGCGGGCGGCAGTTCGTCGATGCGCACCTGCGCCGCGAGGAATTCCTGGCGTCGGGAAAGGGCCTGGGCGGGATCGGGACTCTCGTCCTCGATCGCGACGAGCTCCTCGTCGTCCACCGCCTCGTGCGTGCGCCGGCGGTGCGCGTCGGTGACGGCGTTGCGGGCGATGGCGAAGATCCAGGCGATCACGCTCTCTTCGCGCCGCGGCCGGAACCGGCCGACGTTCTCGAGCACCTTCATCCAGATCTCGCTCGTCACGTCCTCGGCCTCGAGGCGGCACGGCAAGCGGCTCGCGACGTAGGCGTACACGTTACGGACGTACCGGTCGTAGAGCTGTCCGAAAGCCTCGGGGTCGCCCGCGGCCCGGGCGATCAGATCTGCGTCGGAAGGGGGATCACTGGTCATGACGGATCAAAAGAGAGGATGCACGCGGGTACAACGGAGAAACCTCCCGAATACTGCGTGCGATCCGGTCTCGGACGATACCGGTTTTTCTTGGCTTTATAAAGCCAAAATCAGAGTGCCGCCAAGGCTTTGCCGAACTCGACCGCGGCCTCGGGCCCGTTGCCCGTGACGATCTTCCCGTCCACCGTGACGGGCTCGCCGGTGTACTCGACATCGTGGAGCGCGAGGAAGCCCGCCTGGTCGCCGTCGGCGTTGGCGACCGTCGCCTTCTTCCCGGCGAGGACCTCCGCGGACGCGAGGATTTTGGGCGCGATGCAGATGGCGCCGAGCGGGATGCCCGCCTCGGCCGTCTCGCGCGCGACGCGCTTCATCTCCTCGTCCTGCCACGCCTGGAGCATGCCCGGTCCGCCGATGAAGGCGACCTTGTCGTAGTCCCCGACCTTCACGTCCTTGAGGGCGATTTCCGCCGCCTCCCGGCCGTCGAACTTGCCCACGCATTCCCCTTTCTTCGTGCTCGCGAGCACCACCTTGTAACCCGCGGCCTCCAGGCCTTTGCGGGTGCCGTCGAGCTCTTTGTCCTGGTATCCCTTCTGCGCGATGATGAGGAGAGCGGTCTTCATGGGAAAGAGGATACACCGGAAGACGCCCGTCGGAGCCTTTCCTGATCGGAATAGGATAGACTTTCCCCATGTCCGACCTCGATCCCCGCCTCCAAGCCATCCTCGACCGCAACGCCCGCGTGGAACGCGATAAGGCCTGGGAAACGAGTCTCACCCGCCGCGGCACGATCGCCGGGATGACCTACCTCACCGCCTGCGTGTTCCTCTGGCTCATCGGGAACGACAACGTCTGGCTCAACGCTCTGGTCCCCACGGGCGGCTATCTTCTCTCGACGCTGACGCTGCCTCCGCTCAAGAACCTTTGGTTACAACAAAGGAAACCTCGAAGCTAAAAACTCAGAACTTCACAACCTTCTAACCTCAAAATTTCTGAGGTTATGAGGTTCTGAGCTTCACTCAATATTGGCTTTCCTGTGGATATCCCGCTGGGCCTCGACCTGCTTCTTCGTGACCTCGACGACCTTCGGGGCGGACGCGTCGGCGCTCGGCGGGAGCTCGCCCGGAGCCGCGGCGGCGGCGACCGGAGCATCGACCATCGAACCCGGCACGGCGCGCAGCATCTTGAGGGCCTGCATCGTGGCCTGGGCATTGACGAGCTTGTTGCGGGTGCCGAAGCGCTTGCTGAGCACGTTCTTCACGCCGGCGTGATCGAGGATCACGCGCAGCGCGCCACCGGCGATGATGCCGGTGCCCGGCTTGGCCGGCAGAATGCGTACGCGGGCGGCCTTGAACTTGGTATCGACCTGGTGCGGGATCGTGCCCTCGAGGAGAGGGATGCGGATCATCGCGCGCTTGGCGGCCGAGACGGCCTTCTTTACCGCGGCCTGCACCTCGGCGGCCTTTCCCGTGCCGAGACCCACCTTGCCCTTGCGGTTGCCGACGACGACGATCGCGCGGAAACGCATGCGGCGACCACCTTTCACGACGCGCGTGACGCGGTCCACCGAGAGGGTGGCCTCCGCGAATTCGCTGGGCTCGCGCTGACGACGATCGGAGCGCTTGCGGTCGGGCCGGGAGGTCTTGGCGGGAGTCATAGGAGAGAAGTGACGGGTGACGAGTGTCGGATGTCGGGAGGAAAGGGAATCAGAACTGGAGACCGCCGGCACGGGCGGCATCGGCCATCTCCTTGATGCGGCCGTGGTACTTGTAGGCGTTGCGATCGAAGACGACGGCGGTGACGCCGGCCTTCTTGGCGCGCTCGGCGATGGCCTCGCCGACCTTCTTCGCGCCGTCCTTCGTGCGGGGGGCCTTGAGCTCCTTCGTGGAGGCGGCGGCGAGCGTCTTGCCGGCCACATCGTCGATCAGCTGGACGGAGAGCGACGTGAGGGAACGGTAGACGGTCATGCGCGGGCGAGCGGCAGTGCCGTGCACGCGGGCGCGGATACGGCGCTTGCGCGCGAGCCGGAGATCAGTCTTGGAGGGAGTCATAGGAGTGAGAAATTGTCAGATCGAGCGAAGTCGAGATCAGGCGGCCTTCGCGGCGGCGGCCTTGCCCGGCTTGCGGCGGACGTACTCGTCGGAGTAGCGGATGCCCTTGCCCTTGTACGGCTCGGGCGGACGGAGCGTGCGGATGTCGGAAGCCATCTGACCCACGGCCTGCTTGTCGATGCCGCGGATGATCAGCATGTTCTTGTTCTTCTCGTCCTGCTTGATCTCGATGCCCTGGGGAATCGAGAGCTCGATCGGGTGCGAGTACCCGAGGTTGAGGACGATCGTCTGGCCCTTGATCTGCGCCTTGTAACCGACGCCGATGATCTCGAGGCACTTGTGCGCGGCCTCGTCGGCCGTGGCGCCGCCGTC
>CAYRGC010000031.1:0-8273 GCA_964423795.1 uncultured Candidatus Peribacteria bacterium | reverse complement strand
TGCTCTCCGAGCAGGACGTCATCGGCATCCCGAACTTCCACTGCTACACCAAGCTCAACATCAACAACACCACGAGCCGCCCCTTCTCGCTCAAGACCATCTACGACGAGAGCAACCGCAACGAGAAGATGGCCGCCCTCATCAAGGAGTACAGCCGCATGAAGTACGGCCGCAAGCGCGCGTTCGTGAACCAGGAGATCGAGGACCGCATCGGCATCCTCCATCCCGAGAATCCCCCCGCACCCCCCGCCGCATGACCATGTTTCACGGCGAGCCGGAGGCGGAAATCGATCCGAAGGACCGGATGACGTTTCGGTTGAATCAGCGATTGAACGGCCAGCTCGACGGTATCGAAGACCGGCTACGGGCGATCACGGGGTATTTGCGGAAGCCCGGTCCCGAAATGGACGACGGCCTTCGCCATCAGTTGGTGCTCGAGCAGCAGATGTTGCTGAGCCAACGCAAGCGACTTATCGAGCTTCTCGATCGGGACGAGTAAGGCGTGCGCACTACCGGAAAACGCGTGTTTCCGGGCCTGGCGGATCTTTTTCGGGGACGCAGGAAAAGGAGCATGGCTCCGCGCCCAGAGTCCGGACCGTTGCGGAATTGTTGACGTGGGCGTTTGGCCGGGCAAAATTGCCCTCTTTCCCACATTTCATGGCCGGACTTTCCGAAAACGGATCTACGCGTAACGAGAAGCCCATCGAAACGGGTCCCAATTACGGGGCCATCATTGCGTGCGCCCTTGCCCATAGGGAGCGCTGGAAGGAGCTGGGGGATACCGCTGCGGTTGAACAGGAAGAGCGTCTTATTGAGGACATTCGCAGTCGGATGACGGGGAGCATCGGTAATGGGGAAAAAAGGGGTTAAAGAGCCGCAATGGAGCCAAAATCGGCTATCTCCGGAGATTTTCGTTGCATGCACCGCCCGAAGCCGAAACAATCCCTCGCCATGCCCCTTGAGCATTCCGTCCCCGGCCGTGAAGTTCCGATGCCACCGCGTCCCAAGTTGGACGTGCGGGAAGGCCCGTTTTCGCTGCTCGAACAGAAGGCCGCGCTCCAAAACCTTTCAGATGCGCTCACGCACTGGCGATCGGTGGCGGCACGGCTGCAAGAAGAATGTGAAAAAGTCGCCGTCCGCCTGAACGCGCTCATTGCCGGTGACGGCGATCCGTCCTTCATCGCGACGTTCGAAATCGGCCTCATGGACCTGGAAGAACGCCGCGCGGCGGCCGAGCGCGAGGCGGAGAGGCTCGACGGGCTTTGCCAACGCCAGAACGCCGCGTACGAGTTCTGGAAGCGCATGCTCACGTCCTCCTGATCTGCTACCATTCGTTTATGCCATCCTTTTCCCAAGCCCGCGATCTCTTCCGCATGCAGCGGGAGGCGAAGCGCATCAAGAAAGAACTGAGTTCCATCCACGTCGAGGCCGAGGCCGACGGCGTGAAGGTCGTCGTCTCCGCCGAAATGGAGGTGATCTCCGTGGAGATCGCCGACACGACGCCGCGCGAGCGCGTGCCGAACCTCATCAAGGACGCCATGAACCGCGCCATGAAGAAGGCGCAGGTCGTCTCCGCCGAGAAGATGCAGGGGCTCATGGGGCAGATGGGAATGCCGACCGGTTCGTGAAAGAAAAAGCCCCAGCGGTTTTTCTCTCACGGGCTCCTTTTACCCTTTATGATATCGCTCCAGGCAGGCGGAGCCTGCCTTCGCGACGACTCTTTGATACAGTCGCCATCGATCTATGAAGAAATTGTTCATCACCGTCGCCCTTTTCTGTGTAAGCATCTTCGTTTGGTATACATGGAATCTTCGCGCGCCCGGGGACACGGGAAAGCAGACCGTCGTGATCGAGAAGGGGACGAGTGTCTCCGGCATCGCGATGAAGCTGGAGAACGCCGGCGTCATCCGGTCGCCCAGGGTCTTCGCCCTCTATAACCGCCTGCACGGGACGCAAGCCGTGCTGAAGGCCGGAACCTATGCCTTCACGGGCGGCGAGGACGTGCCCGAGGTGGTGCGGATCCTCGCGGGCGGCGGCGCTACGGAGAGCAGGCTCACCATTCCCGAGGGATTCACCGTGAAGGACATCGACGCGCTCGTCGCCAAGGAAGGCCTCGCGCCCGAGGGCGCGATCGAGGACTGCGCGCGGACCTGCGACTTTTCCTCGTACGCCTTCTTGCCGGCCCGCTCCGGTCTCGCCCCGCGCGGAGGAAGGCTCGAGGGGTATCTCTTCCCGGATACCTACTTCGTGAACGCGGCGGAGTTCGACCCGAAGGCGTTCGTGGAGAGGCTGCTAGAGACTTTCCGGGACCGCGTGGTCGACGGGCTCAAGACGGAGCTCGCCGCGTCCCATCACTCGCTCGAGGAGATCGTGACGATGGCCTCCATCGTGGAGGAGGAGGCGCGTGGGGAGGACGAGCGCAGGACCGTCGCGGGAATCCTCTGGAAGCGCATCGAGGGCGGCACGGGCCTCTACGTCGACGCCACCACGCGCTATGTCCTCGGCAAACCCACGGGGACGCTCACGGCTTCGGACCTCGAGGTCGATTCGCCCTACAACACCCGCAAGTATCGCGGCCTCCCGCCCGGGCCCATCGCGAGCCCGAGCCTGCAGAGCCTGCGCGCGGCCATGGAGCCGATTCCGTCCGAGTATCTGTATTACCTGCACGACGGAAACGGGCAGATCCACTACGCCCGCACGAACGACGAGCACAATGCGAATAAAGAGCGGTATTTACGCTGATCGGGTGACATTGACAATTTAAGTATTAATATCATAATATTTCTATGAATATAGTAGACAATGATCTCGATGGCGATGGGAAGACTCGTCAGTCTTCGCAGGACGCTGAGTCGGGAATGGGAATATTTGCCAAAAAATGTGGTCTCTCAATTGCTGAGTTGAAGGATCGAATCGCGCAAGTTCGTCAGAAAAAGAGGGGGGAAGTTTCGAAGCGTATGCGGAAAGTTGTCGACGGAGAGACCCCGATCGTCCCAGGTCTTGGAAAAGAGCATGATCCCCGTGAGCAACATACGGAAAGACGGATTCGCACAAGAAATTTTACCGACGATGAATCGTCACCCTCATTCGAGAATGCGGTGCGTGCTCTCGAGGATTTTCTCTCGAGTTTGGATTGATGAGTTGTAGGCTTTCAAGAAAGAAGAGGTGAGGAGCCAATAGCGTTCCGGGCCGTTTTCTGCTATACTGTCTAGATCTCCCCGAACCGCGATTCGGGTATCGTCACATCCACATCAACCACCCTTATGGCTCACGAACATCGTCTGAAGATCGGCGTGATGGGATCGGCCTCCGGCCCCCAGGTAGAGGATCCTGTTGCCCGCGAGAAGGCCCGTGCCCTCGGGCGCGAGATCGGCAAGCGCAATCACATCTTCATCAACGGCGCGTGCCCCGGCCTTCCCAACGACGCGCTCCTCGGCGCCAAGGAGTGCCACGGTTTCACGGTCGGCGTCTCGCCCGCCTTTTCCGAATACGAGCACATCAACGGGTATCTCTCCCCGCACGCCCATGACATGATCATTTACACGGGCATGGGCTTCATGGAGCGCGACATCATCAACATCCGTTCCTCCGACGCCATCGTGATCGTCGGCGGCGGCATCGGCACACTCAACGAATTCACCATCGCTTACGACGAAGGGCGCCCGATCGGCATCCTCACGAACTCCGGCGGCATCAGCAACCACATCCTCCACATCCTCGAGCTCTGCGTGCGCGAAGTGCCGCAGAACCTGGTGATGGACGACGATCCGGCCAGGCTCCTCGATAAGCTGGAGGTGGTCATCAAGGCGTTCCCGCTCCCCGTGGTGGAGGACGCGCGGGTGAAGATCCAAAGGAAGGGACGGGGTTAAGATCATTCGTGTTTCTGCTCTGAACCTCGAAACCTCAGAATCTTTTAGTGTATGAGGTTATGAGGTTTAGAGGTTTTGAGGTTTTGAGTTTGGTTGTTTGCATTAGTCCTTTCGTCTCGTTCTCGGCCCCTTCAGCGACCATCGCACCGGCGCACCCTCCAAGCCGAACGTTTCCCGGAGCCTGTTTTCCAGGTACCTGAGCTGGCTGATCTGCACCTGCTTGGGGTTCTTGAGGAAGAGGACGAACGTCGGCGGGGGATCCGCGGCTTGCGTGACGTGCTTGGCGGTCGCGAGCGCGCTCATGGGCTTGCCCATCACCGCGTCCTGGTAGAAGCGCCGCAGGTCCTTGTCCGCGATGCGTCGCAGGCGGTTGCGGTGGGCCATCGTGGCGAGGTCGAAGACCTTCACGATGTTGTCCCGCGTGAGGGCGGAGCAGGGGAGCACCGGCGCGTACCGGCAGAACACGAAGCTGCCGCGCACCTCCGCGATCTTCTCGATGCGCTCCTCGCCCTTCATCTCGTCGATCTTGTTCACGAGGATCACGATGCCCTTTCCGGCATCGATGATGCGCTCGGCGATGCGCTTGTCCTGGTGGCTCACCGGCTCGCGCGCGTCGAGCACGAGGAGCGCCACGTCGCAGTCCTCGATCGCCTGGAGGCTCCTGAGCGCCGAGAGGCCCTCCAGGTCCTTCTCCACGCGCGCCGGACGGCGGAGGCCCGCGGTATCCACGAAGATGTATTCGACCCCCTCGCGGCGGACGATCGTGTCGGTCGCGTCGCGGGTGGTGCCGGCGACCGGGGAGACGAGCTTCGGCGACACGGCGCGCTGCTCGTCGGACATGAGGGCGTTGAGAAGCGAGCTCTTGCCCACGTTCGGCTTGCCCACGATGGCCACCTTCGGCACGTCGGGGTTCGAGACGGCGCTCTCGAAGCCGCCTTCCTCGCCGCCGGCTGGCTTCTTTTGCTCGAAGTGCAGCGCGAGCAGGTGCTTCGTGATCGCCTCGTTGAGCTCGGGAACGCCGATGCGGTTCACCGCGCTCATGGGGATCACGGCGTCCGACACGCCGAGGCGGTGGAAGGCGTGCTCCGCCTGTTCTGCTAATTCCAGCGAGTCGCACTTGTTGGCGACGATGAGGACGGGGATGTGCCTCCGCTTCTTCCTCCGTAGGAGGTCGGCGATCTCCTGGTCGTTCTTCGTCAGTTCCTCCCGCGCGTTCACCGTGAAGAGGATGAGGTCGGCGGCCTCGAGCGCGAGGAGGGACTGCGCGTGCACGTCGTCCTCGAAGTCCTTGTCCTCCGTGCCCCCGCCCATGCCGCCGGTGTCGATCAACAGGTAATCGACCTCACCCGTCGTGACGCGCCGGCAGATGTGGTCGCGCGTCGTGCCCGCGACGGGGCTTTCGATGGCCACGCGCTCGCGCACGAGCGCGTTGAAGAGCGTCGACTTGCCCGTGTTCGGGCGGCCGATGATTGCGACAAGAGGTAAGCGCGCCATGGTCAGTTTTCAGGAAACGGGAACTCTCGTCCTGAGCGTTGTCGAAGGATGATGGCGACGAGGGGGATCCGTGCCATTGCGACGCAGTCTACTCGTCTCGGTTCCCTTCCGGAAGCGCAAAAGTGGCTTATTGTCCCTCTTTCATCCACGAAAGCAGGTTGACGATCGGCACCTTGCTCGGTTGCGGGGGGTCGGCCGGTCCCTCACGCGGATCGTCGGCCTCGGCCAGGAAGCGGTTGACCAACGCGGTCACGGCGGTCGAGGGCATGTACTCGCTACTGCCCGCTCCTTCCATACTGATGGCGTGCAACCCCAACTGCTTGAACGAGTAGGGGATCACCCTTCCGTTGATGGTGATGTTCGCTGGCTGCGCGTTGCGCCAGATGGCGGAGGCGATGCAGTCGCCTTTCGCGCGCACTCCCGTCTTCTGGTCCGTATTATAGGTACTGATCTTCAGAACCGTGGTACTGAGATCTTTGAACAGGATTTCCAGATGCTTTTGGAGCGCACCGGTTCGTGCGGTCTGCGGTAGGCCGAAGCGCGCCTGCACGTTGTTCCCGTCGTCGAAGATCATTTGCCGCGCCGTCGGCTCGAAATCCGGCGCGCGTCTCCGATGCGCCCATCGCTTGGTCTCGCCGACCGTTTCCGTCTTGAGGACGTTGGGCACCGTCGGATCGTCGCGCATGCCCTTCATGATCATCCGCGCCGCTTCGGCCACGGAGGCGATGCGGACGGAGACGTTCAGCTTCAGCTGCTGGTTATCCATCGATCCGTCGCGGTCGATCGCGCCGAACCGCTCGCGCAGGAAATCTACGCCTTCCCCCACGAGCATGTCCCTCGGCAGGCCGTCCCGGTACCACCGTCGCAGGTACGCCCGAACCAGGTCGGGATCGAGATCCGGCTCGGCAGCTATCGCGGGGTCTGCGTCGGCATCGATATCGCGCATCCATCCTTCGTGCAGGTCGCGCAGGGCGACATGGGGGGCGTTTTGCTCCATGCCTTTCTGGATGAGCGTGCCGGCCTCGCGCGTGAACGCGTCGAGGACTCCGTAGAAGTTCTCCGAACTTTTCATGCGGGCATTTTGTGTATTCCTCGCCGGAAGTCAATTTTTCGCTCACGGACCGAATGCGATTCCCCCGGACGGAGCGAAAGGCTACACTTTCCGCATGCAGAGGCCCTACGATCCGACCACCGTCGAAGCCAAGTGGCAGAAGAAATGGGAGGACGCGAAAGCGTACGAGACCGATCTCGCGACGGCGAAGGACCCGTACTACTCGCTCGTGATGTTCCCGTACCCGAGCGGCGACAAGCTGCACGTCGGCCACTGGTACAACTTCGCGCCCGCCGACAGCCACGCTCGCCACATGCGCATGAAAGGGAAGGACGTCTTTTCCCCGATGGGCTTCGACGCGTTCGGTCTCCCCGCGGAGAACTACGCGATCAAGACCGGCGTGCCGCCAGCGAAGTCGATCACCGACAACGTGGCCACCATGATCGCGCAGCTCAAGCGCATCGGCACGATGTACGACTGGAAGAAGATGGTGAACACCTCCGTCCCCGAGTACTACCAGTGGACGCAGTGGCTCTTCCTGCGGATGTACGAGCACAAGCTCGCGTACAAGAAGGAGGCGCTCGTGAACTACTGTCCCAAGGACCAGACGGTGCTCGCGAACGAGCAGGTACAGGACGGGACGTGCGAGCGCTGCGGAACGGAGGTGATCCAGAAGTCGCTGAACCAGTGGTTCTGGCAGATCACGAAGTATTCCCAGAAGCTCCTTGACGGGCACAAAGATCTCGATTGGCCCGAGAAGACGAAGCTCATGCAGCAACACTGGATCGGCAGGAGCGAGGGTGCCGAGATCCGCTTCGGCATCGAAGGGTCGGACGAGGCCATCACGGTCTTCACCACGCGCGCCGACACGCTCTTCGGCGTCACGTACGTCGTGCTCGCGCCGGAGCATCCGCTCGTGGAGACGATCACGCCCAAGGACCGCTGGGGCGCGGTGCACGCGTACCGCGAGGAGGTGAAGAAGAAGACGGAGCTCCAGCGCACGGACCTCAACAAGGAGAAAAGCGGCGTGCCGACGGGCGCCTTCGCGTTGCACCCCGTCACCGGGAAGAAGGTCCCGATCTGGGTCGCCGACTACGTCCTCGCGACGTACGGCACCGGCGCGGTCATGGCCGTACCCGGA
Organism: uncultured Candidatus Peribacteria bacterium; assembly: GCA_964423795.1. Lineage (GTDB taxonomy): Bacteria > Patescibacteriota > Gracilibacteria > Peribacterales > Peribacteraceae > CAYRGC01. The sequence goes on along the minus strand of CAYRGC010000031.1, from coordinate 718 downwards.
CACGACGAGCGCGACTACGCATTCGCCAAAATCCACGATTTGCCGATCGTCGAGGTCGTGCGGGGAGGCGACGTCTCGAAGGAGGCGTTCACCGGCGAAGGGAAGGCGATGAATTCGGACTTCCTCGACGGACTCGCGACGAAGGAGGCCAAGAAGAAGATGATCGCCTGGCTCGAGGACGAGGAGAAGGGCAGGGGACTGATTCAGTACCGCCTGAAGGACTGGCTCATCTCCCGCCAGCGTTACTGGGGCGCGCCGATCCCGATCGTCTACGATCCCGAGGGCAAGCCGCATCCGATCCCGGAGAAGCACCTGCCGTGGCTCCTCCCGATCGACGTGGAGTTCAAGCCCACCGGCAAGTCGCCGCTCACGGAGAGCAAGGAGTTCAAGGAGCGAACGGAGAAGATTTTCGGCAAGGGCTGGACGCCCGAGTACGACACGATGGATACATTCGTCTGCAGCTCGTTCTATTACCTCCGGTATCTCGCCGAAGGAAACGAGAAGGAGCTCGTCCCGAAAGTGATCGAGAAGAAATGGATGCCCGTCGGCATGTACATCGGCGGTCCCGAGCACGCGTGCATGCACCTCATCTACGCGCGGTTCGTGATGATGGCGCTCAAGGACTTCGGATACGTGAGCCACTCGGAGCCGTTCCAGCGCCTGGTGCACCAGGGGCTCATCACCCATAACGGCGCCAAGATGAGCAAGAGCAAGGGCA
>CAYRGC010000030.1:0-10764 GCA_964423795.1 uncultured Candidatus Peribacteria bacterium | reverse complement strand
GGATGCCCGATGCGAGGACGGTCGGGTTCTCGAAGGTCACGCCGAGGACGGTCTGGCTGAGGTTCATCGGGGAGAATAATAGAGTAGGAGAGTAAGAGAGTAACAGGGGAAGATCTGCCAGGTCGAAGAACGCAAAAAACATTGTAATGAAGCCAAAAATCCTACCTCTTCGTTATCAGCGGCCATGGCATGTCTTCGAAAAAGCTCCAGCGATGCCATACTTCTTGCATGGATTCATTTACCAATCTGATCGCATGGAAGCGATCGATGGATCTCGCAAAGGAGGTCTATGCCATTACGCGGAAATTTCCTCAGGACGAACGCTTTGGGATGACGGCGCAAATCAGACGAAGCGCTGCGAGCATTCTCGCGAATATCGCAGAGGGCTTCGGCAGATTCACGTATCCGGACAAAGCGAATAAATACACGATCGCTCGCGGTGAAGCCGCGGAAACTCGGGCGTTTATTCTACTTGCCGTCGCATTGGACTTCCTCCCTTCATCCGAGACGATTCATGCGCAGGCCTTGGCGGAAGAAGTCAGTCGTCTCCTGACAGGTCTCATCAAGTCCTGCAGAAAGCGTTCCTGATATTCTGTTACTCTCGCCCTTTTTCTTTTTCCGGTACACTCCTCTTCCGTGCAGGCACGGCTGACGACGACCTTCCGGCGGCAGCGGACGATTGTTCTCTGGACGGGCGCCGCGCTCCTGCTCGGGATAGCGAACATCGCCATCGCCTGGAGCCTTCTCGAGCCGCAGTTCTCGCCCGCGGCGTGTTCCGTCGACGGTCAGCCCGTCGAGCCCTGCGCGCTTCCGTTGTTCCTCGAGAGGACCGGTCAGATCCGCATGGTGCTCACGGCCCGGCTTTCCTCTCCCGCGCGCCCGAGGCTGCTACGCGTGATACCCGACGAGTGCCTCACGTCGTTCTCCGTGAACGGCGTCCCGCTCGCGTTGCCCGGCAATTCGTGCGATTACGGACGGGGAGTCGTCTTCGACGTCGCCGACCGGTTCCATGACGGCGACAACGAGGTGATCGTCACGGTCGATAACCGCGGCGGCAGGGGGGGCGTGCAGATCGCGCTCGATTCCGCCGATCCGCTCGTCCTCCTGCGGGTCGCCCTGACGGTTCTCTGGTGCCTCGCGACGGTCGCGGGATTCCTCTGGTTCGAGCGGAAGGAGGGGATGCTCGCGCACGGATGCGTGGTCGCCCTGCTCGTCGTGGGCTGCCTGCTTCGGTACGGATACTTCTCCGTGACCCCGCACGACGTGCGCGGCCACGATTTCGACGGGCACCTCGAGTACACCCAGATCGTGGCACACACGTGGCTTCCCCCGGCCCAGGGATGGCAAGCCTACCAGCCGCCGCTCTACTACTACCTGGCGGCCCCCTGGTACCTCGCCGGCGAGCGGTTTTCGGGCAACGTGGTCGGGGGGGCCAACGGCATCCAGGCGTTTTCGCTCTTGCTGTCGTGCCTCACGCTCGCGCTGGGAGCGGCGATCTCCTACCGGCTCTTCCCGCGCGAGGGGGAGGGGGCGTCACGCGCCTTCTTCACGGCTTTCCTGGCGATCTTTCCGAGCCTGATCCTGGCCGCTCCGCGCATCAACAACGACGCGCTCGCCACTCTCGCCGCCTTCGCCTCGTACGCGTTGCTGCTCCTGTGGTACCGACGTCCGACGCGTTCCCTGTGGCTTTGGCTCGGCGTCTCTCTGGGAATCGGACTCCTCGCGAAGAGCACCACGGCTCTCCTGGTGATGCTGTCGGTCTTCGCCCTCGCCTGCCATCCGCGTTTCTCATGGAGGCAGAAGGCCGTCCGCCTCGGGCAGCTCGCGCTCATCGGTTTCCTCGTGGCGGGGTGGTTCGTGGCGCCTCGCGCCCTGCAGGCGAAAGACGGCCGATCGATGGTCGTGGGGAATCTGTATAAGCTCACGAACTTCGTCCAGAACGAGCCGAAGTACCTGCTGACGTTCAATCCCGCGCAGTTGCTCTCCATCCCGTACAACAACCCCTACGACGACGCCGCGCGCCGCCAGTACTTCTGGGAGTACTTCTACCGCTCCGCGCTCACCGGCGAGTTCCAGTTCGGTGATAACCGCCTGTTTCTCACGCGTTCGATGATCGTTTCGTCCCTGCTGCTCCTCGTCCTTTCGTCGATTTCGCTCGCGAGGGACGTATGGCGGCGCGCCCGGGAGACGGTTCCCCTGTGGGGCGGCATCCTGCTCTATCTCGTGTTCGCGTTCGCGTATCGCATCGCCTTCCCGTACAGCTCATCCCAGGATTTTCGCTACGTGCTGCCGATGGCGATCCCGCTCGCGTATTACGCGGCGGTCGGCCTGCGCCCCACGGCGTTCGGGTACCTGCGTTCGTCCTTCCTTCTGCTGTTCCTGATCGCCGGAGCGGCATTCGTGACGAGCCTGTATGTGTGGCCGCTGTGAGGAAGAAGCAAGAAGCAATCAGCAAAGAAATCACTCAATGCTCAAGATCCAAGGTACGCGCGGGTGGTTTTCCTGCCCCATTTCTTTTGAGTGTTCCGAATAATCGTGCTGAAAATCCGGACGAGCTGATGAGATTCGCTGCGAAGCCACTCGATTTCTTCCTTTGTCTCGGGTATTGGAGGAATAAGGAGTGAGAGCCATAATCTGCTTTCCTTTGCTTCTTTCAAAGAAATTCTGATCCTCATGAGGAAATCGTCTTTTCCCAGTGCTTCATTTGCTTCGATATAGTTTGCTGCAACCGATCCTGATGATCGCAATAGTTGCTGACAATCTTCTTCATTCAAGGAAGTGCGTGGAAAATGATGCAGGAAGGTGCGAATTCTTGCCGCAAAACGTTCAGTTCGTTCTTCTAAATCGAAGGGTTTGCCCCGCGGACAGTCGATTGTGTCAGTCATGAGTTCATTATGAAGAATGCAGGCCTGCGTGCCTTGATCCATTTCTTTGCTGATTGCTTCTTTGTTATTTTCTTAGCTCACTTCTAACAAAATCCCAGTTCTTTCCTCCCGAAGAACCCCTGTCATTTCACTGCTTCCTTCATGAACGCCGCGAAGAGGGGATGCGGACGGTGGGGGCGGCTCTGGAACTCCGGGTGGAACTGGCTGCCCACCATGAACGGGTGGTCCTTCACCTCCACGATCTCGGCGAGACCCGTCTTCGGCCAGATGCCGGAGAAGAGCAGGCCGTTTTCCTCGAGCGTCTCCTTGAAGGCGTTGTTGAACTCGTAGCGGTGGCGATGTCTTTCTGAGATATCCCCTGAGAATTTAGCGCCTGTGCCGAGCGTAGACGAGGCATACGCCTCCCAGGCCTTGGTTTTCGGCTTGAGGGAGCAGACGTAGGCGCCGAGGCGCAGCGTGCCGCCCTTGTCCTTCCCGTGGTGCTGGCCGGGGAGGAAGTGCACGACGTACTTCGAATGATCGAGCTTCTGTTCCTCGTCGAACTCCTCGCTCGTGAGCTTCGTGTCGCCCGTCACGGACCTCGCGAACTCGATGGTCATGATCTGCGCGCCAAGGCAGAGGCCGAGGTACGGCACCTTCTTGATCCTGGCGTAGTTGGCGGCCAGGATTTTGCCTTCCACGCCGCGCAGGCCGAAGCCGCCGGGCACCACGATGCCCGCGCACTTCTTCATCTTGTCCCACGTCGCATCGTCCTTCTGTTCGAGCTTCTCGGAATCGATCCAGACGATCTCCGCGTGCCGGCCGTGGAAGACGGCCGCCGCCTTGATCGCCTCGATGACGCTCAGGTAGGCGTCGTCCAGGTGCGTGTACTTGCCGACGATCGCGATCTGGACGTCCTTTCCGGCCTTCTCGTGGCGTTCCTGACCCTTCTCCCACTCGCGCATGTCGGGCTTCACGCTGCCGAGGTCCAATTTCTCCGCGATGATCTCCGCCATCTCGTGCTTCTGGAAGTTGAGGGGTACGTCGTAGATGGAGCTCACCGTCGGCGCGGGGATCACGGCGCGGCGGTCGACGCCGCAGAAGTGGCTGATCTTATCCAGGAGTTCCATCGGGATCTTCGCGTCCGCGCGGGCGAGGATCATGTCCGGCTGCAGGCCGATGCGGCGGAGCTCCCGGACGGAGAGCTGCGTCGGCTTGGTCTTCAGTTCCTTGCTCGCGGCGAGGTAGGGGAGGAGCGTGAGGTGGACGTGGAACACGCCGGTGCCGCCCAGTTCCGCGCGCATCTGGCGCACGGCCTCCAGGAACGGCTCGCCCTCGATGTCGCCCACCGTGCCGCCGATCTCCACGAGCATGATGTCCGCGCCGCTCTTCTGCGCCGCGTCCTTCATGCGGTCCTTGATGGCGTTCGTGATGTGCGGGACCACCTGGATCGTCTTCCCGAGGTACCCGCCCTGCCGCTCCTTGTTGAGGACGGCCTGGTAGATCTGGCCCGTCGTGACCGTACTGAGCTTACTCATCGGTTCGTCGATGAAACGCTCGTAGTGGCCGAGATCGAGATCGGTCTCCGCGCCGTCGTCCGTGACGAACACCTCGCCGTGCTGGAACGGGCTCATCGTGCCCGGATCCACGTTAAGGTACGGATCGAGCTTCTGGACGAACACCTTGAAGCCGCAGGCCTTCATGATGGCCCCGATCGACGAAACGGCGATGCCCTTCCCAAGCGAACTGCAGACTCCTCCGGTGACGATGATGTAGCGGATGTGCGGGGTCGATCCTCCCTGCCGCCCTGCGGCCTTCTCGGAACCCGTGGATGATCGCGGTGGAACCATGGAAAAATCTGGGCGGATCGACGGGGAGTGTGGTTCGGCTTCGCTCACCATCTGGGCCCGCCGGGGAGTCTACAGAAAGGAGCGACGAGCGCAAGAATTTACGGCACCTCCTTTTTTCTCACGGTTTTTCCTTCATCGCATCCTCTATTTTCGCCTGTATCAAGGCGGGAATATCCGTCAGGGCGACCGCGCGAAGGGGCGGAAGCGATGCTACGTTCTCGTTCGCGGCCGCTAGCGCATCCGCTTTCGAGGGACCGCTGACGATGCGTACCTGTCCGTCACCGTCCTCGTACACGTGCAGCGAGCCCGCGGGCACGTCCGTCTCGTCACTCTCCTGCGAACGCTGGTACAGCTCGACATCGAACACCCCGTCTCCCTGTCCCGGTGTCACCTTGCCCACGTGCGTGCCGTAGCCGTACGTCTGCGTCACGTACTCCCGAAGCTGCCGCATGGCTTCGCGGGACGGATAGAGAGCCGGGGATTCGGGAGTGGATTCGCGGTTATTCATGGGAGGGGAAGAAGGGAAGGGGGATAGGATTTCCCAGAATTCGCCGTATCGCAAGTTTTCCCCTGCCTTCAGGCGAAAAAACGGAATCCCGACGAGAAAATTGACTTCGGAATTTCCATCAGCAGACTGCACCCATGCGAAGTCCGATCTTGCAGGAAAAAGACGTGATGAATCCGTCGCCGAGTCCGATCGGCAAGGGGGTGCTGGAGGCGTATGCCGGCAACAGGAACAACCATTTCGCGTATCAGGTGCAGAAGCGGTTGCACGGACTGTTCGTCCATCCCGAGTACTCGCGTCTCCCCGAAGCCGTGCACAGCGCGCTCGATCGCATGCAGGGCCTCGCCTTCGAGGGCTTCTATCCGACGACCGCCGATTTCGCGGACGCGGAAGGGCAATTGGAAGCCGAGAAGGAAACGCCGATCGGCGCGCTTGCGGCCGGTACGCTTGCCGAGATCCGCGAGCTGATCGAACGGAATTCAGGCAATTGGCAAGCCATCGCGGACAACGCCGCCGTCTTGGGGTTCAACGGCAACGGAGACATGCTGCGCATCTGGCAGGACCACGCCGCCGTCGATCTGCTCACCAAGGAGTACGGCGGCCGCATCGCCATGTTCGGGTCGGCGCGCCTCAAGCCCCAGTCACCCGACTACCGCGCCACGGAGTGGATCGCGCGGACGCTCGTGGAAGGCATGCTTGATGAAAACGGCAACACGGAACGCGTCATCACGGGAGCGGGTCCCGGCATCATGGAGGCGGGGAACAAGGGGGCCATGGAGGCCGTCTGGAACATCGTCAACGGTTGGCAAAAGGAAGCCGGCGGCAGCAAGAAGAAGCAGGCGGAAGCCGCGCAAAGAGCCAGTTTGTTCCGGTCGCAGGTGCACAGCGCCGGCGTCCGCATCGCCCTGCCGTTCGAGAATGCCTGGAACCGATACCTGGAGATGAGTCTCTTTATCAAGAACTTCGGTCCCCGCAAGCAGGGGCTCGTCGCCGCCACCTGCGGACGCAGCATCCTGCACGACACCGTCCCGCATGTTCCCTGGCACGGCCGCCACCCGGCATTCTTCGTGATGAAGGGGGGATTCGGCACGCAGGACGAAGATTGGGAGGTCCGTACGCTCAACCAATGCAGGAAGATGCCGAGAACGCCGATTCTGGTCGTGGGGAACGACATGAACGACGTGAACGCGCTGATCCTCGACGAGCTCGTGAAGTGGGGGACCATCGATCCGAAGGATTGCGAGATCGCCATCAACTGTCCGACCGAAGTGGAAGCGGTCGAGCAGTATCTGGAGTACCACGGCGCCCAGAAGACACCGCGCATGCGGCAGCTGCTGAAGAACCACGTCCCGATTCTCGAGAAGTCGTCGGTATCCGCGTCGGTTCCCGCGGAGTCGCCCTTTTGCGATGGCATGAGCTCATAGCATCGAAAAGCGCGCCCGAAGGCGCGCTTGAGAGCCGAGGGACAGGGGCTCAGGCCGCCTTCGCCGCTTCCTTCTTGGCGTTGCGCTTCATCTTCTTCATGAAGCCGGACGCTTCCTTCTTGCCCTTCTTCACGAGCTTCTCCATTTCCTTGCTCGCGTCCTTCCAGGTGTCCTTGGCGTACTTTTTGGCCTGGCCGATCTTCTTTTGGACCTCGTCGCTCTCCACGAATTTCTTCACCTCGCCGGCGAGCTTGCTGCCGTCGGACGAGAGGTGCTTGCCGAGCATCTTGGCCGCGTCTTCCGTGTTCTTCGCGGAAGAGAGTTCCTTGCGGAGCTTATCGTTGCTCAGGATGTAGCCGCCGAGCGCGCCACCGAGGGCGGTGACGAAAAGCGAGAGTTTCTTCATGGGAAGTGGGGGAACGTGAGTGGAGTCTACTCACCGGGAGAAGACGAAATCAAACACTTCGCCTTACGCGCGTCTCCGGATCGTGCGCCCGTGACAGCCGCCCTCACGGCTTCTTGCCGAAAAACTTCCGGATCGTGGCGAGTTGGCTCTTGCTCACGATCTCCAGCAATTCCTCGTCGGTCGCCGATCCGAGCGACTCGATGGAGCCGAACTTCTTCATCAGGTCCGTCCGGGTCGCGTCGCCCACGCCCGGGAGCTCGTCCAAGGCGGACTGCTTCATGGTTTTGAGGCCGCGTCCTTCCCGCAATTTATTCGCGAAACGGTGCGCCTCGTCGCGCAGGCGCATGAGGAGGAATTTGGCCGGGGAGTCCTTCGGAAAGGGGACGGGAACCGGGTTTCCCGGCACGAAGATCTCCTCCTCGCGCTTCGCGAGGCCGATCACCGGGATGTCGAGGCCCGCTTCCTTGAGCGCCTCGACGACAACGCCCAGTTGGCCCTTGCCGCCGTCGATCACGAGGAGATCCGGCCGGGTGGCGAGCGACGGGTCGATCTTGTTCTGGGTGGCTTCCCACATCATCACCACGACGGGGAACTTCTCCGGCTCCTGTTCGCGAAGCACGTTCATCCGTTCCTCGATGGAGGCGGGGGGCTTGATCACGTAACGAAACCCGAGTTCCCCGTAGTACCGCTCCAAATCCTCCTCCGCCACGATGTACACCTTGCCCTTCTTCACGCCCTTGAGGACCTTGCGCACGAGCACCTGGCCGATGCGGTCGCCGCGCAGGTCGGGCTTCACCCACACGGACTGCAGCTCGGGGGCGGTCTTCACGGTGCGATTCAGCCGGGCCATCGCGACGATCTCGTCGCCGAAGACCGCGACGCAGGTTTCCTTGTAGGCGTCCTTGTCGGACGCGAGACCGAGGCCGTCGCGCACCGCGTCGAGCGCCTTCTGGTCCGCCTTGCGCGCCTTGCGGAGCGTGACGCCCTTCCCCGCGAGCTGCTCCTCCTCGTTTGTAAGTCCGCCGCTCAGGCGACGCAGGCGGCGGCGGAGCACTTCCTGCATGGAACGGTAATCGTCGATGTCTCCGGAGCGAATAGTTCGTATGCCAAACGAACGATAATGGTCGTTCGCCGTCTTTCCATCCCGTAATACCACCATGCTTCCCACCGTCTCCGTGCCTCCCAGGTGCGAAATATCGTATCCCTCGATGCGGCGGGGAGGCGCGGGGAGTTTGAGGAGTTCCTGGAGGGCGCCCAGCGCGTCTGTGCGGTTGCGTTCCTCGGATTCCCATTTCATTTCCATCTGCCGGGCCTTCTGCTCGGCGTTCATCGTCGCGAGATCGACGAGTTTCGACTTGTTGCCCCGTTCCGGCACGCGCAGTTCCATGGCCGCGCCGCGGCGTTCGGCCAGCAGCTTCTGCATCGCCTCGGCGTCGGGCAGGGAATCGGGGAGGAGGACGATGGAGGGGATGTCCGCCCCTTCGTCGTAGAGCTGCGGGAGCACCTGCTCCAGGACGTCGACCGTGGTATCCGCCTGCCCCGAGAGGCGGTGGTGCGTTTCGCCGATCACGCGCCCGTTGCGCTGGTGCAACACCACGACGTGCACGCGCTCGCTCAGCACCGCGATGCCGATCGCGTCCGTGTCGTCGCCCGAGGGGTCGGTGACGAGCTGCGTCGTGTCTTTCTTCCCGTCGAGCATCTGCAGGAAGTTGCGGTATCGCGCCGCCGATTCGAAGCGTTTCAAGGCGGCGGCTTCCTTCATCTTCCCCTCCAGGATCTTTTTGACGTCCTCCGCGTTGCCCTTGAGGAACTTCAGAAGCTCCCCGATGCGCCGCAGGTACTCCTCCCGTCCGATGGCGTTGACGCATAGTCCGCAGCAGAGGCCGATTTGGTGCTCCAGGCACGGTTTCGGGTTCTCCACCGCCTCGGCGTGTCGCCTGTTGAGGAACTCCAGCGATTGTTCGCAGGCGAAGCAGCCGAGAGCGGCGTTCGCCAGGGAGAGGGTGCCGCGCACGGTGTCGCTGTTCATGTAGGGGCCGAAAAACTTGCTGCCGTCCTTGAAGAGCCGGCGCACGGTGTCCACGCGCGGGTACCAGTCCTGGGTCGTGACCCGGATGAAGAGGTAGTTCTTGTCATCCTTCATGAGGACGTTGTATTTCGGCTTCAGCTGCTTGATGAGGTTCGTCTCGAGCATGAGCGCCTCGAATTCGCTGCCGCAGACCGTGACGTCGAAATCGGCGATCTTCTTGAGGAAGCTCTGGCGCCAGGGGCCGTGGCCGGTCTTGCCTGGCATCACGTAGGACTGCAGCCGCTTGCGCAGGTTCTTGGCCTTGCCCACGTACATCACCTTTCCCTCGTCATCCATCCACCGGTAGATCCCCGGATCGGTGGGGGCCTTGGCGACGCGCTTGCGGAGGGCCGGAAGGTTCTGCTTCTGAGTCATCGGTCGCCAGTATAGTCGATCGAGGAGGTCGGATGCCCGTTTCTCGCGGAGATCGCAGGAGAAAAAAGACGGACAAGACGCCAAGACGCCATGAAGGACCGACGTCTTGGCGTCCTGCTCTTCCTGCCATCCTTCCGACATTGACTTCCCGGCTTCCTTCCGTAGTCTGGCTCTGTTTCCGCGTGCATCGTGCGCGCGTGTCTGACTCCGTACTCTTTTTCCTCTCTTCTCCATGGAGACCTCCGTCCTCCTCGAACTTTTCGCCCCCGCGGTGGCGCTCGCCGGTTTGGCGTACAGCCTCGTCTTTTGGAACGAGGTGAAGCGCGCCGGTGACGGCAACGCCGCCATGCAGAAGGTGGCCGGCGCCATCTCGACCGGCGCCCGCGCCTTCGTCCGCCGCCAGTACCGCACGATCGCGTACCTCACGCTCGCTGCAAGCGCACTCATGATCGTGGTGTACGGCGTCACGCAGAGTTGGACCCACGGCATCGAAGTGGGCGTGTCGTTCCTCCTCGGCGCCCTGTTCTCCGCCCTCTCCGGCATCGTGAGCATGGTCGTCGCCACCAAGACCAACCTTAAGGCCGCCGCGGCCGCGGAGCACGGTCTCAACCGCTCGCTCCAGATGGCCCTTCGCGGCGGAACGGTCTCCGCGATCGTGATCACCGCCCTCTCGCTCCTCGGCATCAGCGGCCTCTACCTCACGTATCGCTTCGTCTTCGGCATGGAGATCACGCAGATCCCGGAGCTCATCGTGGGCTACGGCTTCGGCGCTTCCTTCGTGGCGCTCTTCGCCCAGCTCGGCGGAGGCATCTACACCAAGGCCGCCGACGTCGGCGCCGACCTCGTCGGCAAGATCGAGGCGGGCATCCCGGAGGACGATCCCCGCAACCCCGCCGTCGTGGCCGACCTCGTCGGCGACAACGTGGGTGACTGCGCCGGCCGCGGCGCGGACCTCTTCGAGTCCATTTCCGCCGAGAACATCGGCGCCATGGTGCTCGGCGTCGCGCTCGTGCCGGTCTTCGGTCTCAAGGGCGTGCTCTTCCCGCTCGTGCTCCGCGCGATCGGCCTCGTGTCCGCCGTCATCGGCGTGTACTCGGTGAAGGCCCAGGAGGGCGAGGCCCCGATGAAGGCCATGACCCGCGGTTTCTGGGTCACCGCCTGCCTCACGACCGTCGCTTTGGCCGTCACGTGCTGGGGCATGCTCGGCGCCCCGACGGTGATCCCGCACGCGGGCATCCTCGCGAACACCGCCGCCTGGTTCTTCCTTGCCGG
>CAYRGC010000029.1:0-11229 GCA_964423795.1 uncultured Candidatus Peribacteria bacterium | reverse complement strand
ACGTGGACGACGCGACGCACGCTCCGGTCAAGGAGAGCTACACCCCCATCGAGATCCTCAACTTCTCCCCGCGCACCCTCAACGCCCTCATCAACGCGGGCGTCGGCTCCATCGAGCAGCTCGTGAAGTGCACGGAGGCCACTCTCAGCAACTTCCGCGGTTTCGGCGCCAAGGCCCTCGACGAGGTCAAAAAGACCCTCGGAGAGCGCAACTTGAAGCTTGCCGATGAGTCGATGGAAGGCTAATATCTCGCTCCCTATTTCGCGGCAGACCGCCGCAGAGAACCCATGCGCCACCGCCATTCCCGCCTCCGGCTCCGTCAGAAACCCGCTCACAGCAGGTTGCTGCAACGTAACCTCGTGACGTCCGTCATCCTGTACGAGAACGTCCGTACCACGAAGAAGCGCGCGCTCGTCGTGCGCCCGCTCGTCGACAGGCTCATCACGATCGCCAAGAAGAAGGACGCGACCAACGCCATCCGCGCGATCAACGCCGTCGTTCTTGACAAGAACGCCTCGCGCAAGCTCATGGAGGTCCTCCGCGTGCGCTACGCCAGCCGCCCCTCGGGTTTCACGCGCATCGTCCCCGTGGGCAGCCGCATCGGCGACGGCGCCGAGATGGTGAATTTCCAGCTCGTGGACGCGGTGGAGACCCAGGCCGTCGACGCCAAGACGGAGAAGGCGGAGAAGAAGGAGTCCAAGACCCGTTCGACAAGCTCGGGGTCCGCCAAGAAAACCGCTACTTCCGCTGCATGATCATGAAGACGACGACCGTTCCCGTTTCGGCTCCGACCTGGCTCGTCATCGACGCCACGGACCAGTCCTTCGGCCGCCTTGCGACGCAGGTAGCCACCTTGCTGCGCGGCAAGCACAAGGCCTCGTACTCCCCGCACCAGCTCTGCGGCGATCAGGTGATCGTCATCAACGCCGCCAAGCTCGGAGTCTCCGAGGAGAAGAAGGGCCGCAAGACCTACTTCCACCACACCGGTCACCTCGGTCACTCCACGGTCACGACGCTGCGCAAGATGATGGAGGAGAAGCCCGAGGAGGTCATCCGCAAGGCCGTCTACGGCATGCTGCCCCGCACCCGCCTGCGCCTCGAACTCATGCGCCGTCTCCACATCTTCCGCGATGATAAGCACCCGTACGCCCCGCAGAAGCCCGTTCCGTACACCCTCGCCGCGTAATTTATGGCCACCCCCTCCAAGCGTTCGTATCTCTCCGCGATCGGCAAGCGCAAGACCGCCATCGCCCGCGTGAAGCTGTACCAGGACGGTTCCGGCAAGGTCATGGTGAATGACAAGGAGGTGAAGGAGTACTTCCACGGCACGGCCATCGAGAACGCCCTCTATCCGCTCATCATCGCCAACAAGAAGTCCGACGTCGACATCGAGGTGCGCATCGTCGGCGGCGGCATGACATCGCAGTCCGACGCGATGCGCCACGCCATCAGCCGCGCCCTGCTCCTCCTCGCCCCGGAGATCCGCCCCGATCTCAAGCGCGCCGGTTTCCTCCGCCGCGACGCCCGTATCAAGGAGCGCAAGAAGCCGGGTCTCAAGCGCGCCCGCCGCGCCCCGCAGTTCTCGAAGCGCTGAGAACGAACCAGATTCGAGACTCTCTTTCAGCCGCTCTGTCTTTTCTGGGGTTCCCTTTCTGAAGCTTGTCACAAGAACGGCATGCCCCTCGCTGAAGGGTTGGCCATTTCTTTTCGGCGAGGAAAAGAAATGGCCGAAAGAAAACTCGCCGCGAATTTCAAACTCGGCCCGTTGCGACGGGCCTCAAACATGAAATTCGCGGATGGGAGACGAATCTCCTCTCTGAGGGATCGAAGGGCGTGGCCGCGCACCACGGGTGTGAAGGGGAAGGCTCCGTCCGCCGCAGCGGATGTCTCGACGAGTCAGACCCGAAACCCTGGAAGGTCTGATGAGGAGAGACGGAGCCGGGTGGAGGGGTGTTGGTGCGCGACGTACTTTCTTTTCTCCCTTTTCTTTGTCACACGGACAAAGAAAAGGGTGGTACTTGAGCGAGGGTCAGTGGGAATTCTCGAGAAACGGCGTACGCTGTCGCTACTATGGACGACGCGCAGATCGAGAAGCAGCTGGAGCAGCTGGTGAGCAAGATGAGCACGCCGGGGTTCATCCTGTTCGGCCGCCAGGCCGCGGGGGAGCCCATGAAGGTCACCTACTCCGTGAACGGCAAAGCGAAGAAGAAGGACGTCCTTTTGAGCATTCTTACGGCACTTCAGGACCTGATCGTGAAATTGGTCTCCTGATCGTTACACCGTCAGGGTCATCTTCACGTAGTACAGGCTGCAGCCCTCGTCGGTATCCAGGATGAATTTGGCGTCGAGCTCGGAGAGCTGGACGATCGTCTGGCACATGCGAAGCAGCATTCCCGGGGGCAGGCTCACGCCCGCCTCGAGGCACGTGGCGCAGAGGCCCGCGGCATCGTGGGAGCGGATGTAATGCTCGCCGCGGTGGGTGATGATGTTCTTGAGGGATTCCTGCACGGCGATGACGAAGCGCTCGACGTACGTCTCGAGTTCCTCCACCGGAAGCTGCTCCACCTCGGGCAGGGCCTCGAGGACGTCGAGGTCGGAACGGATGGCGTGGGCGATGCAGGCTTCGATCGTCATGATGGGTGTGGGTGTGTATTGAGAAATCCGGATATGATACCAGAAATCGGGGTTTTCCTGAAGAGGCGAGGGGTTGCGGAATCCTCGGAAAGTGGAAGAGGTGTAAAAGGTGAGAGAGGTGCGTTCGATGAAAAGGCGATCACGCGTTCTTCGAGGTACCTTTTTCACCTTTGTAACCTTTTACACCTTTTAAACCGCTATTCCTTCCCGCTAGAGTCAATCTAATGGATCTGCCAGCCCTTCCTCGACGTAGCACCCTTCTCGTGATCGCGGGCCTGTTTTTGACCATCGCGCTGGCCCTGTACGGCTGGGGGCTCAAAAACCCCTTCGTTCGCTGGGACGACGGCCTGCTCGTCTATGAGAACCCGGCGGTCCGCCAGATCTCGGCCGCGAACCTCAAGTACGTCTTCACCCACTTCGATCCCGAGCTCTACATCCCCGTCACGTTTCTCAGCTACCAGTTCGACTATCTCGTCGGCGGCGGCAGCACGCTGCCGTTCCACCTGGGCAACCTCCTGCTCCATACGCTCACGCGCTCCTCGTCGGGTGGCTCGCCTACCTCCTCTCCCGGCGTCCGTGGATCGGGCTTGGGCTCGGCGCGCTCTTCCTGGCGCATCCGCTCCATACCGAGGCCGTGATGTGGGTGAGCGCGCGCAAGGACGTGCTTTCCGCGTTCTTCTTCCTCTCGACGGTCCTGCTGTGGCTCTATGCCCGGGATCGGGGCAGCAGGCCGCTCCGCTGGCTGAGCGTCGGCACCTTCCTACTCGGACTGCTGGCGAAGGTGATGATCATTCCGCTGCCGCTGATGCTCGTGCTGCTCGAGCTGCGCGAGGGGAAGCGCATCGACCGCCGCATGGTCATGGACAAGCTGCCGTACCTCGGCGTCGCGCTGCTGCTCGGCATCGTGGCCGTTCTCGGCAAGACAAGCGTGCTCGCGTCGTCGTCGCTCGGATCGAAGATCCTCATGGCCTTCCTGAGCAGCGTCTTCTACGTCACGCAGATCCTGTTGCCGCTCAAGTTCTCGCTCCTCTATCCGTACGTGAAGCCGATCACGCTCGCGTCGCCGGATTTCCTCGTGCCGATCGTCGTGCTCGTCGCGCTTTTCGCGGGCGCGGCGATCCTCTGGAAGCGCACCCGCGAGCCGCTCGTGTGGCTGCTCTTTTTCCTCCTCATGGTGGCCCCGAGCTTCGCGAACTTCTCGAAGGGGGACATGGATACGTACTTCGCCTCCGACCGCTACGCGTACCTGGCGAGCTTCGGCGTCCTGTACCTGGTCTTCCTGGGCCTCGAGTGGCTTCGGGAGAGATTCGATGCATCGGAGGGCGCCCTCGGCGCTGCCGCGGCCGTCTTGGTCCTCCTGCTCGGCATGAAGGCGCATGCGCAGTCGAAAGTGTGGGAGAACACGGAGACGCTCTTCCAAAACGTCATCGAACAGTATCCCGACGCCTCGCACGTGGCCTACAACAACATCGGCAACGTGCAGCGCCTCCGCGGGGATACCGAGACGGCCGTGGAATCCTACAAGAAGGCCCTCTCGATCCGGCCGCACCCGAAGGTCCTGAGTAACCTCGGCGCCGCGTACCGCAAGCTCGGGCAGCGGGATCTCGCGCGTCAGAGCTTCGAGAAGGCGCTCGAGATGAGCCCGACGAGCAAGGACGCGCATTTCGGCATGGGCCTCCTCCTCGCGGACGACGGCAAGTACGCGGAGGCCGTGGCGGAGTACGGGAAGGCGGTGGAGGCCGATTCCCAGTACGAGGAGGCCTACACGAACATGGGCGCCGCGTACCTGGCGGCCGGCAAGCCCGACGATGCCATTGCCGCCTATCGCAAGGCGCTCGGAATCAACCCCTTCTTCCCCGACGCGCTGTATAACCTCGCCGTGGTGCTGGCGGAGGAGGGGAAGACCGACGAGGCGATCGGCGCCTACGAGCGGGTCACCCGCCTCGCGCCGCGCTTCCTGCCCGCGAAGATCAACCTGGGTCTCCTCTACGCCCAGGCGGGCAGGATCGACGACGCCCGCGCGCAATTCAACGCCGTTTTGGACCTGAGTCCAAAGAACGCGGCGGCGCAGCAGATGCTCGAGCGACTGTCGCGAATGTGATGGCGGCAGCGGGTACGGAGCCTTATAGTTCCGTCATGACATCACGCCCCTTCGCCGTTTTTCTCGTTTTTTCCGTCCTGCTGACAGCGTGTTCCGCCGCGACGCCCGTCGTGCCGGGGGAACCGACGCCGTCATCCGTTTCCGGATCCGAACCTGGCAGCGACGTCGATCCGATCCAGCCGTCGCTGCCGCCGTCTCGTGCGCTCAACGGCGATGGATTCGCGAAGGATATCGCGTATGACGAGGTTCTGCCGAAGATCGCCCGGCTCGGCGCGGATTTTTCCCTCTCGGAAGCGAAAAACCTGGATGCGGTCCTGAAGGAGCACGGCATCACCCTCTCGTCCGGCGAACGCGCGATGCTCGAGAAGCAAAAATTCACGCTGCTGCGGCTGCCGGAGACGTCCGTCACGCCGAAGCTGACGACGTACGACAACGGCCGGGAATTCCTCGGCTTGTACAACAACGTGTCCGGAGGCGACCCGAAGTCGCGCACGCCGGGCCAGACGCTGTTTTGGACCGCCGACGTCTTCCTCCATTCCTATTCGCTGCTCGAGGTGGAACTGCTCAAAGAAATGGAAAACACGGCGTTCGCCCCTTCCATGAGGGACCTGACGAAGACGATGTTCGATGCGGCGGAAGCGAAACTCGCGAAGGCTCCCGAAAAGGAGAAGGCCAAGTGGACCAAGATCCGCAACTATTTCGCCGTCCCCTACGCGTTGTTCTCCACGAGCATCGCGCCGCTCACGGATGCCGATTACCGCGATGCCAACGGTGCGCCGAAGGATCCGGCGAGCGTGAAAGCCGATTTCGTGGCCAGGGACAAGGCGGCTGACACCGAGAAAGCGGCGAAAGCCTTCGTCGCCGGGTTAGGGCTCGATGCCGAGAGCAACGCGATCGTACTCGGCGATCTGGTGAAGATCTTCGCCGCGGCGGGACCGGATATCCCCTCGGTATTCGCTCCCGAGTACAAGCAGTATGCGTCCGACTCGGGGATCAAGTTCTCCGTGGACTTCTCGCAGTTCACGCCGCGCAGCCATTACACGTCCAGTTCCCTTCGCCGGCAGTATTTCCGCGGCATGAACTGGTACATCCAGCTGCCGTTCTTCGTGGGCAGCGACGCGCTGACGGAGTACGCCTTCGGCGTGAGCGAGCTTCTGTCGGAGCATCCGGATCAACTGAAGAGCTACGCGTTGCTCGAGTCCACGATCAATTTCCTCGTGGGTGCCAGCGACGACCTGATGCCCGCCGACTATCTGCGCGCGTTGGCGGAGACGAAAGGCGCGTCCGATCAGGCCGCGGCCATCCGCGAGTATCTCATCAAGGCGAAGGCGCCGAAGATCAAGAGCATCGCCGCGGAGTATCCCACCGTGGGCAAGGTGCAGTCCGCCGATGTCCTTGCCGCCACCAAGGGCATGCGATTCTTCAGCGGGAAATACATCATGGATTCGGCGTGGACGGGCTTCCTGACGCAGGGCGACGAGGCGCCGCGCCCCGGCTATCCGGCCAAGCTCCCGCCGATGACTTCGTCCCTGGAAGTGATGGGACTCCTCGGCTCGTCCTACGCGGCTTCCAAGATCCCCACGCTCGATTTCTACACGCCGGAGAACGGCAAGGCCGTGCAGAAGGCCATGGGTGAACTGAAGGCGCAGGTGGACGCGCTCACGGAGGCCGATTGGCGGGAGAACGCGTACATCGCGGCCCTGTGGACGATCCGCGGCCTGTTCGGATTCGAGGACGCGAATCGCGCTTCCCTCCCCGCCTTCATGCAATCCGTCGCCTGGCCGGCGAAGACGCTCCAGACGGCCGCCGGTTTTTGGACCGAGCTGCGTCATACGGTTCTTCTCTATGCCAAGCAGTCCTTTGCGGAGAAGGGGGGAGGAGGTCCGTGCGACGAGCGCCCAGTCCCCGAGCCGCCGAAGGCGTATATCGAGCCCCAGCCGATCGGATACCGACGTTTGCAGTACCTCGCGCAGCGCACGCAGTCCGGCTTGGAGAGCCTCGGGTTCGACGGGCTCAAGAACATCGGGCCCCTCGCGCGGTTCTCGAAATTGATGACGGACGTGATCGCGTACACGGACAAGGAGCTCGGCAACGCGTCCTTCTCGGAAACCGTCGTGAAGCACGAGGATGACGATGCCAACCAGCCCAACGGCAAGTGCGTCTGGTACGAGATCACGCAGAGCGATTGGGAAAATCTTCGTCGCGGCATCGTGGACGGTCTCGACGCGTCGCTTCCGATCCCCGTCGAGGGGGCGGTGCTCCCCGCGAAGGACAGGCGCGCGGCTCTCGTCGCCGACGTGCACACGGGCGGAGATTCGGATCACGACACCAGGGTTCTGTACGAAGCCAACGGCGTGCCGAACGTCATTCTCGTCGCGGTAAAGGACGCGAACGGCCCGCGCGTCGCCATCGGCTTCACGTATGCCCAGTACGAATTCACGAAGCCGCTCACGGGTCCCCGGATGACCGATGAGGAATGGCAAAAGAGTTTCTACCAAGGCGACGACGATGAGCAGCCGTTCGTCTACACCCCCGTTTCGTCATGGCCCGCCGTTCCGAGTTGGTACGCCTCGCTCTTCGCGCGCTGATTCCCCTGCTGCTCGCCGGGTGCGGGACGTTTCCCCGATCCACGGCGACGCAGCGCGTCCCGATCGGCGAATCCGAATTGCAGGCGATCCAGCAAGGTCTGTACGACGCCGGCAAGCTTCCCCCGAGCGGCAAGACGCCCCGCGTCCGCGTGCTCGTCGTGCCGCATCACCTGACGGCGGCCGTGACCATGGCGGCGGGCCTGCGGTCCCTCTCCGCGCAGCATCCGCGTTCGATCGTCCTGCTCTCTCCCGATCATTATCACGCGTGCCCCAACCTGTTGTGCTACGCGTCGATCGCGTACGAGAGCGTCCTCGGCACCACGCGTCCCGATCCCGACGCGCTGGGCGCGCTTGGCTCGACGGCGCTCGCGGATGACCGGCGCGATCTCTTCGCGCGCGAGCACGGGATATACGCTCTGGCGCCCCTCATCGCGAAACTGCTGCCCGGCACGCGCGTCACGCCGGTCGTGATCGCCCAGAAACCGGATTGGAAGGAGAACGCGGATGCCATGGCGCGGCTCTTGCGCGACGCGCTGGGTCCCGACGGCGTCCTCGTGGCGAGTACGGACTTTTCCCATTATCTGCCGCTCGCGTCGGCCGACGAGATGGACGAGAAGACCATGGTCGCGCTCCTCGCGAAGGATATCCGGGGCCTCGCGGCGCTTCAGAACCCGTCGCAGAGCGACTGCCCCGCGTGCCTGTGGCTCGCCGCGACGATCGCCGACGCCGACGATGCGTTCAACCCCTCGATCCTCCTGCATACGAATTCCGCCCGCCTGCTCGGGGAGCCGTCGGCCGATTCCACGACGAGCCATTTCGCCGTCGCCTTTTACGCCAATGACGCGCTTTCCCCGGCGGACGTCGCCGTGGGGGGCGATCTCACCGTCACGCGCTCGGGGACGGGCGATCGATTGGCGCTGCCTCCGGACATCGCTTCCTTCTGGGCCGGCGACGGCCCCCGGCTCGTGAATCTCGAGGGGCCGCTTCGTGACGAGTGCGTTCCCGACGGGAATCCCTACGTGTTTTGCAATCGCGTCGCCGTATGGAGCCGGCTCCGCGGCCTCGCGACCCATTGGGGCATCGAGAACAATCACATGCTCGATCAGGGCCCCGAGGGCCCCTCGCGCACCGTGGCCGCGCTCGTTTCCGCCGGGGAAACGCCGGTCGACGCGTCCGGGGCGGACATCGGACCTTTCCGCGTCTACGCCCTGACCGATCTGATGAATCCCGTGTTCGCGCCGAAAGATCTTCTTGCCGATCGCCGACGCGTGCTCGCCGCTTTGCGCCAAGGCGATCCCGGGGTTCCGCGCATGGTCTTTGTTCATGCCGGGACGGAATACCACGCGCTTCCGTCCGACGCGGAAGCGGCCTACGCCCGCGGTTTCATCGATGCGGGGGCGGACGCCGTCTTCCTCGCGCACGCGCACGTCCCCGGCGACATGGAGTATTACAGGGGAAAACCGATTTTCCGCGGGCTCGGGAATTTCCTTTTCGACCAGTTCGACAAAAAGGAGACGCGCACGCCGAAAGTCGTCCGGATCCGTCCGACCGCGAGCGGTACCCTGATCGAGACTCTCACTGCCCGCTGATCTTCCCGATCGCGATCGGGGAGTTCGAGACGAAGCGGATGTCCTTGCGGAAGGTCTTGCCGTCCACGGAGAGCTGCGCCGTGAGCGCGCGATTGAAGGACCCGTTATCGAAGGTGATCGGCAACGCCAAGTTTTTCGTGATGTCCATGAGACCCACGACGACGGACGCCCCGTCGAACACCTGCGCCTCCACGCGCGCGGTCGGCGCGGGACCGGTGAAGCGGAATTCGCGTCGCACGACGGATTCGTCGAAGCCCAGGCGGCGGGGCACGCGCGGGCCGACGTCGAAGTCGCCGCGGAGGTTGATGCCGCTGTGCATGAACGTGCCGCCGTCCGTCCAGGACGCCTTTTTGAGCAGGAGATCGCCGTTGAAGTCCGAGGGGTCGATCCGCGAGACCGAGCCGCCTTCCACGGTCCAAGTGCCGATGCCGCTCGGTTGCAGTCGGAGACCCTCGCTCCGGCGGAAGACGGGGGAGCTGTCCTCGCCCCAGAAGCCCCATTCCTCGTTGACGGTCGTGTCCTCGAGCGAGAGACCTCGGAATTTCAGGGAGAGTTTCTTTAAGAGGGGGAGGTCCTGGAAGACGGTCTTGTCCGCGACGAGGGGGCCGACCGTGACGCCCTGCAGGTACGACGTGCGCACGCGCACGCGGGCCTTGGGATCGACGACGAGGGACCACCCGGCGTCGTTCTGGCCGGGCGTGGTGTCGCCGAGGATCGTGGAGCGGCGCAGGAGAAGGTCCATCGCGGGCGTGAACGATTTGGCCGCCGTCCGCAGGGAATAATCGGCGTACTTCTGGGGCCACAGGTCCGCGACGTCCACGACGTCCTCGGGACCGAACCGGAGCGTGACGCCGCCGACGACGGAGGAGATGAGTTCCGCGTGCGCCGCGTCCGCGAGGTCGATCGCGCCGAAGGCGCCCTGCGAGGGATCGAGCTTCGTGGGACCGATGATGGTCGAAATCGCGCTGTCCGATGCGTTCAGCGTCGCCTTGCCCCGGAGGGAGACCGTCACGGGGAGGAAGGAATCGCGCAGCGTCACCGACGACTCGTCCTGCGCCCACGCGTCCATGCTCCGCGGATCATCCGCCGGGACGATCGCGCCGTTTTCCACGATCAGCTTCGCGCGGTCGGCGAGACGCACGTGCACCGCGCGTTCGCCGGGCAGCGCGCGCAGGCGCACGACGGCGCGGACGGTGAGCACGGCGTCGTCCTTGAGCACGATGTCCCCCTCGATCACTTGGTCGGCGTCGATCGATTGCTCCGCTCCGCCTTCCAATTGGAGTCCGACGCGTTTCGTCTCCCGGAGGTTTCCGGAGACGTCGGGATTCGCGCGCAGCACGAGAACGACGCCCCCGAGCGTGAGGGCACCGAGCAAAAACGTGAGTGTGGAACGCTTCACGAGGGAAAAGTGTACACCATCAGTCCGGGAAATCAGTTGATTCCGCTGTACGTCCCTTGGATCGCGTCGCGTAATTGGCATCCCAAGAGATCGCCGATGCCTTCCACGCGCGCCTGAACAGCCGGCTGCTCCTGAGCCTTTTCCCGCGTGTGTCGTTCGACGCCCGGCATCACCGGCAGTCTCGGCAGAGGAAGCCCGTCGAAGTCATCGAGGATTTGGCGCATGGAAGCCGAAAACGGCCCAAGCATTCTATAGGGAAACGCGTGCCTGTCAACTCTCGGACTGGCACTGCAGGCAGACCAGTCCCTCTTCCCGCCACATGTCCACGACGGATTGCCGGTCGTCGACGACGAAGAGGATCTCGGCTTTTTGGAACTGCCGGAAGAGGATCTCGCGCTTCACGATGTGGTCCGGCCGGAAATCGTTCTCCTTGCGCAGGTGCAATTCCGTGAAGGGGACGGCGTTCTCCTGCAGCCAACGCTCCACCGCCGCGCGGTAGGTATCGGGCCGGCCGGAGACGATCGCGATCCGGAAGCCTTCGGCGGACATCGCGCGCATGAGCGTCCGGCACCATTCGTTGATCCGGTCGAGATGCATGAGCTCGAAGAAGCGTTTCCAGTCCTTTCGCCCCACGCCCTGGACGTGCTTCACGCGGTGCCCGATATCCGCGAGCGTGCCGTCGAGGTCCACGAGAATGGTTTTCACCCTGAGGGGACGGTTTTCCGCAGCGGGACTTACGACTCTGGCTTCGAAAGAGGGAGCGCGGCTTCCACGGAGAACGGGTCGAAGCAGACAAAACCCTCTTGTCGAAACGCCCCTTTTGCCGCATGCTCTTCCGGCTCTCGGGCCGCTCTCGTTCTTTCCTTTCTCATCACAAGCCGCTGTAGCTCAGCTGGTAGAGCGACGGTCTTGTAAACC
>CAYRGC010000028.1:0-11743 GCA_964423795.1 uncultured Candidatus Peribacteria bacterium | reverse complement strand
CGATGCGACCGTGCCGACGGTAACGAGCATCACGTCGTCCACCACGAACGCCACGCTCGGCAGCGGCTCGTCGGTCTCGATCCAGGTGGTCTTTTCTTCCGCCGTGCTCGTCACGGGGACGCCCCAGCTCACGCTCGAGACCGGAACGTCCGACGCCGTGATCAACTACGTGTCCGGCACGACCACGAGCAGCCTCACGTTTACGTACGTCGTCCGCAGGGGAGACAGCTCGGCAGATCTCGACTACGTCGCCACGACCTCGCTCGCGCTCAACAGCGGTACGATCCTGGACGCTGCCGGTAACGTCGCGACGCTCACGCTCCCGAGCCCGGGTGCATCCGGAAGTCTCGGTGCCAACAAGGCACTCGTGATCGACGGCGTCGCCCCCGTGCTTTCCACTGCCACTGTCAACGGCAACACGCTCGCGCTCACGTACGATTCCGGGCTCGACAGCGGTTCCGTTCCTGCAACGACCGCGTTCACCGTGACCGCGAACGGTACGCCGATTTCCGTTTCGTCCGTCTCCATTTCCAGCGCGACCGTCACGCTCACTCTTGCGTCCGCTGTTCCGCTGAGTTCTACGGTCGTCGTGAGTTATGCGCTTACCGCGACGCGTATTCAAGACGAACAAGGCAACGATGCTGCCGTCCTCTCCAGCCAGGCAGTGACGAACGATTCCGCGGCGCCTGCTCTCTCAACGGCGTCGGTCAATGGCGCAACGCTCACGCTCACGTATGCGGAATCACTCGACGCCACGTCCACGCCTGCGACGACCGACTTCGTCGTCATCGTCGGCGGCGTCCCCGTTGATGTTTCTTCCGTGTCCGTTTCGGGCACTACCGTCACGCTCACACTCACCACGGCGGCGACGGTCAGTCAGACCGTTACGATCGAGTACGTCGTCCCCGGATCGGGCATGATCAGAGACAGTGTGGGTAACGAGGCGCGCGCGCTCACGGCGCAGTCCGTGACGAATGCTACGGCTGCCGCCTCGTCTTCGTCCGAAGAGGCGCAGAGGCCGTCTGGAGGTCGACGCGGAAGCGGAAATAGAGGAAGCACCGCCACGTCCGATTCGACGAGTGCGGCACCCAATCATTTTGCTGCTCCTGCCTCTTCCAATCCTGTGCGGTCCCCGGCTCCGAATGCCTCACCTCTGCCTACCGATTTTTCCGTGAGTCCGTTCGGACCGTCGAAGACTCCCACGCAGGCAGAATTTCACTCATTGCCCATGATAACGGGCGATAGGTCGGTTCTGATGGAAGATGCGTTTTACTACACCGACGTCCCGCTCCAAAGCTGGTATGCAGATCCCATTTATGCGATCACCAAAATAGGCATCGTTCACGGTGACGCGGATCTGCACGGAAATCTTCTCAGAAAATTTCGTCCCGAGGCTCCGGCGAGGATCGCGGAAATGTCTCGCATGTTGCTCTCCGCCAAATCTCTCTCGCCCGCGAAGCTCACCCCGGAAAGCTGGCATCGTCCCTGGATGCGCCTAGCGCGGGAGTATGACCTGCCATTTTCCCGCCGTGCCCCACTTGCCCCGCTCACTCGCGCCGAAGCCGTTACGATGATCCTGGGAGCACTCGGTCAGTTGCCTGCGACCAATGCCACTCCTCAAATTTTTACCGATGTCCCCTCGCGTCACCCATACGCTTCGGCCATCAATCAGGCGACCGCACTCGGGTATATCTTTGGTGATGCCAACGAGCGTCGCACCTTCCGTCCGGATGACATCCTCACGCGTGCAGAAGCAGCCGTCTTAATGGAGAGAGTGACGGACACACACTAAGGCGGTGTGCCGTGCGTTAGTGCGTGTAGATTGGCGTATAGAAGCTTATAAATGGACGGTAGCGCACTGGACATTTTGTATTATTAGTACAATAATATTGTACTTTGTCTAGTACCCCGCAGCTCCTCGGCGATGTTCCACTGGAAGACCTTCTCCCGAAGGGGCCAGTGACGAATGATTTTTACGACGTTGTCATCAGGGATGAAACGCTTCGGAAAAAATATGAAGACGCACAGGCAATCGACATGATTCTCTGCGGAGGCGCTCATGCCTTCGGTCCCGATGGCGCACTCTCTGAACAACAGTGTGCCTTTCGAAAAAAGAGCGGTGTCTGTCTGCATCCAGAACAAGTAGACAGCGGCTTCGGTGTTATTCGCCAGTTTGTTCAGGCATCGCTCTTGCTCGGTATTGCCACTCCCGAACAACTTCAAACAATTCTGAAAGCCGATTATGACCTGGGACAGCGAGATCGGCACACTCATGACGATGCGCCATTGGTTCGCAAAGGTCTTCTGTCCTTACCACTTGCCCAAGGGAAAGCGTCGAGGGAACAAGAAGCCGCATGGCCGCACATTCGTGCCGTCCGCGACGCCGTCGCCGAGCGTGCTCTCGCCTTCCTCGATCTGCCGTACGAGCAGTGGAAGGAGCGCAACACGGTTTCGGGGCTTTAAACCTCCTTTCCCCGACCCATTGAAGAAAAACGCGTTTTTCGCTATAATGGATGCGGAAAACCTTCATCACATCCACATCCAATTTCCGAAGCCGATATGGCCAACATCCTGTATTTCACACCGGAAGAGAAAGGGTTCTTCGATGCCCTTCCTGCCGAGGTGAAAGCCTCGTGGCACGGAAAAGTGCAGGTCGAGAAGCTGACGTCCTTCGAGAGTAAGGAGGAGCTCCTGCGCCGCATGCAGGCGCTCAGCTACAGCAAGATGCCGGCGATGAAGCCGTTCGTGGAGAAGCTGGCCAACGCCGTGAAGGATCAGAAGGAATTCGACGCCATCAAGCTCGAGGACTTCCCGCAGGAAGGCATCGCACCGCTCCTCTACGCCATCGGCGCCTCGGGCATGACGGTCATGATCTCGCTGACGCTCTTGAGCGACGAGTGCACCGCGGAAGCCCTCCAGGGTCTCGCCGTTCTCACGGGTGCCCGTCACCAGGTGCTCATGAGCAATACCTTCCTCGCCGCGTAACGCGTCATCTTCCATCCTTCCTATGGGTCGCAACGGTACCATCAACATCCCCTCCAACCTTCCCGAGAATACGGGACTGACGACCGATCAGCTCTTGAAGCTCCGCGAATCGATCCAGAAGCAAGGTGCGCAGGAGAGCTTGGCTCAGTGGCTTCGTCCGGAAGAGGGGAAGTTCATGCGGTATATCGCTCGTCCTGCCGGGAAGATCATCAAATGGACGACGCTGCTTGCGGGTGCCGGTCTCATCGGTTCGACGATCCTCAATGCGAACCCCGGTCTCACCAGCTGGCTGCCGAAAGCCGCCTCCGAAGGAATCCAGTCGGTCACCGCTCCTCTCGCGGAGGGCGCACGCAAGACCTGGGAAGCATCGGGTGCCAACCGGCTCTGGGGCACCGTCTCCGGTGCCATCGGTTCGAGTATCGGTAGGGTCGGCATGGCGGCCCGTGCCGGTTGGAATGCCCTGACGGGCGCTCCTCCCGCGGCACCCGCAGCCTGAAAAGGGCCGTACACTAGCCTAAAACACGAAAGGCCCCGGAAACGGGGCTTTTTTTGAGTCCATGACGAAAGGATTTGACGTTAACGGCCAGGATCTATAAAGTCCTCGCGCTTCATTCGTCACGGAAAGCACCTCGGTGCCCCGTGGCAGAGTGATCGCCTTGTGTTTGAGTCCGACGTCATTCTGACCAATCGGACCAGAGGAACCTCCAAGGCCTTCGCCCCGTTCCCGGGACGCGCAGCAACTCAACCTCTCCGCTCTAGCCAGCGTTTCCCACGCTTTCATGTCTGGACTCATCGCTCGCAAAGTCGGCATGTCCCGCGCCTTCCTCCCCACGGGAGAGTCGGTGCCGGTGACGTACCTCCGCATCGAACCCAACATCGTCGTTCGCACCAAGACGACCGAGAAGGACGGCTACAACGCCGTCGTCCTCGGCATCGGCGCGCGCGCCTGGAAGACCCGCAAGGGCGCCGAGCGCGTCCGCTACGCCCGCCAGAAGGAGTGGAAGGTGGAGTCGCTCGACGGCCTCGAGCCGGGCAAGACCCTCTCCGCCGAGACGATCCCGGCCGATTCCATGGTGACGGTGCAGGGCACCTCCAAGGGAAAGGGTTTCCAGGGTGTCATGAAGCGCCACCACTTCGGCGGCGGTCCGGCCTCCCACGGTTCCCACTTCAAGCGCGAGCCGGGCTCCGTCGGTATGCGTACCGATCCGGGTCGTATCCTCAAAGGTCACCCGATGGCCGGCCACATGGGTCTCGATACCGTCACGGTGAAGCACCTTCCGGTTATCTCCGTTGACGGCGCCGAGGGCGTCATTGCGGTCAAAGGACCGGTTCCCGGCCCCAACGGTTCCATCGTGTACGTCACTGCCGAAGTCGCCCCTTCCAAGAAATAAGCCCCCACCACCATGAACATTGATGTCTACTCCTCCACCGGCGCCAAGAAGGGGACTCTCAGTCTCCCCGAGGTGCTGTTTGCTGCCCCGGTGAACAACGGCCTCGTCCACCAGGCGCTCCTCCTCCAGCAGAGCAACCGCCGCAAGGCGATCGCGCACGCCAAGAACCGCCACGAGGTGGCCGGCTCCACGCGCAAGCTCTACGGACAGAAGCACACGGGTCAGGCTCGTCGCGGTTCCATCCGCAGCCCTCTCCTCCGTGGCGGTGGCAAGGCGTTCGGTCCCCGCAGCAACCAGAACTTCACGAAGGACATGCCCCGCGAGATGCGCCACGCCGCGCTCGCCGCGTGCCTCACGCTCCAGGCCAAGAAGAACAGCATCTTCGGCCTCGAGGGCTACGGCAATGATGTGAAGACCAAGGCGTTCGTGACGCTCATGGGCAAGCTCCCCGTGGAGCTCGGCCGCCACATCCTCCTGGTTCTCCCGGAGAAGCACGAGGGCCTCGTCCGTTCCTCCCGCAACGTCCCCAACGTGAAGACCATCCTTGTGAACTACTTGAACCCGGAAGACGTCCTCCGCTCCCGCTCCATCATCTTCGTTGGCGACAGCGTCGAGAAGGCGGTCGCGATCTTCGGCAAGAAGAAGGATAAGACGTCGAAGAAGACGGCAAAGGCGGAAGAGGTGGCAGAGGTGAAAGAAGCGAAGGCTCCGAAGGCGAAGAAGACCGCAACGAAGAAGACCGCCGCGAAGAAGTCCCCCGCCAAAAAGAAGTAACCTCTCACCTCTTACACCTCTCGAACCTCTCTAACCTCGCCCCATGGATCTCTCCCGCGTCATCATCGGCCCCATCGTCACCGAGAAGGCTGAGCGCCAGAAGGTCGTCGAGACCGGCCACGTCTACGCCCTCAAGGTCGCTCCGAAGAGCACGAAGATCGACGTGCGCAACGCCATCGAACGCCTGTACGGCGTTCAGGTGTCCAAAGTCCGCATTGTGAAGATCCAGCCCAAAACTCGCATCCTCTCGGCGCACGCCTCCATGGAGAAGCGCCATGCCGGAAAGAAGGCCCTCGTGACCCTGAAGAAGGGAAGCAAGGCCCTCGATCTCGCCGCCATCGATTCCTCGAACGCCGCCTAACCCCGCCATCCCATGCCGCTCAAGAAGCCCAAACCAACGACCCCCGGACGACGTCAGATGACGATCGCCGACTTCTCTGGCCTCACCAAGAAGCGCCCGGAGAAGGGACTCGTGTTCGGCAAGCAGAGGAGCTCCGGCCGCGACAACTCCGGCCGCGTCTCCATCCGCTTCCGCGGCGGCGGGCACAAGCGCCTGCTTCGCGACGTCGACTTCCGCCAGGTTCGCAAGCACGGCGTCCCGGCCACGGTCATCGCCATTGAGTACGACCCCAACCGCTCCGCCCGTCTCGCCCTGCTCCAGTACGTCGACGGCGAGAAGTCCTACGTCCTCGCGGCCGAAGGCCTCAAGGTGGGGGACCAGGTCGTCTCCGCCGAGCGCACCCGCGTGAAGGTCGGCAACCGCATGCAGCTCCAGCACATCCCGGTGGGTTACCGCATCTTCAACATCGAGCTCACCCTCGGTCGCGGCGGCCAGATCGTCCGCTCCGCGGGCACCGGCGCCACGCTGGTCGGCATCGATGGCGACTTCGCCATCCTCCAGCTCCCGAGCGGCGAAATCCGCAAGGTCCGCAAGGAGTGCACGGCGACGATCGGTACCGTGTCCAACCCCGACCACAACCTCATCAACTACGGAAAGGCCGGCCGCAAGCGCTGGCTCGGCAAGAAGCCGCACATGCTTGGCAAGTCCATGAACCCGGTCGATCACCCCCACGGCGGTGGTGAAGGCCACACCTCGATCGGTCTTGTTGCCCCGAAGACTCCGTGGGGCAAGAAGGCTCTCGGCGTGAAGACGCGCTCCGAGCGCAAGAGCATGGCACTGATTATCCGTCGCCGTTCCAAGAAGAGTAAGCGCAAGTGATCTCGCTCCGCTCGATCTGACAGTTCTCCCATCTCCCATCAGCAATTAGCAATTCGTTCTCCTCCTTATGTCTCGCTCCTCCAAGAAAGGCCCCTACGTTGATCCGACACTGTTCCGGAAGGTCATGAAGATGGCCGAAGCCGGCGAGAAGAAGATCATCAAGACCTGGGCGCGCGATTGCGACATCCCGCCGGAGTTCGTGGGATTCACCTTCGCCGTCCATAACGGCAAGGAGTTCACCCCGGTGTACATCACGGAACAGATGGTCGGTCACAAGCTTGGAGAATTCTCCTGGACCACGAAGTTCCGCGCTCACGGCGGCAAGCTCGCCGCGACGCCCGCCGCTCCGTCCGCTCCGTCCGGTCCTCCCGCCCAGCGCAGCTAATCCGCATCCGCGGGTAGCGAACCCGCTCTTCACACTTTCGAACCATGAAATCCTATCTCCACTCCGTCCGCATCGCGCCGAAGAAAGCCAACCTCATCGCTAAGATGGTGCGCGGTCTCCCGGTACCCGATGCGGTGGAGCAGCTCCGCCTCACGCACAAGAAGGGCGCTCGCATCATCGAGCAGCTCCTGCGCTCGGCCATCGCCAACGCTTCCCACAACGACCGCCAGGATCCCCAGACGATGATCGTGAAGACGATCGTCGTGAACCAGGGCATGGCCTACCGCCGCGGCATGCCGAAGGCGCGCGGTCAGCAGCGTCCGTTCCGCAAGTTCTTGAGCCACATCGAAATCGAGCTCGGTTTCCCGGAGCAGAGGAAGGCCAAGAAGGGTCGCGGCACGCGCAAGACGCAGATGGAGAAGGTCGAGTCGGCCGCTCCTGCCAAAGAAGAGAAGAAGACCGACGCTCCCAAGAAGAAGACCACCTCCAAGAAATCCGTTTCCACCTCTTCCGCTTCCTAATCTATGGGTCAGAAAGTGAACCCCAACGGCTTCCGCATCGGATTCACGCACTCGTGGCCGAGCACCTGGTTCGCCAAGGGAAAGAAGTTTTCCGAGCTCATGCTCCAGGACGTGAAGATCCGCCGCTACATCCCGACCCGTATGAAGGAGTCGGGCATCAGCAGCATCGAGATCGACCGCGGAAAGAAGGTGATCGTCACCATCCGCACGAGCAAGCCTGGCGTGCTCATCGGCAAGCAGGGAGCCGCCATCGCGGAGCTCGAGAAGGACCTCCAGCAGAAGTTCGGCGGCCAGTACAAGGTCGAAGTCCAGGAGATCCGCAACCCCGACGCCGACCCTGAGGTCATCGCCGAGAGCATCCAGGGCCAGATCGAGCGCCGCATGCCGTACCGCCGCGCCGTGAAGATGGCGATCGAGAAGGCGATGGGCGCCGGCGCGCTCGGCATCAAGGTCACCGTCTCCGGTCGCCTCAACGGCGCCGAGATCGCGCGCGACGACATGTTCAAGCAGGGCAACGTCCCGCTCCAGACGCTCCGCGCCGACATCCGCCTCGCCAAGCGCCACGCCATCACGAAGTTCGGCACCATCGGCATCCAGGTGTGGGTCTACAAGGGCATGGTCTTCAAGAAGGTGAAGCAGATCCATTCCGCCTCTCTCCAGCAGCCATCCTCTTCCCAAGCCGCATAAATCCTCTTCCGGCGCTCCGCGCCACCCTCTCCCGCGAGGAGAGGGAATAAGGAACTTCCTTCCCTACCATGCTCGAACCCAAGAAGCTCAAGCACCGCAAACAGCACCGCAACCGCGGTCAGTGGCGCGGCAAGGCCACGAAGGGCACGCGCCTTGCCTTCGGATCGATCGGCCTCAAGGCCACGACCGCCGGCGAACTCACGTCCCGCCAGATCGAGGCCGCCCGCCGCGCGCTCACGCACCGCGCCGAGCGCCAGGGCAAGATCTGGATCCGCGTCTTCCCGCACACCCCCGTGACCCGCAAGGCCGCCGAGGTGCCCATGGGTGCCGGTAAGGGTTCCGTGGAGTACTACGCCTGCGTGGTCCGCCCGGGCACGATGCTCTTCGAGATCGACGGTCTCCCCGAGGCCGCCGCCCGCGAGGCGCTCACGCTCGCCGGACACAAGCTCCCGGTCCGCACCAAGATCATCTCCCGCAATGCCGCCTAACCTATGGCTACCGCCACCTCCACCATCAACGATCTCCTCTCGATGTCCGTCGAGGATATCCAGAAGGATCTCCGTGCCCAGCGCCTGACGGTCGCCAAGCTCCGCATCGACGTCGAGCTCCGCAAGGAGAAGGACACCGCCCGCTACCGCCGCGAGCGCCGCCACCTGGCGCTGCTCGAGACGGTCCTCAGCAGGAAGCGCGCGGAATCGTTGCACTCCGCCGCCTCTTCCTCTACAGTTTCCGCCCGTGCCGACGGGATGCCCCGCAAGGGCAAGACCCGTTCTTCCGCACGTTAAGCCTTTACCGCAGGCTGTAAGCCCGCACTCCCTCTATGCGCCACAAGATTGGCACCATCACCTCGGCCAAGATGCAGGACACCGTCACCGTCACGGTGCACCGCTCCGTGATGCACCCCGTGTATAAGAAGCGTTACCGCGTCAGCAAGAAGTTCCTCGCGGACACGAAGGGCGTCAACGATCTCGGCATCGGCGACACGGTCCAGATCACCGAGTGCCGTCCGATCAGCAAGCGCAAGCACTTCAAGGTGACCGAGGTCCTCAAGCGCGTTCCGCGCGTGAGCGACATGGCGGAGGAGGGAGAGCTTTCCA
This sequence comes from uncultured Candidatus Peribacteria bacterium, assembly GCA_964423795.1. GTDB lineage: Bacteria > Patescibacteriota > Gracilibacteria > Peribacterales > Peribacteraceae > CAYRGC01. The sequence continues at coordinate 2,684 of CAYRGC010000028.1, read as the reverse complement.
CCGTCATCACGAAGCGCCACTCCGCTGGCGCCGCCGATTCCTCTGACTCCCCCGACGCATGATCCAGCAGCAGTCCATGATGAACGTGGCCGATAACACGGGTGCCAAGAAAGTGATGTGCATCCACGTCCTCGGCGGCACGCGCCGGCGCTACGCCGGTCTCGGCGACGTCGTGATCGTCGCGGTGAAGGAGGCTTCGCCCCGTGGCACCGTGAAGAAGAAGACGGTCGAGCGCGCCGTGGTGGTGCGCACCCGCGCGGTGTCCCGCCGCAAGGACGGCACCGGCATCCGCTTCGACGACAACGCCTGCGTCATCATCGACAAGGACGGCTCCCCGAAGGGCACCCGCGTCTTCGGACCGGTCGCCCGCGAGCTCCGCTCCAAGGGCTACCAGAAGATCATCTCCCAAGCTCCCGACGTTCTCTAATCCACCATGAAACTCCATACGGGCGACTCCGTCATCGTCATCTCCGGCAAGGACAAGGGTAAGACCGGCACCGTGCTGCGCGTGCTGCCGCTCGAGGACCGCGTGGTCGTCGAGGGCATCAACATCCGCACCCGTCACATGCCCAAGTCCGCGGAGCAGGCCGGCCGCATCGTGAAGTACGAGGCCAGCCTCGCCGCCTGCAAGGTCATGCTCGTCGATCCCAAGACCGGCAAGGCCTCGCGCATCGGCTACGTGATGAAGGACGGCAAGAAGATCCGTATCAGCAAGCTCTCCGGCGAGGTCGTGAAGAAGGGGAAGATGCCGGCGAAGAAGAAGGTCGAGAAGGCCGAAAAGGGAGAAAAGGATGAAAAGGTTTCGAAGAAGAAAGAGACAACCGCCGAGGCCCCGAAGGCCGGCGGCGCCAAGAAGCCCTTCTGGCAGAAGATGAAGTTTGGCGCGGCCGTCGACCAGGCCGACGACACGGGCCGCTCGACCTCCGACCACACCGTTCCCGCCCAGCAGTCCATCACGCACCGTTCCGGCGGTCGCGGTTCCTGATCTCGACTACGCTCGATCTGACACCTCTCCTTTGCGCTCCGGGTGACATCACCCCCACGCCTCTCCTCTCACAATGAAGTACGATTCCCTCCACGACCGGCTCCGCGGCCCCATCGCCGACTCCCTCAAGAAGGAGCTCGGCATCAGCAACGTCCACGCCCTTCCCCGCCTGGAGAAGATCATCGTGAACGTGGGCATCAACAAGACGAAGATGGACAGCAAGGAGCTCCACGAATACATCGGTCAGACGCTCGCCAAGATCACCGGCCAGAAGCCCGTGTACCGCGAGACCCGCAAGGCCATCTCCAACTTCAAGACCCGCGTCGGCTCCGTCGTCGGCTGCATGGTCACGCTGCGCGGCCGCCAGATGGAGGCCTTCCTCGACCGCCTCGTGAGCTACGTCCTCCCGCGCATCCGCGACTTCCGCGGCCTGCCGGTGAAGCTCGACGGTCGCGGCAACTACGCCATCGGTCTCAAGGATCACACGATCTTCCCGGAGGTGGGTTCCACCGACGTCGCCAAGATCTTCGGCATGCAGATCCAGATCACGACGACTGCCGGCAACGACGTCGCCGCCCGCGCGCTCCTCAAGCAGATCGGCATGCCGTTCATGCCGTCCCGCAAATCTTCCTCCGCCAAAGAGGCCTGATTCTCTTATCCCTTATGACCCGCATCTCCCTCGTCAATTCGCAGAAGCAGAAGCTTGAGGCCTATCTCAAGGCGAAGCGCTCCGGCAAGAAGGCCAAGTTCCCGACCCGCATCTACAACCGCTGCAAGCTCTGCAACCGCCGCCACGGCTACATCCGTTTCTTCGGAATCTGCCGCATCTGCTTCCGCGAGCTGGCGACCAACGGCGAGATGCCGGGTATCAAGAAATCCTCGTGGTGATCTCGACTTCGCTCGATCTGACAACCTGTTTCATTCGCTCGACCTGACAATCTCGATTCAGCCCTTCCCTTCGCTCCGAAACCCCCTATCATCCCCCATCCATGGTCATCGTCTCAGACCCCATCGGCGACCTCCTCACCCGGCTCCGCAATGCCCAGCGCGCCCGCCGCGCCGTGTGCCGCGCCCCGTGGTCCAAGATCAAGCAGCAGCTGATGGAACTCCTCCAGCGCGAGGGTTACGTCTCCGAGGTGAAGGTGGTGGGCGAGGAGCCGAAGCTCGAGCTCGAAGTCACCTTCTCCAAGGATCATCCCAGCCTCGAGCTCAAGCGCGTGAGCAAGCCCGGCCGCCGCTCCTACGCGGGCGTCTCCGAGCTCAAGCCCATCCTCAGCGGCTACGGCTTCGCGGTCCTCACGACGAGCCAGGGACTCCTCACCGACAAGGAGGCCCGCGCCAAGAAGCTCGGCGGAGAAGTTCTCTGCACCGTTTCCTGACCTCGACTACGCTCGGTCTGACACGCTGTCCGACCATTCCTTTCTCCCTCTCATGTCCCGCATTGGTGCCAAACCCATCGCGCTTCCCTCCGGAGTCACCGTATCGGTCTCCGGTCAGTCCGTGTCCGTGAAGGGCTCGAAGGGCGAGCTCACCCTGAAGCTTCTCCCGGAGGTCTCCGTGGCCGTCGACGGCTCCACCGTCACCGTCACCCGCAAGGACAACTCCGACGATGCGAAAGCCCGTCACGGCCTCACCCGCCAGCTCATCAACGGCATGGCGATCGGCGACATCGAGGTGGGCATCTACAACAACGAACCCA
>CAYRGC010000027.1:0-13270 GCA_964423795.1 uncultured Candidatus Peribacteria bacterium | reverse complement strand
GAGCGACGGTATCGTAAACCGTAGGTCACCGGTTCAAACCCGGTCAGCGGCTCCACTTCATTCGCGACGGTATCGTGCACCGTAGGGAAGTCCTGAGCGCAGACGAAGGATTCAAACCCAGTCAGAGGCTCCATAATTGAACTACTCTCTCAAAATATAAGATTTTCATTAATTTGAAGCCAAATTCATTGGTCCTAACCTAAGGATTCCACGCCTTTTGTTATTCTGATTGGGAATAGATGAGAAATAGCTTCAGAAAGGGAAAATAAGGTGCTTTCTTCTCAGTTCAATTCTGTGGAAAGAAAAATTGACCCATCCAAGAAAATGGTTACTGTTCGATATGTATGAGTGACGCTAATCACGAGCAAATAATGAGCAATAAGCAATTCGAAGCGTTTCCTCAAGAGATGATTGAAAAGATACAGTGTTTGCCCTCGGATTCTTTTGAAGAAGATAAGGATAGGACTTTTAAACCCTTCAACCATGCATTAGTTTGTTATGGAGTTGATGCAGTAATTCATCAATGCCTAGCATGTGTCCTAGAAGAAAACAGAGGCTCGCTAGATAGAATTCTTTCTTTGACGAAGCACTACGGCGTCATACAAGGCCCTACAAATAGCCAGAGCAATCCCTTTCGAGTATCTATCGCTCCGTTTGAAGAGAGGGGTCTGTATATACCTCCTCAGCGGAAACGTTCGGTATTCTGGGATCATGATTTTGTACCGCTCTTCTCAGTCGATAATCAAAATAGGATGGGCAGCTATTCCTGGAAGAATGTGCAAGAAGCCTATTCATTAACACGAAGAGAATGGAGCATCGATGATTTACAAGAAAAATCTATTCTGAAGCAATGGAAACAATTCGCGAGCGATCTATGGAGTACGTGCATTGAAGAATATCAAAGGGATAAAGGCGGAGCTGCTCTCATTATGGAGAACGGCGTTGTTACCAGGCGAGCTCCACCTCTTCCGAAGGACGCAGTAAAAGCATGTGATCAATTGATCTCTTACTATTCTAAAATTATCAATGAGATCTCTCATACACAGTAAACAAGAATAGTTCTAACTTCCTCCAATAGAGAGCTCCACCTCATTCGCGACGGTATCGTATACCGTAGGGAAGTCCTGAGCGCAGACGAAGGATTCAAACCCAGTCAGAGGCTCCAGAATTGAATCGCTTTCGAAAAACAATTCGTTTTCCTTTACAGGAAGACAAATATCCTGGTCCTAACCTGCTACTTTAAGAAAGTTACTTCTTCCTGTATGTTTTCTAGAAAAAATGGCTTCTGGTAGAGAAATGTTATTTCTCCATTCAGTTCAATCCGCTGTACTCATGAGGTTATATTCCTCACGCGCATGAAAAAGATTCTCCCCGCCGTCTGCGCTGCGTTAGCCCTGACATTAGTAGGTTGTTCGAATACCCTGAGTCAAAAAGATACAGGTGCTTCCAGCTCAAAATCATCATCGAATACACAGGTATCCAATGATTTTTCTGCGCCATCGACTCTCCCTCCTCACGCATCTGTTGTGACACTCACTGTAGATGGCCTTACTCCTTCGTTAATAAAGATACATCCCGGTGGCAACGTTTGTTGGATCAATAACGACACCGTTGTTCGACTCCCGCTCTATGCACCTAATCCAGAAGATACACTGCAGCCAGGTTCTATTTGGTGTCTCCATTTCCCTCAGGCAGGTACATGGACTTTTGGTGATCGATTCAAACGAGGTTCCGTAGTCGATGTAGTGGTCGAATAGAAAGTTCTAACTTCCTCCAGTAGAGAGCTCCACTTCATTCGCGACGGTATCGTGCACCGTAGGGAAGTCCTGAGCGCAGACGAAGGATTCAAACCCGGTCAGCGGCTCCACATTGCAAAATATCAATAAAATTGTATAATAGAGGAGCTGCTGCTCCTTCAAAGAAAGTGAGAAAACTATGCGAATCCGCGTCGGCTATTTCTGCCCGGCTCAGGCGGGTCACCCTATGCTCTCCCTCGATCAGGGGGAAGGGAAGTGGGCCAAACACCCTAACTTCATCGAAGAGCACTGGATCAATGTCCCGACTGAGCACATCGTTACTGCCGCCTGTATCAGTGCCTATGACCCGTCCATGAAGCTCTTTCATGGGGCTGTCCGCACGACTTGGCCCCACGAGCGAGAGCGTCTGAATGAGGTCCACGTCACCCTGGAGAAGGATCGGACGGTTCTCATCGTTCACGGCGAACCGACCAAGAACCCTGCCGCTCTGTGGCAGGGCAACATGGCCGTGCTGTGGAACGAGCGGGAAACCGCCGAGAAGCTCATCGAGCTAATGAGCGCGATGGCAGGACTACTGAAGCCCTTCATTGTGCTCGGCTACGACCTTATGCAAAAGCATCCGGAAATCACTCAAGGCGTGAACGGAAGCCTCGCACGCGAAGAGTCGAAGCAGACCTGCGGAACATTCTGATCTATTTCGAGCAGCAGCAAAACCCCAGGGCGTTCCTGGGGTTTTCTCATATCAGTTCCTGATAAGCTCCCATAGGTAGCTCCATTCATCCATCGGTCCCCTTCGGGGGTTCTTTGGCGTGGGAGAACGTCGGGAGCCCGTGCCGAAGCCGAAAAAGGCAGTTTCATAGATGAAAGTCTCCCCGGGGGTCTCTCGGCGCGGCGGAGGGGCGGATAGCCTCGATGCATGCGTCATCCTCTTTCCGATCGGCAGGCCGCCCTGCTGTGGTCCCATCTCAACGTCCTCACGCGCGAGCGCTACGAGGCCGTGCTCACGGTCTTCGGCTCGCTCGAGGCCGCCGCGAGCGAGGTCGATGCCGAGTTCCTGCGGCGCCTCGGGTGCCGGGAGGACACGGTCGAAGGCGCGATGCGCCGCCTGGATACCTTTTCCCCCGACCGGGAAGAGACGCTGCTTGCGGCGAAGGGCATCGAGTTCCTGCGTATCTGCGATGAGCGGTATCCCGCCCGTCTCGAGGAGATCGCCGACGCTCCGCCGTTCCTCTACGTCCGCGGCGACCTCCGCGCGCTCGACCGCGTCTGCGTGGGTCTCGTCGGGACGCGGAAAGCGTCCGCGTACGGAGAAGGCGTCGCCCGCGCATTCGTGCCGCCGCTCACTCGCGCGGGCGCCGTCACCGTGAGCGGTCTCGCCGAGGGCATCGACGCGCTGGTCGCCCGGGAAACGCTCGCCGCCGGAGGCGCCACCGTCGCCGTGCTGGCTCACGGGCTCGGGACGGTGTATCCGGCGAGCAACCGCGTCCTCGCCGACGGCATCGTGGAGGGCGGAGGACTCCTCGTGTCCGAATATCCCTACGCGTTCGGTCCCGCGAAGCACACGTTCCCCGCGCGTAACCGCATCATCGCCGGTCTTTCCGTCGCCACGGTCGTGTTCGAGGCGCCTTCCGAGAGCGGCGCCCTCATCACCGCGGAGCTCGCGCTGGAGTACTCGCGCGACGTGTACGCCGTTCCCGGCCGCGTCACCGATCCGGGCTCGGAGGGGTGCAACGCGCTCATCGCGCGGGACCGCGCACGGCTCGTCGCGTCGCCGGGGGATCTTTTGCGGCATCTCGGCCTGGAGGAGAACGCCGTCCCGCCGTACGCGCCGCAGGACGAGACGGAACGCGCTCTTCTCCGCGCGCTCACGCACACCCCCCGCCTCTCGGACGAGCTGATCGCCGAGACGGGGTTCGATCCGGGCATCGTCGCTTCCGCGCTCACCATGATGGAGCTGTCCGGCGGCGCGCGGAACGTCGGGGGAGGGCTCTGGGTACGTGCCTGAAAAGATGCCCACTCCCTCCGGAGAGAGAGTGGGCGGACAACGGGATGGCCATGAATGGGAATTGATGGCCACATGCCCTCTGCTGGAGGGTTACGGTCACGATACGTCGATCAGTCCGGGAAGAAAACCCGCCGGGATCACTTTTTCTTCAGGTACTCGCCGATGCCCTCGAGCGCGCGCATGGCCTCGACCGGCACCATCCAGACGGTGGTGTTCGAATCGTCCGAGCTGATGTCGTTGATGCTCTGGAGCGTGCGCAAGTGCAGGGCTCCCGGCGTCGCCGCGAGCGTGGCGGCGGCCTTGGACACGTTCTCCGCCGCGGCGAGTTCTCCTTCCGAGTTGATGATCACCGCCTGCTTCTCGCGCTCCGCTTCCGCGACCTTCGCGAGCGTGCGCTTGAGGTTCTCGGGAAGGATGATGTCCTTCAGTTCCACCGACTGCACGTCCACGCCCCAGGCGTCCGAGTGGCTGTCCACCGACTCCTGGATGCGCTGGCTCACCACGTGCTTCTGCGCGAGGAGCTCCGCGAGCGTCACCTCGCCGATGGTGTTTCGCATAGTGGTCTGCGCGAGGAGCGTCACGGCGTAGAGGAAGTTCTCCACCTCGATGATCGCCTTCCGCGCGTCGAGCACCTTGAAGTAGAGCACCGCGTCGATGCGCACGGGGATGTTGTCCTTCGTGATGGCCTCCTGGTCCGGCACGTCGATGGTCTTCACGCGCACGTCCACCTTCACGAGCCGCTGGAACACGGGGATGAGGAGGTGCCAGCCCGGCTCCCAAATTCTGGAAAACTTTCCCATGGTGAAGACGATGCCGCGTTCGTATTGGTCCACCTGGCGGACCATCGCGACGAGGATCACGAGGACCGGAAGGGCGATCGGAAAGAGGGCGAAGATGGGCATGCGGTTACGCTACTCCCCTAGGACCGTTTTTCCAGCACTTCGATCAGGATTTGAGAGTGCCCGCGATCTCCACGATCCGCGCGAAGTCCGCCGGCCGAAGCGATGCGCCGCCGATGAGGCTGCCGTCGATGTCCGGTTCGGCCAGGATGCCGCCGGCGTTCTCGGCCGTGAGCGATCCGCCGTAGAGGATCCGCACGCGTTCCCGATGCGCCGCCGGCAGGAGGGCGCGGATGAACTCGTGCATCCGTTGCGCGTCCTCGGGCGTCGCGTTCTTCCCGCTGCCGATGGCCCAGACGGGCTCGTAGGCGATCGTGAAGTCCGGCCCCCCGGGAGCCGACGAGTGCGGCAGGCGCGAGAGCACCGTCTCGAGCTGACGCTCGACCGCTTCGTTCGCCTCGCCGCCGTCGCGCTCCTCCTCGGTCTCGCCGACGCAGAGGATCGGGTGGAGGCCCGCCTTGAGGGCGCCGATCACCTGCGCCGCCACGCGCTCATCGGTATCGCCGCAGTCGCGACGCCGTTCCGAGTGGCCGCAGAGCACGTACGCGCAGCCGAGGGCCTTCAGCGTCGCCATGGCGATCTCTCCGGTATGCGCGCCCTTGGCGTCGGGGTGGCCGCACTGGGCTCCCGTGACGAGCTTGGCCGAGACGCAGGCCTTCAGATCCAGGAACGTCGGGAAGACGATCACGTCGGCCTTCGCCGTGGACCGGTAGGGCGATGGCAAACCGTCCGCTCCGGCGGGAACGGGGTTCATTTTCCAGTTGGCGGCGATGAGGGGGCGTCGTGGCACGCGCGGATCATAGCGTTCTCTGCGCGGTGGGGGGAGCCTCGGGATGGAGGAGAGAGGAAGTCTTCGATCTTGACTAGAAATACATTCTATTACAGAGTATGCCTCTCTATGGCTTCCTTAGCCGTCAAAATGCCGGAAAACCCCCGTCCGCAATTCCGGGTCGCGGAACGGCAGCCTGTTTTGCCGGAGGATCTCGTCGAAGACATCGTGCGCATGGCGACATGGAACGCGCGTTTCGCGCTGTACGACACGATGACCCCCGGCCGATCCTTGTATACGTTCCGTGCCTCGCAACAAGGAGAAGTGGATTCTCCGATGAAGCTGAAGGGCGCGGGCGGCCTCACCTCACTCGACGTGGATGGCAAACGGATATCGCTCCTCGTCCCTCCCGAACCCCGGCGGCAATACAGCCCCGCACGGCAACTGCATTTCGTCCTGGGCCAGGATTACACGTTGGGAGCGGTACTGGGTTCGGTGAAATCGATGTATTCCTGTTCGGCAGACGCTTGCCGGAACGAATACGCGCTGCAACGGAAGGCGAACGAGCACCGCATCGCCATGCCGCCCCTCCTGCACGGAACGTTCGAGGGCGAGACGGATCTTCTGGGCAGGCAGACCGGGGCGATCGCGGTCGCCGCCAATCCGGAGTATCAGACGGTCGGCAGGATGAACGCTTTCAAGATCATGGAGAGAAACGGAAAACCGTATGCCCATACTGTCCTGGGCGCCGATGTGATCGCCGTACCCCTGGATGTGATGTCCACGCTGCGGGCGACCACCGTTCGGATGATGGGTGAGGTGAAGCGCACCCTGCTCGTGCAGGCGGGTATCGCCCGCCATGCGGGACATGAAGGGAATTTCCTCATCAATCCCGAACGCACGCACGTGATCGCCAGCGATTTCGATTCGGCAACGGAACTTTCGGCGTTGGATGCGGACGTACGGGCGTTCCAGGTGCTGCGGGACGTGGCGCATGACGCGTGGAGAGTCCTGTACAAATTCGCGTCGGGATTCGGAGTCCGGGACGAGGCTCTCGCTGCCCTGGCGCACAAGGACGCCAATCCCGTGCGCGCGTTCCTCCTGGGCTTTTTCGGCAAGACGGTGTCCGCCGAGCGCATCGAAGCGGAGGCCGAACGCCTGACGCAGCGTTTCCTGCGTTTCGTGCGAGACCGCAAGTCGGAGATCGAGAAGCCGGTGACGGATGCGCCACCGGGAAGCGAAGCGATCGTGCAAAGCTTGTCCGCGAAGAAATTGTATCCGCTCTTCACCGACTGCATCGTGGCCTGCGTCGCGCTCTTGCAGGCCGATGACGACGTCAGGAACCGGGGATACGTGCTCCCGGACATCTCCGAACCCGATTTGCGGGCCAAGGCCGATCGCGGTTTGGAAATTTTCGATCGCATGGTCGACGAGGAATCCGACCGCGCGCACGCATTGATGAAAGCCGAGGGCAAGCAGATCGCCGATTATTTCTGAATCCCGGCCGGAAGCGACCCCCCGGGACGGACGCGGAAGACGGGGTACCGCCATCGGTCCCTTTCCATCGCGTCGACGACGTAGTGTCCGTCCCCGAGCGCGACCGGAGCTCCGGTGAGGAATCCGTCGAACAGCATCTGCGAGAGAATCGACGAGGGCTCGTCCGAGAGGCGCAGGCTCGGATCGGGGATCTCGATGCGCAGCCTCGAGAACCCTTGGCGCAGGAAACGGTTGATGAGCGGAATGTGACGTTCCACGAGCGGCGTCAAAGGGCGGCCCGTCGCGACCGCTCCTTCGAGCGTGTCGGGGGAGGCATGCGGACACGCCAGGAGCCAGGAGATATCCTCGCGGATGCTCTCGATCTCCGGGGGAAGGGAGACGAACTCGGTCTTTGCCTCGGGGCCATCCAGCCGGGTTTCCCTTTCTTTGTCCGACCGTAGCAGGATTCCCATGGACGAAGTTTCCTCTTCGTGGCTGCGGAAGGCCAATCATTGCCTGATCGTCGCCGCGGGTTCGTAGGCCGGTGCGGAAAAAAGACGTTCGGGTTACGATGGGCGCATGCCCCTGCCTCCACGCATCGTCCTCGGTTCCGACCACGCCGGCTACCCGCTCAAGGAAATCGTGAAGAAGCATCTCCTCGAGAAGAAGATCGACGTGATCGACGAGGGGGCGTTCTCCGCCGATCCGGTCGATTACCCCGCCGTCATCCGCAAGGCGTGCGCGAGGGCGCTCGAGATCGGATCTCCCGCGATCGTCTTCGGCGGAAGCGGCAACGGCGAAGCGATGGCGGCGAACAAGGTGCGCGGCATCCGCGCGGCGCTCTGCTACAGCGAGGAGACCGCCACGCTCGCGCGCGCCCACAACGACGCGAACGTGCTCAGTCTCGGCGCGCGTCTCACCAAGCCGGACCTCGCGCTTCGCATCGTCGACCTCTTCCTGGAGACGCCGTTCGAGGGAGGGCGGCATGTGGCGCGCGTCAAGGATCTGGAGTGAGCAGCAGAGGTGAAAGAAGCGGAAGAGGTGAAAAAGGTGACCCACCTTTCACACCTCTTCCACCTTTTACACTTCTTTTATTCAGTCAGATTGCTCGCGGCAAGCAAAAAAGTTCGCCGGGCATTTTGCTATGATCGGAGCATCGCCATCTTCCTCGCGCTCGTCGGCAAGCTTGCTCCGCTGTACGTCGTCATCGGGCTCGGGTGGTTCGCGGGAAAGCGCCTCAAGGTGCAGGGGGAATCGATCGCGCGAGTGCTCATCTACATCCTGTCGCCCGCGGTGATCTTCCATAGCGTCCTCGCGCTCGACCTCCGTCCGTCGCTCCTGCTCCTTCCCGGCACCTTCTTCGTTCTCTGCATCGCGACCTGCCTGCTTGCGTACGCCGTCGCGTCGCTCTTCTGGACCGACGCCCACCGCAACATCCTCGCGTTCGCCTGCGGCACGGGGAACACCGGATACTTCGGCCTGCCCGTGGCGATCGCGCTCTTCGGCGAGAAGAGCGCGGGCCTGATGGTGCTGGGCTCGCTCGGCGCGCTCCTCTTCGAAAGCACGCTCGGGTATTTCCTCGTCGCGCGCGGACGGCATACCGCCGGGGAAAGTTTCCGGCGTCTTCTCCGGCTTCCGGCGCCGTACGCCTGCGCCGCCGGTCTCGCGATCAACGCGTTCCATCCCGCGTTGCCGGGCGCCTTGAACGACATGTTCGTGAACATGCGCGGCGCGTACTCCGTTGCCGGGTCGCTCATGGTGGGGCTCGGTCTCTCGTCCGTGGATCGCATCCGCATCGACCGCGCGTTCACATTGCTCGCCTTCTCCTTCAAATTCCTCCTCTGGCCGTTCCTGATGTTCCTCGCGGTCTCCGCCGACCGCGCGTGGACGGGGTATCTCGGCGAAGACGCGCACCGGATCCTGCTGCTCCTTTCCATCGTGCCGATCGCCGCGAACACGGTGGCGTTCGCGACCGACCTCCGCGCCGAGCCCGCCAAGGCCGCGACGACGGTCTTCCTGAGCACGGCCTTCGCGCTCGTCTACATCCCGCTCATGGTCGCGATCCTCTTCTGAGCGTATCATTCGGCCATGCCAGCCCCCCGCATCGCCGTCGTCCCCTCCATCCTCGCGGCAGATCTCGGCCGCCTGCAGGAAGAAGTGGAAACCATCGAGGACGTCGCCGACGCGATCCAGGTGGACGTGATGGACGGGCATTTCGTGCCGAACCTCTCCTTCGGCGCGCCGGTGATGAAGTGCGTGCGTACCAAACTCCCGCTCGATATTCACCTGATGGTGAGCAATCCGGGTTCCCGCATCGCGGAATTCCTCAAGCTCAGGGCCAAGCACATCACGTTCCACGCGGAAGCCGTCACTTCCTCGGTCGATCGGCGCGCGCTCATCGAGGAGATCCGCGCGGGCAAGGCCACGGCCGGCATCGCCATCAATCCCTCCACGCCCGTCTCCGCGATCGACGACGTGATCGACGACATCGACCTCGTGCTCGTGATGTCGGTGGTCCCCGGGTTCGCGGGCCAGCATTTCATGCCCGAGGTGCTCGCGAAGGTGCGCGACATCCGCAAGAGCCACCCCTCGCTCGCGATCCAGATGGACGGCGGCATCGACGCCGACACGGCCATTCTCTGCCGCGAGGCGGGAGCCACGAGCCTCGTCGCCGCGAGTTTCATCTTCCGGACGCCTGATCGCGCGGGCGCCATCGCCGCGCTGCGCGGCTCCTGACATGCGTCGCCTCCTTTCGCTTTCGGCCTGCGTCGCGATGCTTCTTTCCGCCTGCGCGAGCGCGCCCGTCGAGCCGCTTCTGCCTCCCGACTCGTCGTCCGCCGCCGCCAGTGGCTCGCCGACGGCATCTGCCGCTGTCCGTCCGGGACGGGACATCGCGCTGCGGTCGCCCGACGGAACCGTCGTGACGGTGCGCGCGGAGGACGCCCGCACCCGCGAAGAACAGGAAAAAGGCCTCATGTGGCGGGATTCCCTCGCGGACGACGCTGGCATGCTTTTCACCTTCGATACCGAGCAAACGCTCCGGTTCTGGATGAAGAACACCCTCATCCCCCTCGACATCATCTATTTCGACGCGCAGAAGCGATTCGTCTCCGCGCTCACGATGACGCCCTGCGCGGCCGATCCCTGCGCCACCTACTCCTCGCGCCTTTCCGCGCTCTACGCGCTCGAGGTGCCCGCGGGCTCCGTCGCGAAATGGGGAGTCGGGGATGGGTGGATGCTCATTCAGGACTGAAGTCCCAAGGACCAAGCACCAAAAACCAATTGGTTGTTGGGCGTTGGGATTTGGCGCTTACCTCTTGAGGTACGCCTTGATGTTCCGTTCGATCCTTCCCGCCACGTCCGCGTCCTTCGGGATCTCGAACGCCTGGCCGGTCATCTTCTCGTAGAGGCCGATGTACTTCGCCGCGAGCATCATGCGTACGTCGTCGGTCACCTGCGGCTGCGGGCCGTCGTCGCCCACGTAGCCGGCGCCCTTGAGCCAGAGGCGGAAGAACTCCTTGTCGAGCGATTCCGGCTCCTTGCCCGCCGCCATGCGCTCCTCGTAGGAGGAGGCGATCCAGTAGCGCGAGGAATCGGGCGTATGCACCTCGTCTCCGACGCGCAGCACTCCTTCCGCGTCGTAGCCCATCTCGTACTTCGTATCGACGAGGATGAGGCCGCGCTCGGCCGCCACTTCCTGCCCGCGTTTGAAGAGCGCGAGGGCGTAGTCTTTCACCTTGTCGATCTCCGCGCGCGTGGTGTCGCCGCGGGCGATCAGTTCCTCGGGACTCATGGATTCGTCATGTCCGCTTTCGGGCTTGGTCGACGGGGTGAAGATCACGTTCGGCAGCTTTTGGTTCTTCATTATGCCCTCGGGCAGGGGGTTGCCGCAGAAGTTCCGTACGCCGTTCTGGTAGTTCACCCAGACTGACGTGGACGTGGAACCGGTCATGTACGCGCGCACGACCACTTCCACCTTCACCATCTTGAGCTTGCGCGCGATCGTGACGTTCGGATCGGGCGTCGCGACGACGTGTGTGGGCATCACGTCCTTGATCTGCTCGAACCACCAGTTGCTCAACTGGTTCAGCACCTGCCCCTTGAGGGGGATCGTGCACCATTGCTTGTCGAAGGCCGACTGCCGGTCGGTGGCGACGAGGATGATGTCCTTCCCGATGTCGTACACGTCGCGGACCTTGCCGCCGTACTTCTTCCCGAGGTCCGGAAAATCAGTGCGGTCGAGGGTCGTCGAGAGAAAAGGACGGAGGGTGTCGGGAGCGGGCATGGCGGGAGGATAGCAGACGCGACCGGAGGGAAAACGCGATCGTCCGACAATCCTTCGTTTGCCGTTCGCCGGTTTTCGTATGCACTCTCGAATTGATCTTTTCTGGAAAAAGTGTTGTTTACTTTTTCAGAGAGAAAATGACATGTTCCCAGTGGCTATCTGATAGTTGACACAAAATAATATATATTTCATTAAGAAAAAGATGGTCACCATCATCGTGGAATTCTTAGCTCGTTCTTCGATTCATGAAAATTTATAAGAAAACATTATTTATTTGTTGCAATGCAGCCGTTGGCTTTACAAAATTTTCTAAGTAGTTTGTAATAGTAAATTTTGGCTAGGATACGAGCGAAAAGTTCACTCGCCTCCATTGAGCGCGCGGGTGATTTTTGGTACACTCAGGAGATTTCGCGCGCGACACGAAACAAAAACGCACACACGAAAACCAAAATGCACGCACCGATCCCCACGCTGGCCGAGATGCAGAACGCCCTGGCTACCCGCCAGGTGCCCTCCACGATGGTCGACGGCGTGACCCGCGACGAGCGCCTCTCGTGGATCATCGGCGTGCTTGCCGAGGTGGACTACGCCTCGCTTGCGCCGCGCGACAAGGGCGTCGTGCGCCAATACCTCGCGCGCGCCACGGGATATTCCGTGCCGCACATCGAGCGCCAGATCGTGCGGTACCGCCACGAATGCTTCGGACGGTTCGGTGAGCCCGAACGCGCGTCTCGCGGGAGATTGGCCGTCTCGATCGCGGCTGCGACGTTGCTGCTCCTGATGCAGACCCCGGTCTTCGGCGCCGATCTCAGCCAGTTGTTCCAAAGCGGCGTGACGGGTTCCGCCGTCGGGCTCCTGATTCCCTCGATGCGGCAGCCCGTCCCGCTCGTCGCATCCGTGACCGCATCCGCTTCCTCGGCGTCGCGCATGGCGGTGGCGGCCCTTTCATCGGCCGCTCCCGTGCCGACCGCGATGCCCTCGTGGATCGGCGACGGCAGACGCGTGGTTCCGCCTCTTGCGCCCATTACCCCCGCCGCGTCGAGCGCCTCCTCCGTCCGTCCGTTGCCCCAGGTGATGAACGCCCCGAGCGCCAACGTGCAGACGCGCTTGGAATTTCGCCAGCGCATCGCCCAGATCTCCGTGCCGAAAGGTGCCAAGGACGGACAGATTCTCATGATCGTCGACGGACGGGCAGTGTGGTCCGATTTCCCCGGCGTTTTCCAGCCGGGTTACGGCCGTCGTCCCATCCCGTACGGCGACGACAACGGCATGCATTCGGCCGCAGACTCGAACGACGTTCCGCGCGGCGGCGGAGGGGGCGGAGGAGGCAATTCGACCGCGATCACGAACAACACCACGATCATCCAGGGCGGCGGCGGTGATCTGACGCAGGGTGACGCCGACGCGCGCTATGTGAACGTCGACGGCGACACGATGGCGGGCGCCCTCAGGATCGACGTCATCGGCGTCGGACTCCGCATCACCGGAGAGGCGTCGGGCGCGGTGCTCCACGCGGACGACGTCCTCACGAGCAGCGGCGATCTCATCGTGAGCGGCGACGCGTATGTCGGCTCCCGTCTCTCGGCGTCCGATATCCATGTTTCCGACTCGCTCACCGCGAGCGGTTCCTTCGTCGCGGAGGGCGACGTGTACCTTAACGGCGTCGGCGATTGCTCCGGGTACGCGAACGGCGGCGTCCTCACCGTCGGTCCGGACGGCAAGATCGTCTGCGACGATGACGATGGCGGCGCCGGCGGCGCTTCCTATCGCGCCGGTCAGGGTCTCTCGCTTTCGAGCAACGCCTTCCGCCTCAACGCGACCGTCTCCGGCTCCCTCGTCCGCTTCCAAACGGTCTCGGGTTCCACGATCTTCGCCAAGAACGCCCTGGCTTCCTCCGGCACGCTCTCGATCGAGGGAAATGCCGTCCTGCAGAGCGGACTTCGCCTCGCGTCCGGCGGCTTCAATAGCTGCGGTGCCCTCATCACCGATGCCTCCGGCAACCTCGTATGCTCCTCGGCCACGGTCGACACCAACACCCAGTACCACGCCGACCAGGGCCTCACCCTCACGGGCACCGGC
>CAYRGC010000026.1:0-13934 GCA_964423795.1 uncultured Candidatus Peribacteria bacterium | reverse complement strand
CGGCGCGCACATCCGCACGCTGCTCCTGACGCTCTTCTACCGCCACTTCCCCGAGTTGATCGAGAAGGGCCACCTCTTCATCGCGCAGCCGCCCCTCTACAAGGTGCAGCGCGACAAGGACGCGCGCTACGTCTATAACGACGAGGAGAAGCTCGCGCTCCTCAAGGAGTGGGGCATCGCGCAGGAGGAGTTCCAGCAGGTCGATGACGCAGGCGAGGCCGCTCCGGAGGCCGCGCAGGAGGACGAGAACGAGAAGCTGACGAAAGCCGCCAAGGGAAAGAAGGACGAGGCTCCGAAGAAGCGCAAGGTCAACATCCAGCGCTACAAAGGTCTCGGCGAAATGAACCCCGAGCAGCTGTGGGAGACCACGATGGATCCCGAGAACCGCATCATGCTCAAGGTGACGATGGACGACGCGGAGGCCGCGAACCTCGTCTTCAACACCCTCATGGGCAGCGAAGTCGCTCCTCGCAGAAAGTTTATCCAAACCCATGCGAAGACTGTTACCAACTTGGATATTTGATCATGCTTAGCATTTGTCACCCTGAGCCTGACGAAGGGCGCACGCGAAGACGGTGACGAACTTAGATATCTAACAAGTAACCAAGAAATCAGGAAACCAAGCAACCGGGAATCTTGGTTGCTTGGTTACTCGGTTGCCTGGTTGCTACCCTTCCTCCCATGCGCATCGCCTACTTCACCGATACCTTTCTGCCGCAGGTGAACGGGGTCGCCACGTCCATCGCGCATTTCGCCAAGGAGCTCGGCTCCCGCGGACATCAGGTATTGATCGTGTGTCCCGCGCCCGCGGAGAAGCGCCTGTGGTCGGCGAAGAACGTCCGCATCGTCGACCTGCCGTCGATTCCCGCCCTCCTGTACCCGGATTTCCGGCTCAGCCCCTTCGTCGGGCTTCCACGCGCGCTCGTGGCCGTCGGCACGTTCAAGCCCGACATCATCCACTTCCACACCACGGTCCTGACCGCAGCCGACGCCCTGATCGCGGCCAAGGTCTTCGGCAAGCCGCTCGTGGGCACCAATCACGTGCTGCTCTCGGGCGAGAACGACGAGTACCTGTCCTTCGTGTCATCGAGCAAGACTGTGCGCCGCTACCTCACGCGCGCCGTGCTCGGCTACGCGTACGCTTTTTACGGCTCGTGCGACGTGCGTTTGGCCCCCTCGAAGATGCTCATCGAGGGGCTGCGCAGGACGGGATACCGGAAAGCCATCACCTATCTGCCCAACGCCGTGCCCGTCCCGGCCAAGAAAGCCCTTTCCGCGAAGGAGAAGGGCGCGCTGCGGGAGCGGTACGGGCTGCGGGGCAGGGTCGTGCTGCACGTGGGACGTCTCTCGTACGAGAAGAGCGTCGACGTCGTGATCAAGGCATTCACCCTCCTCGCGAGGACGGAAGACGCGACCCTGCTCATCGTCGGCGACGGTCCCCAGCGCAAGAAACTGCAGGCGCTCGCCAAGACCCTGGGCATCGCGAAGCAGACGGTCTTCACCGGATTCATCCCCCCGGCGGAGCTGCAGCAGTCCGGCATCTTCGGGGTCGCGGACGCGTTCTGCACCGCGAGCACGATGGAGAGCCAGGGCATGGTCCTCGTCGAGGCGATGGCGTTCGGCATTCCGTTGGTCGCGGTCGCGGAGGGCGCGGTGCCCGAAGTGGTGGGGGACAGCGGCTTCCTCGTCCGCAGGAACTCGCCGAAAGCCGTCGCGGACGCGTTGAGGAAACTCTTCGCGGATCCCGCGCTGTACCGGTCGATGGCCAGAAAATCGCTGCGCCGTCACCGGTTCTTCGCGCTCCCCGCGGTCACGGACAAGCTCGTGCGCATCTACCAACGCGCCATCGACGCGCACGCCGAAAAACCGTCGAACGGCCTGCGCGCCGTCACTTCACGTTACGTAACCGTACCCTCCTTCTTCCGCAAACGAACCTGAGCCAGAAGGTCTTCGCGTACTCGAACCACGCCTTGAAGAGCCCCTCGCGGAAGCGGCGTCCGGAGATGATCGGCGCCGTCGATACGTACCGGATCTTGCCGTGCTTGCGCACGCGGAGCGTGAGATCCATATCCTCCTGCGCGTCGGCTTCAGGGTCGAAACCGCCCGATGCCGCGTACGCTTCCCGGCGCACCGAGAAGTTGAAGCCGTTCATGCAGGTGTATCCCATGAAGAACATGCCGATCCGGATATAGAGCGGGAAGCTCCGGGTGAGAAGTGCGTTCTTCCAGGGCGAGAGGTCTTCGATCCTGGCGGGTCCCGTCACGGCCGCCGCTTCGGGATGCGCGGCGAGCTCGCGCAGGTGGCTCGAGAGCCAATCCGGGGGCACGACGGCGTCGGCATCGGTCGAGAAGATCACGTCTCCCCGGGCCGCGGCGAATCCCGCGGCGCGCGCGGCGCCCCGTCCCGGCTTCTCCTCCCGCAGGACCGTGAGCGCCAGGCGTCCGGCGAAGGCGCCGGCCTTCTCCCCGGTACGGTCGCTCGAGCGGTTATCGACCACGATCACGTCGAAAGGTTCGGTCGTATCCTGACGGCAGAGCGCCTCAAGGCACGTTTCGATGATGGCCTCTTCGTTATACGCCGGAATGACGACGGTGGCGGCGGAGCCGGTCGGCATGTCACTCCATCTCGTAGGTACCGAGATGATCCTTGAGCACGTACTTGTCGAGGTTCTTCTTGCCCAGGAGTTCGATGATCTGCGGGATGGCGTGCTCGTACTTGATCTGCTTCTGCTTTCCTGCCCTCATGTCGCGCAGGATGATCGTGCCTTCCTTCACCTCGATCTTGCCGAGCAGCAGCGCGTAGCGCGCCTCGAACTTGTCTGCCAGGCGCATCTGGCTCTTGAGGCTGGCCTCCCCGAGCGCGCCGACGGTGTGTACGCCCTGCTCGCGGAGGTTGCTCACGAGCGTGAGGCACTGCTTCTTCGCCTCGGGGCCGAGTTGCGCGACGAAGACGTCGACCTGGTCCTTGTCCGGCGCCGTGATACCCGCCTCCTTCATGTGCCAGATCACGCGCTCCATGCCGCAGGCGAAGCCGATGCCCGGCGTGGGCTTGCCGCCGAGGAGCTCGATGAGCCCGTCGTACCGGCCGCCGCCGCCCACCGCGTTCTGCGCGCCGGTGGAGCTGTCCCAGAACTCGAAGACGGTCTGGTTGTAGTAGTCGAGACCGCGGACGAGCCCCTTGTTGAGCGCGTACTTCACCCCGAGGGTATCGAGGTACTCGAGAAGGGTCTCGTGGTATTCCTTGCTCTCCTTCGTGATGAACTGATCGAGCGTGGGGGCGTTTTTCAGCAGGATCTGCGTGTCCTCTTCCTTGGAATCGAGAAGGCGCAGGGGATTGGTCTGGAGGCGGCGCTGGTCATCCTCCGGAAGGTTGCGCTCCTTGCCGATGAAGTAATCCTTGAGCGCCTGCACGAAGGCCTTCCTGGCCTCGCTGTCGCCGATGTTATTGAGTTGCAGCGTGAGGCGGTCGAGGATCTGGAGATCCGCGAAGATCTTCGTGAGGACGTGGATGAGCTGCGCGTCGAGCGACGCGTCCTTGAGGCCGATCACCTCGAAGTCGAACTGGTGGAACTGGCGGTAGCGTCCCTTCTGCGGACGGTCGTAGCGGAAGCACTGGCCGATGGCGTAGAGCTCCACCGGCTGCGGCAGCTGCTGCATGCCGTGCTCCACGTACGCGCGGCAGATGCCGGCCGTGAACTCCGGGCGGAGCGCGTACTCGCGCTCGCTGCCCTCGTCCTTGGCGCGACGACCGATCACGGTGAAGAGTTCCTTCTCCACGATGTCCGTGTGCTCGCCGATACCGCGCTCGAAGACGCCGCGTTGCTCGAACATCGGCGGATCGATGCGCCGGAAGCCCGCCTGTCGCGCGCGATGACGCACGGCCTTCTTGATGTACGTCATGTACTGGTGGTCCTCGGGGAGGACGTCGTGCGTGCCTTTGGGCGTGCGGAAGAGCGGTTCGGACATAACGGGAACCAGTCTACCGGAAGAAATTGGCTTGAGGAAGGGAAAATGACGGGGAAAGGACCGGAGAAAAGCGCATGAGAGGTCTTTTACACGCTTCCCGGGCGGATGCGGTGCGATGTGCAGGGAGGAATGGTATCGTCCATATCCGTGCGGTATCAGCGGATCGACGGCCAGTTTCGTCTTCTGACCATTGTTCTGCTTGCCGTAGGCGTAGGTGTCTTCGGATTCATTCCCGGGATGGGTATTCCCGGATTTCTCGCTTACGGGCTTCCGGATGCCGTTTTCTCGGTACTGTTTGGGCCGCTGGGATACCGATCCATCTTCGAGTATCCATCGATGCAAGGCGATGCCGCGGCCTGGCCGCTCGCCATTCTCTGTACCTGGCTGCTGCCGCCGGGGCTCGTGCTCGCATACGTCGTCGGCTTTCGTTTGATGACGAAGAGGCCTCGTTGGCAGCGGCACGTCGCGTATTGGGCCGTGCTGTTCCTGTACGGGTGCGGACTCACGGTCCTTGGCATCGTTCTCGTGCGCTGAGATCCATTCGATGGCAGTGCTCGGTATCTTCGCAAAAAGACGTGGCAAGAGATCCGGCTTCGCACTTTCTCGCATGCCTCGCCGGCCAAGCACTTGTTTATCTATCGTATTCTTATCTCGCCATAGTTCCCGCAGGAACGAAGACGGATGGGGCGAGCGACGGGATTCGAACCCGCGACCCTCAGGACCACAACCTGATGCTCTAACCAGCTGAGCTACGCTCGCCATTCGATCGAGTGGACGATGATGTGAAAGCTGAACCAGCTGCCTGCCCGCCGAAGTCAGCCTAGGCTGACGAAGATGGGAGCTACGCCCGCTATGGGGCTGCGAAATGGTACTGATATTCGTTCCAGATGGCCAGAGCCTTCGGTTGCCGAGGCGAAATAGGCTATACTCGGTCCTTTCGTGAAGAATCTCGAAGCCCTCCTCGGCGACGTCCTGGAAGCGCGTACGGGCTTGCGCCGGCCGCCCTACCCGGAGGCCGGACAGGAAACGCCGTTCCAAAAGCGCTGCGTCGAGGTGGCGCTCTCGGTCGCGGCCAGCCGGGAGTTTTTGCTATCGATGCTGCGCACGATGGACGACGCGTTCGACGACACGATCCTCGTCGGCGACAATCAGACCGGCACGGGCATCGACATCCTGATCCGGAGCTTCGTCACGATCATCGCGGAGGAATATCCGGAGACGGAGCGCGCGCTCATCCTGCGATTCCTTAGGCCCGCGATCGACGCCGTCTGCGTCGTGGCGTTCGCGCTCAACGCCAAGTCGCCGCCCATGCCGCCCTCGGCCTTCGAGGGGAAGAAGAACGCCGTCGCGACGGCGGCGGAATTGCTGGCGGGATATCCCGACGAGGTTTCCGGCGCGATCAAGCACCGCATAGGCAAGTCGCTCGTCGGCGCCATGGAGGGCGACGACGTGAGTGACGCGTTCCGCCGGGAAACCGCCGCCGCGCTCACGAACCCGCGTTGGTACCCGCGCGAGGACGCGCAACCGCGGCTGCGGCGTTCCTGCCCCGCTCATCCGGGCGTGTACGCGTTCGCCTCCGCCGTCATGGATCTGTTTTTAGACGTGTACCGCCGGAGGTACGAGCGCCTCCAAGGAGACGACGGCGCCATCGCGCCCGAAACGATCGAGCGGCTGATGGAAGAATCGTTCGAGCGTGCCTTCCTCGATGGAGGGACGGATCGTCAGGGGTGACCCACGTCGCCGTGGTCGTCGTCTTTCGGTTCCTCCGGGGGAGTGATGCTGTCCGCCCGGATCACGAAGGCGATGCTGTCGTCGGCGGGCGGCACCGTTTTGCGGTCTTCGGCGGCGGGCTCGGCCGGAAGGGAGCGCGCGACGGGCGCCGAGGCGGTTTGCATGGGCTTTTTCGCGGGGGCGAGGGCTGTTTTTCCGGCGGCCTGATCCGCGGTCTGGCGCTTCTTGAGGTTCTCGCGATACCGCTGGCGCTTGCGGCGACGGCGCTCGCGCTCGCGTTCGGCCTTGGCGGCCTCGTCCGCAGACGGTGTCACAGTGGCGGAACTCGTCGTGGGAGCCTTCGGCGTTTCCGTGGTTTGCGTCGTGGTCACTGCGGCAGCGGGTACCGGGGCGGGCGTCGAAACGGGTTCGGTCGCCACGGGTGCCGGAGCCGCCATCTCCGTTTTCGGCGTTTCCTCCGCGGGTGAGGGGAGCGGTGCCGGCTCGCTCGCCTCCGCGGCAGGAGCGGGTTGCGTCACCGGCGTCGTCGCGGGTTCCTGCTGGAGCCACGGCGGCAGGGTCGCCTGCTCCGTCGGCGTCTCTTGGACGGGTGAGGGGATCGGCTCGGGCATCGGCGTGGGTGCCACGGGCGCGGGTTGCTCTTCCAGCCAGGGCGGGAGCGCGGTGTCGTTTGTCGCGGGAGCAGCAGGCTCCGTCGCCGGTACGGGCTCGGGTGCGGGAACGGGTGCCGGCTCGGTCGCCTGTGCGGGTGTGGCGATCGGCGTGTCCATGCCGGCCGACAGCCACGGCGGAACCGTTCCCTCGTCCGTCGACGGGGTTTCCTGCGCCGGGGCGGGAGCCGGGGTCACGGGCGCGGGGACGGGCTGCGGTGCCGGAGCGGGCGCCGCGGGTGCGGGCTCGGGTGCCGGCTCAAGCCACGGCGGCGTCGATTCGCTCGCGGCAACGGGCTCTTGCGCCGGGGTCGGCTCGGACGGGGCGGGAGCCGGGATCGGTTCCGGTGCGGGAGCCGCTTCCTCCTTCGGGGAGATCGTGGCCTCCAGTCCTTTCTTGAGCCACGAGGGCGCCTTCGATTCGTCGATTTCCTCGGCGGGCGCGGGCGGGGGCTGGGCAGCCGCGGTCACGTTCGCGTCGACGACGGCGCTTTTGCGCAGCGTCACGGCAGGGGCGGGAGCAAGCGGATCCGCGGCGGCGCTCAACGGAGCGCCGTCATCCGGCTTCTTCTCGCGTGCGGAGCGAAGCGCCTTCAGGCCTTTGCCGAGGAGCCAGCTCAGGCCGAGGCCGACCGCGACCGCCAGGATCGCGACGCCGATCAGCTTCAGGATCGTCCACAGGAAGGTCATGTCGAAACCTTTCCCGCCGGAAGCGACGGACGACGCCGAGGAGACGGGTTCCACGGAGGAGGACGCGGTCGATGCGACGCTCGAGGACGAGGAGGATTCCACGCTCGACCGAGACGACGAACGTGCGCCTTCCGCGGAGCTCGAGGACGACGGCGGGAGCATGTCGGACGCCGTGATCGTGATCTCGCGCTCGGCGCTCGTCAGCACCTGGCCCGTGCGCATGTCGAGGGCCTGGGCCTTGACCGTGTACGTGCCCTCGCGGAAGTAGCGGTGGGTCGGCACGTCGCGCAGGCTCTCGTGGCCGTCGCCGAAATCCCAGCGATAGAGCAGGACGTCCTGGCGATCCGCCGTGACCGGCATGGCGAAGGTCACGTCGCCGTTGCCGTTCACGTTCACGTGGATGTCGTCGGGCGTGAGGGGCGGCAGGGTGTCACCTTCCTTTTCCTCAGGCACGTCGACTCCCGAGACGGGAACCTTCGCCGTGGCGGGAGAACCCGAGGCGGTCTCGGCGGAGAGGATCATGGCCTGTCCGCGCGTGATCCGCGGGAACCAGACGTAGATCGGCGTGCCGTCGGTGGCGAAGAGCGCGCCTTGCGTCTCGTCGTCGTTGGCCGGATCGCCGTCCCCGTCGGAGTCATGGAGAGAATCGAGATCGACGCGGATGCGGCCCTTCGCGTTGCCGGTCGGCGTCAGCTTGAGCAGCTGCTTGCCAGCCGGAAGCGCGATGCCTTGCTGCGTGAACGCGGGATCGGCGACGACGAGCATGTCGCTCGCCGACGGGGGAGGCACCGGAAGGCTTTGGGCGTTCAGGACGATATTGCGACGGACCTGGGTGCCGCGGTCCGGATTGATGACCATCGCTTCCAGCGTGTACGCGCCCGGTTCGAGCAATCGGAGATGGAACACGCGCTCGCGACTGGCCTCGAGGAAGGAGCCGTCTTTCGTGAGCGTCCAGCTCCAGGCGTCCGTCGGAAGTCCCGCGCCGATGATCTCGAAGATCTCGCCCACGGGGACGTTCGTCGGCAGTTCCTGCGGGATCGGCGCGAGCTCCTGCGCCGACGCGCCGGCTCCGAGCGCGAGCAGCGCGAGGGCGGCGGCGAAGCGGTGGCGGAAACGGAAGGGGTTCATCCGAGAACGAGGCCCTGGGTAATGAAGCCGACGATCACGCGCGCCAGGAGTACGATGATCAGGCCGATGCACACGTAGAGGACGATCTTCTTCACCTTCTCCTTGATCTCGTCGGATCCGCCGCTGACGATGAGGTACGCGCCGCCCATGACGATCATGAACACGGCGAGAAGCGCGAGATAGCCGAGGACCTTATACATCAAGTTCAGGATGGCTTCGCGGAGCGTCACGTGGCTTGTTCCCGAGATTTCGGACGCCGCGCCGACCCCTGATTGAAGTCCGCCCCCGGTAAAGACCGACGCGCACACGCGGTCGGCGACCATCGCGAGCGGAAGGAGGGAAAAGGTCAGGGAACGACGGAGGGAACGGATGGTCATGGGGATATGGGTGTGTCCCCGTATGATAGCACAAAAACGGCACGGCGGCTACACTCGATGCCATGAGACCGCGCACAGCAGGAGCCATTCTCGACCGCTCGCCCGCCCCGGCGCTTCTCGTCACGAACCTCACGAATATCCGGTATCTGACTGGTCTTCCCGTCAGTGCCGGGGTTTTGCTTGTCGCACAGCGGAAAATGACGCTCTTCGTCGATGCCCGGTACCACGAGATGGCCTCGAGGGCGTATCCCGGCATCAAGGTCCGCGACGTTTCGGGCCTCGAAAAGGCCATGGCGGGGGTAGGGGAATGCGCCTATGAGGCGGACACGGTCACCGTTCTCCGGAAGGCAGGCTGGAAGAAGAGATTTAAGAATACAAAATTTGTTCAATCGATCGGCATCATCGAAGAATTCCGCCGAACGAAGGATGAAGAAGAGGAGCGGTGCCTGCGCCGGGCGCATCGCATCACGCGGGAGCTTTTGCGTCGCGTGCCGGCCGTCATCCGACGTCCCCTTACCGAGCAGCAGCTCGCGCGCAAGCTCGCGATCTGGGCGCTCGAGCTCGGGGCGGACGGCCTCTCGTTCGAGCCGATCGTCGCCTTCGGCAGCCATACCGCCTGCCCCCATCATCGTCCCACGACGCGCCTGCTTAAGAAGGGCCATCTCGTGCAGATCGACGTCGGCGCGCTCGTCGGCGGGTACTGCGCCGACATGAGCCAGGTCTACTTCACGGCTCCTCCCACGCTCGTGCAGAAAAACGTGTATGCCACTCTTCTCGAGGCCATGAACGCGGCGATGCGCGCCGCGAAGGCAGGCGCCAGTCCGCGCGCGCTTGATCGCATCGCCCGTGACGTTCTCAAGCGAGAGGACATCGAGGAGTACTTCACCCACGCGCTCGGGCATGGAGTCGGTCTCGACGTGCACGAGGGTCCCACGTTGTCGTCGAAAGCAAAGGACATGTCGCTCGTGAAAGGCGAGGTGCTCGCGGTGGAGCCCGGCGTGTACTTCCCCGGAAAATTCGGCATGCGGCTCGAAGACATGGTCTACGTCCGTTGAATCAGCGTAGCGCCAGCGTCGCCAGCAACGCCGCCGTGAGTTGCCCCAGGAGGAACACGATGTACGCGAACCGGAGGAGCAGGAATTTCGGCGCGACGATGCGCGTCCCGAGGTGATAGAGGTCGCGTGCGACGGCTTCGGCGAGACGGCCCGGCTCCTCGCAGAGCGCCCGCATCCGATCGAGATAGTCGCGTTCTGAGAGTCGGCAGAATTCCGCGTAATGCAGAAGGTTCACGCCTTCCTCTTTTCCCTTGAGCCGCTTGGGATAGAGCGAAAAGATGCAGAGACAGATCGTCGCCAGGGCCGTGATCAGACAGAGCGTGGCCGCAGTCCGGAGTTCCTGATGCGCCATGCCGTTCAGCGCGAGCGGAATCAGCGCCGAATTCAGGAGGATGAGGCCCTGCGCGCGAGAATCGCCCGACGTGACGTAGCTCACGTGTTTCGCGATCGTCGCCGAGAGGACGGAACCGCGGAAAAGGCCTGGCCAACGCTCGGAATCGTCGTTCATGAGCTGACTGTACAGCGCACGGGCCCATGTCGGCCATTTGTTTCCGGGGCAGTGACGCGGAGAAGATCAATGGCGTCTTCGATGAGCTCACCCAGACTTCGGTGCTTGCACATCAGAAAGCTCAGAAGATCGTCGGGGAAGCGACGGACCGAGGCTGAGAACCGTCGGTTACGCGACCCTTGCACGCATGCACGACCAGGAACAATAGCGGGTCATTCCGCTCGTTCGTGCTCGCGGATGGAGCGAAGCTCTCAGAGTTCTTTGAGCCCTGATTGTAGAGAAAAAATCACATTTTAGAGGAAAAAGTAGAACGATAAAATCCGATATTTTCCTCTTCAATCAGGGCTAAACAGAAAAAATTAATGAAAAGAGAATACAAAAAATGTTCGTTAAAAAGCTCTTTTACAAGCCGTTTATCGAAAATGCAACGCATGCTTGTCATTGCGTAATGAGCTGTCGTTTGCGAGCATCGTCGCATGAAACGCATCATCGCTATGCTGACACTTCTCGTGGTCGGTCTCGCGCCTCTTGCTGTGACCGCCGCGACTCCGCCGATCACCCGTCGTGACGGATTTTTGCTGCTCTGGAACAGCATCCGTCGCCCGGCCACGCGTACGTCGGAATCGCCGTTTTCCGATCTGCCCAAGGGCGCGCCGGGGGAGCTTGAGATCACGTTCGCCAAGGGCCGCGGCATCATCGATGACACCAGCGAGACGTTCCGTCCCGACGAGCCGCTCTCGAACCTGGCCGGACTGTTGTGGCTTTTCAGGACCAGGAGCATGGACCCGGCCGGCGACGACGATTTCTACGATGACGACGGCTGGACGTACGTTCCCGAGCTTGCCGAAAAAGTGGGACTCGGGCGGTACGTGTCGACGGGGGAGGACGGAACGAAAACGATCAAGGACGGCACGATGACGGAGGAAGACTTGCTCGCGGCCATGCGGTTCGTAGACGCCTACCTCCTCGACGAGACGCACGAAGTGAGCCTCTATTCCGAGAAGTTCCACGGCAAGGGGACGGCCTTCGGCGAGACGTTCGACATGTACGCCATGACGGCCGCGCACCGCACCTTTCCGGCCAACACCCTCGTCGAAGTGACGAACCTCGAGAACGGCAAATCGGTCGTGGTCCGCATCAACGACCGGGGACCGTTCGTCGACGGACGCGACATGGATTTGAGCCTCGGCGCCTTCACGGCGATCGCCGAGCGATCGAAGGGCAAGATCGACGCAAGGTTCCGCCGGCTCGGTGACGCGTCGCTCGTCGGCTTCTGCGACGGATCGCCGTACGCCGTGCGTCTCGGGCGGACGGCCAGGCTGGCGCCGGGATTTCCCTTCGCGCTCCCGCTCGGACAGGAGTTGTCCGTCGGCGGCAACGAGGCGTTCGTCGTCCGTTCCGTGCGCTACCCCGACGGCAACGTCACCTGGCTCGAGGATTGGGTGCTCAAGGGCGAACGGTACCGTTTCAAGCCCGCCGTGACGGGGCAGTACGTCTTCCGTGTCTCGAGCAAGAACGGGCTGTCGCGGGACTTTGAGATGAAGGTCGCGAATTGCTCTTCCTGATAAGGAAAATCGGGAGCCGCTTCCCACGGCGCCGGACGGGTGAGCTCCCCTGTTCAAGAGCGGGGTTTTCTGCTACAATGAGCTGATATTCGCGTATCCTCTGTTTTCAGACACACGTGATCACCTTCCTGCGCATCTTCCTCTGGCCGATCATCCTCGTCACGGTGTTCGTGCTCGGCGAGCTTGTCCGCGCGGATTTCTGGTCGATCTGCTGGACCTGGTTCTGGAGCAATCCGCTCGAGAACCTGCTGATCCTCAGCACCGTGTGGCTCCTGTGGAAGTACGTGAAGTTCAACACGCGCTTCTATTACGCGTGGTGGATGAGCGGCAGGCTGGTCTCGATGAAAGTGCTGCTGCCGCGCAGCGACAGCAAGATCGACCAGGAGAAGCGCACCGAGAAGGATTTCAAGGAAAAGATCGCGATCATGGAGCAGCTGTACCGCGCGCTGTGGGAAGTGCGGAGCCTCACGTTCTGGCAGCTCGTGCACTTCTGGCTGTTCCGGTTCAACACGATGAGCTTCGAGCTCTACCTCGAGCACGGGGAGCTGCTCTTCTTCATCGTCGCACACCCGCGTCTCATCTCGATCATCGAGAAGCAGGTGACGGCCTTCTATCCGGACGCCGAGGTGTCCGTGCAGAAGGCTCCGGAGATCTGGCCGCAGGGCACGAAGCTCGTAGGCTACAACATGATCCTCAAAAAGCCGTATTACTTCCCGCTGCGCTTCTACGAGGAGATGCAGGATGATCCGCTGAACGATCTCGCGAACGTTCTCAGTAAGCTCGAGACGGACGAGCGCGCGGCCATCCAGCTGATTCTCACGCCGACGTTCTCGGACAAGTGGAGCCGCAAGCTCCGCAAGTACGCCAACATGAAGTTCAAGGGCAAGGACGACAGTCTCCTCGCCAGGCTCCCGCTCCTGGGGGACCTGATCTCCGTCGTGGGCGGCATCGCCGCGGGGACAGATGGCAGCACCTTCGCGCCCGGGGCCAGCCACGGCGACTCGTTCGTGCGCATGATCCAGCCCGAGGAGGAGCTCTACAAGCGCATGGGCCAGAAGGCGGGCATGAGCGGCTTCCATGCCTCCGTGCGCGTCTTCGCGTCGGCCAAGACGACGCGTCGCGCGCTCGACATCACGAATAACCTCCAAGTCGCCTTCAACGTCTTCAAGGACATCTACGGCAACTGGTTCTCTAACCACCTGGTGTTCCTGGACATCGTGCCGCTGGCGCTCAACGCGCCGTTCATCCACTGGCTGTGGAAGCACCGCATCAACGGCTTCCTGCACCGCCGCAACCTCCTCGTGGAGAAGGAGCTCGCCGGTCTCTTCCACTTCCCCGACAGCCGTTACAACAAGATCCCGCTCATCCAGTGGATCACGTATAAAGTGCTGCCTCCTCCTCCGAATGCGCCCACGGACGGTATTCTTCTTGGTATCAACGATTACCGTGCCCAGAAGAGCAACGTTCACTTCCTCGACGGGGACCGCACGCGCCACCAGTACATCATCGGTAAGTCCGGCTGCGGAAAGTCGTCGCTCTTGAGCTGGCAGATCCGCCAGGACGTGGCGCGCGGAGCCGGCCTCTGCGTCGTGGACCCGCACGGCGACCTTATCGAGGACATTCTCTGCCACGTCCCCAAGGAGCGCGCGAAGGACGTGATCGTGTTCGATCCTTCCGATATCGAGCGCCCGATGGGTCTCAACATGCTCGAGGCGAAAACTTCCGAGGAAAAGGACCGCGCTTCGCTCGACGCGATGGAGATCTTCATCAAGATGTACGGCAACGAGATCTTCGGTCCGCGTATCCAGCACTATTTCCGTAACGGCTGTCTCACCCTGATGGACGACGAAGAGGAGGGCGCGACGCTCATCGACGTGCCCCGCCTGTTCGTGGACGAGGAGTTCCAGCGCTACAAGGTGAGCAAGTGCAAGAACGTCGTCGTGAAGAGCTTCTGGGAGCACGAAATCGCGAAGACCGGGGCCCGGGAGAAGGAAGAGATGATCCCGTACTTCTCCGCGAAGTTCGGTCCGTTCATCACGAACACCACCATCCGTAACATCATCGGCCAGCCGAAGAGCGCATTCGCCATCCGCCAGATCATGGACGAGGGGAAGATCCTGCTCGTGAACCTCTCGAAGGGAAAGATCGGCGACGTGAACGCGCAGCTGCTCGGCCTCATCTTCGTGAACAAGGTGAACATGGCCGCGCTCTCCCGTGCCGATACGCCCCAGAAGGACCGCCGCCGCTTCTACCTGTACGTCGACG
>CAYRGC010000025.1:0-14515 GCA_964423795.1 uncultured Candidatus Peribacteria bacterium | reverse complement strand
GTGATCTGCGCGGCGTCCGCGTGCGCGGCGAGTCCGCGCTTGCGAAGCACCTTGGGAAGGATGGATCGGACCGTGTCCATGCGGCCGACTCTACCCCCTGAGCGCCTCGGCGAGAACGGCGGTCGTGTTGACGGCCGCGGCGTCCCAGGACGGAAGGGGAGGGCGTTCGGCCCGTCGCGCCGGAGGGGAGCGCAGCGCGGAAGCGAAGGCGGAGGGACTCGGGTCGATGATGAGGCTGCCGAGCGGCGCGATCTCGGGCAGCGCCCCCGACCGCGTGCCGATGACCGGACATCCGCAGGCAGCCGCCTCGAAGAGCGGGAGACCGAATCCCTCATAGAGAGAGGCTGTGACG
The DNA here is from genome assembly GCA_964423795.1 of uncultured Candidatus Peribacteria bacterium. Classification (GTDB taxonomy): domain Bacteria; phylum Patescibacteriota; class Gracilibacteria; order Peribacterales; family Peribacteraceae; genus CAYRGC01. Next base: position 14,163 of record CAYRGC010000025.1, on the reverse strand, counting down.
CAGGCGACGGCGGAAGAGTAGAGAGCCGGCAGGTCCTTCTCCGCGACGAACGGGAGCAGGCGCGCGCCGGGCGGGAGCGGCAGCTCCTTGGCCTCGCGGCCGCCGGTGACGAGCACGAGATCCATGTCGGCGCGTCCCGAGGACTCGTACGCGGAGAGAAGCATCGGGACGTTCTTGTGCTCCTTGGCGTTCCCCACGTAGAGGAAGTACGGCCGCGCGAGCCCGTACCGGTCGAGCACAAGCTTCGCCTCCGCGGGGGGGACGGGCGCGAACTCGGAGGATACCCCTTCGTGCACGACACGCGTCTTCTCCTTGGCCTGCGGCCCGTACACCTGCGCGACCTCGTCGGCGGTGAAGTGGCTCACGGCGATGATGCGCTTCGCGGAGTGCACGGCCCTGCGCATGAGGGCGCGGTACGCCATGCGGCGCAGAAGACCCGCCTGGTTGGGATAGCGATGGAGGATGAGGTCGTGGATCGTGACGACCGCGGGCACCGGGCAGAAGTAGGGGATGTTGAAGTGCGGTACGAAGAGCAGGTCGATCTGCTCGCGGCGGTAGAGATCGGGGAGCAGGGTCTGCTCGGCCAGGGTGTAGTGCCCGATGTCGATCGGCACGACGCGGGTATCCGCCTTCGGCGAGCCGCCGATCCAGGACGGATCGCCTTTCCCCACGAACAAGACGTACGACCACTCGTCGCGACGGAGCAGAAGGCGCGAGACCACTTCGCGCGTGTAACGGCCGAGGCCGGAGGTGGTCGCCGCGAAGCGGCAGTCGATTCCGATGCGGGTCATGAGAAAAGTGAAACCTCAAAAAAGATGAACAACCGTAGGGTACCTCACCGAAGCAAGAGCGTTTCCTTTATCGCCTCTCCTCCTCGAGAAGGAGGAGAGGAAGTGAGGAGTCTTTGATCGATAAGGAACCTCGCAGAACTTCGCTCGTTCCTGGCATCATAACCGCATCCGCGTCTCCGATGCACTCACCGGCCAGAACCTGCCCCGCCACGAGACGGAGATCCTGCTGTCCTGGGCGCTCGGAAAGCCGCGCGCATGGCTCTTGGCACACGACAGGGACGTTCTTCCTCCCGATGCCTACTCCCGCTATGCGGCGGCGGTGGAGCGGCGGCGCAGGAGCGAACCGATCCAGCACATCACCGGCCGACAGGAGTTCTATGGGCGGTTCTTCAAGGCGGACGCGCGGGCGCTCGTGCCGCGCGGGTCCACCGAGGAGTTGGTCCGGATCGTTCTGGATTTCCTGCGGAAAGGGAAAGACCGCATCGAAGAGATTGATACCGACGTCGTCGCGACGACGAAGCGCCTCGGCGACCTCGCGGACGTGAAGACGGTCGTCGACGTCGGCACCGGAAGCGGCGTCATCGCGGTGACGCTCGCGCTCGAGCGGCCGGACCTCAGGGTGATCGCGACCGACGTCTCCGGCGACGCGCTCGCGCTCGCGAGGGAGAACGCGACGGTCCTCGGCGCGCGCGTCGAGTTCCGGGAAGGGGACTGCCTCGAACCGGTCGGCGACCTGGCGGAGCCGTTCGTCGTCGTCAGCAATCCGCCGTACATCCCGGCGGGCCGGTCACTCATGAAAGACGTGATCGACTTTGAGCCGCACGTGGCGCTCTTCGGCGGCAAGGACGGCGGAGAGATCGCGCGCGCAATCGCGGAGCAGGCGCAGAGCCATCCCTTCTGCCGCGGCTACGCGATCGAGTGCATGAAAGGACAACTTTCGAAACAGTAGGCTCCGAGCCCTAAGCTCTTTCCTCTTTCCTGTCTTCGTGTACCTTGCTCTCGTGAAAGACGCCCTCTCGTCCCTCGGTCGCTGCACCGCCGTCATCGGCGCCCAGTGGGGAGACGAGGGGAAGGGGAAGCTGATCGACATCCTCGCCGAGCGTTTCGACGTGATTGCGCGTGCGTGCGGCGGCGCGAACGCCGGGCACACGATCGTCGTGAAGGGGAGGAAGCACGTCTTCCGTCTGCTCCCGTCGGGCTCGCTGCACGAGGGCAAGCCCGTGATCCTCGGCGGCGGCATGGTCATCCATCTGCCGACGCTCCTCGAGGAGATCGAGCTCCTCGAGAACGCCGGGATCGAGATCCGTTCGCGCATCAAGCTTGCCGGCAACGCCCATCTCGTCTTCGAGTTCCATAAAGCCGTCGACGGCGCGATGGAAGAGGCCCGCGCGAAGGCGCTCGGCAAGGGCATCGGCACGACCAAGCGCGGCATCGGCCCCGCCTACGCCGACAAGATGCTGCGCCGCGGCATGCGCGCGGACGCGCTCACGAAGGACCCCGACGCCGTGAAGGCGTGGCTCGCGTACCGCAAGGCGGACGTGGGCGAAGCGTTCGGCGTGGACATCGACGTCGAAGCCGAGCTCGCGGCCTTCCTCAAGGCCCAGGAGGCGCTCGCGGGGAACGTCATCGCGGATCTGCCCGCGTTCATGGCCGACCTGCTCGGGAAGAAGAAGACCGTCCTCGTGGAAGGCGCGCAGGCGACGCTCCTCGACATCGACCACGGCACCTACCCCTACGTCACGAGCAGCCAGACCACGGTGGCCGGCGCGCTCCAGGGTCTCGGCCTTCCGCCGAAGGCGCTCACGTCGTGCATCGGCGTGGCGAAGGCGTACTGCACGCGCGTCGGCGAGGGCGATTTCCCGACGGAGGTGGAGGGCGCGACGGGAGACCGTCTGCGCGAGCGGGGAGGGGAGTACGGCTCCGTGACCAAGCGCCCGCGCCGCTGCGGCTGGCTCCACCTGCCGGACCTCGCGCACGCCGCGCGCATCAACGGGTTCGATTGCTGGAACGTGACGAAGCTCGACGTGCTCGACGAGGAAAGCGACATTCCCGTGGGCACGGGACTCAATGCCGACGGCACCGCGCGGTACGAGACCTTCACGGGCTGGAAGACCTCGACCCTCGGCATCACGGACTTCGCGAAGCTCCCGAAGCAGGCGCAGGCCCTGCTGTCCTTCGTCGAGAAGCAGACGGGCATCCCCGTGCGCTTCGTCGGCACGGGACAGGGAAGGGAGGAGATGATTTTGCGCTGATTTACTTTCGCAGTATCTCAAAGAATTGCGCAAGAGTCTTCTGAGGACAATAGCTTTCCGCACAAACTGCGCGAAGAACATTTTCCCGCTGAGCAAACTTGGTGGCAAGCACCTTCTTATCTAGGGATGCCATGAAGTCCTTAAAAAATCGTATCCTCACTTCCATCGAAATTTTTCGATATAAAAACTCCGCCAACAGACTCGTAGGAACTTTTTTCCATTTTTTAATAAGCGTGCCATTTCCGAAGATGGCGGCGAGATCTTCCATCGACATGTCATTCCTATCGGAAATCTTCATCAGTTTTTTTACATGTCGAAGAAAAAGAGGAAAATTTTGGAGTGCAATTGGAGGAATACTCGACTGAATCGATACTCCAAACACATCTGACCAATACTGTTTGGCGTATTTTCCACGATACTGATCTTTCGTTAAGGCCACCATTCCTTGCACTATCTTATATTTTTCTACGGAGGGCAGTTGATCTATTGCATTCTGCAATTCAGGTACAGTGAGCGACATCACGAGAGAACGCAACGTCTGCGGATTACCGTCCCAAGCGACAGGGGGAGCAGAGGGAATCTCACGCCGAAGAATGTCCGCCACGGCATCGACGCAATGAATCATCAGCTGATGAATTGCGCGTAGAAGCTGGTTCTTTCGAATATTGATTTGCGAGGCGCTTTTGGGAATCTCAAAAATATTTATGTCTTCGCTCGAAAGGGCAACGGGCGGCTCATTGTCGCCAAACGTCAATTCGCCCTTGCTTACGACATGCTGAAGAAACGCCGTGATGTCAGGCAATTGTCCGGCGATTTTCTCTGATAACTCATTCGAAATACCGTGTGCACTCACGCTCGCCGCGACAAGCTCGACCATATCAGATTGTTTCAGAAGATGGCCGGTTCGTGCGTGAAAATCTTCAAGAAGGCGCGTGAGCGGCGATGATTTATCTTGCTTGCTATTCAGTGACCGAACAATTTCGATGGGAGTCGAGCATCGAAAATTGGCTGGCACGCTGATCGTAACTGATGATTTCATATATAAATTTATAATACTAATTTGATAATGAGTCAATTTTGATTGCCACACTCTATTCAATGATCCCTAGATCCTCGCAACAGAACTCAATCGCATCAGGCGCGTAGTCGCGTGACTTGTCGCCCCCTAGCGTCAGCAGGGAAAAGAAGATGTCGCTCATGCCGCCGGAGACGTACGGGGAAATCGCTCCTTTCCGTGTCAATTGAGAGCCGGGGCCAGCACCTCGTCCACGAAGGGATTGCCCAGCTGACCGAGCAGGACGAGCACGTCGTTCGAGAGGTAACCGAGCTGATCGACGTATCTCTGCCATCCAGCGGGATTCATCGCCCGCCGCTCGGCGAGGAGTTCGCGGATCGCGGCCTGGCAGAATCGGTTCCTGTTCCTGATCAGCGCGGTGACAAGATCGGGCAACGCGCAGCCCTCGTACTCCTGGCGGAAAGCCAGAACCTGTATGGACGAGTTGCTCTTAAGCGGCGTCATGCCGGAAGCCTACGTAAACGGGAACGAAGATCACGAAAATGGGGGAACAGCCGAACATTTGTGCTCACGAATACCATGAAATCGATCCCGGGCTCGCCGGAACTTGACCCGCATGGCGACGATGGGAAGATCACGAGATGGAAGAGTTCCGGGCGTTCACGCTCCTCGAGACATCGGTCGATCCCGACTGCAACCTGCTACGAATCTACCAAGCGGATACGTGGAACGAGATCCTGTATAGCAAGACCGGCGGATTCCTTCGGAATGAACAGCGGCAGTGGAACCCGCCGTCGATGTCCACGGAAGCACGTGCCGATTTTCATCAGATGTTCGTCGACCGCCTTTCGCCGGAAGTGGAACTTGCGATCAGCCACCTGCTGATCGCGCCGCCGGCACGCATGCATCTTCTTTTTTCCATGACCGTCCTGCCCAAGAAAAAACGCGATCTGCTCAAAATACTGTCACACAACGCCCCCTTACACGTGATCGAGGTGACGAAGGACGACAATCCGGAAATCCTGTTTCCCGGGATCGCCGACGAGATTCTGGAGGAACTCGGCGCTTAATCCTCCGGCCGCTCGCCCCACTTGAGTTTCTGACGCAGGGTTCCGTAGAAGGTCTCGCTGCTTCTGCGCAGGAAACGCACGCGCTCCGGGCGCACGGAGGCGGTGACGACGTCCTTGCGCTCCAGCGCCACGTACGTCTGCCCGTCGAGCGTCAGACTCACCTGCGCGGCGCCGAACTTTCCGCCCTTCTTGTTGAGCACCTCCACCTGCACGCGGTGCGTGCCGGGGATCACGACCGGCTTCTGGTTGAAGGTGTGGGAGTTGATCGGCGTGAGGATGCTCGCCGCGATCTCCGGGTGCACGATGGGCCCGCCCGCCGCGAGCGTGTAGGCGGTGGAACCGGTCGGCGTCGCGATGATGAGACCGTCCGCGCGGAAGACCGTGAGCTCTTCGCCGTTGATACTGGTCTTGAGGTCGATCAAGCGCGCGATGCTGCCCTGGGCGATCACGGCCTCGTTGAGGACGAATCCCTCGTAGAGCGTCTTCTCGCCGCGCTTCGCGGTGACGGTGAGCGCGCTGCGCTCCTCGACCACGCCCTCGCCCGCCAGGAACCTCGGCAGGAGCGACACCGCCTCGTCCACGTTCATCTCCGCCATGAAGCCGACGGTGCCGCGGTTCACCGAGAGGATCGGCACGGAGAAGCAATCGAGTTCCCGCACGGCCCGGAGGATCGTGCCGTCGCCGCCGATAACAAGGAGCAGATCGACGTCGCACGCTTTCGTGAACGTCCGCACTTCCGGATGCGACGCGAAACACTCGGCACGACGCTCGTCGATGAGCACCTCCGCCCCGGACGCGCGCAGCATGCCCACTATCTCCGCCGCGACCTCGTCGCGATGATGGAGATCGCTTTTCACCGTGAGCCCGACGCGTTTGTAGGCGATGGATGCCATTGGACATAGCGTAAAGCAATTCACCCTCAAACACAGTGTCATGGTGAGCATGACGAACCATGTTCACATTTTTTGTACAGTTTCCAGGAAAAGATCGACCGTCCGCTTCCAGGAGAAAGCGGACGCCTGCACGGGACCGCGGCGGCGGAGATCCGCGGCGAGCGCGTCGTCCGTCAGCAGCCGCTGCAGGCCCGCGGCGATGGAAGATACCCGCTCCGGGTCCACCGTGACAGCGGCGTCGCCCGCGACCTCGGACAGGCTCCCGCGGTCGCTCGTGAGCACGGGAACGCCGCGCTGGAGGGCGTCGAGAACCTGGAGGCCGAAACCCTCGTAGAGGGAGGGGAGCGCGAAGACCGCGCACGTCCCGAGAAGCTCCTCGTACGCGGCGTCATCCACGTAGCCGATCCAGCTGGCGCCCGGCACCGCGCCCGCGAGCGCGACGACGGGGGCATCATGCCACCCGCGTCCGCCGCCGAGCACGAGCCGGTAACGCTCGCGGAGATCCGCCGGCAGCGACGCGTAGGCGCGGAGCAGGCGCTCCTGGTTCTTGCGGGGGGAAAGCGTGCCGACGCAGAGGATCGTCCGACCGTCGGAGCGGTTGCCGGCGGGTTGCGGGTCCATCGGCCCGGCATAGATCGTGCGCACGCGGCCGCCCTCGAGGCGCGGATACCGCGCGAGGAGATCGCGCCTGGTCGATTCGCTCACCGTGAACACGGCGGCGGCGCTCCGCGCCGAGCGGCCGAGCGTGAATCGCTCGATGAGCGTTGCCCTGCGGTCGTGGGGTTCTCCGCGGAACGCGATGAGGTCGTGCACGACGGGCGCGCACGGGAAGCGCCCGCGGAGCAAAAACGGCACGACGTAACTCGTGGGACTGACGTACAGATCGCCGGGGCGTTCGGTCGAAAGCCAGCGCGCGACCGCCCGATGCCAACGCAGCCCTTTCCCGTCGATCACCGTGAGCGGCACGCCGGCATCGACTGATTCGTCGCTCACGGCGAGGATCTCGACGTCGCGCCCGGCGAGCTCGCGGAGGAACCCGAGCGTCCAGCGCCCCTTGCCGGTGACCCGCGGGCGGAACGCCTCGCGGACGTCGATCACGATCTTCACCGGAGGATTCTGACGCAGAGAAGGGGAAGATTGAAGCCCCGGCGCGCCGATCTGTGCTATCATCGAGCCGTGACCAACCGCGTCGTCAAAACGCTGCTCTCGATCGAGCTGGAGGAACGCATCCTCACGGCGGGATCGCTGATCGCGATCGTCGGCCTCTTTCTCCCGTGGATCGGCGGCGACTGGCCGGGCGGGGAAAGCGTCTCGTACCGGGGCCTCGGATTTTTCACGTCCTTTCTCGGCATCACGATCCTGCTTTTGCAGGGGACGCTGCTATTGATCGGACTCCTGCCGCTCGCGACGGGAAAGCCGCTCCTCAAAAAGCGGTACCGCGAGTTCACGCGCCTCTGCCTCACGTCGCAGGCGACCGTCCTCGTCCTCGCGTGCCTCTCGGTGCTCACGAAGGTGACGCTCGAGTTCACCCGCATGGAAGTGCGCTATGGTGTCTACGTCTGCCTCGTCGGCTGCCTGGTGGCGCTCTTCGAGGCCATCGTCCGATACGTCGAGCAACGCAAGGCACGCTCCCAGGAGATGTTCCACCACCCGGAGGACGCCGAACGGCCGCCGGAGAAGGAAACGATCGTCCCGGCTCCGCCCCCGCCTCCGCCGCCGCCCGCTCCCGCCCCCGAGGAACACCGCCTCTACCCATGACCGACGACTCCTTCGTCCCCGCCGAGCAGACTCCGACGCCGACGCCGGTCGACAGGCCCGCGGATCAGCCGTACGCGGACGACGAGCTCGTGTACGTGGATCCGGAGACGAACGCCGTCGTAGGACGCGTGGAATGGAGCCGCGCCGGGAACCCAAAGTCGCTCCAAATCCAGCGCAACCAGAACGGCGACGAGGAGAAGGAGGTGAGCCGCCGAGGCCGCTTCCGGAAGGTGTACCCCTGGGGTACGTACCGCTCGATGAAGAACGTCTTCAAGGTCGCCGGCAAACAGAAGCGCAAGGACCCGAACCGTACCCTCGACGAAGTGCTTCCTAAAGCGCTTTCCGAGGCTTTTTGGAACGATTAAGACAAAATTGAGACAAAGAGTAAAAGACTCTAGAATGTGTATATGGTCAAGAACGGACATTCGCTCGCCGACGCGGCGGAACGCGCGTGGTCTCTGCTCGAGGCGCCGGAAATGCAAACCGGCTGGCAGGGCGTCAGCCAGGACTATGCGGGCAACAAACTGATACTGGCATCGCTCCTGGCGACCGGCATGGACGATCAATTCTTCGCGTTCGCGGACATGGGCAGGACGATCGTGCCGTACGGCGATTACGTACGCAAAACGCTCGACGCGCCCTTCGCCAGGAAGATTCTCCCGCATGCGGACCATCGCTACGAATTCGCCGACGCCGTGATGAGCATCGGACCCATTGCCAGCTTCGACAGCGTTACGCGCTCGCTCGGCGACATCATCAGCGAAACGGCAGCCCGAAAAAGCATCTCGTCGACTACCCGGCAAACCGTCCGGTCGCTTCTCGCACGCTCCACGTTTCTCGCCTACGGAGCGCAACAGGTGTTCAAGGAAGGATGGCATGTACCCGAGTACGCGCCCGTCCGCGGGGCCCCTCCGGGCCCGCTCTCGATAGCCGGATACGACGCCGATTACGCGAGGCACGTCTCGGAGAAAGAGCCCTCGGCGACGTTTCGCACGTACGAGGACCACCTTCGCTCGCGCCTCTCGCGGCTCGCCGACGGCGACGGCATCGCGACCGAACTCCTCCGAAAGGATTTTGCAAGAACGGTGCAGGACGAAAGCCGGGAACTTCGCCTGCTCCTCGACAATCGCGCGCACGGGGACGCCGTCCGGGAACGCTATACCCGCGTTCGCCAGGCGTTCCTGGGGTGGTACGAAGGTACGAAACTGACGAGAACCGAGCGGAAGACCGTCACGCCTTGAGCACCCGGCAGCAGCGTTCCACCTCGTTCTTGGAGCCGACGATGATCGGCGTGCGCTGATCGATCTCCTGGATGCGCTTGTCGAGGATGTCGTTGACGCCGTCGCTCGCGAGGCCGCCCGCCTGCGAGGCGAGGTACGCGAACGGACCGCACTCGAAGACGAGACGGAGCTTTCCCTGCGGATACTTGCTGCCGCCGACGTTCACGAAGACGCCCTGCCCCTTGCTGATCACGTGATGCACGTCGGAGACCATCGCGCCGGAATACCGCAGAGTCATCTTCTCGCCGATCCACGACTGCAGGAGCGCGCCGTACTGCGGCGTGTCGTTCACGGCGCCGATGTTGCCGGGGCTGAAGGTCTTCGCCTGGTCGCCGATGCCGAGGAACTCCCGGACGAGCGTGAATTCGCCGACCTCGTTCAGCACGAACTCGTGCACGCCGTTGCCCGCGGCGTAGACGAGGAGCGTGCGGGGGCCGTAGATCACGTACAGCGCGGCCACCTGCTCGCGCGGGGTGCGGCCGATGAGCTCCGCGCCGGCGTAGATGCCGAAGATGGATCCGATCGCGAAGTTCACCTCCACGAGCGACGAACCGTCGAGCGGATCGAACACGACGGAGTAGGGGGCCTTGTCGTTCAGCTGCACGACGCTCGACTGCTCCTCGGAGATGTAGCTGTTCACGAGGCGGCTTTCGGACAGGTGGCGCTGGATGATCTCGTCGCTGAGCACGTCGAGCTTCACCTGCTCCTCGCCGAATTGGTTCTTGGTGCCCGCGAGGCCCGCCTCGGTGTTGCGGATGGCGTAGTGGATGTACTTCGCCGCCGTCGAAATGTCGCGGATGAGGTGACGGAGCTGGTCCGGCACCTTGCTCACCGCGTAAAGGTGGCTGTTAAGGGACGGGCGGGAAGAGGAAGTGGCGGGCATCGGCATGCCTCCACACTAGCACAGAATCCGGCCGCCGCCTTCAATACCCGCCCGCCTGCTGCGGCACCGACGTGGCAAGCACCAGCGTCAGGACGGCGAGGTACAGAAACATCCAGCCGATGGTCCAGCCGATCACGGCGAACGCGCGGGCGTAGCGTTTTTCGATACACAGAAACGCCGGATACCCGATCGTCATCGAGCCGCACACCAACACCGAAAAACAGAAAAAACCGAGGAACCCGACGGCGCCGATGAGGGGATTTCCTCCCAGGAGCGGCTCGAAGAGCACGCTTCCGGACGTCGCCAGGAAAGCGGTGAGAAGGACGTAGGCCATCACGCCGGAAGCCTGCGCGAGACCGGCGATGACCGGGGAAAGGGTCGATTTCCGGGCGAAGGGGTTACGCATGGATCAGGAGAGAAGGGGACCGGACTGGACGACGAGTTCGGTGACGCGCATCGCGTAGCCCCACTCGTTGTCGTACCAGCTGAGGATCTGGACCATGGTTCCGTCGATCACGGCGGTGGAATCCATGTCCACGGTGCTCGAATGCGCGTCGTTGAGGAAATCCGACGACACGAGCAGGTCCTGCTCGATCGCCAGGATGCCCTTGAGCGGGCCTTTCGCGGCGGCGCTCAGCGCGCCGTGCACCTCGTCGACGGAGGTCTTCTTCTTCATTTGGAGCGCCAAATAGGCGGCCGAGACGTCCGGGACGGGGATGCGCAGCGCCATGCCGTCCATCTTGCCCTTGAGATGCGGGAAGATCTTCGCGCACGCCTTCACGGCGCCGGTCGTGGACGGGATGATCGACATCGCCGCGGCGCGCGCCAGGCGTGCCTTGGAGCTGTCCGTGGCGTTATCGAGGAGGTTCTGGGAGGACGTGTAGGCGTGCGTGGTGCAGACGAGTCCGCGCTCGATGCCCACCGCCTCGTCGAGCACCTTGATGACCGGCGCGATGCAGTTGGTGGTGCACGACGCCGCGCTCACGACGGGAAGCGTCGCCTTGAGGGCGTCGTCGTTCACGCCGCGGACGATCATCGTGGTGTCGTCCTTCGCGGGAGCCGTGATGATCACGGCGCGGGCGCCGGCGGAGAGGTGCCCCTGGCAGAGCTCCTTGCTGCGGAACTTGCCGGTGGCCTCCACGACGATGTCGACCTGAAGCTCCTTCCACGGGCACTTGGCCGGATCGCGCTCGCGCACGACGCGGACGGGCTGGCCGTTGACCTTGAGGTTCTCGCCGTCGACCTCGACGGTCGCGCCGAAGCGGCCGTGCAGCGTGTCGTACTTGAGAAGGTACTGGCGCATGGCGGCGTCGCTCGACGCGTTGATCGCGACGACGACGGCTTCCTTGCCGAAGCGTTCGACGAGTTGACGGTGGACGATGCGGCCGATGCGGCCGTAGCCGTTGATGGCGATGCGGAGTGGCATGCCCCTATGCTACGTACCCGCCTGCGGAAATCCAGTCACCCGTGCGTGGAAACCGCAGAAACCGCAGGAATCGCCTTCTGCGCATCCGCGATGACACCGTCCATGATCGATAGCAATCGAAGCCGGACCTCAAGCAAACGCCGGACGTTCGGACGCTGGAGCGCTCTCGCTGCTTCCCCCACGATCGGCAGCGACCAACGTCGGCCGGCAATTGCATTGTCGACGCCGCTGATACCGCTTTCCAACTCGAAGACGAGAGTTTCCCATGAACCGTCTTCCAGGATGCCCTTCTCGCGGAGACGCCGGATGACGTCGTCATACGGGTTCGGATGATAGTTTTCCTTCGCATGGGCGCAGTTCGGATTGGCGTCCATGACGTCCTGCGTGCACAAGAGCGCCCGCTCTTCCACGGGCGTCATCACCTTCAGCGCCGCTTGCAGAACCTCCTTCGACGGATACGCGAGCGCGATGCGCGCCTCGTGCTCGCATTCGCATTCTCGCGGCATCGATCGAAACACTTTTTCGCGGATCGCCTCGAGCTCGGACAACATCGCAGCGTCGATGGGGAACCCCGAAACGTCACCGGCGGAATTTCCCACGACCGGAAAGCGATAACCGACGTGCGGGGGCAACGGTGCCGGCTTCAGGGCATGGAGGCTTCCCATGGCGAAAGTCGATTGTAGCAAAAAGCCACCCGTTCTTTCCGCGACTTCGCCGGCTTATCCTCGGCTTTCAAAAGCCGTAGAGCCCGATCACGATGCCGAGGAAGGCGGCGAACGCGCCGATGATCCAGAAGCGCATCGTCACCTTGCTCTCGCCCCACTCGAGCGCCTCGAAGTGATGGTGGATGGGAGCGGCGCGGAAGACCTTCTTGCCGCCGCGCAGCTTCTTGCTCGTGAGCTGGATGAGCACGGAGAGCATCTCGATGAGGAAGATGAAACCGATGAGCGGCAGAAGCAACACGCGGTCGATCATGAGCGCGATGACGCCGAGCACCCCGCCCAGCGCGAGGGAACCCGTGTCGCCCATGTAAAAGAGCGCCGGCGGCACGTTGTGCCAGAGGAACGCGGCGACGGCGCCCGCGCACACCGCGCAAAACGCCGCGAGCACGCTGAGTCCGCCGAGGAAGGCGATGACGCCGAATCCGCTGAACGCGATCACGAGCAGACCGCCCGCGAGGCCGTCGAGGCCGTCCGTGACGTTCACGGCGTTCGCCGTGCCGACCACGATGAACACGAAGAGAGGCACGTACAACCACCCGAGGTGGAAGGCTTCCGGCAGGCTCGCCGCGGACGCGAAGGGGATCGCGACCGTCTCGTAGTTGTTCTTGAGGTAAAACCACACGCCGGCGATCGTGCTGATCGCGAGGAGCGACGTGATCTTCGGAAGCACGCCGAGTCCGCCTTTCTTCTTTTGGTTGGCCGCCATCGAGGGGCGGAGACGCTTGGTCCAATCGTCCGCGACGACGATGCCCGAACCGAGAGCGAGAAGAACGAGCGCATAGAGCGCGAGGATGGCCAGCGGATGGAGGTCATGCGGTTCGAGGAGCGCGCCGGCGCCGCGGGTGGAGAATTCCCACGCGAGAATCCCGAGGAGCGCGAGGCCGCTCACCGCGAAGACCCAGCGCACGGTCTTCACCCTGCGCTTCCAATCGGCCTCGTCGTTGCCGATGACATTCAGATAGTCGTCGATCGCGCCGAGCACGCCAAGCGACAGCAGCACGAAGAGCGGCAGGTAGACCTGCCCGCGCTGGAGGAGGGAGTTCTCGACGAGACCGAGGAGCGACAGCGCGCGCGACAGGATGATCGTGATCACGATCGAGCCCCAGATGAGGATGCCTCCCATGGTGGGGGTGCCGAACTTCTTCTCGCGGTACTTGCGGAAGACGGACGCCTCCCGGCCGTCCACGGTCTCCACCCGGAGCTGCTTGCCCAGGCGGTTGCGCCGGAGGAAGGAGACGAACGCGGGCGTGAGCGCGAGACCGATGACGAACGCCGCGAACGCGTAACCGAGGATCGCGAGGAGCGACAGATCGGGACGCGGCGGAAGAAGGGGGAGGGTGGGCATAAAAAGAGAATACTGGAGTACGGGAATACTGGGAAATAGCGGCCCCCGTACTCCAGTATTCCAATCCCTTATTCGTCGTCCCCGTACTTCGGCGCCTTGGAGTGGGCCATGTCGACGTCGTAGAAGCGCATCTGCTCTTTCTTGAAGTGAAGCTCCGCGCGGCCGACGGGACCGTTGCGATGCTTACGGATGTAGATGTCCGTCATGCCCGGACGGTCGGAATCCTCCTCGTAGTAGTCCTCGCGGTAGAGCATGAGCACCACGTCGGCGTCCTGTTCGATGGAACCGGAGTCGCGGAGGTCCGAAAGCTGCGGGATGTTGCCCGGGCGCGTCTCGACGGCGCGGGAAAGCTGAGAGAGGGCCACGATGGGAACGTGCAGCTCACGGCCGATCTGCTTGAGCGCGCGCGAGATCTCCGAGATCTCCTGCACGCGGTTGCCGGCGTAGTTGGCGTTGCCGGTGCTCATGAGCTGCAAGTAGTCGATGATAATGAGGTCGAGACCGTGCTCCATCTGGAGGCGGCGCGCCTTCGCGCGGAACTCGGCGAGCGAGGAGGCCACCGAGTCGTCGATGAACATGTTGGCCTTGCCGAGCTCGTCCATGATCGGACCCATGTTCTGGAAATCCGAGTCGTCGAGCTTGCCGCGCTGGAGCTTCCACGAGTCGACGCCGAGCATGGAGGCGAACAGGCGATCCACGAGCTGTTCCTTGCTCATTTCCAGCGAGAA
>CAYRGC010000024.1:0-15389 GCA_964423795.1 uncultured Candidatus Peribacteria bacterium | reverse complement strand
CGAGGACTTACCCGAACCGGTCTGACCGATGATGTAGAAGTGGCGGAAGCGGTCCTCGTTCTCGATGAAGATCTTCTTCTTCTCGCCGCGGAACACGTTGTGACCGAGAAAGAGGCCGTCGACCGGCAGGTCCTTCGGGGCGGGCGCCGTCTTGTAGTTCTGCCACTTGATCGTCTCCACCTTGTTGTACTTGATGTTCGGCAAGTGGAAGAAGCTCGCGAGCTCGGTGGTGCCGAGCAGCAGCGAGGGGTAGCGCAGGTTCTGACCGATCGTGCGGGACGGGCACCGGCGGATGAACTGCTCGACGAGGCGCGCGTGGTTGACGAACTTGGCGCGCTTGAGCTTGTTGCCGCGCACGTCGTTGAACTGCGAGAACGCCGCGACGACGCCTTCCATAAGCGTCTGCGCGCGCGTCGGCGACTTCGCCGAGGTCACGAGGCGGATCACCGTCTCGTAGCCGGGGTTGCTGGCCTTCTCGTCCACGGCCTTCGAGTACTCCTCGACCGCCTGCGACACGCGCTCGCCGGTGGACTGCTCCTGTTCCTTGAGGTCGATGGGGGAGTCGTCGCCGCCCAGGATGTTGAAGATCGCGCGGATCCACGTAAGCGGGCTCCACCAGTTGCCGCCGCTTTTCTTCTTCGGGTTGATCAGGGACGCGGCTTCCTTCTGCAGCTTCTTCTGCCAGCCGGGCTTCGCCGGGCGCAGGACGAACTGCACCGCCGCGCCTTCGTCGGTCGCGAGCTTGGAGAAGGCGTTCGTGATCGAGTTGAGCGGGTCGCTCTTGAGCTGCTGGTACGTCTTGAACACCGACGTCCACTGCTTCGACGGCACGAGGAGCTCGCTCGTCGTCACGGATTCCTTCGTGAAGATGTTGTAGTCCTCCACCTCGTCCACGATCACGTCCGGATAGAACGACGTGACCTGCTTCTCGATCAGGTGGGCGATCCTGCGCGGGCAGACGATGAAGAAGAGGATCTCTCCCGCGAGCGCGGCGTACTCCACCGAGAAAAACTGCCGCCCGCGCCAGAGCGTCGAGAACTTGCCGGAGTACAGGCTGTGCAGCGACTGGTAGAGGTGATCCATGATGCCGAGGACTTCGCGGAAGTCCTTGCCGGAGGAGAACTGCTCGGATTCCACCTCCTTGTCCTCCTTGCTTTCCTTTTTCGGCAAGAGGACCTGCAAAAACACCAGGTCCTTCTCGCGGCGGCGGTCGGCCCGCCGGCGCAGGACCGCGCAGAGCGCGTAGAAGCTCCCCACGAGGAGGGCGAGCGCGCCGATGGCGAGAAAGAGGGGCTGCATGCCGGAGTTCTCCGATATCGTAACATTCTAGCAGAAAACTCGCTTTTTCCCTAGTGGCAGCGCCGATCGTTCCGTGGCCCGGTGGGGCCCGGATCCGCTACACTGGAGGCCGGCAAAAGCCCTTTCCGGAGCCAAGACCATCGCTTCCTTCCTCGAATTCTTCCAGCGGCGATCGTTGCGCTCCATCATCCGGGGCGCCTACAGCTACGCCTTCGGCGAGCACGGGCACCGTCGCGTGAACGGGTGGAAGCTCTTCTACCGCCTGCGCCTCGCGGTGCTTTTGTATTCCCCGAAGCCCCTCCAGGAGGCCAGTCGCCTCGACCGGCCGCGCCTCTGGGTGGACAGGGAGGCCTTTCCCCGCATCATCCGTTTGCTTCGCCGCGCCAAGCATACGGTGATGATCCAGATGTTCATCTGGAAGGACGACAGGATCGGCAAGCGCATGGCGCAGGAACTGATCGAAATCGCGGACCGCGGCGTGCGCGTCGAGATCTTCAAGGAGTCCGTGGGCGACTTCTTCGAGACGAACCAGGATTTCGTCACCACGCGCGAGTCGGACGATCCCCGGTGGAAACGCTTCTGGAAGCATAGAAACATCAAGGTCACGCTCGAAGCGAACAACGATCACGCGAAGGTGTTCATCATCGACGACCGCATTTTCCTGCTCACCGGCATGAATATCGCCGATGAGTACGATCGGGAATGGCACGACTACATGGTCGAGCTCCGAGGACGCCACTTCATCGAGCACTACCTCACGCGCGGCGAGCTCAACGCGTCAGGCGCCGTGGAGCGGCTGGTCCTCAACGCGGATCACCGCCGCGAGATCCGCCCCGTGGCGATGGACCTGATCGCCGGCGCGAAGGAGTCGATCGTCATCGAGCACTGCTACTTCTCCGACCAGAAAATCGTCGACGCGCTCGTCGAGCGCAGCAAGGAGGGGGTACGCGTGACCGTGATCGTCCCCGCGGAACCCGACCTGCACCATAACGCGAACCAGCAGGCGATCGCGCGACTCCTTGAAAACGGCAACCGCAAGCGCATCCAAGTGTTCTATTATCCGAGGATCGTCCACGGCAAGATCATGCTGATCGACAAGGAGACGGCCTTCGTCGGTTCGGCGAACTTCATGGCGTCATCGCTCGACAGCATGGGCGAGGTGAACGTGCTGCTCCGCGGCGAGACGTCGCCCGCGATTCTCAAGCTCCGCAGGGTGCTTCGCGACGACATCCTCCAAAGCGAGCCCGTCCATACCCCGCCGTCGTTGTCGTGGTACAGGCGGTGGCTGGCGTGGTTTAAGTTGTAACGAGCAACCAGGAAACCAGGCAACCGAGAAAATCCTGGTTCCTTGGTTGCTTTCAGAGATGGGCGTGGCGGCCCACCATGTCCACGAGGGCCTTGATCGTCATGTCCTTCTTCACGAAGTAATCGTCGGCGCCCAGCTCCATGGCCTTGAGCTTGAAGTCGGACTGATCGAAGTTCGTGAGCATGATCACCGGGAACGGGCGCATCGTCTTCGGAAACTGCTGAAGCACCTGGAAGCCGTCCATCTTGGGCATGTGGATATCGAGGATCACCATGTTCGGCTTCTGTTCCTGGATCACTTTCACCGCCTGTTCGCCGTCTTCCGCCGTCACGACTTCGTATCCCTCCACGGAAAACTTCTTCACGTAGAGGCTACGGAGCACGGCATCGTCTTCGGCGATCACGATTTTTCCTTTCATCATAAGGCACATTCTACAGGAAAATCGGGGAAAAGTACAACCGCTTTGTCATGCCCCGTCTTCGACGGATGATATTTGACAAAAATATATTTTTTGCTATAATTGCATCAAACACATTTCCTTCCCCATTCTTCCCATGAAGAAGATCGCCCTCTACCGCACGCTCTCGCGTTCCGAGAGCCTCATCGGCGTCTTCCTCGCGCTCTTGATCCCGCTGGCCGCCGCCGGTGGTACGGAGTTCGCCGAGATGGCCGCCAGGCTCATCCGCTGAGCGCGGGAGATCAGAGCGACGAGGGTGCCTTGGCACCCTCTTCGTCGTATGCGGGGAGACACCTCTTGGCTGCGGGCCTAAACCACCCTTTCGGACGGAGGGGTTTTCTGGTAGAATAATGGGAAATCCATGAACAAAACCCATAATCGTCTTTGGCTCCTCGTGAGCGCGCTGAGCGCCGTCACGGTGGTGCTTGCGACGAGCCGCCTCACGGCGGACGTCGTGACGGACTGCGTGGGAAAACCGTACGGCTATCCCGGATGCCCGACGCAATCGGTCGCGTCGTCGAAGCCGGCGTCGGCGGATTCCTGCGGGAACGGAATCGTCGACGGCGGCGAGGAGTGCGACAAGGGGCGGTTCAACGGACAGAGCGACTGCTCGCTCGACTGCCACATGCTTTACTGCGGCGACGCCCTCGTGACGCCCCAGATCGGCGAAGAGTGCGAGCCGCAGACCGAGCAGGTGTACGTCGTCGATTCTGCGACCGGGCAGCTTACCACCGAGACGCGCTTCAGGAGCAACGGCGGTCAATGCGGCAGTTACTGCGCTCCTCCGGTGTGCGACGGCGCGGGCCGCTGTTCCGGCGGTTGCAAGTGGGCGTTCGTGTACAAGTGCTCGTCCTCCGCGGCGGCAGTCGTCGCGTCGTCGTCCGTCGCGGCCGCTTCGTCCGCTCCCGCACCCGTGGCGTCGTCTGCTCCGGCGTCTTCTTCCGAGGCGTCGTCCTCGGTCGGCGCCCAGCAGATCGTCTTCGTGACGGCAAGCGAGCCGGCAACGTCCTCCAGCGAGGCGCCGAGTTCCTCCGCCCCCGCGAGTTCTTCGTCGTCCATGGCGCCAAGTTCCGCGCAGGCCTTAGGCCCCACCCTGTTCACCCCGGTGCCGGTCTGCGGCAACGGCTCGGTGGAACCGGGGGAGGAATGCGACGACGGCAATCGCATCGCGAACGATTACTGCAGCAATGCCTGCGTCTTCTCGCGTTGCGGCGACGGTATCCTCAACGTCGGAGAGGAATGCGACGACGGCAACGAGACCCAGAACGACAACTGCAGTAATACCTGCCACCGGGCCATGTGCGGCGACGCCATCGTGAACGTCGGCGAGGAGTGCGACGACGGCAACCGCATCCAGAACGACTTGTGCACCAACGACTGTCGCGTCCCGCGATGCGGGGACGGCGCCGTGCAGCGCGGCGAGGAATGCGACGACGGCAACGATTCCGACGGCGATTCGTGCACTTCACAGTGCCGCAAGTCTCGTTGCGGCGACGCCATCGTGCAGATCGGGGAGCAATGCGACGACGGCAACCGCGTGCCGAACGATTCGTGCAGCAACGATTGCCGCATCGCCGCCTGCGGAGACGGCATCGTCCAGGCCGGCGAGCAGTGCGACAGCGGCATCGAGAACTCCGACCGCATCCCCAACCACTGCCGCCGGACCTGCCGATTCCCTTCCTGCGGCGATGGCGTAATCGATGACGGCGAGCAGTGCGACGGGGGCGCCAATTGCCTCCAGTGCCGCCGCCGTACCGTCGCCGCGCAGTCCTCGTCCGTCGCCGCGCATGCCGCGGCCCCCGTCGTGCAGTCCGCCTCGGGCGGCGCCGGGAAGGCCGTGGGCATCACGCTCGGCTCCATGGGCGTGCTCTCCGTGGGCGGCGCACTGATGCTCCGTCGCAAGATCGCCAAGGCCCTCAAGCCCGCTCCCGCTTCCATCGACGACATCCCGCTCGATCAGATCGAGATGCCGTGGCATAAGTGGTAAGAAGCGCGGAAGGGCCACCTCGGGTGTCCCTCCCGCGGACCCACCCTTCCCGCAAAGTGTCGCTGCAGACAGGCGGAGCCTGTCTTCGCGAGTCATCCATTCGCAAGCGAGACCCTGCACTCCTTTTCTATTGATGAACTCGCGAAAATGCGGGTCTCGCGGGCCCCGCATTTGAGCGACTCCCCGAAGGGAAGGATGGTCCGTGGAAGGAAACCGACAAGGTTTCCTTCCACGAAATTAGACGGTCATGCGAAGGTAGCTCTTCACCTTCGCGCCGGCGAGGTACTGCTCGACCGACTGGTTCTGATCCTTCACGAAGGGCTGCTTCAGGAGCGCGTTCTCCTCGCGGAACTTCTTCTCCTTGCCGAGCATGATCTTCTCGAGCACGGCCTCGGGCTTCTTCTCGTTTTTCATCTGTTCCTTCCAGATCTCCTTCTCCTTGGAGACAACGTCGGCCGGGATCTCGTCCGGGGTCACGTAGAGCGGGTTCATGGCCGCGGCGTGCATCGCCACGTCCTTGGCCTTCGCGGCGTCGCCGCCGTCGAGGCCCACGAGCACGGCGATCTTGCGGTTGCTGTGGACGTAGGAGCCGATGACCGGGGCCGAAACCTCGTTCATCTCGCCGAGGCCGATGTTCTCGCCGAGCTTGTTGATCGCGTCCGGGATCATGGCCTCGGCCTTCGTCTTGGCGACGGACATGCCGTCCTTCGCGATCATGTCGGCGATCTGCTGGCCGAGCGCCACGAAGGCGTCGGAGCGGCCGACGAAGTCGGTCTCGCACTTGAGGCAGGCCACGGCGGCCATGCCCTGCTTCTCGGCGAGGAAAAGTCCCCCCTCGCTCTGGCCGCGGTCGGCCTTCTTCACGGCCTGGGCGATGCCGCGCTTGCGGAGGATCTCGATGGCCTTCTCCTGGTCTCCGCCCGCTTCCTCGAGGGCTTCCTTGCAGGCCAGAATGGAAACGCCCGTGCGGGCGCGGAGGGCTTGGACGTCTGCGGCGGTGATAGCCATGGGTGGTGAGGGGAAGAAAATGGTGGTCGAGGCGTGATTCACTCGACGGAAGGTTCTGAGGTTCTGAGGTTACGCGGCGACGGGCGCCTTCTCGGGCTTCGCGGCGGACTTCTTCGGCGTAGCGGCGAGTTCCTCCTCGATCGTGCTCAGGATGATGTTGATGGAGTTCACGGCGTCGTCATTGGCCGGGACGAAAGCGGTGAAGAGGTCCGGATCGGCGTTGCTGTCGCAGATGCCGAAGATCGGAATGCCGAGCTTGCTGGCCTCGAGCACCGCGACGCGGTCGCGGATGGCGTCGACGACGAAGACCGCGTCCGGCAGGCCCGCCATCTTGGCGATACCGCCGAGGGCGTTCTCGAGCTTCGCGAGCTGCTTGCGAAGGCTCGTCTGCTCCTTCTTGGTGTACTTCTCGATCTCGCCCGTCTGGAACGAGCGCTGGAGGTCGAGGAAGTACTTGAGACGGCGCTTGATCGTGGGCCAGTTCGTCAGGAGGCCGGGGATCCACTTCTTCGTCACCATCGGCTGCGTGACGGCGTCGGCGATCTTCTCGACCATCGGGATGCTCTGCTGCTTGGTGGAGACGAAGAGGATCGTCTTGCCCTCGGCCTGGAGCTTCTTCATGTGGTCGCAGACCGTGGCCAGGTGATCTTTGGTCTTGCTGAGGTCGAAGACGTGGATGCCCTTGCGGACGCCGTAGAGGAACGGCTTCATCTTGGGGTTCCACTTCTCGCGGCGGTGGCCGATGTGACAGGCGTGCTCGAGGAGCTGCTTCTCGGAAGGAATGGGCATGGGACGGGAGGGTACAAAAGGGACAAAGGGTACAAAAGGTACAAGGAGGCTCGCACTGTCCGGTGATGAGAGATCCTTGGTGCGCGCGGCGGGATCTCACGGGGAGTCCGCCGTTCCGACGTCTTTTCACTCTGGTGCGGAGGAGTTGCGGGAGGAGCACCCTTCGACGAGCTCAGGGTGGTCCTTCCGAACCAGGACCGCAGTGATCGGTCGGAAAGCGTGCGTAGTGTGGAGGAAAGGCCGTTTCGGCGCAAGGGGAACTTCGGGCTCCGGACTGCCGTCCGCAGGGCGTTCGTCGGCGATTGATGGACATTTCGCGCAAGGAATCGTACAACCCGCGCATGAAAGCCCCTCTCAAAGCCGAACAGCTGCTCTTGTCGGAAGTGGCTAATTTTCTGCGGGAGACGGGTGCCATGGAGAAGTTTTCAGAGGATATCGGCATCGACCGGCAACCCGAAGCGTCCCAGATTGCGTCCCAGACCGTGAAATCGCTCACCGACCTCTTCGCGAAGACCCCGGAGAACGCCATCCGTCTGCGAACCGCGGGAAGCCAGCTCGGCCTTCCGCATGTGATCGATTGGGTCCAGCAACGCAACGGCAAGTTGCTGCAGCAGGAGATCAGGGCGGATCTCGAGAAGCACCATCCGGCCGTGCGCATGGCGGCAAACGGCGGAGAAGAGGAGAGTTTCCAGCTCGCGCCCATGATCGAGTCCCTGGATATGGCCCGTCAGTTGCGGGATTGGTACGAGCTCGTCTCCAAGACGATCGGGGACCGAAAGACCCTGCTGCCTACCTTGCAGGCGCTCCTGCCGGGCCCAGACGAGAAGAGCATCCACTATCAGAGGGATTTCGAAGGCGGGCGTTTCCTGCATATCGACGGATTCGCGCCGCCGCCGGGAAGTCTGCCTCGGCAAAACCCCGTGTGGTACCGCTACGGCAACGGGGATGACGACGTCGTCTGCCTTTCGTTCGGACAGGCGCAGGAGGTGCGGGCGCAACAGGAGCTTTTGGCCTACACGAAGCGTCCCGATGCTCCGAAGTTCCAGGTGAAGACGCTCATCCAGTACGCGGTGCGGTACTACAAGCGCATCGCGGAGGAGTATGCGAGGCTCATACGGTGACTCCAAAAAGAAGACCAGTCGACGTGACTGGTCTCCACTCTCTGAACTAAGGGATGTTTTAGTTCTTTTTTTTGCCGCGGCCCTGATTCAAGAGGTCGCGAGCAATATTGATCTCATTGGCAATCGATTGTCCCTGTGGAGGGGCTTTCGTTCGCAGTTGGATCAGGCCTCGTTCGATGATTTCGGCGAGAACCTTTTCCGAGAGATCATTCTTCTGAAATCGGGTAGCTGGGATCACGCTGAGGTGATCGGCGCGGTCTTTGCCGGTGGCGAAATAGGATGCGGCCAATCGCTTAGCCATTTCCTTTTCGCCATAGTGGGCAATGAAGAAGGGCGAATTCGGAAATTCTTCCGGTCCGCCTTTTCCATCTTCCCATTTTTTCACGTCATAGCCGCCCAAAGGTCGGGCAAGGGAGACGAGAATTGGCAGGTTTGCGTGTTCGACGATAACGCCATTCCACGGCGCGACGGGTGAAGCGCAGTGGATGGTCAGGCGGTCGCCCTTCTTTAGGGTCACGATGAGTGGTGTGAGCGTCAGTTCGCTCTTCGGTCCATCGTTTACCTGGAAGGTGCCCGCCTGGTACCAAGCGTTCGTCATCCGCGAACTCAGACTGACAGTCAGTGTCCCCACGGGCAGTGGCCCGTCGGACTCAAGCGATTCAGGTTCTCCCTTGTCGGTCGTCCAGCGGACGATCACAGGGAGAGTCTGGTTCTCGATCTTGAGCGAAGCCTTCTGCTCCGCTTGTCCGAGTCCCAGGCTGAGGAGAAGAAGCAGATGGACCATCAAGATGGCCCCCTTTCAAAGAGCGTTCAGAGAGTGTTTTTATTATAGAACAAAAATTTCATTTTGTCCAACTTTGAACAAGCAGTTTTGCTCACAGTGAAGCTAATCTTGATACCAGCTCGTTCATACTCAGGCGCTCCTGTTTCAAGGTATCCCGGTCCCGAATCGTCACGGTGTCCTTCTCGCCCTGGGCCGCGTCCTCGCCGAGCGTGCCGAAATCGACCGTGACGCACTTGGGCGTGCCGATCTCGTCCTGGCGGCGGTAGCGCTTGCCGATCGAGCCCGTGATGTCGAAGTCGCAGACGAGGTCCGTCTTGTCGAGGATCATCTTGTAGAGCTCCTGCGCCTTCGCGACGAGGTGCTCCTTCTTGCTGAGCGGGAGGATCGCGACGTCGATCGGCGCGACGCCCGGCTTGAACTTCATCACCGTGCGCGTGTCGTCGTTCACCTTTTCTTCGGTGTAGGCGTCGAGCATCACCGCGAGCGTGATGCGGTCGGAACCGAAGGACGGTTCCATGACGTGCGGCACGATCTTGCGCGTGGGCTCGTCGGGATCGGTGTAGTGCAGGTCCTGCTTGCTGAACTTCTCGTGCTGCGAGAGGTCGTAGTCCGTGCGGTACGCCGCGGCGGCGCAGAGTTCGCCGAAGCCCCAGGGGAACTTGTACTCGATGTCCACGGTGCCGCGGGAGTAGTGCGAGAGCTCGTCCTTCTCGTGGTCGCGGAAGCGCAGGTTCTCCGGGGCGATGCCGAGGGTCTCGGTGATGAAGGCCCAGCTCTGCTTCTTCCATTCGGCGTAGATGTCCTCCCACTTCTGCTTCTCGGGGTCGAAGAAGTATTCGATCTCCATCTGCTCGAACTCGCGGGTGCGGAAGGTGAAGTTGCCCGGGGTGATCTCGTTGCGGAACGCCTTGCCGATCTGCGCGACGCCGAAGGGAAGGCGCATGCGCATCGTGTCCGTGACGTTCTTGAAGTTCACGAAGATGCCCTGCGCGGTCTCGGGACGGAGGTAGATGTCCGTGCCCTCGCCCTCGATCACGCCCTGTTGCGTCTTGAACATGAGGTTGAACTTCTTGGCCTCGGTCCACGCGATCTCGCCGCAGTTGGGGCAGGGGATCTTTTCGGCGAGGAGCATCGGCTGCACCTGGTCGAGCTTGAGGACGGCCGTGGCCTCCACGCCGAGCTTCTCCTCGAGGAGCTTGTCGCCGCGGAAGCGCTCCTTGCACTTCTTGCAGTCGACGAGGGGATCGTTGAAGTTGCTCACGTGGCCGGAGGCTTCCCAGGTCCGCGGGTTCATGAGGATCGCGGCGTCGAGACCCACCATGTCCGGGCGCTTGTGGACGAAGGTCTTCCACCACGTCTTTTTGATCCGGTTCTTGAGCTCCACGCCCAGCGGTCCGTAATCCCAGGTATTCGCGAGGCCACCGTAGATCTCCGATCCCGGAAAGACGAATCCGCGGCGCTTGCAGAGGGAGACGAGTTGGTCGAGGGAGGAGGCGGGCATGTGAGGGAAAGAGGAGAGGTTCGGAGCGGCAGGATAGCACGGTTGCGAGTTTCGAGTTACGGGTTGCGGGAATTCCTCGTAACCCGTAACCCGTAACCCGTAACTTTAGCTTTGTCTTAGGCCAAAAAATATGGTATACTGTGTTTAACAAATACCTATGTTCGACAGCCTCTCGCGTTCGGCGATCATCCTCTCCGGGATCGGCGCGTTCGTGTGCCTGGATCTCGTCAGCCGCTACCGCGGCCGCCCCTCGCATTACGCCTTCGGCGTGCTCCTGGGGTCTCTCGTCGGGGTAGGCCTCATCGTCGCGCTCGGGTCCCTGCTCGGATCGACCGCGAGGAGCAACGGCTTCGTGATGGGGGTGGGCGTCCTCTTCGCCGTCCTCGTCTGGCGTCTCCTCTTCGGCAATTGGGAACCTCGCACCAAGGCGACGGTGCTCGGTACCGTCATCTTCTGGATCTTCTTCAACATGCTCCTGTCGGAGACGGCCCAGGAGCGCAGCGCGCATTTCCTGGCCATCGGCTTCGCCGTGATCCCTGCCGTGGTGTGGTGTCTGCTGTTCCTGCCGTATCACCGAGAGCGCCTGTCCGTGGTCCTCACCATGTTCTTCGCGGGCATGCTCTCGACGGTGCCCATCCTCTTCTACGACGCGCTCGCGCGCCGCGGCGTGCAGATGGACTTCTTCCTCTTCCGCATCGTCCCGGAGAACTTCAGCAATTCCGCGCAGACCTTCGTGATGGGGCAGTGGCCCACGCTGCCGCAGCTGCACGTGACGCTCGTGAGCATGTTCCTGTCGTTCCTCATCGTCGGGCTCATCGAGGAGGGCAGCAAGCTGTGGTTCCTCAAGAAGGCCGGCACGCCGCTCGTCCGCAGCGTGGACGACGCGGTGCAGCTCGGCATCGTCGTCGCGATCGGCTTCGCCTTCGCGGAGAACGTCACGAACAGCGGGTACTTCCTCGGCTTCGTCCGCGAGTACCTCTTCAATCCCGGCAAGCCGGATTGGGTGGGGTTCCTGGGGAACGTCGCCGGCCGCTCGATCCTCACGAGCATGGTCCACATCGTCTCGACGGGCGTCTGCGCGTACTTCTTCGGCCTCGCGATCTTCGCGGACCCCGTGCTGCGCGACTCGCGCGCCCACGGCTGGCGCTTCCCGTTCATCGAGGAGCTCCACGATCTCTTCGGCGTCGATCGCAAGGATCTCTTCCGGCGCGAGATGATGCTGATCGGCTTCACGGTCGCGTCCGCGCTCCACGCCTTCAGCAACATCCTCGTGTCGCTGCCGGACGTGCTGCCGGGCAACCCCCGCACGCTCGGCGACATTCTCGGCTCACCGACGGGATCGCCGCTGCATCTTGTCGCGCTCCTGGTGTTCCCGACCCTGCTTTACGTGGGCGGCGGGTACCTGGTGCTCACGACGCTTCTCGGGAGCCGCGGCAACCGCACCGAACACGGCCGCCTGATTGTCGCCGACACGTTTGTCACCAGGGAGGGCGAGGTGTAAGGTCTCGTCCATGCTCTCCATTCGCGTTTCTGCTCTTTCCCGTGCGCGTCTCCGCCGCACGGTCGCTTCCGTCGTCCTCGGGGTTTTCCTCCTGCCGATCGGCGCCTTGGCGGCGCCCGAGCAGTACCTGCGCGGCGCGGACAACGTGCCCGTCAGCCGGGGAGATTTCCTCAAGGCCGTCGTTTCGGCGTTGAACCTCCCCCTTCCGAAGCCCGATGCCAAGCTGCCCTACAAGCGCGTGGCCGCCTCCGATCTCGCGGTCGTGACGCTCGCGCACGGCAAGGGCGCCCTCGCCCTCTTCGGCGAGAACCTGCAGCTCGGCAAGGGTATCACGCGCATCGAGGCCGCCGTGGTCCTCGCGAAGATCACGGGCAAGACCGTCGATCCGACCACAACCGTCCCGAAGCTTTCCGACGTGCGGGGGACACTCCAGGAAGACGCCGTCGCGATCGTCGTCCAGCAGGGATGGATGCGCCATAACGGCAGGATCTTCGGCTCCGGCAAAACCCTGCGCACCCGTGAGGCCAAGCTCATCATGGACAAGATCGCGCAGGACGCCGGCCAGAAGATCCGCGTCCGCACGCAGGATATTCAGCGCCCGTCGTCGTCCGTGAAGACCGACACGATGAACCAGGTCTGGCAGCTTCTCAACGACGAGTATCTGTACAAGGACCGTCTCGACGGCACGAAGGCCGGCACGAAGGCCATCCAGAGCATGGTCGAGACGCTCGACGATCCGTACACCGTGTATATGCCCCCGGCGGCGTCCGAGCGATTCAACGACCAGATCAAGGGCGAGATCGAAGGCATCGGCGCGACGGTCGAACTCGTGAATAACGCCGTCGTCATCGTCTCCCCGATCCACGGGTCGCCCGCCGAGAAAGCCGGCCTGCAGCCGAAAGACGAGATCGTCTCCGTCGACGGCAAGCCGCTTGGGGGCCTTTCCATCGACGACGCGGTCGGTTACATCCGCGGTCCCAAAGGATCCACGGCCAAGCTCAAAATCCGCCGTAACGGCGTGGAGATGGACGTGAGCGTCGTGCGCGCCACGGTGCAGTTGCCCGAGGTGGAGATCAGCCAGCAGGGCGATATCGCCGTCATCCGCATCGTCCAGTTCGGACAGGCCACGGATACGAAGCTCGACGAATACATGAAGAGCATCGACACCGCGCATCCGCGCGGCATCGTGCTGGATCTGCGCGACAACCCCGGAGGACTCCTCCATGCCGCCGGCGTCGTCGTCGGGCATTTCCTTCCCAAGGGCAGCGTGTACGCGAACATCGCCGGGCGCAGCGGCTCGTATGACGAGAAGACGACCGAGGATCCCACGATTGATCCCGCGGTGAAGCTCGTCGTGCTCGTGAACCACGGATCCGCGAGCGCTTCCGAGATCGTCGCGGGCGCCCTCCAGGACGCGAAGCGCGGAACGATCGTCGGCCAGAAGACGTACGGCAAAGGCACCGTCCAGCAGGTGGTGACCTTCGGAGACAATTCCAGCCTCAAGTTCACCGTCGCCGAATGGCGCACGCCCCTCAGCCGCAAGATCGACGGCCAGGGTGTGACGCCCGACGTGCTCGTCGACGCCTCCGCCGGTCGTGATGCGGAAATGCTCAAGGCCATGGAGCTCCTTCGATGATTGAAGAGTAGAGAATCGGACATTGGCATTCCGATTCGAAATTCCAGTCATGAAAGCCATCTCTTATCCGTCATTCGCAATCCGCAATCCTCATTCTCCCATGTCGCTTCTCACGACCCTCGTCGATTTCATCCTCCACATCGACACGCATCTCGCGGAGATCATCGCGAACTACGGCGCTCTCACCTACGCCATCGTCTTCGCGATCGTCTTTGCGGAAACAGGCCTTGTGGTGGCCCCGTTTCTTCCTGGCGATTCGCTCCTCTTCGCCGCGGGCGCCTTCGCCGCGAAGGGCGCCCTGCATCCCTTCCTGCTCTTCGTGATCCTCTCCGTCGCGGCGATCCTCGGCGACACGGTGAACTACGCCATCGGCCACTATCTGGGCAAGAAGATCTTTCTGAAGAACTACCGCTTCCTCAATCGCGAACACCTCGCGAACACGGAGAAATTCTACGAGAAGCACGGCGGAAAGACGATCATCTTCGCGCGCTTCATGCCGATCATCCGGACGCTCGCGCCGTTCGTCGCCGGCGCGGGGAAGATGTCCTACGTCGAATTCTTCCTTTATAACGTCGTCGGGGGCATCGTATGGGTGGGACTGTTCGTCTATGCCGGTTACTTCTTCGGCACGATCCCAGCGGTCGCGCACAACTTCACGCTCGTCATCTTCGCGATCATCGGCATTTCGCTGCTGCCGCCGGTCATTCATGCGTTAAGGGCACGGATGAAGAAGCGGTAGTTGTGGAATAAATGTTGAATGACGAATATCGAATGTCCGAGGAAGGAGTTTTTTCTAGGTGAGAACCGAATACGGCGCAGAGAATTCGGCAAAGTCGGCGTTCTCTTTCTGAAGGGCCCTTGGTCCTTGGGATTTGGTCATTTCGTGGGGCCTTGTATGCCTACCACCCATCCCTTAGGATGTCGCGGCCGCAGGTCAGCCCTTCGACTACGATCAGGGTGATAGACCCGCGCTTATCCTCCTTTTACTATCATGCCCGGATCCATCGCCCAGGTCATCGGTGCCGTCGTCGACTGCCAGTTCGACCAGTCGGAGCAGCTGCCGCCCCTCTTCACGGCGCTTACCGTGAAGAACGGCAAAGAGAGCCTTACCCTCGAAGTGCAGCAGCACATGGAGGGCGGTCTCGTCCGCGCTGTCGCGATGGGATCCACCGACGGCCTCAAGCGCGGCGTGCCGGTGGAGAACACGGGCGCCCCGATCTCCGTGAACGTCGGTCCCGAGACGCTCGGCCGCATGTTCAACGTCCTCGGCGACCCGATCGACGGCATGCCGCAGGTGAAAAGCAAGAAGAAGTATCCGATCCATCGCCCGGCTCCGTCCTTCGATGAGCAGTCCACCGAAACAGAAGTGCTTGAGACCGGCATCAAGGTTGTCGACCTCATCTGTCCGATCCTCAAGGGAGGCAAGGTCGGTCTGTTCGGCGGCGCCGGAGTCGGCAAGACCGTCATCGTCAAAGAGCTCATCCGCAACATCGCGGCCGAACACGGCGGCTATTCCGTGTTCGCCGGCGTCGGCGAGCGTTCCCGCGAGGGCAACGATCTCTACTACGAGATGAAGGATTCCGGAGTGCTCGAGAAGACGGCCCTTGTCTTCGGTCAGATGAACGAGCCGCCCGGGCCGCGTCTGCGCGTCGCCCTCACCGGCCTCTCCATGGCCGAGTACTTCCGCGACGAGGAGCAGCGCGACGTTCTCCTCTTCATCGACAACATCTTCCGCTTCACGCAGGCCGGCGCCGAGCTTTCCGCCCTCCTCGGACGCATCCCGTCCGCCGTGGGGTACCAGCCGACCTTGGCCGTCGAAATGGGTCAGGTCCAGGAACGCATTGCCTCCACCAACAAGGGCTCCATCACGTCCGTCCAGGCCGTGTTCGTTCCCGCCGACGACCTTACCGACCCGGCTCCCGCCACGACCTTCGGCCACCTCGACTCGTTCATCGTTCTCTCCCGCCAGATCGCGTAGCTCGGCATCTACCCGGCGGTCG
>CAYRGC010000023.1:0-15725 GCA_964423795.1 uncultured Candidatus Peribacteria bacterium | reverse complement strand
GCATCTACCCGGCGGTCGACCCGCTCGATTCCACCTCGTCCATCCTCACGCCCGCCGTCGTGGGCCAGGAGCACTACGACGTCGCCCGCGGCGTCCAGAAGGTGCTCCAACGCTACAAGGAGCTCCAGGACATCATCGCGATCCTCGGCATGGAAGAGCTTTCCGAGGAGGACAAGCGTACCGTCGGTCGCGCACGCCGCATCCAGCGCTTCCTCTCCCAGCCGTGCTTCGTCGCCGAGGTCTTTACCGGCGCGCCCGGCAAGTTCGTCACGCGCAAGGACACCGTCCGCTCCTTCAAGGCCATCCTCGAAGGCCAGTACGACTCGGTGCCGGAGCAGGAGTTCTTCATGAAGGGCTCCATCGACGAAATCAAGCTCTGATCACTACTCGCTAATCACTAGTCACCCCCGCATGATCCACGTCGATATCATCACGCCCGACGCGACCGTCTACAGCGGAGAGGCCGAGGCCGTGACGCTGCCGACCGCCGACGGCGAGATCACCGTCATGGGGGGTCACGAGCCGCTCATCTCGGTGCTCGGTTCCGGCACGATGGTCATCCGTTCGCAGGGAGAGGACAAGCTCTTCGCCGTGTCCAAGGGCGTCATCGAGGTGACCGGTCCCGCCATCAAGATTCTCGCCGACATCGCCGACCGTGCCGAGGCTCTCGAGGAGGCCGCGATCGAGGCCGCCCGCAAACGCGCGGAGGATCTCCAGAGCCAGCGTCGCGACGATGCCGAAGGCTTCGCCGACGCGACGGCGCTGCTCAACCGCGAGATCGCGCGCCTGAAGACGGTGAGGAGGCATCGGTCCGGCAGGCGATCTGCCTGATGCGGTCGTACGAGTCGCGAATTAGGAATTCTGAAAATCATAATTCACTTTTCATCATTCTCCGATGACGACTCCCACCCAAGATAAGCAGGGCCTCTATGCCGCTTACGGCATCGTGAGCGAGCTCGGATGGATCATCGCCGGCCCCATCGTCCTGCTCGGATTCGGCGGGGCCTATCTCGACAAGTATCTGGGGACGTCGCCGATCTTTCTGCTTTCGGGATTCGTTTTGTCGTTCATCGTGTCCGCGCTCGGCGTATGGCGCCTGATCCAACGGCTCAACGCGGAGCAGGAGGAACGTGATCGCAAGGAGAAAGAGGCGAAATCGTCGATTCCGCCCGCTTCTCCGCCGCCGTCGCTGTGATCATCGGCCGTTCGACAGCTGAACCCGCCAGAGGATGTTTGCCATCGTGCCGCGCGTGAGGAGCATTCCCGCGTCCGCGGAAGACACGCCGGCGGGCAGTCCGTTCAGCGAGTCCAGGGTAAGCAGGTAGGTGGACCACCACTGTGCTCCGGTCCGGGCGGACGTCTTCGGCAGGCCCATGGCCTCCACGATGATCTTCGCGGCTTCCGCCAGGTTGATGCTGTTGCCGGGGCGGAACGTGTTATCGGGATAGCCGCTGACAACGCCCGATTTCTTCGCCGCGCAGACGTACGACGCGAACCATTCCGTGCGCGGGACGTCGGATGGAAGGGGAGTGGCGGTTGCCAGACATTCGTTGATCGCCATCGACGGCGTCGTCGCGCTCATGAGCATCTTCACAAATTCCGCGCGCGTGATGTTCGCGTCTGGTCGGAACGTGCCGTCGGGGTACCCTTGGACGATGCCTTGCTCCTTCACGTAGACGATCGCCTCATAATCCGGATCCTCGCTCGTGACGTCGCGAAACGAGGTCGTCTGGTGATTCATGCACGGATCCGCGAAGTAATTGATGGGATGGCCGTCCTCGGAGCATGTCGGGTACCGGTAGCCATCCGGACAGATGCCGAGTTGGCAGCTGTCTTGGGGATTCGCCTCGTCGAAGCACGGTGTGCCGCCCGTCCACATCAGGGGTTCGCCGTTCGCGTCGCAGCTGTCGAACCGGCGCCCGTCGCTACAGACGATGGGACGGCAGTCCGCGCCGTTCGAGCCTCGGTTATTCAGATACGTGAGCGTTTCCTGCGCGTCGCTCACGAGCGCCGTTCCGGAGCAGAGATTGGTCGAAAACGTGCCGTCGGCGTTCTTGTAACCGAAGATCACGTATTCCCCGTTTTTCTGCAATCCGATGCCGCAGGTGGCGCTGCTTTCGGCCGACGTGACGCTCACGGAAGCCGGTACCGCGCCTTTCCACACGCGATTGACCGCGACGGAGTACACGGTCGTTCCGTTGCCGTCGGACGAACGGGGCAGGGCGACCATCTGAACGACGCCGGAAAACACGACATCCGCCCTGGTGTAATTCTCCGCGGGCGTGGATCGGATGCAGCTGCACGCGTAGGCGGTGGTCGCGAGCGCCAAGGTGGCCGCGGCGGAGAGCGCGGCGGTGAGGAAGGGATGTTTCATGGCTTGAAAGGGTAGCATACTCGTTCCTACGGACGACCGGGCGAGTGGTAACTGACAGGGAAGGGGACGAATGATTCATATTGGTGACGGGTGACAGGTGTTTTTCTGGGCCTCGTCACCAATCACTCGTCACTTTCTGGCCCTTGCTTCCCTCCGGTGCCGTCCTTAGAATCCCCGCACCTTATGGAGATTACCGCCCCCACCCTCGCCTCCGAGACCATCGCCCACATCGGGCACTTCGAGATCCGTAACACCCTCGTGATGGCGTGGCTCGCCATGGCGGTGCTCATCGCCTTCGCCCTCGCGGTGCGCTCCACGCGCATGCGCCTCATTCCGGGGCGGTTCCAGGCCTTCGCCGAACTCGTGGTGGAGGGTCTGTTCGGCTTCTTCCATTCGATCCTCGGCGACGAGAAGCGCACCCGCAAGCTCTTTCCGCTTGTGGCGACGATGTTCCTCTTCATCATCGTCGCCAACTGGATGGGCATCCTCCCGGGCGTCGGGTCGATCACGGTCGAAGGCATGCACGAGGGTCACCTCGAGCATTTGCCCGTCTTTCGCTCGATGAACGCGGACATGAACGTCACGCTCGTCTTCGCCGTCGTGTCGATCATCGCGGTCCAGGTCCTGGGCTTCGCCACGCTCGGCATGGCCGGGCACCTCGGCAAGTATTTCGTCGCCCCGTGGAAGAAGCCGTACGGCATCGGCACGTTCGTGGGCCTGCTCGAGTTCATCGGCGAGTTCACGCGCATTGCGTCCTTCTCCTTCCGTCTCTTCGGCAACATCTTCGCTGGTGAGGTGCTCCTGATGGTCATCTCCGCGCTCGTGCCGTACCTGATTCCGATCCCGTTCTACGGGCTCGAGATCTTCGTGGGCTTCATCCAGGCGCTCGTGTTCTCGATGCTCACGCTCGTCTTCATCTCGATGGCGGTCACGCCGCACGAGGCGCATTGAGTCCCGCGCATGGATCTCCGCGGATTGCAGCTGATCGGTGAAGGAGGGGACCACGATGTCTTCCGGCATCCCACGGACGGAGAGCGCGTCTTGAAGGTTCCAAAGAAGAAGTTTGTCGGCACGCGCCGGTTCGACGAGATGTGGGCGAACCTGCAGGATGCCAAACGGCATTTCGGCCCCTGGCTCGCCGAGACGGCGATCGAGAAGAACCGGGTTCACGGGTACTTCGTCCATCAGGAGAAGATCGACGGCGTCCATATCCGTCCCGATGCGCTCGCGGCATGCGGCGATTCGTTCCGCGCGTTGCATGACGCGCACCGCGTGACGCTCGAGAAGGAAGGTCTCGGTCTCGATTTCTTCGGTCTGGAAGGAGGGTGGAGGACCGTCCTGGGCCATATACGTCACCTACGAGGATCCATATACGACGTGCTGGCGATCCGGCCCCTGCTCCGCACGGCCGCGGTCGCAGGAAACGTGTTCCCACTCCTCCATAGCTTCCGTACGGCGCCGGAGGTCTGGAGCGCGCCGGGCCCCATCAATCCGGAGTTGAGCAATGTCCTGCAGAAGAGGTCCTCTCCGACCCAGGTGCGGATCGTCGATGTGGATTTGCTCCGTGGAGGGAAATCGGATGTCAAACCGCCCTTCCGCACGCGCGTAGTGTCGGCGTTCCAAGATTACTTCCTGGAGCGGTATTTCGGCGTCGACGCCTCCGTATCCGGTCTCGACGGAAAGAACGTGGCGTGAGCGCGGCATACCCCTGTTCGATCTCGACAAATACTGGAAAAGGACGAATAACAGCCAAAAAACTTGTTCGGACCGGCCTCTTATGACCCTTGATTGCCTGTGGACTCGTCCGTAGAATCTCCGCACTCTTTTCTCCCTTTCCCACCCGCGTATGCCGACAGAAGTCGCAGCAGCCACCCCTCTTCTCGATAAGAACTTCGCCATGGCGGTCGCCATCGCCATCGGCGCTCTCGGACCGGGCCTCGGCATCGGTTTCATCGGCGCGAAGGCCCTCGAGGCCATCGGCCGCAACCCGGAGGCCGCGGGCAAGATCCAGACCCCGATGATCCTCATGGCCGCCTTCGCGGAGGCCATCGCCATCTACTGTCTCGTGGTGGCTCTCATCATCAAGTTCGTGTAATCGGTTTTGAGTATTTAGTTGGCAGTTTTTCGTTCCGTATAAAAAATTACCAACTAAAAACGAAAAACTTCCCAGACCGACTCTTTCCTTGGAACGGTTCGGTTCTCCCTTCTCCTCCCTATGGAACTGATTGAGAAACTTGGCATCAACACGGGCATGTTCGTCGCGCAGCTCGTAAACTTCACGATTCTCATCGTGGCGCTCTCGTTCTTCGTGTATCGCCCGATCCTCCGCCTCCTCGATGACCGTCGCGAGCGTGTCCGCAAGGCGATGGAAGACGCCAAGGCCATCGAGAACCAGAAGCGCGAGATCGACGAGTTCAAGATGGAGCAGATGCGCAAAGTGGACCAGGAGACGGGCAAGTTCCTGGAGAACGCCAAGCGGCAGGCCGAGACCCTGAAGAAGGACATCCTCGCCGGCGCCGAGAAAGAGGCCGCCCAGATCCTTTCCAAAGCCCGCGAGCAGCTCACCGAGGAGCGCGCCCGGATGGTCAGCGACCTTCAGGCCACCCTCGCCGGCGCCGTCGTGAAGCTGAGCCAGAAGGTGCTCGAGCGAGAGTTCGGCAAATCCGACCAGGATCGCCTGCTCGCCTCCGTCTCCAAGGATCTTCCCGCCCTCATCCGATGACGCAGACCACCGCAGCCGACGTCGTCCAGGCCGTCCTCGAGCTTTCGAAGAAGAACGGCGGCAAGGCGTTCATTCGCGAGGTTGCCGACGCGCTCCGCAAGGAGGCGGTCGGCGAGGGCGCGATCATGGTCACGCTTACGACGCCCACCGGCGACGCCGGGGAGCTCGGCAAGAGCGTCGCGGCCACGATCGAGAAGAAGTTCGACCGTCCCGTCACGGTCACGCAGAAGAAGGATCCGTCGCTCATCGGCGGCGTGATCCTCCAGTTCGGCGACGAGCGCATTGACCTGAGCGTCAGCGGCGCCCTCGGCCGCTTCGAGCAGTCCCTGCGCACGCAGATCCTCTGATTTTCCCGCGCGGTCGCGCGTTGATTCCCTTTCTCCTCCATGACTCCCAGTTCCGAACTCCTCTCGCTTCTCGAGAAGCAGATCGCCTCCTACAAGAAGGCCCCGGGCCAGGAGCACGTCGGCGTCGTCACCGACGTCGGTGACGGCATCGCCACGATCGAAGGCCTCGCGGAGATCGCTTCCGCGGAAATGGTCGACTTCGGCGGTGGAGTGATCGGCAGTGCGCTGAACCTCGGCACCGATTCCGTCGGCGCCATCATCTTCGGCGATACGGCCAAGGTGAAGCAGGGCGACACCGTCCGCGCCACCGGCAAGATCCTCTCGGTTCCCGTCAGCGAGGGTCTCATCGGCCGCGTCGTCTCTCCCATGGGCGAGCCCAAGGACGGCGGTCCCGCCATCCAGGCGAAGGCCTTCTATCCGGTCGAGAAGATCGCCCCGGGCGTGCTCGTCCGCAAGTCCGTCGACACCCCGCTCCAGACCGGCATCGCCGCCATCGACTCCATGATCCCGATCGGCCGCGGCCAGCGCGAGCTCATCATCGGCGACCGCCAGACCGGCAAGACGGCCGTCGTCGTCGACACGATCATCAACCAGAAGCTCACGCAGAAGACCGACCGCCCGGTGATCTGCATCTACGTCGCGATCGGCCAGAAGGAATCCAAGGTCCGCAAGCTCGTGAAGGAGCTCGAGCAGCACGGCGCGATGGAGTACACGATCGTCGTCTCCTCCGGCGCCTCCGAGTCCGCCGCCCTCTCGTACATCGCCCCGTTCGCGGGGTGCGCCATGGCCGAGTACTTCCTCGATCAGGGCAAGGACGTGCTTTGCATCTACGACGACTTGTCGCGCCACGCCTGGGCATACCGCCAGATCTCGCTGCTCCTTCGCCGTCCGCCGGGACGCGAGGCGTACCCCGGAGACGTCTTCTACCTGCACTCCCGCCTCCTGGAGCGCGCGTGCCGCCTCGACGACAAGTTCGGCGGCGGCTCCATCACGGCCCTTCCGATCATCGAGACGCAGGCCTCCGACGTGTCCGCCTACATCCCCACGAACGTCATCTCCATCACCGACGGTCAGATCTTCCTCGAGTCCGACCTGTTCTATAAGGGCATCCGCCCGGCCGTGAACGTCGGTATCTCCGTCTCGCGCGTCGGCTCCGCCGCCCAGCGCAAGTCCATGAAGAAGGTCTCCGGCAAGCTCCGTCTCGACCTGGCGCAGTACCGCGAGCTCGCGGCCTTCGCCCAGTTCGGTTCGGATCTCGACGCCGCCACCAAGAAACAGATCGACCGCGGCGTGCGCTTGACCGAGCTCCTCAAGCAAGACCAGTTCGCCCCGATGTCCGTGGGCGAGCAGGTGGCGAGCCTCTACGCGGGTATCAACGGGTACTTCGACGACGTCCCCGTGAACAAAGTGAAGGAGTATCAGCGCCATGTTCTCGAGACGCTGCGCACCCAGCACTTCGACGTGCTCCAGACGCTCGACATGGAGCTCAAGCCCGAGGCCGAGGAGAAGCTCAAGCGCATCCTCTCGACCGTGAAGGATCAGAAGGGCTATGCGACGAAGTCCTGACCTCTCGACTCCGCTCGGGGTGACAATTAGTACTTAGGAATTGGTAATCAGCAATTCGAATGGCCCGCTCCCTCCTCGATATCCGGCGCAAGATGAAAGGCTTCAAGGCGACCCGCCAGGTCACCAAGGCCATGGAACTCGTGAGCGCTTCGAAAATGCGTCGCGCCGTCCAAAACGCCCAGACGCTGCGCCAGTACGCGCTCGCGGCATGGGAGATCCTGCAGAAGATGGCTCTCGTGCAGGCCGGCGGGCACCCGTTCCTCACGGAGCGACCTGCCAAGAAGGTCCTTGCCATCGTCTTCACGAGCGACCGCGGCCTCTGCGGCAGCCTGAACTCGCATATGCTGCGCACCGTGAACGCGTACGTCCGCGGCACGAAGCGGCTCGGGACCGTCGAATCCGTCGATTTCATCGCCGTCGGTCGCCGCGGCCACCAGTTCCTGCAGCGCGTCGGCGAGAACGTGATCGCCGCGTTCCCGGCCCTCAGTAACCATCCGCAGTTCCGCGACATCCTCCCGGTCTCCCGCATGGCGATCGACGCCTTCCGCGCCGGGACCTACGACCACGTGGTGCTCATCTACATGGATTTCATCTCGCCGCTCCTCCAGGAGCCCGCGGTGAAGGTGCTCCTGCCGTTCTCCCCGTCCGACCTCAAGGACATGGTGGGAAGCCTCCTCCAGCGCTCCACCGAGTCGCGAGAGGCCCAGATCGCCAAGAGCCTGACGCTGCCGAAGAGCGAGTACCGCTTCGAGCCTTCCCCGTCCTCGGTGCTCGATACCATCCTCCCGCAGCTCACGGAGATGCAGATCTACCAGGGCGTCCTCGAGAGCGCCGCCTCCGAGCATGCCGCGCGCATGGTGGCCATGCGCAACGCCACGGACAACGCGACGGAGATCATCGCCGACCTCAACCTCACCTATAACCAGACCCGCCAGGGCAAGATCACGGCGGAACTCGCGGAGCTCTCCGCCTCCAAGGCCGCCCTCGACTGAGCCGGTCAGGGTTGCCGTCCGCGTCCGTCATCGGTAGCGTCCTTCGGTCATGCGTACGCGTTCTCTCTTCATCGAGCAGGGGATTCCCCTCGTCCTCACGGTCGTCGTCTTCGGCGCGATGTGGGCCCTTCTGCACCTCGAAGTGCTCGCCCTCAACGCCGCAGGCGGGCTCGAGGAGATCTCGTCGCGCATCTTGTGGGCGGACGTGCTCGTGGGCATGACGATCTACCTCAAGACCTCGATCGACTTCGCCATCTTCATCGGGCACCTCATGCGCACGCACCCGGGTTGGAAGAATCGCGTCGCGATCGAGTGCGGGACCGCGCTGGGCAACGCTCTCGGCACGTTCGCGATCCTCGCGATCTGGAACTTCTTCCGGAACATCGATTGGCTGCTGGCCATCATGGTGGTCCTGGCGGCTCTGGTGCTCTTCAAGATGGCCCAGGACGGCCTGGAACACGCCCGGGAGGACGATGGCAAGTATCCCGCCTGGTTCCACCGGATGGTCGATGCGACGGAGGCGGTCCTCGGGGCCATCAATGCCG
This sequence comes from uncultured Candidatus Peribacteria bacterium, assembly GCA_964423795.1. Classification (GTDB taxonomy): domain Bacteria; phylum Patescibacteriota; class Gracilibacteria; order Peribacterales; family Peribacteraceae; genus CAYRGC01. The sequence continues at coordinate 7,179 of CAYRGC010000023.1, read as the reverse complement.
TCTTCCGCCCGATCCTCGGGCGCATCATGCCGCATCTCTCGCTCAATCCGACGAAGACGTACGGTTGGACGGGTCTACTCGTCTTTTCCGCCACGGTTCCCTTTATCCTGGGTCTGGACGACTTCGCGGGGTACGTACCGCTCTTCTCCATCGTCCACGTCTACGGGTTCGCGATCGGGGTGTTCGCCGGGCACCTGCTCCTCAATATCTGCCTCTTCCTCTCACCCAATACCACGATCAAGGTGGTCAAGCAGCCCATCATCAGCTTCCTCGGGTCTCTCGCGTTCGTCGGCCTCGCGACGTGGGGTCTCCTTGAGGCGTGGCGCATCGTGGAGCACGCGTACCTGTCTTGAGTGGCAACGCCCGGAAAAGCTATACTTACTCCTTTTATGGAGTCCTTAAGCCATGTGCGGCATGCGGAAGGGGTCGAGCGACCCTTCCTGGAGCTCGTGCGTCATCCGTACGTGATCGACGGCACGCTCAGGGTCCGTCGCAAGATCCTCGAGACCATCCTGCATGCCCCGTTCGAAACCGAGGGAGTGCGCTGCTGCGGACCCGGAGCGTTCATCCGCCATGGCATCCGTCGGCGCGCGTGGAAATGGTTGCAAAGGATCGATCGCATCGAACGGGAGAACGAGGGAAATCCCGTCGAACGCCGGTCGAGGCTTCTCGAATACCTCGATCGCGTGAAGGTGGACGTCGGTGGCTTGGTCCGTTTCGTCGAAAGCCGTCCGGGCATGATCGTCGGCGATCTCACGCTTCCCGGCGGACGCTCTGCGTGGGATTCGGGCTTACGACGCGTGGATGCACCCACCTTCGTCCCGTATCAGATATGGCGATCGCTGTTTCCCGCCGAGGTGACGGACGAGACGGGGGGCGCATGCCGTTTCACGGACCGGCAGCCCACGCTCGGAGCGCACGCGCTTGTCCTCGCGGCCAAGATGCGCACGACGATCGCGTTGGCCAGGTCGCGCGATGCTGACGGGCGGGGGAGCAGGGAAGCATGGCTCTGGTCCCGAGAAGCGCTTCAAGCGGACATCCGCGATTTTCACGCGCACGTGCGCGAGGCGGAAGACCTGCTCGAGGACTATGACTCCGAACTGCGCGAATGGCGCGAGGAGCCGTTCTCCAGGCGTCAGATCCCGAACAGGAACCAGTGATTCTCGGTGTTTTCCTCTTTCCCGTCGAAGACGGCTTTGCCCCGGTGGGTCTCTGACCCCAGCAGTTCGAAATCCTGGTACAGCTCCCACATCTCCTCCTCGGAGAAGGTCTTCTCGAACTTGCCCGACGGGTGAAGGAAGCTGCCGTCCTCGGGGCCGGGGTGCTTGCCGATCATGCGCGCGTGGTAGGGGCTGCGGTCCGAGAGCGTTGCCACGAGCAGATAGCCGCCGGGCTTGAGCACGCGTTTCCATTCCTCGCGCGCGAAGGCCCGGGCGTCGGGAGAATCGATATCGCTCGAGGCGTAGCAGTCGATACCGAGATCGAACGTCTGGTCCCTGTACGGCCAGCATTCGCCGGCGTCCGCGACTTTCCACTCCACCGCGAGTTCCTTTTCCTCCGCGCGTTTCTTAGCCTCCGCGATGGCCACGCGGGAGAAGTCGAAGGCGCTCATGGTCAGGCCTTTTTCCGCGAGGAAGAGGGTGTTTCTGCCCTTCCCGCATCCCATCTCGAGGCCGCGCATCTCGCCGAAGTCGGCATCGCGCTCCGTGAGCCGCTCCAAAAGCCAGAGCATCGCCCCTGACGGGGTCTCCGCGTCCATCGAGGGATGGATCGCGGGCGAACCGTGCTCGGCGTCCCAGTGGTCGCGCTGGGTCTTGTTCATGCCTTGAGGCGGCGGGTAAGGAATTTTCCGAGCTCGAGCACCGGCACGATCGTGAACGCGGCGGGCAGGAGCAGCGCCCAGTCGCCGAGGCTCAACGAGAAGGTGCCGAAGGCCGTATGGAAGGGCGTCCAGTAGACGATGGCGAAGAGGAGGACGAGCTCCCAGAGCACCGCCATGTTGAGCCAACGGTTTCGTAAGAGCCCGAAGAGGATCGAGTGCTCCGTCGAGCGGAAGCCGTACGCCTTGAAGAACTCGATAAGCACGAGCGCGACGAAGACCATCGTCATCGCCTCGTCATGCGGCCTGCCCGAGTGGTCGGCGTAGAAATAGAGGGAAAGATTCACGAAGGTCGACCAGAGCCCGCCGATGAGCAGGAGAAGCACGACCGGCTTCGTGAAGATGCCGCGACGGGGATCGCGCGGGGGATGGTCCATGAGATCACGGGGCGGGGGATCGAGCGCCAGCGCGAGCGCGGGGAGGCCGTCGGTCGCGAGATTCACGTAGAGGATCTGGACCGCGGAGAGGGGCAGCGGCCAGCCGAGGATGGTGGCGCCCGTCATGAGGCCGATCTCGCCGATGTTCGCCGAAAGCAGGTACATGAGATATTTCTTGATGTTCCCGTAGATCGCGCGACCTTCTTCCACCGCGGCGACGATCGAGGCGAAGTTGTCGTCCGTGAGGGTCATGGCGGCGGCTTCCTTGGACACGTCCGTCCCGGTCACCCCCATCGCGACGCCGATGTCCGCCTTCTTGAGGGCGGGCGCGTCGTTCACGCCGTCGCCGGTCATCGCCGCGACGTGCCCTTCCTCCTGGAGCGCCGTCACCACGCGGAGCTTGTGGGCCGGGGACACGCGCGCGAAGACCGCGACGCCGCCGAGCCGCTTTTTGAGTTCTTGATCGTCCATCCGCTCGAGATCGGCGCCGATGACGACCTGTGCCGGCAGGTCAGGAGACCTGCCTCTCCATTTCTTATTGTTTCCTGAGGGCGGTTCTCCCGAACCGCCGGAAGAGATAATGCCGAGCTCCTGAGCGATTGCCGCCGCCGTCACGGGATGGTCGCCCGTGATCATGAGGACGCGGATGCCGGCGCGCTTGCACGTTTCGATCGCTTTTTTGGCTTCCGGACGGGGAGGATCGATCATCCCGACGAGTCCGAGGAACTTGAGGCCGGCCTGCGCGTCGGCGATGTCGTCCGTGCCCTTGCGCGCGATCGCGAGCACGCGCATGCCGCGCTCGGCCATCGCTTTCGCGCGGTCGAGGATGCGCGTCCGTCCGGCGTCGTCGAGCGCTTTCTCGCCCTCGTCGCACCACTCGCGGGTGCAGTGAGGGAGGAGCATCTCTGGCGCGCCCTTGGTGTAGGCCATCGGCCCGTCGTCGTGACGGTGCAAGGTCGTCATGCGCTTCGTCTCGGACGTGAAGGGGATTTCGGCCGTGCGGGGATGCCGCTTCTCGAGCGCGTCCTTCGTGAGCTCGAGCTTCGCGGCCGCGACGACGATCGCGCCCTCCGTCGGGTCGCCCTGGACGTCCCATGCGCCGTCCTCGCGCACGAGCCGCGCGTCGGAGGAGAGGGTGCCGGCCTGCAGCGTCTCGCGGAGCGCCGCCGAGATCGCGGCCGGCTTGCCGTCCGCGGTGAATGCTCCTTCCGGCGCGTAGCCGGTGCCCGACACGTCGTAGGTCACGCCCGCGGTGTACACCTGGCGGACCGTCATCTCGTCCTTCGTGAGCGTGCCGGTCTTGTCGGTGCAGATGATCGTCGTGCCGCCGAGCGTTTCCACCGCGGGAAGACGGCGGATCAGCGCGTTGCGCTTCACCATCCGTTGCACACCGATCGCGAGCGAGACCGTGACGACCGCCGGGAGCGCTTCGGGAACGACCGCGACCGCGAGCGCGATGCCGAAGAGGAGGATCTCGATGAGGCTTTCCCCGCGCAGCCAGCCGAGCGCGCTGATGACGAGCACGATGGCGAAGGCGGCCTTCGCGAGGGTTTTGCCCACCTTGTCCAGGTTCCTCTGGAGCGGCGTCTCCTCCTGCTCCACGTTCTTGAGCATCGTCGCGATCTTGCCGAACTCCGTCGCCATGCCGGTGCCGGTCACGACCGCGCGCCCGCGCCCGTAGGTCACCGCCGTTCCGGCGAAGAGCATGTTGCGTTGGTCCCCGGGATTGAGCGCGTCGCCCTCGAGGGCTTCACTCTGCTTTTCGGCCGGCAGGCTTTCGCCCGTGAGTGCGGCTTCTTCGGTTTTGAGGTTCACGCTCTCGATCACGCGCGCGTCCGCGGGCACCCGATCGCCGGCGGAGAGGAGGATCACGTCCCCGGGAACGACGTCCGCCGCGTTGACCTCCGTCGGACGGCCGTCGCGCAGCGCCTTCGCGACCGGTGCCGCGAGTTTCTTGAGGGCTTCCATGGCGCGCTCCGCGCGGTACTCCTGCACGAAGCCGAGACCCACGGCGAAGAGCACGATCACGGCGATCGTGACGGCTTCCACCGTGTGCCCGAGCACCGCCGAGACGCCGACCGCGAGGAGAAGGATCACGACGAGCACGTTTTTGAACTGCTCGAGGAGGAGGGCCCACGGCGAAACGCCACCTTCCTTCTGGAGTTCGTTCTTCCCGTACTCTTTCAATCGCTTTTCCGCTTCGAGTGAAGAGAGACCCGTCTCGATGTCCGTTTGAAGCGATTGGAGCAGATCCTCGATCGTTCGGGCGTAGGCGGGAGTGGTCATGGTTTGGATTCTGCCTGAAGACTCGGGTGGATAAAACGCTCGAATGTCTTCTTTTTGGCTATTGTCTGCCATGATAGTGACTATTTATTAATTTTGTGGTATAGTATTTCCATGGTAGAAATCCCTGACGATCACGGAAACGAAACCCCCAAAGTACCGACGCGGACCTGGCGTATCTGGGCCTTCGTGAAAGATATCGGATCGGGAATCGCAAAGCTGTTCGCCGAAGATCCGGAGGTAGCTGCGGTGACGTCTGCCGATTTTCTCAAGGAGTTCGGCAGTGAGCATGCAAGAATGCTCCGCGAGCGTCAGCAAGGTTTGGAGGGGCAGGGAGCCGGCATGGGCGAACTACTCCGCGTGTATGGATGGGGCTATCCGTACGATGTTTTTGATGTCGTTTTTCGGTCGTATCAATCACGCTTCGCCGGACTCAATGACCGTCAGATGATAGAGGTCCGTTCGAAGCTGCTGGAAGCTTGCGGGTTGGGCATTCCTTCCATCGGGTAACCACGAAAAAGAGCGCCGAAGCGCTCTTGGATTCGAAAGAGGAGGCGAGGTTACATGTTTGAGTAGAACTGCTTCTTGCGGTTCTGCTGGCGGAACTCCTCGCGCTTGAGGGCGCGCATGCGGCGGAGGCGGCGCGTTGTGGCACGTCGCTGGACGCCGCGGACACGGAGCATCTTGATGATGCCGGTCTTTTGGACCTGCTTCTTGAAGCGCTGCTGGAGCCTGTCGGAGGACTCGTCGCCGTGTTTGATCGCGTAGATAGCCATAGAGCTGAGGGATGGTAGGGAAGATGGAGCGTCCCCGCAAGGGAAAGTCAGGGCCAATAGCGCCGTAGAATGCGGGTTACATGGTCATCATGAGGCTCCGCGGGTTCTCGGGCGATTCGATAGACACTGGTTTTCCCCTTCTGAAAGATTCCCCATTCGTTGGCGAAAATTCCGTTTGTTCCAAGGAGGCGATGAAAAATCCATTCGAAGAGCGCGTCCGCGGTAGGCTCGTTGTAGGCGGCAGGGAGACTGTTGAAGGCCAGACAAAGGTCGAAAGGCTTTTCCATGCCGATATCCAGCGGATACTCACCCACGATGTGACGAAGATTCGTCGGTTCAACCGCGCGACGGATCCGGTCTCCCTGCACGGAAAATAGGTCTGCCATCCCGCATTTCTGCAGCGCGAAAAGACATTCACTCGTAATCGACCGTAATCGTATGTGTTCCGGTCTCCATTCTCCTCTGATCGATGCGGACAAGACGTTGGGATCCCGATCGATCAGCGTGAACTGGCGGTCCGCATGTTGAAAAGCAAAAATGTTTTCATTGATCGCCGCATTCGGCCCCAGCGAAACGATGGTCCGTATTTCCGGATGGTCGTCGAGGAGCCTTTGTATCGTCCAGCCGGGAGCATTGAGACTCAGCTCTTTGTCGTAGCGCCCAACGAAGGTCATTCCGATGTTCATTAATTGTATTTTACAATATTTTTAAAAATAAGAAAGTCTAGGAAGAGCGGGGAATTTTGCCTGCGGGATCGCTCTGTTACACTCCGGCTCTATGGCTAAGAACGACTATTCCGCATCACAAATCCAGGTCCTTGAGGGTCTTGAGCCCGTGCGCAAGCGCCCGGGCATGTACATCGGTTCCACAGATGTCAGGGGTCTTCACCACCTCGTGTACGAGATCGTCGATAACTCCATCGACGAGGCGATGGCCGGCCACGCAGACGACATCACGGTCATCCTGAACAAGGACTGTTCCGTGAGCGTCGAGGACAACGGTCGCGGCATCCCGGTCGATATGCACCCCACGGCCAAGAAGTCCGCCCTCGAGGTGGTACTCACGACCCTGCACGCCGGTGGCAAGTTCGGCGGCGAGGAGTCCGGGTACAAAGTCTCCGGCGGTCTGCACGGCGTGGGTTCCTCCGTCGTGAACGCGCTCTCCGTGAAGATGAAGGCCGAGGTCCACAAGGACGGCTACATCTGGCGCCAGGAGTACAAGCGCGGCAAGCCCCAGGGCGACGTGAAGAAAGGGGAGAAGACCGACCGCCACGGGACGATCATCACCTTCCAGCCCGACGAGGAGATCTTCGACACCCTCGAGTTCAGCATGCACACGCTGATGACGCGCTTGCGCCAGCAGTCCTATCTCACCCGCGGCATCACGATCAGCCTCATGGACGATCGGGAGAACCGCCCGGCCGAAGACCAGCAGTACCCGCGCCTCTACCGCTTCCACTTCGAGGGCGGCATTTCCGCGTACGTCACGCACCTCAACGAGAACCAGGATCGCATCGGCGACCCGATCTGGTTCGAGAAGGAGACCGATGACGGCTTCGTGGAGGTGGCGATGCAGTACACGCAGTCGTTCCAGGAGAACGTGGTGAGCTTCGCCAACAACATCCACACGACGGAAGGCGGTCATCACCTCTCGGGTTTCAAGGCCGCGCTTACCCGCACGATCAACGCGTACGCCCGCCAGTACGGCATTCTCAAAGAGAAGGAGGAGAACCGCACCGCCGATGACGTGCGCGAGGGTCTCACGGCGGTCGTCGCCGTGCGTCTCAAGGAGCCGCAGGTCGAAGGTCAGACCAAAGGCAAGCTCGGCAACGCCGAGATGCAGACGGCCGTGGAAACGGTCGTGA
>CAYRGC010000022.1:0-15815 GCA_964423795.1 uncultured Candidatus Peribacteria bacterium | reverse complement strand
CATCACGGCGGACGCGTCCGGCCCCAAGCACCGGAACCTCAAGCTCACGCGCGCGAAGCTCGAAGCCCTCGTCCAACACCTGATCGAGAAGACGGCGGTGCCGTGCGAGGCCGCCCTCAAGGACGCCGGCCTCTCCAAGAAGGACATCGACGAGGTCGTGCTCGTCGGAGGCATGACGCGCATGCCGGCCGTCGTCGCGAAAGTGAAGGAGCTCTTCGGCAAGGATCCGCACCAGGGCGTGAACCCCGACGAGGTGGTCGCGATCGGCGCGGCCATCCAGGCGGGCGTCATCGGCGGCGACATCGACAAGGACATCGTCCTCGTGGACGTGACCCCGCTCTCGATGGGCATCGAGACCCTCGGCGGCGTCGCCACCAAGCTCATCGAGCGCAACTCGAAGATCCCCACGAGCAAGAGCCAGGTCTTCAGCACGGCCGCGGACAACCAGAGCTCGGTGGAGATCCACGTCGTGCAGGGCGAGCGCGAGTTCGCGCGCGACAACAAGTCGCTCGGGCGCTTCATCCTCGACGGCATCCTCGCCGCTCCGCGCGGCATGCCGCAGATCGAGGTGACGTTCGACCTCGACACGAACGGCATTCTCTCCGTCCGCGCGAAGGACAAGGGCACGGGCAAGGAGCAGCACATCACCATCCAGGGCTCCACGGGCCTCAGCAAGGAGGAGGTGGAGAAGATGAAGAAGGACGCCGAGCTCAACGCCGAGGCCGACAAGAAGAAGCGCGAGACCATCGACGCCCGCAACCAGGCCGACGCCCTCGTCTTCACCGTCGAGAAGCAGATGCGCGAGTACGACGCGAAGATCCCCGACGACGTGAAGAAGAAGGTGAACGGCAAGGTGAGCGACCTCAAGGACCTCCTAAAGAAGGAGGATGCGACCCTCGAGCAGCTCAAGAAGAGCACCGAGGAGCTCGGCACCGCCGCCCAGGACATCGGGAAGATCGTCTACGAGGAGGCGCAGAAGAAGGAACAGGCCAAAACGGACTCCGCCAATGCTACAGATAAGAAAGGGGGCGCAGTCGATGCAGAAATCGTTGATGATAAATAAGGTGGCTTGCCGGCCGTAGTCCGCCGAGGCGGACGAAGGCCGGTGGACGACGAGAAGAAGTGAAAGAAACTTTCCTCTCCACGAAGCCGAAACGATGGCCGTCCGACCGAAGAAACTGGCTCGACGGCCCGTTTCGCGATAGAAGGGGAGCGATATGACGCCCCTGGAAAACCAAGGCCCACTGCTGCTGACGTACGTTCCCGATCAGCCGCTGGACGCCGACGCCACCGGCAACGGCGCCGTCGAAGGCATGCTCACGACGGCCGATTCCATGGTCGCGCCGGAGCGCGTCACCGAGGAAGTCACGCATCGCACCGCGGACGACGTGAAGAACCTGCTGACCGCGGGGAGCGAAACCGAACCGGAGTCGCTCACGCTGCGCAACCTGTTCCTGCGCATCATCAGCATCTGCCCGCCGGGAAACGAGTCGCGGGCCCGAACGTTCCTGCAGCTCCTCGCCCGATCCGTCCGCCGCTGCGAATGGGATCGGGCACTGCGCGTGATCAACGAGAACCGCCCGCAACTCCCGGAAGTGGACGCGGTGGAAGGCCTTATCCACCTGTCGATGAAACGCGACGATCTCGCCGAACCGTTTCTTGAGAAGGCGGTACGAGAGGGCTCCGAGCCCCTCCGCCGGTGCGCGCAGGCGATGCTCGTTCGCATCCACAAGGAGAAGGACTACAGCGCCAAGCCGGTGACCATGAAGCCCCGTGAATACAGGCGCCCGGGTAGGGGCGGCACGCCGTCAAACAGCACCCGCGATAAGACCAGGGGTTTCCGCATGTTCGCTCCCGGTGCGGGAAACGAGGAGATCCACCTAATGCGCGAGGTCGGTGAGATCGTCGCCGCGATCGAAGCCGTCGAGGCGGCTCACGGCGAGGAAGCCGCGTCGGCGACCCAGGAGGGGGCGCCTCGGCCGGATATCGATACTTCCCAGGAAACAGCCGTCTGACGTGCCCGATCGAGGCATCCGCTCAACGAAAAACGGATAGGGCCCCTCCGCTTCTTTGACTTCGGTCGTACCCTAGGTATCGTCGGCTCCTTGCGAGAACTCCCATGGCCCTCGATTTTTCAGCAGACGACGGCACTCATGCTTTCAACGGCACATCCGTCGCGCACAAGAACGGCAACGGCGTTCCGATGACCAATAAAGACATCACCCGACGCATCATCCATGATGAAGAATTCGAAGACCTGCGTGAACTGCTGCGAGCGGATGTCCTCAAGAACGGGTATTCGCCGTAACGCATCGAACGGGACGCCTCCGGACTTTTGCCCTTCCCGGAACACATCTCCCAGGAGACGAGAAGGAGCTGCATCGCCGCGGTGATCAAGGCCATCGTGCCTCCGCAGGAGCGGGAGCGTCTCATGACGACGCGCGAGATCGTCGCCCACGTGAGCGAGACCGAGCAACACGGCGCGCTGCGCGAGCTCCTCATCGAGGACGTCAAAATCAACGGTTATTCCCCGGAACGCATGGAAAGGGATTTTGCGGATCTTTTCCCTTTCCCCAGCAAAGTCCAGGCGTGCACGCGGCAGGCGATCATCGCCGCGGTCGTCAAAGGAATCATGCCGGAGAATGAACGGCACCATCTCAAGAACGCGGTCGACATTCGGGATGAAGTGCTGACCCGCTCGACGTACAAGGATGTCCGCGAAGCGATCGTCACCATGGTGGAACGGGACTGCCTGAGCGCCGAGCAGGTCATGGTCAAACTCGGCGACCGGATCCCGTGGCCGGCCGATTGCGCGGAGGCCACCCGGCAAAGCCTGGTTCTCTCCCTCATTCGCAATCTCGTCAGGGACGGGCATCGCAAGAAGGCGCGCAAGACGCAGCATCTGCGGACGATGGAAAAACAGGGCGCGCACATGATCGCGCAATCAAGGAAGGCCATGCTGCAGCGAGGATACAAAGTGTTCACCGATGATGAGCGGGAGATGTTCCTCAAAATCCTCCAACGAAAGGGCGTGCGAAACGGCGATCGCTACGACCACGAGCTCGTCGCGAAGGCGATGAACGATCACTTTCAAGTCGACGGATTCTTCACCGCCGAATTTTGCCGCAGGCAACTCGACATACTTCGCCGCGCGAAGGCGAGGAAAACGAGAAAGAAACAAAGGCCGGTCGCCGACGACACGGCTCCGGAACCGATGATCGAAGCGGGCGCCGATCCGGCTACTCTCGCGGTCGATATCGAACAGCGCGAGCTCGATGCCGTCCGACGCGCCCTCGGTCTTCCGACGACGCAAGACAAACCCCTGGCCGTCTCCGAGGAATTCAAAGTCGCCAAGGGGGAAACCCTTCATGCGGCGGCTGCGCGCGTGATCGCCGGAAAAGTGGCCGTGCTCGACGCGGGAGGCGATTTTGGATCGATCGCCGATCTCGTGCTCTCGCAACGCTATTGGCAGGCGCTTTCGGCGCTCCAATCGCTTGCCGAAGCGAAACCGCCGGAAACCTGGAAACCGATCGTCCAGCAACTCTACGCGCTCACGCTGCTCTGCGTGGATGCCGCCTCGCACGTGCGCGATGCCGGCCGATTGTTCGAGTTCGCCTCGCGTACGTTGGCGGAGAGCGACAGCGGCTTCGTCGACGGCATGGCCCTTCCGCACGCGGTCAGCGGCGCGATCCTCCAAGGCGGCGAAGAGCGGGTCCGCGGCAGATACTCTTCGTCGCGCCCGTCGGCCAAGTGCCCCGGAGAAAAGGAGGCGTCGTGAAGCGCTCGCCGCGGATCAGCGGACGCGCGCCCGGATGAACTTCTCCACTTCGAGAAACCGATCCAGATCGTCGATCGTGACGGTACCGCTCATTTCCTGCGCGTAACGGTAACTCGCGTACCGCATGTCGAGGCCGGCGTCCGCGAGCATACGATCGATTTCGGCGGGGGAGAGATGCCTTCGTTTCTCGCCGACGAGCAACCGACTGACCTGTGACCGGCTCATCTGCACCTTGCCGCCGACGATGAGCAGCCGTTCCGTTTCCGGAGGCAAATGCAATGCCTTCACGTGATCGCGAACTTCGTGCGGGGTGATGATGGAGGAGTTGCGCATGTCCGGCGCAGCCTGCCGTTTTCCCCGGGAATTTCAAGATCGCGGGGCGAATCCCGGAATGAATGGCGTACGCCAGAGACAAAATCGCAAGAACGGACGTCGGTGAGCCTCGGCAGCCGCGCGATGACGGATCAGAGCTTGTCGCCGACGTATTTGGAAAGCTCGGCCAAACGATTGGAGTACCCCCACTCGTTGTCGTACCAGCCGAAGGCCTTGAGGAGGTTCGAACCGATCACTTCCGTGAGTGCGGCGTCGATGATGCAGCTGCGCGGGTCCTGGACGTAATCCTGGAGCACCAGCGGGCGTTCCTCGTAGCCGAGGATGCCCTTGAGCGTCTTCGAGTCGGCGGCCTTCTTGAACGCGACGTTCACGGCCTCCTTCGTCACCTTCTTCTTCGTGACCACGGTGAGGTCCGTGATGGAACCGGTCGGCGTCGGGACGCGGATGGAGGTGCCGGAGAGCTTGCCCGCAAGCTCAGGAACCACGAGGCCGATGGCCTTGGCAGCGCCGGTGCTCGTCGGGACGAGGTTGATCGCGGCGGCGCGCGCGCGGCGCAGGTCCTTGTGCGGGAGGTCGAGGAGCTGCTGGTCGTTCGTGTAGCTGTGGATCGTCGTCATGATGCCGCTCTCGATGCCGAACTCGTCGTTGATCACCTTCGCCATCGGCGCGAGGCAGTTGGTCGTGCACGAAGCGTTCGAGATCACGTGCATCGTCTTCGGATCGTAGCTCTCGTGGTTCACGCCGATGCAGAACGTGCCGTCGACCTTGTCCTTTCCCGGAGCCGAAATGATGACTTTCTTCGCGCCGGCGGCGAGGTGCTTCGCGGCGTCCTCGCGCTTCGTGAAGACGCCCGTGCACTCGAGCACGACATCCACCTTGAGCTCCTTGTGGGGGAGCGTGGCCGGATCCTTGATCGCGGTGAGGCAAATCTTGTCGTCGCCGAGCGTGAGGGTATCGCCCGCGAAGGAGCACTCCCCCTCGTACGCGCCGTACGTGGAATCGAACTGGAAGAGGTGCGCGAGCGTCGCGCCCTCCGTGAGGTCGTTGACCAGCACGACGTTGATCTCCGGGAAACGCTTCTGGATGATGCGAAGGGCCTGGCGGCCGATGCGTCCGAATCCGTTGATGGCGAGGTTCATGGAAACAGGGAAGGAACGCTGCGAGTGTACCACTGCCGCCTAGCGCAGCATCTCCGGGATCATCGGCTGCCCCGGAGCCGCGGGCAGCCCGCAGGCCGCAAGCACCGTATGCGGCAATGCGGGACTCTGATTGATCGGATGATCCGCGATCTCGCCGCGATAATCGCTCGACCCGATCACCGCACCCTTGCGGACGTTCGGGCCCGCGAGCATCGCCCAATTGCCCTTGGGATGGTGATCGCGGCCGGCACGGTCGTTCATCCTCGGCGTGCGATTGAACTCCGTCATCACGGCAAGCGTAAAGAGCCCGCGTTCGGCATCGTCGATCAGCGCCCCGATCGCGTGGTCCACCGGCGGTCCGTGCCTCCGCATGCCGTCTTGCAGCCCCTGATGGAGATCGAAGGTGCTGAAGTCTGGCTCGTAATAGATGGCGACCGCTCCGGCGCCGCTCCGGACGAGCTGGACCGCCGTTTGCGACATGACGCCCGCGATGGAACGCCCGTACCGGTCGCGGTTTTGCTCTTCCAGGCGAAGGGCCTCGAAGAACGGCCCGTCGCCGCGCGACAGGCGGAACGCGGTCTCCTGGAACTGCTCCATCCTGCGCGTCTGCGGGGTATCGAGTCGCGAATGCGTCGCGAGGAGGCCGAGCAGGCTCCGGCGCGTCTCCACGACCTCGGGCGGCGTCACGGGAACGGCCTCCTCTTCCTCCAAGCCCTCCACCGTCTCCTGGGGGTTGGGAGTGGCGTTGGCTATGAGCTGCGGAGCGAAGGGATTCTGGAAGACGGCCCTGTCGCGGTCCCACGCGGGCACGAGGGCGTTCGATTTCCCGAAGGCGCCGTCCAGGCTGGGAAAGGAACTCCCGGGATTGAGCAGCATGTACGGAGCGGCGTTCGGACTGGACATTCGCGTGCCGACCGTCAGCGGAAACGGCGCGCCCTGCGCGAGGAGAATCGCGCGGGAAATCTGCTCGTGATCCAGGAACGCGGAGGAATTCACGAAGAGCGACCGCACGAGCGCCACGCGATCCGACTTGTCGGCGAATCTCGGAAACAGCTCCGAGAACTCGGTCCCGTTTCGGGCGCGGATGCTGCCGAACGGACCGCGATAATCCGCGGGGACGCGGGTGCCGTTACGCAGCATGAGCGGATCGGGCTCCACCGACGATTTCTTATCGACGCCGCCGGACAGAAACAGCAGCACGAGCGGCGTGCGCGTCCGGGTGCCCGCCTCGGCCACGCCGCCGCCAAGGCCCCAGAGAAGCCCGGCATTGGCTGCCACGCGAAGAAAAGAGCGCCGATCGACGCCGGGAGGTCGAATGTCGAGCGCAGGAAGCGACAAGTCCGGCGATCGCGGAGGCACCATGGATCATGGTCTACGCGCTCCGGACGAAAGCACATAGGAAATGGACCTGCGAAGTGACGCGCGGCTGTGCATGGAGCGCTCAAATCGACCGAGCGCGGTGCGGACGAAGTCGGTCAGAGCGTCGCGAACGTCTTTTGCATCAGGAGCGTGTCTTCTTCGAGAAGAGGGGACTCGCACACGACGTTCCCTTCGATCTTCCGGTCCTTGAGCACGCGCAAGAAGTCCTTCCACTTCGCATCGCTCTCCCGGAGCGGCAGGTGGTGCTTCTCGCCCTTGGGCCCGTACGCGATGCCGGAAAAGTGCATGTGGACCTTCTTGAGCGACGCCTTGCCGAGGTACTTGGCGTAGAGGTCGAACATCGCGTCCCACTCCTCGTAGCTGTTCACCTCGCCGTTGCTGCGCGCGTGCATGTGCGCGGGATCGACCGTCGGGAAGATGCCGAAGTCTTTGCTCATCTTGAGCAATTCCTCGAGCGTGCCGAACTGCGTGGGTTTTCCCATGGTCTCGAGCCCGAGGTTCACGTGCGGGAAGAGCTTCTTTTTCTTCTCCATGATGCGGTCCACCGCTGTATACACGTTCTTGTAGACCACCTCCGGCGGCTGTCCCAGATTGAACGCCGCGTGCACGCAGACGGAACGGACGCCAGCGAGCTCGCTCATCGAGAGCGCGGCCAGCACGCGGCCGATGCTCGCCTCGAGCTTTTCGGGTTCGGGCGAATTGAGGTTCACGTAGTAGGGGGCATGGACCGTGAGCGAGATATCGAACTCCTCGGCGGTCTTGCGGATATTCTTCATCACCTCCGGGTTCTTCGGCACGCTCTGCACCCACTCGATTTCCATGGCGTTGATGCCGAGCTTTTTCGCCTGGTGCAGCCCCTTGATGGTCCCACCCGGCGGGGGAGTGGAAAGCGGTGCACCGGCAACGGCGAATCTGAGTAATGACATAGGAAAATCAGAGGATGCAAGCATGGAGATAGTTGCCCTGAGCCCGATGAGAACGAGGGGCGCTCAACGGTCGAAGGGCGACAGCAAACCGAAGCATAGACGATGAGTGGTTAATGGATTCTCCCGAAGGGCTAGTCGCCTTGCTTGCCCGTCCGTAGCCCGCCATAGCGAGCGAAGGCGGGAGCCCTCTGAGATCGAGGGATTCTCGTCAGTCGAAGGGCAACGGCGAAGCGAAACATGGCCCAACAATAGCGAAGGCATGCGGAAAGCACAGGATCAGGAAATGTGGACTAAATATTTAAAATATTGTATAATATCCAGTATTCTTCCATCGACCTATGATTCCTCGTAACGAACTGCCCACGGAGAAAATCCCCGACGGCGCGGACGAGCGGCCGTCGACGCCGGGAAGTCATTTGCGATGGGAATTCCTCATGAACAGTTACGATCTGGGAAAAGCCATCCACGATCTCGTCAAACCCGAAAAGCAAGGGGATGAGCCGTCCATGATCGCGGAAACGGCCAACGAGGTGGGCAAGGCCGTCCTCGGGGAATATCTCGAGCTCGTGAAAGAAGTGGGAGTGTCGCTCATCCCGTTCGGCAAAGTGCTCGGCATCCTCTGGAAAGTCCGCACGATCGTGAAGAACGCGAAGCTGAAGGCCCAAGCCGAGATCGACAAGGCGAGAAACCTGATCGGCACGAAACTTTTTGCCGAAGTGATGGACCAACGGGGAAAGACCGTCGATGCCGGGATCGAGCCCCGCGTGCTGGCGTTCCTCGGAAGAACTCCGGGCACCGAATTCACCTCCGATGATCCGCTGGAGCGGCACTATGCGGCCCTCATGAAGACCATGGACATCCTCGACGGCATCGAGGAGAAGGTAACGAAAGGGGAGGCGGCCGTCGCCAAAGCGGAGGCGTTGCCCGACGAAGAAAAGGAGAAGCTCGCCCGTGACATGCAGGAAGCCCTGAAAGGTTCTCTCGCGGGGGAGAAATCCATGCGCGTCTCGGACGATCTTTTGGCCCACGTTCCCGTCGCCGAAGTCCACCCGGATGAGATTCAACAGACGACGGTCGGGATGGCGAAGGCCGCCATGGGCGCTCCCAAAGGGGCTGCAACGGAGAAAAAGAGCGCCGCACGGGAGAATTTCGAAATGGCCAAGAGGATAAATCATGACAATCCCGTTTCCCTATCGAACAGGCTCCCGAGCTCGCTGCTCACCCTGATCGACCCCTCGATGATCACTCCCGCTTCACGACCCGATAACCTGGTCGAGGATCCGCAGGAGAAATTCCAAGCGATCAACGGAACGGTCGACCTCGGTCAGAACGGCACCGTCACGTTCAAGAACGTCGTGCTGGATTCCATGAACAACTGGTGCAATCAGCGATACTCGCAGATCGTGATCCAGAAAGGTGCCGACACGTTCGTCGTCGACGGGGGATACTTCAAATTGAACGGCAAGTGGCTCGACTACCATTCCGAGAATCCCGAGGCTACCGTCGCCGCGAGCTACATGTTTGACGCTTGGGAGGCGATCATTGACGCGAAAGAGAAACCGACTCAAGCGCCAGCGAACCACGATTGACTGCGGATTCGAAGCGCACGGGGTATTCGTGCATACTGACATCCACATCCATGCCGATCGACTCCAAGGCCCTCGCCGCGACGCTCAAGACCCCCCTCGGGGAACGTGCCTATAGGGCGTGCGAGACCCTGATCGACGCGGGCTACGAGGCCCACTGGGTCGGTGGCGCCGTGCGCGAGCTCCTGCTCGGAAAGGTGCCGACGGATATCGACATCACGACCTCTGCTCTGCCGGACCAGGTCCTGAAACTTTTCAAGCGCTCCAATGCCGAGCAGCAGAGCAAGGCGCTCGGAAGCGTGCGCGTGCAGTTGGGTGACGACGAGCTCGAAGTCACGACCTTTCGCGAAGATGACGAGGCCAGCGACGGCCGCCACCCGGAGTCGGTGGCCTTCACGACGGACCGCGCGAAGGACGCGCGCCGCCGCGACTTCACCGTGAACGCGATGTATGTAAACCCTCTCACGAGCGCGTTCTTTGACCCATTCGACGGCGAATCAGACCTCAAGGAGAAGCTCGTGCGCTTCATCGGGGAACCCGCCGTCCGCATCAAGCACGACGCACTCCGGATCCTGCGCGCCGTGCGCCTCCGCGCCGCCATCGCCGGGCAATACCATCCCGAGACGTACGCGGCTCTGCGCGAACTGGCCGCGCTCGTGGACGGACTTTCGCCGCAGCGGATCGCGACCGAGTTCGAGAAGACGCTGCTTGGCAAAAACCCCGACCGGGCGTTCGAGGACCTCTGGGAACTCGGACTCGCCTCGCGCCTCTTCCCGGAACTGCACGTCTGCAAGGGCATCCCGCAGCCGGCCGATTACCATCACGAGGGCGACGTCTGGGACCACACGATGCAGCTGCTCAAAAACCTTCGCGAGGACGACGGCGTCGACGTGCGCGTCGCCGGGCTCTTCCACGATTGCGGCAAGGCGGAAACGTTCAGCCTGAAGGAACGCATCCGGTTCGATCACCACGCCACGGTCTCCGCGGACCTCGCGACGAAGGCCCTCAAGCGCCTGCAATACCCGAAGGCCCGGATAGAGAAGATCGATTGGCTGATCCGCCACCACATGTCGATGACGTTCCTGGACATGCCCGAGGAGCGGAAAGGGCACTGGTACTTCCACCCCTGGTTCCCGGAGCTGCTCAAAATCTTCTGGCTCGATATCGCCGGCACGACGCCCGCGGATTTCCAGCTCTACGACAAGATCGTGAAGGACTACGACCGCTTCCTCGACGCGCACCCACGCCCCGAGAAACCCCTCCTGAGCGGACACGACGTGATGGAGCTCCTGGGGATGAAACCCGGCCCGGAGGTGGGCCGCATTACGCAGCGTCTCCACGACGCGCAGGTCCGCGGCGAGGTGAAGACGAAGGCCGAAGCGAAGGAATACGTGAGGGTCAACAAGTAGAAACCGTTGTCATCCCGAGCAAAGACGAGGGACGAACCATAGACAACGGGTGTCGTCCTTCGACTACGCTCAGGATGACACCCGTATAGGTTTCCCCGTAGAGGTTTCATGGTCACCGTTTCCTCGAGATCGCCTTGAGGATCCAGAGGAAGATCACCGCGCCCACGACGGCCGCGATGATGCTGCCAAGGAGTCCGTAGGTGCCGATGCCGAGCACGCGGAAGAGATAGCCGCCGATGAGCGCGCCGACGCAACCGACGACCATGTCGCCCACGACGCCGAATCCGACGCCCTTCACGAGCATGTCGGCGATCCAGCCGGCAATGAGGCCGATAAGGAGGAACCAGACGATTTCCATAGGAGAAAAGGGGGAAAGAGAGGGGGAAGACATTCGTCTTCTGCATGGGAGTAGACGCAGGACGTCTCCCATCTTTACCTCCTCTTTTTTCCTCACATCCCATGGCAGACAACAGTTCGAGCGGCATGAACGCGGTCGTCGCGATCGTCGCCATCATCGCGGTGCTCGTGATCGGATACTTCGCGGTCCAGATGTTCCGCGGCGCAGGCGTTCCGGCCCCCTCGGGCGGCGGCACGACGGGCATCGACGTGAACCTGGGGACCGGGGGGAACCAATAACCTCGCCCTTCGCGGGGAAACGGGGCGCCGGGGCGGCCCCGTTTTCTTGCAGTCCGGCGTTCTGCCTGTATGGTAGCACGCCATGGATATTCGGCATTCGAAGGCGCAAAACTGGCTCGGGCACAAGAGTGACACCGAGTCGCCCCAACGGGTGCTCCGAGAGGTTTTCGGGCATGAATCGTTTTTGCGAGGTCAAAGCGAGAACGTCCGAGCGGCTCTGCAGGGAAGGGATATCTTGCACTATTCGCCGACGGGCAGCGGCAAATCCCTGATGTTCCAGCTGCCCGCGCTCATGGAGAAGCGCGGCGACACGACGCTCGTCGTCTCGCCCCTCATCGCCCTCATGAGCGAGCAGGTTCTCAAGCTGCGGGCGCTCGGCATTCCCTGCGGAGAACTGCATTCCCAGACCGACACGGAAGAGACGCTCCAGGCGCTTGAACGGAAAGAGTATGCCCTGCTTTTCGCCTCGCCGGAGCAGCTGATGACGACAAGGAACATGGAAGCGCTCAAAAGGGCTTCCATACCGAGAATCGTGGTGGACGAAGCCCACTGCGTCAGTACATGGGGGCGTGATTTCCGCCCCGAATACAGAAATATCGGCATCGCACGCAGGGAAATCGACGCTTCCGCCATGTCCGCGTTCACGGCAACCGCGAGCGCCCTCGTGGACAAGGACATCCGCGAAGCGCTCAGTCTGAACGATCCCTTCCGGCATGAAGAAGATCCCCATCGGCCGAACTTGCGGTATTCCGTCCTGCCGGTCGAGGGAAAGAAGCAGAAGATGGATGCGATTTTCGATCTGCTGCACCGATATTCCGTCTACGAGGACGATGCGGCGATCATCTACTGCGGTCGACAGGCGGACACCGTGAAGATCCAACAGGAACTCTCGCTGAACGATGTGCCCGGCATCGCCTATCACGGCGGCATGAGCAAGGATGAGCGACGCGAGAAGGAGCTTGCGTTCTTTCGGGACGAACCGAGTATCATCGCGGCGACCAACGCGTTCGGCATGGGCGTGGATAAACCCAACGTCCGACTCGTCATCCATCGGGACATGCCGGGAAGCGTTCTCGCGTATCTTCAGGAAACGGGCCGCGCCGGGCGCGACGGGGACGATGCCCATTGCGCTCTCTTATACGATCAAAAGGATGCCGGATTGCACGAGCATTTCCTGGAAGAGCGTCTTCCGGGCATGAATTTCGTTCACGCCGTTCATCGTATCCTGACCGAAATGGTGCAGAAATCGCCGCTTCGCATCGGAGATCAGGGGCGAGTGAATCTTTTCGCGCTACGCAAGCGCTTCCTCCGGGGCCATCGGTTTGTCGGGAGAGCGGCGATACCGCAGGAGCACGATTCCATGGTCAACGCCGCGTTGACGGTCTTGGAGCAGGTGGGAGTCATCCGGCAGAACGGGGAAATGTTCGCGGTACAGCCTTTCGCGGACGGCTCGGCGGAGGAAAGAATGGCGACGGAGGTCTTGGCGATCCGCCGGCGCCTCGGAGAGCATGCCCTTCAGGGCATGAAGCGGTACGCAACGCACCCCGAACCCACGCAGGACCTGCTTCTGGAAATCCTCAAAGAGGAGGAGGCGTTCGTATAAGGAATTGAGAGAAAAAGCATTTTGGCGTATACTAAAGAGCGAATTCGCTTTTCCGTGAACATCCTGTTTCCGCGCTCGGCCCCCCGCATAGCCCGGCACTGACGGCGCGGGGCGCCTCAGTGCTAGCATCAGCGCGTGGGCCAGTAGCTCAGTTGGTTAGAGCACAGGACTTATAAACCTGCGGTCGGTGGTTCAAATCCCCCCTGGCCCACCACGCACATCGGGACACTTCAAAACTATGTACTGATTGTGCAAAGTTACCCTTGAAGACAATGTAGGTTTTAATGCGAATCTCCAAACCGGGCAGCAAGTGCTGCCCGGTTTAGCGGAAAACCTGTAGGGCTAATCGATGAAGCTCTTGAAGAGGGCGATGATATGAGCGGGGACACCGGGCAAAGGCCGCTGTTCCGCTTCATATTTGGCTTCTTCTTGGAGCTTGGCCAGGTTTTTCCGATCGTGTTCCGTGAAGGGCATGAGGAGATCGAAACGCCTCGGCAGCAGACAGTGCGCAACAGGAATCCATTCGTCGACATAAAGACCAGTTTCGCGCGCCTCTACCTCAAGACGATCGATCAGATACCACCCTTCCGGACGACCTTGATAGCCATAGCGTGTCTGGACGTCGTAAAACGTCAGGTCATGCCACGGCCTACCCAGATCACGGCAGATACCTTCGATGACGGCTTCGGCTGCGTTAATCGTGGTAGTGGCGTGGACTGCGGCACCAATGCCAGTGAAGTACACGTCATTCCCATCGACAACGTAGACAATCTGACCGTTGTAACCGTGAAAACCCTCGTAACCAATGGTCCTAAGCTTCATGCGATACTCCTGAATGTTCTCCGCTATGTGAAGGATCTCGACGCCTGCACGAATGCGAGGCTACATACGGATTGTGTCGAATGTCCCTTCTACGTGAAGAAACATGTATGTAATTTATATTATAACAAATTTCTCACTTAATGTCATCTTTGAAAAAAGAGGGCACACAGAGACGCTCCTTTCCGCGTACTCCCATGAGTGTTTTTACAGGGGAAATCTTGTTCTGGACTTCTGGAAATACTATGATGCGCGGTCTTATGACCGATTCGCCGTCCTCGTGGTCGCCGTACGTCGTGCAGGGCACGACTCATGCGGGCGTTCTGATCAATGAAGACATGGAACGAGACGAGGGAAAAACATTCCTCGCGAGGATCGAACCCGATGGCCACACTCATCCCCATACGCACAGCGGACAGGAGACGATCGAGATCCTGGAAGGCACGGCCGAGGTGCGGATACATCATGAAACAATCCTCCTCCGGGCGGGGGAATCCTGCGTGTTCCCTTCGGGCGTCCTGCATAGCGTACGCAACAGGACCGCCGAGGTACTGCTCCTGCGCGCGCACTTCGATCCGCCTTTCCGCAGGCAAACGACCACCTTGAAGTAAGGCAAGTAAGGCGTCACCGGCTCGTCGCTCAGGCAAACAGGGATTTCATCGCGCCGGCGTACTCCTCCCCGTCTGATCGAGACATGCCGTGAAGCGTCCGTTCCGCTTCCTGCGCGCTGATGCGCCTGCGTCGATCGACCGCGAGCATGCGCTTGAGGAGATCGTTCCAGGAACGGTCGGACACGCGGCGATCGATCGTGTCATGGACGATGCCCTGCGCTTCATCGTCGGAAAGCACGAAGTACGGATACTGCGTACCGGAGGCGTCCTGGAGCGCATCCCCGATATCGTTCATCCCGGCAAAGAATGACGCGTAGAACGTCATTCCAAGCGAAAACACGTCCGCCGCGCGATGCGTGTACCCCCGGAACTGCTCGGGTGCGGCGAAGTCGGTCGTTCCGACGAAGTGCTGCGAATGCTCGTCCTCGCGGGACATATCCACCGCCAAGTCGAAATCGAGGAACACCGGATTGCCATCCGTCGTGAGCAAGACGTTGACCGGCTTCAGGTCCCGATGGATGATCTTTCCTTCCTCGTGCAGGCAACCGAGCCCCTCCGCGAACTTCCGCGCGATTTCCGTGCGCGTCTTGAGGGTCACGGACCGAAGGTCCTCCGCGATGTCGCGCAGCGTCCCCCCAGGCACGTAATCCATGAGAAGATACTGGTCCGCTGCGGGGGAGAGCACGTGCACCCGCGGCGCGAAGACGGCGCGTTCCAGCATGGCGCGCTCACGCAACAGCCACTCCCTGTTTTCCGATTGGTAACGTGGCGTCTTGACGGCATAGCCGATCTCGTCGAGCGGTTCGCGGATACGCGAAACGAATCCTCGACCGCCTTTTCCCAAAGCCACATAGAGGACGGAGCGGACATCCTTGATCCGGCCGTGAACGACCATGTCCTTGAGAGCAATCTCCATTCCCGGCAAACGCTCAAGAATCCACTCCCTCAGTTCGCCTTCCGGGGGATGCACCATAGAGAGAAATTACGCCGCCTTCTCCTCTTCCTTGACGACGTTGATCGTGACGGCCTGGGCGGCGGCGCCGACCTTCACCTGCACCGTGTGCGTGCCGACGGCCTTGATGTGCTCCTCAAGGAGGACGTCCTCGGCTTTGAACTCGAGACCATGCTGCTCCTGGAAAGCGGACGCGATGTTCTCCGCCGTGATGCCGGCGTAGAGCTTGCCCGTCTTGGAGGCCTTGCGCTTGAAGGTGAGGATCTTGCCCGAGAGGACGGAGGCCGCGGCCATCTGGGCCTGGCGCTCGTTCTCCTTCTCGACGGCGCGCTTCTTGATCTGCTCGGCATAGCGGCGACGGACCGTAGGCGTGGCCACGAGAGCGGTGCGCTGCGGGAGGAGGCAGTTCAAGGCAAAGCCGTCTCCCACGACGAGCAGGTCGTTCTTCTTCCCGACGCCTTTGATGTCTTGGAGGAGGAGGACTTCCATGAGGAGGAGGTTTCGCGCTCTGGGCTTTCCAAAGCCGAGGCAGTGTACGCGACGGATCGCAGGACGTCAAACGTACGACGGAGGCAACTCTTACGCTTTACGCCAAGGATAGTTGACTAACCAGCGCGGAAAGGAAAGCCAGCTGTACCCTTCC
>CAYRGC010000021.1:0-16632 GCA_964423795.1 uncultured Candidatus Peribacteria bacterium | reverse complement strand
ACGGCGAAACCAAGAAGGAGCTCCCGATCCCGGACGACATGAAAGACCAGGTGAAGGAGTACAGATTGACGCTCATGGAGAAGATCGCGGAGAACAACGACGAACTCATGGACAAGTTCCTCACGGACGGCGCGCTTACGATCCAGGAGATGCGCACGGGTCTGCGCTCCGCCGTCGTCCGCAACAAGCTCTATCCCGTTCTCTGCGGCAGCTCGCTCCAGAACATGGGCGTGCAGCTCGTGCTCGACGCCGTCGTTGCCTATCTCCCGTGTCCGGCGGACATCCCGTCGATCAAGGGCAAGAACCCCTCCGACGATTCCGATATCGCCCGCCATGCGACGAACGAAGAGCCTCTCTCCGCGATCGCCTTCAAGATCGCCACCGACCCGTTCGTCGGCCGTCTCACCTTCATCCGCGTCTACTCCGGCGTGCTCAAGACGGGCACTGCCGTTTTGAACAGTCGTACGGGAAACAATGAGCGCATCGGTCGCTTGGTTCGCCTCCACGCGAACCAGCGCGCGGAGATCGACCAGATCGAAGCGGGCGACATCGGCGCGGTCATCGGTCTCAAGGACACGCGCACGGGAGACACGATTTGCGACATCAACAACCCCATCCAGCTCGAGTCCATCACGTTCGCCGAGCCGGTGATCTCGCTCGCCGTCGAGCCCAAGACCAAGGCCGACCAGGAGAAGATGGGCATTGCCCTCCAGAAGCTCGTGGAAGAGGACCCGACGCTCCGCGTTCGCAGCGACGAGGAGACCAACCAGATCATTCTCGCGGGCATGGGCGAGCTCCACTTGGATATCATCGTCGACCGCATGAAGCGCGAATTCAAGGTCGAAACGAACGTCGGTAAGCCCCAGGTCGCCTACCGCGAGACGATCCAGAAGGAACTCGAGCACGAGGAGAAGTACATCAAGCAGTCCGGCGGTCGCGGTCAGTACGGCCACGTCGTCTTCAAGATCACGCCGCAGCCGGCGGGCAAGGGTTACGAGTTCGTCGACGAAGTCGTCGGCGGGCGCATCCCGCGCGAGTTTATCCCCGCGTGCGACAAGGGTTTCCAAGAAGGCATGAGCCGTGGCATCCAGGCCGGATACTCGGTCGTGGACGTGAAGGTGGAACTTCTCGACGGTTCGTACCACGACGTCGACTCCAACGAGTTCGCTTTCAAGATGGCCGCCAGCATCGGTTTCCAGGCTGCCGCCAAGAAGGCGGATCCGGTCATCTTGGAGCCGGTCATGAAGGTCGAAGTCGTGACGCCCGAGGAATTCTTCGGCGACGTCATGGGCGACATCAGTTCCCGCCGCGGTCTCGTGACGAGCACGAGCGAGCGCGGTACGGCCAAGGTTGTCGATGCCAAGATCCCGCTCGCGGAGATGTTCGGTTACGCCACGGATCTGCGTTCCATGAGCCAGGGTCGCGCCAGCTACTCCATGGAGCCGAGCCACTATGACAAGGTGCCGAAGAACGTCGCCGATGAAGTCATCGCCGCGCGCACGGGAGGCGGCAAGTAATCCTCGCGATAGTAAAAAGAGTGTCACCCTGAGCGTAGTCGAAGGGCGACACTCTTTTTGTTTCTGTTGTATTCCTCTTACACCGCCTTCGCGGTCTTCGTGGTGAGGAAGGAGGGGATGATCATGCCGAGGAGCGCGCCGCCAAGGTACCCGAGCGCGGCCGAGCACACGACGAGGGCGAGCATGCCCGGATGGGGCAGGAACTTCTTCTTCCAGACGACGAGAAGGCACAAGAGCGCCGAGCTGATGGCGGCCACGATCGTGCCGACCTGCACGCCGAAGGCGAAGCCTTGCTCGAACGATCCGGTTCCCGGCACGAACAGCACGGCCACGCCGGCGACGATGCCGCCAAGGATGGCGGTGGCGATGAAGGACGCCACATAGAAGCCCACGGCGGAAAGCCCGCTGCGCTTGCGGCGGAGATCGAAGAAGGAGGAGAGGGGAGTCATGGGAAAGACTCTACCAGAAGCCAACAAAGTTTTTTTTGTAGTACTACGTTGACACAGTGAGAAAGCGATGTACACTGTTCCATACTTTCCCCCTCCGACATGGCAATCGAGAGCAATGTCTATTACGAAAAGAAGTTGGAAGCATGGAAGAAGGCCCCGAAGTCCTATCGTAGCGAGATGCAGCAGGCGCTCGATCACATCGAATTCGAAGCGGATTTGCCCGGATCCGAAATTTTGCAGCAGAACGACATCGGTCGTGAAATTCGTCAGCTTCTCCAGAAGTGATCACCATGAAGATCCGCAAGCGCTTCACCGAGGACAGCTACCGCAAGGAGCCCTGGTTTCGGGCCCTTTGCGATGCTCTGCTCTCTTGCTCGTCCGAGGAGGAACTCGCCGACCTGCTGCGTGATATCGGCACCTTAAGCGAGCTCCAGGCTTGGGGTGAGCGGTTGGAAGTGGCCAAAAACCTCGCCAAGGGCCTCAGTTACCGCGATGTCGCCGCCACCACTGGTGCCAGCACCACGACGGTCACACGCGTCGCGAAATTCATCGAAAACGGCCCCGGAGGCTACCGTCGGTACCTCAATGTCCACCGTCACCACCGCATGGGCGTTCGTCCTCTGACGCGCGTCGAAAACGGGGCAGGGGAGAGGTCCGCAGAGGGGTCGAACGAACAAAAAACGAATGTGCAATCCTCTTCACATAACCGCGACGAATCGCAAAATGGACAAAAAAACATTTCTGTTTTGCAAAAATACTTGGATCGAAAATAATCGTAGGATCATTGCGATGAAAGATCACAATACTTGATCACATTTTTCATTATTCATCATTCAAAATTCGTAATTCGAGTCTTCACTCCCCTTCTCTGGATTGTATTAGCGTAGTAAAACGTTAATAATTTGTTTTAAAATGCAAAAAGGCTCCAGGGGTCTGCACTGCGGTATGCTGCCGTCGTGTCCGCCGAGACCTTCCTCCACCGCTGCCTCACACTTGCCGCACAGGGCCGCGGGCGCGTCGGCAACGGTGCCATGGTCGGCGCGGTCCTCGTGCGTGAGGATCGCATCATTGCGGAGGCCTTTCACCGCGGGTTCGGCATGGCCCATGCCGAGCGGGACCTTCTTGAGCGCTTCCCGGGAGAGATCGATTCTTCGGACGTGCTCTACGTGAACCTGGAGCCGTGCTGCCACCACGGGAAAACGCCGCCCTGCACGGACATCCTTTTGGAGCGGGGCATCAAGACCGTCGTCTACGGGATGGGGGATCCGGATCCTCGTGTCGCTGGGAAGGGCAGGGCCATCCTGGAGGCGAAAGGCGTGCGGGTGATCGGCCCCATGCTCCGAGCGCAGTGCGAATGGTTCAACCGCGGATATTCGACGGTCCGTACCAAGGCACGTCCCTGGATCACCCTGAAAAAAGCCATGATGGCCGACGGACGGGTAGCCCATCCTGATGGCTCGCCCCTGGCAATAACCTCATCCGAGCAGAATTCGTGGTCTCATATATATGGAAGAGCCCTAACAGATGCCATTCTTGTAGGTTCAGGCACTATACTTTCCGATGATCCTCAATTAACGATACGAAATATTGATTCAGCCCTGAATAAAGAGAAAAAATTCGAGTACAAAAATTATCTTTACCGTCTTGTTCTCGATGCCGGTTTGCGGACCCCGGAAGACGCCAAGATCGTCATCGACGATCATCGTGCCATGACTATTCTCCTCACGACCGAGGAGAACGCGTCTTCTGCCAAGGCGAAGCGGCTCGAAGCCAATGACGTACGCGTGTTCGGCGTGGAAACGGACGTCTTCGGGATGTTTCGGTGGGATTCCCTCTGGAAGGCGTTGCTCACGCCCCGGGACGGGTTCTTCGGCATCACGTCCTTGCTCGTCGAGGGAGGTCCGAAGACCTGGGAGGCGTTCAGCGGCGCGGGCTTCAGGGATGAAGAACTGACGATGATCGGCTAATAGCCCAGACTGCTTTCGGGGGCGAGATGTAGATCGAGATAGTGCCGGAAACGCACGGCGAATACTCCGCGCATACCCAGGAGCGTGTGGCTGGTCGGAGTCACTCGTACTTCGATGGTTCTTTCGGCAAGCGCGCCTCGCGCGATAGGAAGATGCGATCGCTTTTCAACGGTCGCCTCGCGGCCTGTCAGTGTTTCCAGATATGCCCGGACTTTGAGCGACCGCAGGTCCAGATCTGTCATGGCTTCTGTCCGTTCGTTTGCAGCATCCGTACCGTCAGGATCGTACTGATCGCTTGGTTTCCTCATGCGTTGGGCTCTTCAGTCCATATCCGCTGAAGGAGTGCGGCCACGGGCAAGCGTGCACCGTTTTTTTCGACGTGCCTGAGAATGTTCTCCTCCGTTACGAGGCGATATTCGACTCCCTCTTGTCCGGGGTGCTCGACCGTCGTGATCTTCGCGCCGCCTTCCCGTAAGAACTGCATGTTCAGCATATCGTCGTCTCCGATCCTGAGCGATTCGCGCATCAGGGGGACGACGGGAAAGCTCTTTTTTGCGGGCGCAGTCTCTTGCGTTTGTACTTCCGGGCTCTTCATATGCTGGAGAAAAAAGGGCCTGGAGGATACCGAAAAAATGCCACGGGTCAATGGTTTTGCGGCATTTTACCCATATTTTTCTTACAAAAAATCCCTGGAAAATCGTCAGAACTTCGCGATGATCCGTTGCCCTTTCTTGTAGAACCAGGTGACGATGCGGATGGAGAGAGGCAGGGTGCCGTCCTGCGCGAACCTGGCCGTCCTGCGGGCGAAACGCTCGCCTGCCGCTTCCGCGCGCGCAAGGACATCGGCGCGTTTGTCGACTACGAGGCCGAATGCGCCTTTCCCGGGAGTGCACTTGCCCTCGAAGAGCCGTCCGAAGACCGAGCCGCCGAAGTAGCGGATGGATTCGGGAAGATGCATCGTCGTGAAGCGCATGAGCCCCTTCCAGGCGGGCAGCGGCGCGCCGCCGGTGTAGAGGAAGAAGAACGGCTTTCCGCCGAGGGTGCCTTTGCTGCGCGTTTCGCGGTCGAGGGCGAAGGCGCCCATGCGGTCGATGAGGTTCTTGAGGTGCGCCGGCACCGAGAAGTTCCAGATGGGCGTGGCGATCACGACTCCCGCGGCTTCCGTCACCGCGCGCTCCAGGCGGCGGAAGGCGTCGCCCTGGTCCGTGGCCGCGTCGTAGTGGGCGAGGGTGAAGTGCGCGAGGTCGAACTCCGCGACGCGGATGCCCTCGATCTCCACGTTCCCGGCCTTCGTCGCGCCCCTGCAGAAGGCTTCCGCGAGGGTAAGGGAATTGCTCTGCTCGTTGGTTCCGGCGCTGAGGAGGAGGATCTTCATCGCAGACGAGTGTAGCAGACGGGCGTGGCGAATTACGGGGCGTGAGTGTGCCTGGAAACGGTGATGCCCTGACGAACCCGTAACTCGCCACTCGCCACTCGTCACCTCCGCCCGTTTTTCCTGTTGCCACTCGTTTGCGTTTGGGTTGCGACGACCGATTTTTCCGGGCATCGACCGTTGCTTTTTCGTCTCGCGCGAGCGACCATCGCACTCCTCCGACCGAGCGGCTCACGACAGTTTGACCGGCCCCGATCGTCACAATATCTTGTGTCGTTGTGACACGACGAATAACAACCTGTTGTGTTTCCTTTCCCATCCCCGTTTCCCCTTCTCCCTATGAACCCGAAGGCCGCTTCCCTCGTTTCCGACTCCGTCCAGAATCGCGTGGAAGGCCAGCGTGAAGGCGTCATCCGTCCGCTCGAATCGGACGCTTCCGCGCGCCCCGCGGGCACCGGGAAGGGGCTCTCGATCCCGCGCCTCTTCACGACGCCGGGTTCCGACCCGCTCGAGGAAGTGCGCTACGAGCGCCGCACGAGCCGCATCGTGAACACCGACGGTTCGGTGGTCTTCGAGATGCAGAACGCCGAGATCCCGGCCGACTGGAGCCAGGTCGCCACCGACATCGTCGTGAGCAAGTACTTCCGCAAGGCGGGCGTTCCCCAGACCGACGCGCACGGCAACGTCCTCAAGAACGAGAAAGGCGAGACCGTCACGGGTCCCGAGCGCAGCGTGAAGCAGGTGGTCCGCCGCCTCGCCGGCTGCTGGAGGTTCTGGGGGCAGAAATACGGCTACTTCGAGACCGCCCAGGACGCACAGGCCTTCGAGGACGAGCTCTCCGCGATGCTCGTGCGCCAGATGGCGGCCCCGAACAGCCCGCAGTGGTTCAACACGGGCCTCCACTACGCCTACGGCATCACGGGTCCCGCGCAGGGCCACTACTACTGCGACCCGATCACGGGCGAGGTGCGCCGCAGCGAGGACGCCTACACGCACCCCCAGCCGCACGCGTGTTTCATCCAGAGCGTGGCTGACGACATGGTGAACGACGGCGGCATCATGGACCTCTGGGTCCGCGAGGCGCGCCTCTTCAAGTTCGGTTCCGGCACGGGCACCAACTTCTCGCGCCTCCGCGGCGCGGGCGAGCCCCTCTCCGGCGGCGGCAAGAGCTCGGGCCTCATGAGCTTCCTCAAGATCGGCGACCGCGCGGCGGGCGCCATCAAGTCGGGTGGCACCACGCGCCGCGCCGCGAAGATGGTCTGTCTCGATCTCGACCACCCGGACATCGTCGAGTTCATCAACGGGAAGGGGAACGAGGAGAAGAAGGTGGCCGCGAGGGCCGCCGCGGGGTACGACACCGACTTCAACGGCGAGGCGTACGCCACCGTCTCCGGCCAGAACTCGAATAACTCCGTCCGCGTGCCGCACGCCTTCTTCGAGGCCGTGGAAAAGGACGGCGACTGGAACCTCTACTGGCGCACCGAGCTCAAGAAGGCCGAGCGCGAGGGGCGCGATCCGAAGCCCTGCAAGACGCTCAAGGCCCGCAAGCTTTGGGAGGACATCGGCTACGCCGCCTGGGCCTGCGCCGATCCGGGAGTGCAGTACGACACGACGGTCAACGACTGGCACACCTGCCCGGCGGACGGGCGCATCAATGCCAGTAACCCCTGCAGCGAGTACATGTTCCTCGATAACACCGCCTGCAACCTCGCTTCGCTCAATCTCCTCAAGTTCTACGACGCCGAGCACGGCACCTTCATGGTGGACGCGTACCGCCACGCGGTGCGTCTCTGGACGATCGTCCTCGAGATTTCCGTGCTCATGGCCCAGTTCCCGAGCTACGAGATCGCCGAGCTTTCCGACCGCTTCCGTACCCTCGGCCTCGGGTATGCCAACCTCGGCGCCATGCTCATGCGCATGGGCATCCCGTACGACTCCCCGAAGGGCCGCGCCATCTGCGGCGCGCTCACCGCGATCATGACGGGAGAGAGCTACGTCACGTCCGCCGACATGGCCGAGAGCCTCGGCACGTTCCCCGGATACGCCAAGAACCGCGACCACATGCTCCGCGTGATCCGTAACCACCGCCGCGCCGCCTATAACGTCGCGCCGTCCGAGTACGAGGGTCTCGCGGTGCCGCCCGTGGGCATCGACCAGGAGGAGTGCCCGCGCGATCTCCTCGCCGCCTCCAAGGAGGCGTGGGACAAGGCTCTCGCGAAGGGCGAGCGCTTCGGCTACCGCAACGCCCAAGTCACTGTCATCGCCCCCACGGGCACGATCGGCCTCCTCATGGACTGCGACACGACCGGCGTCGAGCCGGACTTCGCGCTCGTGAAGTTCAAGAAGCTCGCCGGCGGCGGCTACATGAAGATCGCCAACCAGTCCGTGGCTCCGGCCATGCGCGCGCTCGGCTACGGGCAGAAGGAGGTCTTGGACATCATGAACTACGTCATGGGCACGCTGTCCCTCAAGGGCGCCCCGCACGTGAACGAGCAGGCCCTCAAGGTCCGCGGTTTCACGGACGAGGACCTCGCGAAGATCGAGAAGCAGCTGCCCCAGGTGTTCGAGCTCGGCTTCGCATTCAACCGCTGGGTGCTCGGCGACGCCACGCTCACGCGCCTGGGCATCAAGGACGAGCAGATGAAGGATCCGTCGTTCAACCTCCTCGCCGCCCTCGGTTTCACCCAGGAGCAGATCGACGAGGCCAACCAGGCCATCTGCGGCCGCATGACGGTGGAGGGCGCCCCGCATCTCAAGGCGGAGCATCTGCCGGTGTTCGACTGCGCCAACAAGTGCGGCAAGCTCGGCAAGCGGTATATCCACTACGAGGGCCACATCCGCATGATGGCGGCGAGCCAGCCCTTCATCAGCGGCGCCATTTCGAAGACCATCAACCTGCCGAACGACGCCACGCTCGATGACATCAAGAACGCCTACTTCTTGAGCTGGAAGCTCGCGCTCAAGGCCAACGCGCTCTACCGCGACGGCAGCAAGCTCAGCCAGGCCCTTTCCAACGTCTCGGATACCAAGAAAGCCAAGTCGAAAGACGCCGAGGTGAAGACGGTCACCGTCGAGAAGATCGTCATGAAGGAGGTGCCGCGCCGCCGGAAACTTCCTCAGGAGCGCATGGCGATCGCCCATAAGTTCGCCGTCGCCGGCCACGAGGGCTACATCCATGTCGGCATGTACGAGGACGGCGACCCGGGCGAGATCTTCATCAAGATGAGCAAGGAAGGCTCCACGCTCTCCGGCGTCATGGACACGCTCGCGCTCAGCCTCTCCATGAACCTCCAGTACGGCGTCCCGCTCGAGGTGCTCTGCGAGAAACTCGTCCATAGCCGCTTCGAGCCCATGGGCATGACGACGAACCGCGAGATCCCTATGGTCAAAAGCATCATGGACTACCTCGGCCGCTGGCTCGCCCTCAAGTTCCTCACGAAGGACAAGGCCAAGACGTTCCACAACGGCGACCTCGTGGACCGCGCGTACGCCACGGGCACGAAGAGCCGCGATGCCTTCGCGATGCGTCTGCCCGTCGTCGACGAGGGCGCTCCCGCCGAGATCGCCTCGCCCGTCCAGGCCGCAGCCGATCTCGACGCCGAGGTCGAGGACGCGCCGACGGCCGCCGCCGACAAGACCGCCCAGGCCAAGCTCCAGGGCTACACCGGCTCCGTGTGCGGCGGGTGCGGCAGCCTCAAGATGAAGCGCAACGGCTCCTGCGAGCTCTGTCTCGACTGTGGCGCCACGTCGGGTTGCAGCTGAAGCATGTTCACATTGTCACCCTGAGCCTGACGAAGGGCGTTCGAGAGAGAGAAGAGGACCCGCGAGGGTCCTTTTTTCGGAGGCTTCCCTCAGGGGATGGAACGCTACCGAAGTCGAACGGCCGTCGTGCGATGGAAGAAGCGAGTTGTCTCTTCTGATCGCCATCGGCTCCGGGTAGAATTGTCTGTAGTCATTTCCCCCCTCCCATGAAAAAGGATTCCTGGCTCCAGTCCGATTCGTTCCTCAAGCGCGCCTTCGCAATCTGGGGATACCACTTCGTCGCGAACATGATCATCATGATCCCGTTCGCGATCCTCTGGTCGCTCCTCGTCGCCACCTTCTTCGGCGCGATGATCCGCTCCGGCCGCATGATGCCCCCGCAGGGCGGCGCCATGATGCAGCAGGAGGGCAGCGTAATCCTTCCCTGATCCGTCGCCTTCCGCGCCGGGACTGCGTACACTTTCGACATGTCCGATCCGTTCCTCGATTCCCTTCCCAGTCGCGAACGCGAGAAGATCCGCCGCAAGTTGCGGAGCCCCGCGGAGTACGAGCGCCTGCGCGAGAAGGTGAAGGGCCCCGAGGATCTCGAGCGCGAGCTCGGGCGCGCGGAACATCTGGCCGAGCTGCACTTCGCCCTCGAGAGCAGTCCGGAGAAGGCCAAGGAACTGAAGTCGACGATCCTGGAAGACATCCGGGAGCAGGGGATCGACGCCGTGCTCGATGCCCCCACCCTTTCCGCCGACGCTCGAAAATCCCTCGAGCGAGGAAAATTCACCGTATCGGTCGCATCGTCGTCCCACGCGGAGGACTCGCTCGTGGTGGTGCCTGAAGGAACCGTCCAGGAAACATTGCCGGTGAAACCGAGTTTTTCCCAGAGGTATGCGGGAAACATGACTTGGTCAAAGTAATTGACAAATATAAATTTTATTAGATAATGTTTTTCCTATGCGCAACTCCTCCCGCCTCCTGGCCGTCGCCTTGCTCGGACTGCTCCCGGTCTCGGCGTTCGCGCTCGTGGGCCCCAAGTCCTATTGCGACGGATCTTTCATGAGCAATCTGGAGAAATTCGAGCGGCAGAGGGTGCCGATCGACAGCCAGATGTCCTTCAACGCTTCATACACCGACAAGGCGCTGAGCTCGTGGTACAAGTCCCGCGATACGTTCGTGCGCTCGGATCGTTCGACTTTCCGTTCCTCGATCACGAGCCTCCGTTCCAAGGAGCGCAGCTGGGACAAGTCGATGACCGGCAACGAGCTCGACGCGCGCAACCGCCGAAACGGCACCTACGAAAACGCCTACAACACGCTCCAGTCCCGCAAGGATCAGAATAACCAGGTTTTCCGCGACGCGCAGACCCGCGCGCTCGATTCACGGGCCGTGGCGATGAACGCGGCGTCCGACGCCCGGTACCGCGCCCTCGACACGATCTTCTCCCAAATGCATCGCGACTGCGGCTCGGGCGTCGATCCTTCCCAGGCCTATCGCAACTACCAGGCTTCCGCCAGGGAGGCGCTGCGCGCGTTCATCAATACCTCGTTCGATGCCCGCAACGCCTACGTCGACACGATCGAGTACGCCCGCGACGCCTTCGTCTCGAGCGAGCGAGCCGCCGAACGCGAATACCGCGACGCTCTCGAGCGCGCTGACCTTGATTACGTGAACGCGTTCTATCAGTGAGCGTTCAGCGCGCGAGAAGCACCAGGTAGCAGGCGCCCGCCGCAAGTTCCGGCGGCAGCGTGTCACCGAGTTTCCCGACCATCGCCGCGGCTTTGCCGAAGCAATTCGTGCCCGCCTCGAGGGAACCTACCGCATTGCCCGTGGCGTCGGCGATGAGCACTTTGTCGTTCTCAAGCACCACCTTGCCCATCACCTTGCCGTCCGCGCCGAGGAACGTGCCGCTCTCGATGCGTCCGATCGGCTTTCCGCTGCGCTCCACAAGGCCGTCCTTTCCTTGCACTTCCACGGATCCCGCGTCGTCCCCTTGGGCATCGAACACGTGCACCACCTGCTTTTTGCCGCAGTTCGTGAGGAAGAGGAGACCCAAGAGCGAAAGGCAGAGGAGCAGGCGTTTCATGGGACCAAAAAGAAAAAGGACCCGGCGGGCGAACGTTTTTCGCTCGCGGGGTGGTTCGATGACCATCCTAAGACCCCGATGGGCCTTTATCAAAAGTTCGCCCTTGAATCAGAGGAGAAACCTGATCAAATTATTCATTCAAGAGTACAAATTCTGTTCGAAACTGATGCTGAGGTCGTCGTCCGGCGCGGCGCGGTTTCGGTGCCTTTTTCCGCATTTCTCGCAGGTATAAAGGATCACGAAGCCCTTCTTGCTGTCGCTATCGATGCCCGTGGGACGGAAGAGGCCTCGGCACAGCGACGCGCGATCTCCGGGGCCGAGATCGTCGACATGCTTGCTCCAGAGACAAACCGGACAGTGATCGCGGTATGTTCCGCGCGAAAGAGGCTCCACGGGGGCACCGCAGTGCTCGCAGGTGAAGGCCTCTTCTCGGGGGATGAACGGCATGGATCAGAGTTCCTGTCCCTGCTCCTCAAGAAGTTTTTCCGCGGTAGCGATAAAATGCTCTTCCTCGAAGATCGGCGTGGCGACATCCTCGGGAATGATCTGCTCGAAAACGCCATCGCCGACGCCGCCGCGGAGTTCTTGGACGCCGTTCTTCTTCGGGGTCTGGACGCCGCTCGTGCCATTGGTTTTTCCGTTGTGTCCCGTGTAGTAGAGACTCGCAAGCTTTGTGCCAGCGGGATAGTAGCGCGTGCCATTGAGCAGTTGCTGAAGGCGTCGGCGGCGCGTCTCATACTGCGACGTTCCTTCCAGTCGACCCAGGCTCGCGGCAACCTTCTCCAACTTCTTTCCCGGCTTTCCCTCCGGCGTGCCGTCGACGGAAACGAATGCGCCATGGAAACCGTTCAGTCCGTTCGTGCTCATGAAAGAGAGGGGAATGAATCCAAAAGAAGTGGCGACATGCTAGGGACGATTCGCCGCGTGACAAGGAAATGCATCCTCGATCGAGGTTTTGGCCCGATGGCAGCCCTAAAAATTACCGGAGGCCAGCCTTCCCCGAGGTGGCCCCCGGTCGGATGCTAGAGTTCCGAGCCGAAGTGGCGCAGGACATCATTCGCGATCTCCTCGTACCGCTCGGCTTCCAAAATTTCCTCGACGAGATACCGGGGGATGATCGGCAGGCGAACGCCTTTTTGTACCGCCTCATCGCCGATGCCTCCGCGCAGCGCGATCGTGGGACGCCGGTATCCGTTTGTCGCGCTGTCGTATATCGTTTCGCGGCCGTTCGATTGCGGCGTGCCCGCGATCTTCGGCGGATGCTCGTCACCCTTTTGCAGCAGGAGCTTGATGATCGTTCTGGTTTGCCCTTCCAGTTGGCGCACTCTCGCCAGGCGGTTCTCGTAGAGTGCCCTCAGATCCGTCTTCTCCCAGGGCAACGCCTCGTTTGCGCTCTGCAGCAGGGCCGGCAGGCGTTGCCGGGTCTTTTCGAGCTTTTTCACGGGTTTCCCCCGGGGGGTGCCGGGGATCGCGATCTCGCGATAGAGGCGGTCGTCGGGGGCGTCCGTTTCGTGATATTCCTGGAGTTCGAGCATGGAAAAAAAAGGAAAGAGATGAACCCCGGTACAACGGCGAGCCGGACGTTGTACTGCTTAGACGTTGAAGCGGAAATGCATCACATCCCCGTCCTTCACGACGTAGTTCTTTCCTTCCTGCCGCATCTTGCCGGCTTCCTTGGCTTTCGCTTCGGAACCCGCGGCGACGAAATCGGCGTACGCGATCGTCTCCGCGCAGATGAATCCCTTCTCGAAGTCGGTGTGGATCACGCCGGCCGCCTGGGGACCGGTGGCTCCCACTTTCACCGTCCACGCGCGGACCTCCTCCACGCCCGCGGTGAAGTACGTCTGGTAGCCGAGCGCCGCGTAGGCGGCCTGGATCAGACGGTCGAGACCCGAGGACGTCACGCCGAGATCCTTCAGGAACGTCGCCGCTTCCTCCGGACTCAGGTCCTGGAGATCTTCTTCGATCTTGGCGGAGATGATGACGATCTGGGCATCCGCCGGCAGCGCGAGCTTCGCGCGGACCTCTTCGACCTTGAGGCTCGCCATCTGCGTCTCCGCCGCGTTCACGGCGAAGATCATCGGCTTGTCCGTGAGGAGTTGGAAGCCGCGGACGACGGGGAGCTCCTCCTTGGAGAACGTCATCGTGGAGGCCATCTTGCCCTCGGCGAGGTGCTTCTCGAGCTTCTGGGCGATCGCGAGCTCCGCCACTTTGTCCTTGTCGCCGCTCCTGGCGGCGCCCTGGATCTTTTCGATGCGCTTGCGCAGCGATTCCAGGTCCGCGAGCGCGAGCTCGGTTTCGATCGTCTCGCGGTCGCGCTTCGGGTCCACCGAACCTTCGACGTGGATGATGTCGCCGCCTTCGAAGATGCGCACGACGTGGCAGATGGCGTCCACCTCCCGGATGTGGCTGAGGAATTTGTTGCCGAGCCCTTCGCCGGAACTGGCGCCCTTCACGAGACCCGCGATGTCGACGAATTCGACCGCCGCGGGGATCACCTTCTTCGGTTGGATGAGGTCGGCGAGCGTGCGGAGGCGCTCATCGGGCACTTCCACGATGCCGACGTTCGGATCGATCGTGCAGAACGGGTAGTTCGCGGCTTGCGCGCCCTTGCTGCGCGTGAGTGCGTTGAAGAGGGTGGATTTCCCCACGTTAGGTAAGCCGACGATACCGATGCGGAGTGCCATGCGCGCCGCAGTATGAAGGAGGAAGTGCGCAGAGGGAAGCCGCGATCGGTCCCTTCAGAGGTTCGCATTTGGAAGCCGACCGTTAGGGATTTTACTGAATAAAGCATGGGTATTTTTGGCTTTTGGAAGCACAAAACAGTGGTTATCGAATGAGCGGCGATTTTATTGACAAAAATTGCAAATGTAGTAAAGTTTTTAGCCTTTGTTCGTCTTCATCTCGACCCCATGCGTCGTTTCCTGAGTTCCGGTCTCGCCGTCGCCATCCTCGTCTCGCTCGTCCCGGGCGTGGCGCTGGCCGCGTATCCGGATGTCCAAGGCACGCGCTTCACCTGGGCGTATGACCACCTGACGGCCCGCGGCATGGTCCAGGGCTATCCGGACGGCACCGGCCGTCCGAACACGGGGATCAACCGCGCGGAGGCCGTGAAGGTGCTCCTCCAGTCCCGTCCCGAGTACGTGCAGCGCGTGAACGACTACCGCTCGCGCGACACGCACGTGTTCGCGGACGTCGGCTACGGCCAGTGGTACGACCCGTACGTCGCCGCCGCGCGCGACGCCGGCATGATCACCGGTTACCCCGACGGCTCCTTCCATCCGGAGAACCAGATCCTCTTCCCGGAGGCGCTCGGCATGATCCTCCGCTCGTACGGCATGCAGGCGAGCGCGCCCCAGGGGCAGCAGTGGTATCAGCCGTACCTCGACATTTCGGTGCAGAAGAATCTGCTCTTCCGCGGCGACCGTTGGGACGTGAACGCGCCGATCTCCCGCGGCCAGTTCTTCGACATCGTCTACCGCCTGGAGATCGTCCTCAGCCAAAACCTCTCCTCGTTCCAGGACCCCCCGGAGTTGGCCAACTATCAGGGCGGTTCCACGAACCCGCTCACGATGCAGAATAACCAGATGCAGTATCAGCAGCCCCCGCCGAGTCCGACCCGCCAGGGCGGCTACTCGCAGGACGAGCTGCAGTACCGTTCCACGTTGGATTTCGCCATCACGATTCCGAAACTCGGCATCAAGGACCTCAAGGTGACGCATCCGTCCGACGCGCTCACAAGCGAGGGGCTTCTCGCCCCGCTCCAGCAGGGAGTGGGTCATCTCTTCAGTTTCCCGGGTAACGACGGCAAAATCGTCATCTACGGCCACTCGAGCGGTTACTCGTGGGACGTGTCCCAGTACACCCGCATCTTCCGCCGCGTGAACGAGCTCGCCCCCGGTGATCGCGTGTACGTCACCTTCGACGGCAAAATGTACATCTACGAGACGGCGAGTCAGAATCAGATCGACCCGAAGGACGTCACGCCCTTCATGGGTACGGGCGAGGAGCTCATCCTCTTCACCTGCTGGCCTCCGGACTCGACGAGCACGCGCCTCCTGGTGCACGCAAGGCCGGTTACTGCAGTTGCCCTTCGCTGAGGGGCAAGTAACCAAGCAACCAGGTAACCAGGAAACCAAGAAAACGTTCCACGAAGATGCGGAACGTCTTTTTCGTTGTTACAAATAGGAAAATGAGGAGATGGCAGAAAAACGATGTCGCGGTCGCATTACCGTCTCACCGTTCTTTGAAGATGATCGCGACATGCATCAGCGTCCTCATGAACGGTTGCGAGCGTGGCAGGAATCCTATCGCCTCTGTTTATCTGTGTATGAAGTCACTCGACTTCTTCCGGCGGAAGAACGATATGCACTTGGTGATCAACTGCGTCGATCAAGTGCCAGTGTTCCGCTGAATATCGCCGAGGGAAATGCGAAACGATCAAGTCGTGAAAAGCGAAGGTATTTCGAAATCGCTCTTGGATCATTAGAGGAATTGCATTGTCAGTTATCTATCGCTAAAGATTTGGTCTTCATTAAAGAAGAACATTTCCAACGACTCGATGCCCAGATAAATACCACGAGTGTGCTTCTGACTGGATTACGGGCCGCCTTCTGATCCGGGTTACCTGGTACTTGGTTTCTTGGTTGCTTCTTATGACCCGATTCTCCTCAAGATCTCCCGATCCACCCTTCGGCTCCTCCTCGCCCGGCTCGGAGTCGCTCAGGGCAGGCTCTTCAGGATCCGATCCTTCGGAGGATCTCTCGGTCAACGAATTCCTTCGCGCGGCCGTATTTCAGGCGGCTCAGTTGCTTGAAGGCTTCGCCGGCCTGGGCGTCCTTCTGGTACGTGTTGTCCTTCCAGGGCGCCGGGACGTCGATCGAGAACGGACGCGAGGACTGGCCGTGGATGCAGAGCTTCATCGCGCCCTTTAAGAAGTCCGAGTTCACGAGGTCCGCTTCGGAGAAGGCGGGGGCCATCTGCTTGGAGGCCACTTCCGCGTCCTGGGGACCGATGCGGTAGAACATCATCGAGCCCACGTTGCCGAAGATGGCGCCCTTGAGGCTGACGGAGCCCGCGAGCTTGCTCTCCTTCTCGAGCTGGTCCAAGTACTGGTGCGCGAGGATGAGGCCGAGGCGGTACTTGCGGGCCTCGGAGAGGATGGATTCGATCGAGGGCGTCACGAAGTTCTGGAACTCGTCGATGTAGAGGAAGAAGTCCTTGCGGCTCGCGGAATCCTGGCGCTGGCGGCGCATGGCCGCCACCTGGATCTTGTTCACGGCGATGAGACCGAGGAGGTTACTGTTGATGTCGCCGATGAGACCCTTCGAGAGGTTCATGAGGAGGATCTTCCCGGAGTTCATCACGTCCGACATGTCGAACGCGCTCTTCGTCTGGCCCACGATGTTGCGGATGAGCGTGTTCGTCGTGAACTGACCGAACTTCGCGGCGAAGTAGGGGATCATCTCCTGCTTTTCGCGCTGGCCGGTCG
>CAYRGC010000020.1:0-17802 GCA_964423795.1 uncultured Candidatus Peribacteria bacterium | reverse complement strand
CCGAAGGCGAAGCCCTGGAATTCCTCGGGATCGATGCCGCAGTTCTTGAGGACGTTGGGGTGCACCATGCCGCAGCCGCAGATCTCGAGCCATTTGCCCTCGCGGCTCTTGGATTCATCGCCGCGCCAGCGGACGTCCACCTCGAGACCGGGTTCCACGAAGGGGAAGAAGCCCGTGCGGAAGCGGAACTCGGTATCGGGATCGATGAGTTCGCGGATCGCCTCCATCATGACTGCCTTCATGTTCGCCAGGTTCACGTCCTTGCCGATCATGAGGCCTTCGAACTGGTGGAACATCGGGGAGTGCGTCGCGTCGGCGTCCTTCCGGTACACGCGTCCCGGGCAGATGATGCGGAAGGGGGGCTTGTGCGTCTGCATGTAGCGCACCTGCACCGTGGAGGTGTGGCCGCGCAGGAGCGGGCGCGTGCCGTCGGTCTCCGGCATGTCGAGGTAGAAGATGTCCTGCGCGTCGCGCGCCGCGTGCTGGAGCGGGAAGTTGAGCAGGTCGAAGTTCGTGCGCTCGCTTTCCGCCTCCGGGCCGGACACGACGTCGAAGCCCATGCGCGTGAAGACGTCTTCCACCTGCCGGATGAACTCGGAGATGGGGTGGAGATGGCCGCGTTCCTCGCGCGGAAGCTCGAGCGTCACGTCGAGGCGGTCGCTGTCGCCGAGCGAGCCCAACGCCTCGCGCTCGAGCGCCTGGCGGCGGGCCTCGATCGCGGCGGTGAGCGCGGTCTTGATTTGGTTGAGCTCCTGTCCGCGCTTCGTGCGCTCCTCGGGAGAAAGGGCGCCGAGGCCTTTCATCGCTGCGGTGAGCGCGCCCTGTTTGCGCCCGAAGATCTCGAGCTCGACCGCTTCGAGGTCGGCGGCGGTCTTCGCGGCGAGGATCTTGCCTTCGTACTGGCTGAAATCGGTCATGAGGGAAGTGTACAGCTGGTTCCCGGTTGTCGGAAGGATGAGGAAGCAACCAAGCAACCCGGAAACCAGGCAACCAGGATTGAATCTCGGTTACTCGGTTTCTTGGTCGTATTACGAATTCAGCGCCAGCTCCACCAGGACGAACACCCCGTAGATCATCGGTACGATCCACCACGTGAGCAGGCCCAGCAGGTGGAACGTCACCATGATGATCGTCGCGACGCCGAGGAAGATGCCCTGTCGAAGCGAGATCCCGATGAGCTGCCCCAGATCCCAGGCATGCACGGGCACGAGCCGCCAGACGAAGTAGAGCAGAAGCGTGCCCGTCGAGCTCACCGCGAGCAGCAGACTGATGAAGAAGGCGGGAAGCGCGTATTCCGGGGACGTCAGCGGGCTCACGCGGAAGATCACGACCAAAAAAGACGCCACCGACAGCAGCGACGAGAGTGCGATGGCGAAGAGGAGGGACGTCATTGCTGGGTCAGAAGTGCGTGTCGTTCAGGATCGGTCTGAGGAGGGATTGGAATACTAGAGTACTAGAATACTAGGGTACGACGCGATTCCGGATACCCAGTACTCCAGTATTCCAGTACTCCGATATTCACTACTTTTTCTTCCTCTCGCTCAGGAACTTCCCGAGCGCCTTGAAGTCGTCGAAGAGCGATTGCCGGAGTCCGCCGTTATGGAGCGCGGCCGCCGGATGGTAGATCGGGAACACCGTCACGTCGTTCGCGACGTCGTCCGCGGATTTCGCGGGGATAGGGAACGGCTTGCCGTGCGCGTCCGAGATCGAAAGCGTCGTCACGAAGTGCCCGAGTGCGTGGCGGCCGAGCGGCACGATCACCTTCGGCTTGATGATGGCGATCTCGAGCATCAGCCAGGGCATGCATTGCTCCTTCTCCTCCGGAGTGGGGTCGCGGTTGTTCGGAGGGCGGTACTTCACCACGTTGCTGATGTACACGTCCTCGCGCTTGAGGCCGATCGTGCCGAGGAGCTCGTCCAAGAAGTGCCCCGCTGGTCCAACGAAAGGGCGGCCCTGCTCGTCCTCGCGCTGGCCGGGCGCCTCGCCGATGAACATGATCTCCGCACGGGGATTCCCCTCGCCGAGCACGGCCTGGGTCGCGGTCTTATGGAGCTCGCAGCCTTTCCATTCGCGGAGCCGCTGCTGGAGGAGATCGAGGGTGATCATGGGAGCGAGAATAACAGAGTAATAGAGTAGTCGAGTAATAGGCCGCTTATTGGCGGACTGACTGAAGAAGAATTCACCAAAAATCCTATTATTCTCTTCCTCTCTTATTCTAATACTCGGCCTTCAGCTTCTTGATGCGCTCGAGGAGCTTCTTTTTTAAGGACGGGTCGCTCAGCGCAAGGATCCGGAGCGCCGCGAGGGCCGCGTTCTTCTGGCCGAGCACGGTCATCACGGGAACCTCGGAGGGCATCTGGAGGCTGGAGTGCACGTTCACGAGGTAGTCGTTCAGGTCTTTGAACGGCGGGCAGTTGAGTACGGGATGCACGGAGCCGCCGGCCATCACGCCGCCCAGCCCGTTGCTCATGCCCACGACCGTGATGATGAGCGTAGGGTCGGTGCGCTGGTTGAGCTCGTCGATGATCACGGCGACCTTCTCCGGCACCTTGTGCGCGGAGGCGACGGTGATCTGGGTCTCGATCCCGTACTCCTTGATCAGGCCGGCGATCTTCTCGGCGTATTCGGTGTCGGCCTTGGAGCCGAGCAGGAAGCGGACGTGCATGGAGGAGCGGGGGAAAGTGGAAGGGATTCTACGGCAGCACCGGGGTTAGAGCGCAAGCGCGAATCCGGACCATTCGTTCTAGGCTCCTTCCATGAAGCGCCTGCTCGCCGTCGCGTTCGCGGCATCTCTCCTCCTTCCCGTCTGCTCTCTGGCGGCCGCACAGAAGAAAACCGCTCCCGCCAAGCAGCCTGTCGTCTCTTGTGTCATCAAGGGGAATATCAACAAGAAGGAGAAAATCTACCATTTGCCCGGTTGCGCGAGTTACAAGGCGACGATCATCGATACCGCCTCGGGTGAACGTTGGTTTTGTTCTGAAAAAGAAGCGAAGGATGCCGGTTGGCGCAAGGCGAAGAACTGCTAATCCGCTTCAGGGCATGGCGCAGTACCAAATTCCCTCTTCTTCGCAGTAACAATAACTGGTTCCTCGCCGCATGGGTTCGGCTTGCCGGCATCGTTCCTCCATGCCTTCGCAGTAGCAGTTATGCGATTCGTCGCAGATCATGAAGCCTGTCGGACAGTTGTCGTTCGGGTTTTTTCCGGCGCCATCTTGCCGGACCTGCTGCTGGACCGCTCCCTGTCCCGAGCAATCCACGGTGACGGGTTCCGTCGAGGTGACGTATACCCACTGTCCCGCGGGGATTTCCTCGGTCATGCGGTATTTCGTGGTGTCCTGGGAATCCTTGACGGGCTGCGAGGCGAACCAGGGGCCGTCCCATACCTCGCGTCCCGTGAGCGAATTCACCGTCTCCTGTCCGCTGAAAACGTACCCCCAGTATTTCGCATTCGTCGGTTGGATCATGCGTGAGACGAGCCCGCCCTGCGGGCAGCGGAAGTAATGCGCGACGCCCGGGTCCACGCTGAGGGGTTGCTCCATCTCCGCGTCATCGTGATAGACGCCGACGCTTTGCCTTCGCACCTCCGCCGTAAGCGGGGGCGCGGCGCGCAGGTCCCGCTCTGCGACGGCGACGGGTTTGGGCGCCAGGAGCGATACGCTCGCGAGGCCGAGCCCCGTGAAGAGCACGACGGCGAAGGATCCGACGGCGACGGTGCGGGTGATGGTCATGGACGAAGCCTAATCCCCGGATCCCCCGTGCTGCAACGAGGGCGCGTGGCGCGGGCGCCGAGATCGTCGTCGAGCGTTACAATGCGCGCATGCCGTGGTCGCTCGTCGAATCCTTTCCGAACCAGACCGAGGCCGAGATCGCGCGCGGCGCCCTCGAGGCCGCCGGCATCCCGTGCCTGCTCAGGCTCAATCCCATCGGAGATGCGCTCTTGGGCGCGGTCGGCGTGCGCACGGGCCCGACGGACCTGTTTGTGGAGAACGGCCGACATGCCGATGCCGTTACGCTTTTGGCCGCGGGAAAATAACGTTCTTTTTCTTGCGCTCCCGGCGGGCGGGCGGAGAATGCGGCGCATGACGGAGAGCAGACGCAGCGGAGAAGGCACCCTTCCTCGTCCACAATCGTTCCAGGCACCCGCGATCGATCCCCATTGCAGGATCCTCTTCCTATCCACGATGCCGATCCGGCAGATCGAGGATCTCGGAATCACGCCTCCGGTGGAGGAATTCCGGGAAGAGCTCGGGATAGCCCCCGATCGCTTCCGCATGATCGACGCCACGTGCGAGGAGCTGCCCGACATGGTGGAGGAGCACGGCATCATCATCGGCGGCTCGCCGCACTCGGTCACCGAGCGGCTTCCGTGGATGGTGAGACTGGAAGAATTCATCCGGCGCATGGACGAGATCCGAAAGCCCATGCTGGGCGTGTGCTTCGGCCATCAGATCATCGCGCAGGCCCTCGGCGGAACCGTCGAGAAGGGCGATCAGGGGCGCGAACTCGGCGTGGTCGCGATCGATCTCACCGAACACGGGGCCGAGGATCCGCTTTTCGACTGCCTCGACGGCGGCTTCGTCACGGCGATGAGCCACTGCGACGTGGTGACCACGCTCCCCGCGAAGGCCCGCGTGCTCGCCAAGAATCGCAAGTACGACCACCAGGCGCTCGCGGTCGGCGATCACATCCGCAGCGTACAGTTCCATCCCGAGATGTCGCTGCCCACGCTCATCCGGCTCGCGCTTTCGCGCAAAGACCAGCTCGTGAAGAAGAAGTTCGTGCAGGACGAGGCGCATCTGGACCAATACCTGTCGAGCGTCCGCGACTGTGATGTCTCCTCCGCCCGCTGGGTCCTCAAGAACTTCTTCCAGCACTTCGCGGGAGTCGATCGGGGAGAAGAGGATGATTTGACGGGAGCGGCGGGGTCTTCGACTCGTCGCTCGTATTGACTCGTTCAGGAGTATTTGGCGTTTATGCCAAAAGGCAGCGTTCGTCGGACAGATGAGGACCACGGGCGAGGGGAGCCGTCGCACCGATTCGTAGGGCAGAGCTATCGGGACAAACTTCAAAATCGACAGTTCGGAGAATTGCAAGTCCTATAATTT
Organism: uncultured Candidatus Peribacteria bacterium; assembly: GCA_964423795.1. Taxonomy (GTDB): domain Bacteria; phylum Patescibacteriota; class Gracilibacteria; order Peribacterales; family Peribacteraceae; genus CAYRGC01. The sequence goes on along the minus strand of CAYRGC010000020.1, from coordinate 12,697 downwards.
GAGCGCCTTTGTGACCGCCTCGATTTCATCGGGAAACATGCCCAACTTTCCTTCCTGTATCTGCGCTTCTGACAGACCTGCTTTTTTATGTTCACCAGAAATAGGAGTCAAACGATCGAGCTCGTTTGCAGTGAGCAGGAGAAGAACCCCCGCATCGATCATCGGTTGGAGATCGGCGACAAGATGTGGATCTTGAATTTGACATAACAGCGTTACCACGAGCATTTTTCCTTCTTGCCGAAGAACATTCAGTCGCCGCAATGTGTACGTTGCTTTTTGTTGATCGACGACTTCTTCCAGGGGCTCATCAACGGCTACCGTACTCGTTTCTTCCCTGTGCAAATCGACGAGGGACTGGGGGAGCGGCGCGCCTTCTCCAAGTGTCCTATCCACACATTCTCGAAGCTCCTCTCCGTATTCCCTACAGATTGCCACAGAGAGACGCTCGCCTTCGGCAGCCCCACCTCCCCATGTTTTCTCAACGCATTTAGGATATGAATCGCCTGCTTTGCGAACCTGCAGGAGTGCTACGCGCCCTTTTGTGGCATCTTCGTAGACAGCAATGCAGCCAATTGCACGTTTCATACCGGATGATGATAGGCGTTTGAGTATGCGAAAACAATGAAGTGTGCAGACTCATGCAGAGTGCACCAAAAAAAAGTGCCAAGCGGCACTTTCTGATCAAGCTCAATCAAAGTATGCATAATTGTCCTTGGTGGAGCCTACGAGATTTGAACTCGTGACCTCTTGCATGCCATGCAAGCGCTCTAGCCAGCTGAGCTAAGGCCCCAAAAGATGGTGCGCCCGGCAGGATTTGAACCTACGACTTCCAGGTCCGCAACCTGGCGTTCTATCCGGGCTGAACTACGGGCGCACAATAACGGGAAAATCGCGGAAGTGCGGCCACCCTGAGCGGAGTCGAAGGGCGGGCGCACGGTCAGAGAAAGATCAGACAAGGCACGATCCTGAGCGAGGTCGAAGGACGGGCCGAGAGAGGGTACCAGCCTTTCCAGGCCATTTCTAGGCAATCCGGGCGCTTCGTCGCCTTATTTCGCCGCGTTCTTATTCTGCAAGCGGCAACGGCGAAGCTGGGCGTTGAGGTCATTGCGCCTGTTCCGGGCGTCGGCATCGCGCTTCTTCACTTTGAAGACCTCGTCCGCATCCTTGGCCTTGGCCTGGATGTCGGCGCAAGGATCGGCCTTCACGGACATGGCTGAACTCGTCACGGCGGAGGAGCCGCAGGAGTTCCAGGTGAAGCCGTCGGCGCATGTGATGATGGCGCAGTTGTCGAGCATCTTCTTGGTGCAGCTCACCTCGTCCTTCGTCGTCGACTGCACGCGCTCGCAGCCGGTAAAGACCGTGCAGGTGGCGGTCTCCGTCACGATGGCGCGGAAGCCGGGCGTCGATTCGCAGTTCGCGATCTTGCTCTTGGCCTCGTCCCAAGGCATCGGGCAGCCGGTCTTCTCGTCGATTTTCGGCATGATGCACTTGGCGCGCTTGCAGCGCCGCTCGTCCCAGAAGGCGTCGTAATCGAGGCCCGCCTGGCGGCACGCCTTGGCTTCGTCCTTGAACTCGGGGCACATGCCGATCGGGACGCACGTCGCGATGCTGCAGCCGTCGGCGCGGGTGTTCATCTGGTAATCGAGACCCGTGCTCTTGCAGACGGCGATCGCATCGTCCACGTTCGGGCAGATGCCCGCGGCGGACGAATGCAGGATCGGGAGCAGCAGAAGGATCCCGGCCGTGGCGGCGAAGGCCGCGGCGGAGAGGGCGAGGGGGCGGAGCGCGGAAACGCGCGAGGCGGTGGAGGGCATGGCCGGCATTCTGCCTGGTCACGCCTCGATAGCGCAAATTTTTTATACAATAGCTCTCACTTCCTGTCGAAGATGATGTCCTCGACGGCCTCGAGAGTTTCCTTCAGTTTTCCCTCGCGGTTCACGACGCTCGCGTCGCAGTGCTCGGCGTACGCGAGTTCCTTCTCCATGCTCGAGAGGCGGCGCTTCAGCTCTTCGCCGTCGATCGGCGCGCGCTTCGTGATGTGCTCGATGAGCTGCTCCTTGCTCTCCGGCAGGATGAAGACCGATTGCAGGCGGTACGGCGCATGGCCGTCCGCGAAGAGGGGATTGTTCTGGATGCTCACGAAACCCTGCACGTCCACTTCGCGCACCACGATCACGCCCTTCTCGACGTACGGGATGATTTCTTCCTTGAGCGTGCCGTACCGCGCGCCTCCGTGGACCACGGCCCACTCGAGGATCTGGTCGTCCTTGAGGAGCGCGTCGAACTCCGCGTCCGAGACGAAGCGGTACAGGTCGTTTCCCTCGCCCTCGCGCCTCGCGCGCGTCGTGGCCGATCGCGGAAAGTGGAGCTCAGGGAAGGAACTCCTGAGGGTCTTGAGGATCACGCTCTTGCCGACGCCGCTCGGGCCGATGATCAGAACAAGTTTTCCGTGGGGCATTCGTTGTGCGAGAGAGTAGGGGTTTTGCCGAGGATCGTCCAACACAGGGAAAGCACGAAATTCTAAGCACGAAATCCGAAAGTCGCGTTGTGGATAATATTTTTAGGATTTAATGCTTAGAGCATCGCATTTTCTTCAAGAGGATGCCTAAAAAGTCCGTCCTCTGCCCCTTGTGAAAAAAGGAGTTTTCTGCTATACTAATGAGATTTGCTCTTTTCCATCTCTCTACCTTTGTAACCCCGCGAAGCATCAAGCGACGTGGGGCGAGGCGGGAGGAACGAGGGACGACGGCGGAACTTCCACTCTCCGGAATCTTCCCGCGATCGTTCGTCCTTCATTCCTCCCTGCCTCTTCCGCGGACGATTCCACAACGGAATCGACGACTCCCGCACGCAAGAGGTTCTCTCCACTGGAGGGATCTCGACCACTCGATTCCCCCTCGGGGGAGTCGGACACAAACACAAACCTTCATGCCTTCCCCGCAGAAAAAGGGAGCCGACGCCCGAGCACTCGGGCTGCACACACATACACAAGAGGCCCGGCCGCCACCTCACCCAGACGGCGCCGAAAGGTAGGGAGCTACGACGTTGGTCGCGTCGTAACCCCCCGCTCGCACTGTCTTCTCCGGAAGTCGGCAGCGGGGTTTTTTGTACAAGGTTAAAAAGGGACAAAGGGTACAAAGGGGCTCCTTTGTCACCTTTATAACCTTTGTACCCTTCGGTGCTTCCTGAGTGGCATCGAACTCCCTACACTCAAGCCATGGCCAGACCCAAGATCGCTCTTCTCTACGTCGGCGGATCCATCGGCATGGTGATGAACCAGAAAACGCACCGCATCGAGCCCGTCGAGTCGCTCGGCATGGTGCACCGCGCGGTGCCCGAGATGCAGAAGGAGGTCTCCCTCGAGTTTTTCGCGATCGCGAACGTCGGTTCTTCCGACATCACGCCGCAGCACTGGGTGGATATCGCCCGGAAGGTCGAGGAGCTCTACGAGGACTTCGACGGATTCGTCGTCGTCCACGGCACGAACACCATGTCCTACACCGCCGCCGCCCTGAGCTTCGCCCTCCAAAACCTTCGCAAGCCCGTCGTTCTCACGGGCGCGCTCCTGCCGATCAACGACATCGCCGGCGACGGTCGCATGAACCTCATCTTCGCCATCCGCGCCGCCTGCCTGGACATCGCCGAGGTGTGCGTCGTGCTCGGGCCGCGCGTGATCCGAGGCACGCGGGCCAAAAAGGTCGATGATTCGCTTCTCCAGACGTTCGACAGTCCGCGCTTTCCCGCGCTCGCCGACTTCAGCAACGAAATCCGCCTCCATCCGTGGCGCACGGTGCGTCGCAAGCGCACGCTGTCGTGCCGGCCGGAATTCGATGCCAACGTCTTCGTGGTCACGCTCACGCCGGGCATCTCGCAGGAGTACCTGGCGGCGGTCCTCGCGGGCAACCCGCACGGCATCATCCTGCGCGCGTACGGCCCGGGCATGCTTCCGGATCACCTCTTCCCGTGGTTGCGGGAGCTGAAGAAGCGCGAGATCCCCACCGTCATCATCTCCCAGACCCTGCGCGGGGCCGTGGATCTGCAGAAGTTCCGTCGCCAGCTCACGCTCGAGGAGCTCGGCGTCATCTCCGGCAAGAACATGGGCTTCGAGTGCAGCGTGGTGAAGCTGATGTGGGCGCTCACGCAGGCGAAGACGCCGGCGCGCGTGCGCGAACTGATGGAGAAGAGTCTCGTGGGGGAGTTGGATGATTGAGGGATAAAGCGCAGGTATAAAAGGGTAAAAATGTATAAAAGGGAGAAAAGGTAGTGTGTTCTGCTCGGTTGTAGAACTACTTTTTTACCTAGGGCAGGCCAAAATAATGAGGTGCTTCATATGAGAATCCCTTCTACGTATCGATTATGCTTTATCGTCGATCATGATGGTGACATGACATATCTTCGCCCCTATCAAAAGTTAATCGTTTGGAAAGAAGCTCATGCTCTTTGTTTGGAGATTTACAGCATGATCACCCAATTTCCTGTTTATGAGCGTTTTGCACTCATGGATCAAATGCGACGATCAGCGTATAGCGTTCCAACGAATATCGCGGAAGGAGCCGAAAAATCCACTTCGCAGGATAAGAATCGCTTCTTTGGATATTCCTGCGGATCGCTTGAGGAGCTGCATTATCAATGTCTCCTCTCGCGCGATCTTCGGTACATTTCTTCAGAAGAATTTGGCCAAAAAGATGCGCACATCGGGAGGGTAAGTTTTCTTCTTCGAAAGCTCCGTCAGAGCTTATAGACCTTTTCACCCTTTTATACATTTTTCCCCTTTTAAGCCTAATCATTATCCTCCCCCCGCTCCCGCTCGTGCTTCTCCAGGATCTTCTTCCCCACGATCGAGCCGATGGCGCCGCCGATGATCACGCCCACGACGACCTTCTGGACGATGCGTCCTTTCTTCTTTTCCTTCGGTTTGCGGCGGAATGGCCACATGCAACAGTTGTATCAAAAAGGTGATCAAGAGGGAAGGCTCCGGCAAGGGGAATTGCGCGTTTTGAGTTGCATGCTTTGATACATCGTCGTCACTTGTCGAAGTCCACCTCGCGGTAGGACTTCATGTGCGCGAGGACGAGCGTCTCGATCTCCGCGAGCTTTGCGGGGCTCCGGGCCTCGAGACAGATCGAGAGACAGGGGCTCGTGTTGCTCTGGCGGATGCCGGCCCACGCGCCCTCGCCGAAGTCGATGCGGGCGCCGTCGAGCGTGAGCACCGGGAATTCCTTGGAGAAGTGCGCGCTCACGGAAGAGATCACTTTCCCCTTCGCGTCGTCGGGGCAGAAGGGGCGCAGCTCGTCGGCCTGGTACACGCGGGGGAACGCCGCGGTGAGCGTCGAGAGGGGCTTTTTTTCCTTCTTCAGGATGGAGAGGATCCGGAGCGCCGCGACGAGCGCGTCGTCATAGGGATGGTACCCCTCGCCGCAGAAGAAGTGGCCCGACTGCTCTCCTCCGAGCAGCGATCCGGCATCGTGCATCGCGTGCTCCACGAAGGAGTGCCCCACCTTGCAGAGCACGGGCTTGCCGCCCCAGGCGGCGATCTCGGTCTGGAGGATGCCGGAGTTGCTCACGGTGAAGACCACTGGCGCGCCCGGCCGGCGGGAGAGGTGGTCCTTCGCGAGCAGCAGCAGGATCTCGTCGGCCGAGAGGATCTCGCCCTTCTCGTTCACGACTCCCAGGCGGTCGCCGTCGCCGTCGAACGCGAAGCCCGCAGCCGCGCCTTCCGCGAGCACTTCGGCCTGGAGCTCCTTGAGCGTCGCGCGCTTGCTCGGGTCGGCGGGGTGGTTGGGGAAGGTGCCGTCGGGTTCGGTGTAGAGCTCGGTCACGCCCGCGCCGATGCGGTTGAACACCTCCACGTTCGTGGGGCCGCCGATGCCGTTGCCGCCGTCCACAGCCACGAGCAGGCCGTCGCCGGTTCCCGCGAAGAGCGCCGACACGCGCTCGATGTACGGCTTCGTCGCGTCGATCGTCGTCACCGAGCCCTTTCCTTCGATCACGTCGCCCCGCTCGATCATCCTCCTGAGCTCCTGGATGTCCTCGCCGCTATGGGCCTCCGCGCCGGCGGTACAGAGCTTGAGGCCGTTATCCTCCTTGGGGTTGTGGCTGGCCGTCACCTGCACGCCACCGTCGGCTTTGCGATCACAGATCGTGAAGTAGCACACGGGGCTCGGCGTGGGGCCGATCTCCTCCACGCGGCAGCCGGTGGAGACGAGTCCGTCGATGAGCGCGGCCTGCAGCTCCGGGCCGTGCGTGCGTGCGTCGCGGCCGACGATCACCGTCGGGTGGGGCTTGCCGGTCCTGCGCCGAAGCACCGTGCCGAATGCGCCGCCGATGCTCCGCGCCGCCTCCGCGGACAGTTGGCTGTGCGCCTTGCCGCGGATGTCGTAGGCGCGAAAGATGTTGGGATCGATGGCCATGGGCGGCCATCATACAGCACCGGCTGTTCGATCGTCGGATCTGACCGAATGCATGGGCACGAAAGTCCCGCAGGAGCGTCCGTTCGGCGCGTATGCGAGCAGCGTCAGCGAGTCGGCGGTCGCCTCGATGGCGGTGATCGGCTCGAGCGGTTCCTTGAATCCTCCCGCGTTGCCCACGAGCACGTCGCGCCATTTGCCTTTTTTCGTCCTTGCCGACGCCTTGAGCAGCAGCGGATGGTGCGAATGTCCGAGTACCACAGCATTGCTTTGCGTGAGCGACGCGAGGTGCGCTCCCACCGATTCGCGCAGGATGCGCATGCGGTGCAGCAGGTGCGATTGCCCCTCTCGATTGTGTTTGGTGCCCTTGGGAGGATGCAGGCAGGAGAGGAACCTGGTTCGGCATTCATCCAGCGTCGGCAGGATCGCGAGATCGTTGGTATCCAGGCCCAGCAGATGCGACGACGATCGGAACGCCGCGAGGGAAAGCCAATCGAGCATGGCGTCGATCGTTCGCGCTTCGATCTTTCCGGGAATGCCGTGGTGGGCGAGCCATTCGTGCGCGTGGGTCTTGCGCGTCGCGTGATCGAGCTGGTGGCCGTGCACGACGGTCGCCACGTTCCCCGCGGAGACGTAGTGCCTATCGTGCCGCACGGAGCCGTCGAAGAGCCTCGGGATGGTGAGGGCGTCATTGGCTTTCTGCAGGTGCTCCTCATGGTTCCCGTTCGTGGCGGCCGCGGGAATGTTGGTGCTTGAGAGCAGCTCCCGGAAGAAACGGGCTTCGCTACGGATGTTCTTTTCCTCGCCGTCCTTGTCCAGGACGTCGCCGCCGAGCAGCAGATGCGTGATCCCGTTTCCCGCGGCGTACGCGATCGCGGCCGCCGTCGCCATCCTCTTCAGCGCCACCCGTTCATCTTCGGTTTCCGCGAGATTGCCGTAGAAATCTGGACTGCCGTCCTTCGGTTTCCACCGCAGTCCCCCCAGGTGCAGATCGGTGAGGATGAGCGTGCGGTTCGCTGTCATAGCGCGGTACGGTAATCGTGGGGGGCGTGCTGGAACAAGCGAAAAATCCCTTTCAGCGTTCCCTGCGGCTTCCGCGAGCGGTAGAGTCCGGGCGATGCGGCGCGTCCGGATCGTCGGCGTCCTGAACGTCACTCCCAACTCGTTTCACGACGGAGGGAAGTACCTCGACGTGCCAAGCGCGCTCGCGCAGGCGGAGCGCATGCTGCGCGACGGCGCCGACGTGCTCGAGATAGGCGGCGAATCGACGGGGCCGAACTCCCCGGGCGTGAGCCTCGACGAGGAACGCGGGCGCGTCCTGCCGGTCCTCGGCGCGATTCGCGAGGCCTTCCCGAAGGCGCGCCTCTCCGTCGACACCTACAAGGCGGCGCTCGCCGCGGACGCGCTCGCCGCGGGCGCTTCGATGATCAACGACGTCACCGCCGGCCGCTCCGATCCCGCCATGTTCGGCATCCTCGCCGCGCATCCCGATGCCGCGCTCGTGCTCATGTATGGCAAGGATCCCTCGCCGCGCACGACGATCGCGGACGCGGCCTACCGCGACGTCGTGGATACCGTGAAGGCATTCCTCGCCGAGAGGAAGGCCGCCGCCGTCGCCGCCGGCGTCCGTCCGGAGGCGGTCATCCTCGATCCGGGACTGGGGCATTTCGTCTCGAGCGCCCCGGGGCCGTCTATGGCGATCATCGCCCGGCTCGGGGAATTCGCCGATCTCGGTTCCCCGTTGTTTCTCAGCCCCTCGCGTAAGTCCTTCGTCGCGGGCGCGGAGAACCTCAAGACGGCGGACCGCCTGCCCGGCACCATCGCCGCGTCCGCGATCGCGGTCCTTCACGGCGCGTCATACATCCGAACGCATGACGTTCTCGAAGTAAGACGTGCGTGCGAAATCGCCCTCGCCATCCAACAAGAAATTCCAAATGATAAATCCTAAATTCTACACTGTGCAGGATCTCGTTTTTCGTGCTTGGAATTTTCACGAAACCCCCGGTTCGATCACGAAGCGCACCAGCGCGAGCGACAGGATGAAGACCACGCAGCCGAACGCGGCCCGTGCGATGATGCTTTTCGCGCGGCTCATGGCGTCGCTGTTGCCCCAAGACAGCACGAGCTGCACGCCGGCGTAGATAATGACGCAGACGGCCGCGAGCGCGAAGAACGTCAGCACGTAGGCGATGAACGCCACGGCGATGGAGATCAGGCTCTCGGCGTTGCCCGAGGTGAACGACGCGGCGAGCGCGACGCGCACCACGAGCAGGATGATGCCGATGATCACGCTCACGACGGTCTTGCGGATGTTCGAAATGCCTTCCTCGCTCGTGGAGCTTTGGAAGGATTTCAAGGCGCTCAGGATGATCATGACGACCGCGAGCGACGCCGCGATCACGAGCACCCAGTTGATGATGCCGGCCACCTCGTCCGACAGGATCGAGACGCCCTGTGCCATGCCCCCCTGCTGCACCGAACCGCTGCGTCCGTAGAAGGCCCCGAGGAAAGGTTCCACGAGGTACGCCAGCATGATGCCCGCGATGCAGGCGCTCATGACGCCGCGGGCTTTGCCGATCGCGTCGTCCTCCTGACCCACGATCATGCGGATGCCCGCGAAGCTCATGCCCATGATGCCCACGATCGTGAGCAGCGGACGGAACCGCAGGAGCAGCACGCTTGCGATCGCGGCGAAGCCGCAGGGGCCGTCGATGGCATCGCAGAGCGATCCGCCGGTGAAGACCTCGAGGTTCGGCATCATGCCTCCCACCAGGTTCACCGTGTTGTTGAGGACCGAGTAATCCGCCATCGCCGCGGCGGGCGCGAGCAGGAGGGCGAGGGCGAAGCCGGTCCGGGAGAGCAGGCGCTTCATGCGAGGGTGATGAATTCGTTCACGAGGGCGTACGCGACCGTCACGACGACGAGCGCGATGATGGACGTCTTGATGATGTTCTTCGCCTTCTCCTTCACGCCGTCGTCCACGGAGAGCACGAGCATGAAGCCCGCGACCATGATCGCCACGACCGCCAGGAAGCCGAAGAGCGTGATGAGGAAGTTGCCGATGCCGGCGATCTCTTCCGCGATCATCGAGGAGCTGCCGAGTTCCGGGTTCACGGCCACCATCACGACGTTCGCGAGCATCACGATGCCCACGCCGATGAAGCTGGCGATGAGACGGGTCTTCGCCTTGTTGGTCTGTTCCTCCTGCCCCTGGGAGGCGATCAGGCGGAACGCCTGGATGACGATGTTCGCGAGAAGCCCGGTGGCGAGCGCCAGGCGCACGTACGTCACGATGTTGCCCGCGGCGGTCGCGATGATGTTCGTGTTCACCAGGGAGCCGCCCGTTTCGGAGGGCGCGAAGGCCATGACGATCCAGCGGGCGAAGCCGACGACCGTCGCTCCGCCGATGGCGTAGAGGAAGGCCTGGCGCGATTCGGACACGGCGCCCTCATCGGAGCTCTGGAGCGTCATGCGCGCCGCGGAGAAGAAGAGCGCGAGTCCCGCCGCCGCGACGAAGAGGCTCTCCATCGCGAGCACGATTTTCGAGAAGACGTAGCCGCTCAAGCCGAAGGCGCCTCCTCCCCCCGCGCTGCAGGGAATGTACTGGCAGAGGCTGCCCCAGTCGTTCCCGAGCTCAAAGGCGTGCGCCGCCAGCGGCAGCGAGATGCCGAGGAGGATCGCCGGCAGGGAGCGGAGAAGTCGCATCAATGCTCAGAAATCCTCTTATTATAGCAAAAAACACGTATTTTCGGAAGGTGCGTTTGGTCCCGACGGCTCGAGTGGCATTTTTGAGCACAAAAAGTGATCAAAATTCCTATATTTGCGCAAATTGAAGCCTAAATCTTTGATATACACTTCTCACGATACGGCTCCTCCACGTTCGCGCACACCTCGCGGATCACGGATCGATCCGGATAGAGGTCGGGCAACCTTCCGAAGAGGGTGTCGTAGCACGCGTCCTTCTCCGTGCCCGTCAGCAGGCGGCAGAGGGCGGTCGCCTGGTCGCGCAGGCGGTCACCCCAGAAGTCGACGATCACGCCGAGTCCGCCCGCGAGGCAGCGTTCGCGGAAGCGTTCGTCCGCGACGAGCGCGCATTTCTCCGCGATGCCCTTCGGATCCCGCAGGGTCATGCCCGCGGCGTCGCGGCCGTAACTCACGTAGCAGAAGTCGATGCCGAGCGAGCTCGCCTTCGCGCACTCGCCGGCGACGCGCAGATCCTCGCCGGGATACAGGTGATACATCCAGCTCGTCTGCATCTGGTAGCACTCCCGTTGGATCGCGCCGTCGCCCTGATCGAGGGCGTCGCACGGGAAAAGGGGATCGTCGCTGAGCCAGGGGGTCGTGTGGCTCGCCGCCGCGCCGATGCCGAGGCCCGTCACGATGTTCTCCATGAACGCCCCGCCGTAACACGACGAGATTGCGAAGTCGCCGTCGAGCGTCCTGCAGAGCGCGAGCGTCGCCGGCAGGTCGTAGTCGAGCGTGGCGAGCAGGCCGTGCCCGATGCCGTGCAGGCATTCGAACGTGCCGAAGTTCGTGGGGAACGAATGACAGATGTCCTTCACCGTTCCTTGCAGGTCCTGCGTGCCGCGCGCCTGCAGGAGGACCTCCATGGCGCCGTGGTAGAAGCCGGAGTGACACGCGGAATTTCCCTCGGCGAACGCCTTCTCGCCGTGCAGCGCGTAGGCGGCGCGCCCGAGGCGATGCGCCTCGGTATGGCAGTCCTCGAGCGTCCCGCCGCCGGTGACCGCGAGGAGGGTATCGAGCAGCGAGGCGGGGCCCACGAGCGCGGACCAACGCAGGAGCGCGCCGTCGTCGGCGATGATCCGGCGCACGTCGATCCGTTTCACCGCTTCCGTCCGCTGCGACGGGAAGAGGAAGAGGAGCAGGCGCGCGAAGCCGCCCGCGAACCGATCCTCGATCGTCGGGCCCGCCGGGGCGTCCGCCGCGCTTCCCACGAAATCCGGATCCGGCTGCACGGTAATCGCCCCCGTGAAAGCGGGGGAGAGATGGTCGTGCATCGACCACGTGCCCGTCTTCGTGAAGCGCAAGGACCAGAAGTCGTTCGGCACGACCGGTTTCTTCGGATCGAACGCCGGGTACATCCCGTGGGTGGGATGCAGGTCGGACGCCGGCCAATGCGGTTTCGATCCGATGTTCCGGAACACGACGGTGTCGCCCTGCAGGATGGTGAGCGTCGAAGGGGAGAACCCCCGCTCGCCGACGTCCACGGTCCACGAGCGCACGGCGTGCGCGCTCGCGTCGCCGGCCGCGCCGAACGTCGCGATCGCGAGCATGCCGACGAGGATTCCCCGGAAGCGCATCCGTCGAGGATCATAGCGGGGACGCGTCGTCGTGAAAAAATCGGAGATCGGATTGCCGAGCGCTCGCTGCGGCCTAGAATGCGCGCATGGCAACCTTCACTACTCCCCGCAGCCAGCCGATCGACGTCGGCGCTTCCACCGAGTCCTTCACGTACGCACTCTTCGGCGTCGCCATGGGTCTTACGACCCTCGGCGTGTACCTCGGCATCGCCTTCGCGGACTCGCTGCTTTCCACCGGCACGCTCCTGCTCTGCACGCTTCTCGAATTCGCCCTCCTCCTCACCTCCCGCCTCTGGGCGCGCAGGAGTCCGCTGAACGCCGCCCTCTTCCTCGCGTTCCCGCTCCTCTCGGGCATCACCCTCGCGCCGTACATCCTCATGGTGCTCACGGGGTACGCCAACGGCGGTGCGATCCTCCTCAACGCGCTGGGCGCCACGGCCACGACGGCACTCGCCTGCGCCGTCGTCGCCCGCAGCGGCGTCAACACGCGCGGCTGGATCGGCGCGCTGCTCTTCGGACTGATCGGGCTCATCGTCATCGGCCTGTTCCAGGTCTTCATCCCGGGGCTTCGGACCGGTGCTTTCGAGATGCTGCTCTCCGGCGTCGCGATCCTGCTCTTCGCCGGATTTACCACCTACGACCTGCAGCGGATCCATGAGCAGGGCCGCGGCGGCGCCAACCCGTTCCTCATGGCGCTTTCGCTCTACCTGGATATCTTCAATCTCTTCCTCACGATCCTGCGGTTCATGATCGCGGTCTCCGGGAATCATCGTCGGTGACCTGATTGAGCACTTTTTGTGTTCACTATTTGAGAAGCCGCTCTGCCATTTCCCCTGGTTTTCCTTCGTCGATTTCCGTAGGATACCCCCGTTTTCGCCCCGGGCGGAGAGCCCAGGGCACCGATTCTCCCCAGCACCATGGGTAAGCGACCAACACCGAAGAAGCGCCGTGCGAAATCGCATGGGCGCC
>CAYRGC010000019.1:0-18846 GCA_964423795.1 uncultured Candidatus Peribacteria bacterium | reverse complement strand
AGAAACCGGGATCCACGAATCCGGCCGTCGAGTGGACGATGATGCCGAGGCGGCCCAGGGAACTGCGGCCTTCCACGCGGACCACGAGATCGTCGGGGACCGAGACGATCTCCGCCGTGACGCCGAGGACGAACTCGCCCGGCTGCACGAGGTACGCCTCCCCTTTCGGCACCGTGATCATGCGCATGTGCCCCTGGAACGTCTCCGGGCGCTTGGGATCGATCACCGCGAACTTGCTGTGCTCGTAGAGCTTGAAGACGCTGCCGAGGTGCAGGTCCATGCTGCTCGCGTGCACGTAGCGCTGGAGATCTTCGGGGATGCCGTACGCGGCGGCGTCCGGCAGTTCCACTTTCACGCGGCCGCTCTGGAGGGCCAACTTGATGTCGCGATCGGAGAGAATCATGGGAAGAGCGTAGCACACGCCCTCGCGAAGCAAACATGACCGGGCGCCATCGATCAAAAAACACGAACACGGCGTCGGCGCGATGCGGCCAGACCAGAAAAAGCCGCAAGCGCCCTTGAGCCGGACCGTGCCGGTCGGTCATACTCGGGAGCCCATGGCCAACGCGACCCTGGACGCCGGCACGGAAACTCAGGAAGCGGCGGTCGATTCCGCGGCCCAGATCAAGGCGCAGCGCGAATGCGAGGCCATTCGCAACAAGATCAAATCCGATCTGTCCTCCGCGGTCGCCGACCGTAAAAGCCTGCTTTTGGGACAGGAGTTGAAGATGTGGCAGCAGAGCATCACCGACCGCGCGCTCGAGGAAGCGGGCTTCCACACGCCCGCGGAGAAGGCCAAGGCCCTCAAGCAGAACATCGGTTGGGCGAACGCGAACATCCGCGAATCCCAGGAGTGGGGACACCAGTTCTTCGGCGCCATCGAACGCGGCCTCGCCTCCGGCGCCCTCACGAAAGAAAACGCCGAACACGCGCGCTCGCTTGCCTTGAACCGCTCCGACGACTGGACGAAGGTGAAGCAGTTCTTCACGGGCACCGGCGAAAACAGCTTCCGTCGGTGGCAGAGCAACTGGGAGTACATGGGCGGCCTCATGAAGGACGTCAGGGCGAAGCAGGAGCAGATGAAGCTGCCGAACGACGCCCTCCCCGACCTCAAGAAGCTCCGTTCCGGCTCGGGGAAATTCGAGGAGCGCATGACGCTCGCCGAGAAGACGATGAACGAACTCCTGAAGCTCGAGGGCAAGAACCGCGGCGCCTACCGCGAAGCGCGCGACCTGCTCATGGGCGCGGTGACCGCGAAGGCCCTCGCTCCGGGCAAGGTGGACGGCTGGCTCGCGCACATCTTCACGAAGTACAAGGGCGAGGACGCGGCGGACTTCATCGAGAGGAAGCTCCCCGGTTTCGTGGAGGATTGGAAGGACGTGGCCGACGAGTTCCGAGCGCACAAGAAGGAATGCGTCGCGCGCGGGATCGATTCGCCCACCGAGAGCGCGTTCCTCTCCATGGCTTACGAGGACCGCCGCCGCACGACCCTCGAGATGCGCGCCAAGCTGAACAGCACGTCCGTGCCGGCCGAGAAGCAGAAGAACGCCGGATACCTCAAGATGCGCATCCGCTACGCGCTCGCGACGGAAGACGGCGAAATGGCGTCTGAGCTCACGGAGAAACTCGGCTTCGAGCACCCCGACGACCCGGACCTGCTCTCGCTCGAGGAGCAGGCGGCGAAGCTCGCGAAGTCGCTCTCCGTGAAGACGAAGGCCAAGGCGGATCAGGAGAAGCCTCCGCTCCCGCAGCTCCAACAGCAGATCTGGGGATTCGTCGACCGCATGGGCGACTCAAACATGCGCGGACTCATGAGAACGGTGCTCAATACCCAGGATCTCGACAAAATCGAAGCTGTCATGCAGATGATCTATAACCGCTACTGGTGTCGCCAACACGGCTACCTCAACGATCATATTGAGCAGGACCAAGCGAAGAATCCGGATAATAAGGAGAAGACGAAGGAATACGCGGAAAACGGGCACACCCGCTTTATTGAAAGAAATATCGTCGCAGGTGAGACGGCGGACGAACGATCGATCCGTGGCGAGAACACAAAGGCCCAGCTTATCGTTCTCAGCAACGAGGAATCATCACACAATGCATTGATCAAGAAGGTCGAGCAGCACAAATACAACAAGAACGGCGGTCTGCGCTACTGGGGCACGATCCTCACAACGGACACGAAACAGAATGTGCAGACATTCGACCACACGAAGTACTTCGTCGAGACACTCTATTACCCGATGCGCACCGCAATCCGGCAGTTCTTCCGTCGCGGCGGACAGTACCGGAACAGAGGAGCCGCGATCCCCGCGCCCTCAGCGAACTAGAAAAACCCCCTCGAATCCGCTACACTGCGTGCCTGTTTTTTCCGCAAGCACCCATGCGCAATCGTCTTTCCGCCGCCGGACTCGCCCTCATTCTCGCCGCGTGCTCCTCCGCGCCCGCCGCTCTCCCGAAAACCGCGACCCTCGAGGAGAATCTCCGTAATCCCCTCTTCGCCGACCAATATTGGACGGAACTCACCGAGCGCATGGTGACGCTCGCGCTCCGGAAGGACCCCGTGCTCAAGAATGCGGCCAAGGCGAAGATCGCCGATCGCGTCCGGTCCGATTCGGTGGAGCGGCAGAAGGAAAGCTCCCTGATCAAGGGCCGCAACCCCTACGGACCGTTCGTGTCCGTCGGCGAGCAGACGCAGGGCGACGCGCTCCTTGTGGAAAGCACGCTCTTTCTGGGGCCGCTCTTCGGCACGTACCCCGGAGCGGATCTGCGCCTCTACCTCTCCGAGACCGTGGATCCCCGGGACGTGACGTTCCCCGACGCGTCCGCCATCGAGCTTGGCAAGCTGCAATCCCCGTACGGCCCGCAGGTGTATGACATCGACCGCGATCCGAAGGCACTCGCAAAGATGCGCACGCTCGTGATCTGGGACGCGGCGCTCGGACGCCTGATCGCCTTCGCGCAGCTGCAAACGGCCTACGTGGCGCCGCTGCCGCCGAGCTCGGAACCGGCACGGGCGGCCGCGTCTTCCTCTACATCTTCGGCTTCCTGAGGAAAAGGATCAGAAGCGGTTCGCCCCGTTTTGCAGGCCGGCGTCGATGGCCGCGCTCAGCGCTTCCATCGTGGCCTCCGTCTTCTGACCGTTCACGAAGAAGGTGGGCGTTCCCTGGACCTCCGCCTTGGTGCCCTCGTCGTAATCGGCGAGGACGGTGTCCTTCTTGATGTGGGAACTCACGCAACGGTTGAAGAGATCCATGTCGATGCCGAGTCCGCCCGCCCAGGTCGAGGCGGCGTTATGCCCGAGCTTCTCCAGGTCCAACTGGTTCGTGTAGGCGACGTCGATGAACTCCCAGAACTTGCCCTGATCCGCGGCGCACTCGGACGCCTGCGCGAGCTCGAGCGCGTACGGATGGAGCGCCTGGAGCGGGAAGTGCTTGAAGTCGAAGCGGATCTGCTGGCCGTACTTCTCCAGGAGCGGCTTCTCGAGCGTGAGGTACGCCCCCCGGCACGCGGGACACTGGATGTCGCCGAACTCCACGACGGTGACGGCGGCATTGGCGTTGCCGGCCGGGCCGCGGGAGGATTCGGGCTTGAGCCCAGTGGTATCCACGCCGCAGGCGGCGAGACCGAGGGAAAGGACGACGGAACCGAGGAGGAGAAGGCGCTTCATAGCGGAGGAAGAATGACAGGGAAGAGCGACGACAGCAATCGATGTCGCCAGAAAAGCACGAAGCACGAAATTCGAAATCCGAAAGAACATGGGCGTTCGGGTGCCGGATTTTTTCGAATTTCGCGCTGAGGATTTCGGATTTTTCATGATCGACCTGATACCATCGGACCATGTCCCTCTACCGCAAGTACCGTCCGCAGAGCTTCGCCGACGTGATCGGCCAGGACCACGTGGTCACGACGCTCGAGAACGCGGTGACGCAGGACAAGCTCGCGCATGCCTACCTCTTCGCGGGCGGTCGCGGAACGGGAAAAACCTCGGTGGCCCGCATCCTCGCGAAAACCCTGCTCACGCGGGGCATCGGGGACGAGACGCTGAAGACGCAGATCCTCAAGGGAGTGGAGGAAGGACACCTCGTGGACCTGGTGGAAATCGACGCCGCGAGCAACCGCGGCATCGACGACGTGCGCGACCTCATCGAGAAGATCCAATTCTCCCCCGTCGTGGCGTCGGCCAAGGTCTACATCGTCGACGAGGCGCACATGCTCACCAAGGAAGCCTTCAACGCGCTGCTCAAGACCCTCGAGGAACCCCCGCCGTACGCCTACTTCATCCTCGCCACGACGGAGCTCCAGAAGATCCCCGCGACCATCCAGTCCCGCTGCCAGCGCTTCGCGTTCCGGCAGATCACGGACGAGGACATCGTCCGCGGACTCCAGCGCATCGCCGACGCCGAGAAGATCGTGATCGACCGACCCGCGCTCCGCGCCGTCGCGCACAGCGCCCAGGGGGGCATGCGCGACGCGATCTCGCTTTTAGACCAGCTCCGTTCGCTCAAGCAGGTGACGCTCGAAGACGTGCGGCGCCGCACGGGCGAAACCGGACAGGAGCACGTGGAGAAAGCGTTCGAGGGAATCGCTTCCGGCGACGGCCGAACCCT
Organism: uncultured Candidatus Peribacteria bacterium; assembly: GCA_964423795.1. Classification (GTDB taxonomy): domain Bacteria; phylum Patescibacteriota; class Gracilibacteria; order Peribacterales; family Peribacteraceae; genus CAYRGC01. Next base: position 14,233 of record CAYRGC010000019.1, on the reverse strand, counting down.
GATCGACGTCGTCCGCGCCGTGGAGGACGGCGGCATCGCGCTCGACGTCTTCGTCCGCCAGCTCCTCGGCGAGGGTCGTCGGCGCCTGCACGCCGCCGCCGAAGCGAAAGAGGATCTCGGCCCGCACGTCCGGCTGCTCGATCTGCTCCTCTCGGCCGTGCGCGACATCAGGATCGCGCCCGTCCCGGGACTCGCGCTCGAATCCGCGCTGCTGCGCGCCGCGGGCGCCGCCACGGAAGCGCCGACGGCAATCGCGCAGCCGCCCGTGCCGAGGAAGGAGGCCGCAAAACCGCGCGCGCCGGAAAAAGCCCCCGCCGCCCCCCCGACCCCGCCCCCCGCGCCAGAGCCCGTACCCGCCCCGAAGACCGAGACGCGCGCCGCCGCGGTGGAAGCCCCCGATCTGTCGCTCCTGGAAGTGCAGAGGCACTGGGCGGAGCTCCTCAAGGACGTGCCGACTCCGTCGGTCCGCATGTCGCTCAAAAACGGACGCGCCGCGAGCGTGAAGGACGGCGTGCTGCGCATCGCGTTCTCGTCCGCGTTCCATCGGGACAAGGTGAAGGCGACCGACGCCAGCCGCCAGGTGGAAGACGTGCTCGCGAAGATCTTCAAGCGGACGCTGCGCATCGAATGCGTGCTCGACAGCGGCTCGACGCCGCTCCCCGCTTCCGCCCAGGACGAGAGTCTCGTGAACTTGGCGGAAGCCGCTTCGGAAGTGTTCTGATGAGCAATCAGCTCTTCGCAATTCGCAATCCGCAATCCGCAATCGAACCGCATGCACCCCACCGAAGAGAAAGCCATCCTCCGGCAGTCCATCAGGGAACGCATGGCACGCCTCTCCGACGCCGACCGTCACGCCGAAAGCAGGACGATCTGCCGCCAGATCCATAAAGCGCTGCCCCCCGAGCCCGTGCCGGTCGCCGCGTACTTCCCTCTCAAAGACGAAGCGGATCTCCGTCCCCTGCTCGACGAACTGCTGAAGGAAGGCTGGCCCGTCTACATCCCCGGCATCGAGCACGGCGAGATGATCTTCCGCAGGATCGCGACGACGGCCGATCTTCACCTCGGGAAATTCGGCGTGCTCGAGCCCCCGCGGGAGGCCGAGCGGCTCGATCCGCAGACGCTCAGGATCGTCCTGGTACCCGGCCGCGCGTTCGACAGGCTCGGCAATCGCCTCGGCCGCGGCAACAGCACGTACGACAAGTGGATCGCCGCGCAGCGCGCCGCCAACCCCCAGACGCGCTTCTGGGGCATCGCCCTCGAGTGCCAGATCGTCCACCGCGTGCCCATGCAGGAGCACGACGAGAGGATGGATAGCCTCGTCACGGCGCGGGGACAGACGGCGGTGGTGTGATTTCATGGACAACGCAAATGCATACGGGGAAGCAGTTTTTCTCTATACTTCGTCCTGTTCCCTCAACTCACTTTGAAAAATCCCTTGCTTCTAGTAATAAGCATCATCTCCGTAGCTCTCGTGAGCTGCAGTACGGTAGAAGATGTCGCACGAGACAATGAAAAGAATGTCTCCAGTGCCACCTGGAGTGAGGATAAACTCCTGCTCTGGAAGGAGATAGGAATACAGCCGGTACAGAAAGGAGATGTCCTGAACGGTTTAACTGTGGAAAGCGCGGAAATCTACAGAGGTTCCTCCGGAGACTCGCCTAATGGAGAAGTACTCCTCAGCGGAGATGTGCTCTGGAAGGGATCATTGGAATGGGGCACAAAGGGATGGCTCATATTCAAGAAGGGTATGACGAATACATTCCTGAAAGATACGGAGGGAAATCCAATAGAAATGCCGTTCTCCGTCTACGATACGTCTCTGCTCCCGCCAAGGATGGGCGTGCCAGTTCAGATACGAGTGAAAAGCTTGAGGATCCTGCTCGAGCACAAACGAGCGAACCTCTCTGAGACACCAAACGACATCATGTTTGCAGGAGATTTTTACGAGGCAATCAGGGAAAATGATCCTGAGTGGAAGGCGTTTCTCGCAGAACGCGACCACGTACCGGCGTTTCGACGCGTTTTCGCGGGAGAAACAGTCCGCGGGTTCTTCATCGTGGACGATCGGTTGAGGTACGCGAAACCCATCCGCTTGAAGGGAAAATTCCGTGTCCCTGAGCAAGAAAACTTGATCCTGTGTCCGGATAAGGCTTCGGTTTCAGTATTACCACCCGGTTTCCCTGCCGATCCCTGCTTGAAATTGACGCAGCAGAACGAAAAATACCACTTCATTCAAGGCTCGACTGGTCTCCTGGATGTGACAGTCACGAATATTATCAATAGTACGGGTAGTTTCGATCCATCGGAGGCTGAACTTCTGTTCGTACATGATATGAATCTCGATACACCTGCATCAGAGAACTAATCGCTGCCGCTATTCGCTTATCGCTTTTGACTATTCACGAGCAGCAATTTTTTGGTAGCCTCAAGTCCCCCTTTCCCCTTCTTCGCCCATGCCCATCTACGACGCCCTCAAAGTCGCCGATCCGGACATCTACAAGGCGCTGATGGGAGAGATGCGGCGCCAGGTGGAAGGCGTCGAGCTCATCGCCTCGGAGAACTACGTCTCCCCGGCGGTCCTCGAGACGATGGGGTCGGTCTTCAACAACAAGTACAGTGAAGGGTATCCGGGTAAGCGCTACTACGGCGGCCAGGAGTACACGGACATCATCGAGTCCCTCGCGATCGAGCGCGCCAAGCAGCTCTTCGGCGCGGGCCACGCCAACGTGCAAACGCACTCGGGCGCCTCGATGAACGTGGCGACGTACTTCGCGCTCCTCGAGCCGGGCGACACCGTTCTCGGCATGGATCTGAGCCACGGCGGACACCTGACGCACGGCCACCCCGTCACCTACCTCACGAAGATCTACAAGTTCGTCCGCTACAAGATGAAGGACGTCGAGACGGGCGAGATCGATTACGACGAGATGCGCGAGGTCGCGAAGCGCGAGAAGCCGAAGCTGATCCTCGCGGGATTCTCCGCGTATCCGCGCGAGCTCAACTACGCCAAGATGAAAGCCATCGCCGACGAGGTCGGGGCCTACACCATGGCCGACATGGCCCACATCGCGGGCATGATCGCGGGCAAGGCGCTGCGAAACCCCTTCGATGACGGCTTCGACGTCATTACGACAACGACTCATAAGAGTCTTCGTGGCCCCCGTGGCGGCCTCATCCTCACGCGCGAGGCGGAACTCGGGAAAAAGATCGATAAATCCGTGTTCCCCGGCTTCCAGGGCGGCCCGATCATGCAGATGGTCGCCGCGAAGGCCGTGGCCTTCGGCGAGGCGCTCAAGCCCGAATTCCGGGAGTACGCGACGCAGATCATCAAGAACAGCAAGCACCTCGCGAAGTTCTTCATGGACAAGGGCGCCAAGCTCGTCACGAACGGCACGGACAACCACCTCATGCTCATCGACTGCGTCACGTCCTGGGGCATCCCCGGCGGCGAGGTGGAGACGGTGCTCGACCGCGTCGGCATCACGCTCAACAAGAACATGATCGCCAACGACCCCCGCAAGCCCATGGATCCCTCCGGCATCCGTCTCGGCACCCCCGCCGTCACGAGTCGCGGCATGAAGGAAGCGGAAATGGAGACGCTCGGCGGCTTCATGCTCCGCGCCATCGAGAAGCGCGCGGACGAAGCTTCCCTTAAGGCGCTCCACGAGGAAGTGAAAGCCTTCTGCAAGAAGTTCCCGGTCCCCGGCATCTCAGGTGCCGTCGCCGCCTGATCCCCTCCCCATGCGCCCCTACCTCCAGAGCCTCGGCTATGCCCTCGCGGGCTTCGCGCACGCATGGAAGAGCGAGCGGAATCTCCGCCTCTTCATCGTTCTCTACGTCCTCTCGCTCCTGATCGGCAGGCTGCTATCGCTCGGACGGATGGAATGGGCCTTCGTCGTGTTCTCGGGGGCCGTCTTCCTCGCGGTGGAGCTCCTCAATACCGCCCTCGAGCACTTCTCCGACGCCTTCGACGACCACAGCCGCTCCCAGGACGACGTGCATGAGCGCGCCATCCGCGCGACGAAGGACATCGCGGCGGCGGGCTCGCTCACGGTCGCGCTCGCCTGGGTCGTGACGCTGGGTATGGTCTACTGGCCGCACGCGGCTTTATTGATTCGTTGACGGGAACATCCGCGATAATAGGAGATACGCCTGGGGATTCTCCAAAGCGCCACGATCAAGCGCGGCGTTTCTAGCGATCGCACCTCCGAGCTCGAGGGAGGCATACGATGCCGCAAACTGCGCGGCCATAGCGGCGACCTCCTGGCTCGTCGCCGGAGGATCCACGCCTTCCAGCGCGGCAGGAAGCTGTTTCAGCAGGCGCTGTCGGTGCCTCTCCTCGCTCATTTCGTAGGAACGTTGTTGATGGAAGTTCATGGGCGGACTCTAGGAGAACGTCGACCAAGACACCATCGATCGGAGAAAATATGAAAACTTCTCTTGTCATTTTTCCGCATGCCGTCGCAGAGGAATTTGTATACAGAGTTGATTCATGATCAAACATTCGATTCGCAAAACGCCTGGAAAGGTATTTTTTGAAACACTTTATGAACACAATATCTATTCACATACTGATTCTCCTCTTCGTGCGACACGGGCGTGTTGCGCCGTTTTCTAGAGCGTCTACGCTGTGATGATTTGTTCAGGACGCGGTTCGACACCGTTCACCGCACACAAATCACTCACACCAACCGAGACACACATCAACCCGTTCGAGAGACACCGACACAGAGACAAACAGGACCTTCGGGTCCGCCCCGCCCCTTCACATCACCGCCGTCGCAGAGAGAGTTGCAGTCATCCCGGTTGTAAACGTTCCCCCTGGTCAACACATTGCATCCTTTGCACACTTCTGGGCTTGGGATCGTCTTGCTCTGGAGTGGCTGCTGCTCTCTCTGCTCTGCAACGCCGCCGTTCCGAATGCGAGGTCGCTCGGAGCGGTGCACCCCCCTTACTTCCCAGCGTCACCCCGGAGCCCTACGGCACCGCGTGGCTGACCGGAACGGGAACTTCGGACGGTCCCGAGGAGAAACAAGAGACCATAGCAGGGCATGGAACCGTGGTTCGAGTTCGCTCACCACAGGCGGATACCTCTCCGCACCTTTGTCCCGGGCTCGGCATCGCTCATATGAGCCGCCGCACCGCTCGGAAACACAAAAACTCAAAGACTCCTTACGGGGTCTTTTTGTTTGCCTCCCCGCGATACGGAACGGGAAGCCGTGTCCGCTCGGATGGCGCACGCCTGGGCGAATATCTCGTGAATCTGGCTCCGGGAGAGGTCAAGGACACGGGTAATTTTTCGCATGGCAAGAGCGAACGAGCGGGTTCCGTCGGAATCGATGTCGCGGGAGGCGGTATTCATGTGCGTCAACGTCCCGCCCGGCAGCATCCGAAGAGTCGATTTCGTCTCATCCGGCAGAAGCATCTGAAGCGTTGGGGGCCCGGGGATGCGCTCAAGCGCGGGATGCCAGGGCGCATCGGGAATGGTGTCGAGAGGCGTCCGGCAAATGTATTCGTCCAAGCGGCTTCCGGAAGAAGCGACGTGCAGGGAAAGCTCCAGGATGTTCCTCATGAGCCGGTGCCTGCGCACGAGAAGCGGAGCGTTCGCGGCGTCATGATAGGTGGGCCCGCCGCAATACGCCCGGGTCCCCCGCAAGAGCTCGGTGGCGTCGATGGGAGCCCTGAGGAGCATCGACGGATCGACCAAGTACTCGCTTTCTCCGCTTTTCACGAAGGCGACCATATGCGAACCATCGAAAGCCCCCACGCGCGTATGGAGCGTGGCGGAGTATCCGGCTTCCCCGAGGAGAGCGTGGACCTTGAGCGCGCTCATGTAACACGAACCTCCGATCGAGGGAGGCACTTGCTCGCCCGCGGAGTGCAGCAGATCGGCGAACGTGTTGTAGGGAACGGTCCGCTGGACATCGCGCTGGATTTCTCCGATTTCCCGAAGAGACATATATAATATATAAATACTTTTTGTTATATTGTCAAATTCCTTTTCCACGGCGTCTCCCGCTAGACTCCGCCGGCCACTTGCATCAGAAAGGAGACAAACGATGCGATTCTGGCTACTTTTCATCGTTTTGGCCCTGCTTATCGGGGCCGTCGCGACGATTGCATTCCTGCCGGCCCTCCTCATCCGGAGGCCGCACTGGAAACTCCGCCCGATCTAGCGGATCGGGCATGGGGGCGCCACGGCGCCCCTTCCTTTCAACGTGCTTCTGGCGCATACTCGCGCGCCTTTCCCCGGTCCCATGACCAATCCCGAACGAAAGCACCGCGCCGAGCAAGCCCTGGAACAGGACCACTACCTCCGTACCGGCCACGAAAACGATCCGACTGTCGTCGGAAAAGCGCTGACTGGCATCATGGATTTCATCCGCGGGAAACTCCGGGGCGTGACGAAGCAGGACGAACCCCGCAAGCGACGCTGGATCGCGTTTTTCGAGGATTGATCAAGTCTTCTTCGCGACCGGCTTGCCGCCGTCGGCCTTCTCCTTCTTGGCCTTCTCGATGTCGGCCAGCATGGTCTTGCTGACTGCGGGAATGCCACCCGACGTCTCGAGCTTCTTGCCGAGGTCGGCCATCTTCACCTGATCGTCCTTGGAGAGCTCCTCGCCCTTCATCTGGCGCTTGCGGATGGCGTTGTAGTCGTTCGTCCACATCTCGCGATCGCGCCATTTCCGGTACTCCTCGAGGGTCATCTTCTTGGCCTTGGCCTTCTTCTTCTCCTCGTCTTCCTTCTCCTTGGCCTTCTCGGCCGTCTTGGCGCTCTGCGCGTTCTCGCGCGCGCCCGCGACCCACTTGCCGATCTTCTCCTCCACCACCTTGCGCTCCTCGGCGTACCGCTCGCGGGACATCGCGCGGATCTTCTCGATGCGCCCTTCGTCCTGGGCGAACTTCGGCGGCGGCAGCGTGCTCACGGAGAACGGCTTGCTCGGGATGCCCGCGATCATGAGACGCAGGTAGGCATGATACTTCGGAAGACTAAGGATATCTTTGGGCAGGACCATCTCCTCGAACTGCAGACTCAACGGCTCCGCGTCGTCGGAGCCGACCTGGAAGGTCACCATGCTGCCCACGTTGCCGAACACGGCGTCGCGGAGCGCCGTGGACTTGTCCCCGATGAGGAGCTGGTTGACGTACTGGTGCGCCATCGTGAGGTTCAGGCGGTATTTGCGCGCTTCCGAGAGGATCGTGGCGAAGCTTTCGGTGGCGAAGTTCTGGAACTCGTCCACGTAGAGGTAGAAATCGCGACGATCCTTCTCCGGAACATCGGCACGGCTCATGGCGTCGAGCTGGAACTTCGTGACGAACATGGAGCCGAGGAACGCGGAGTTGTCCTCGCCGAGCTTTCCTTTGCTGAGGTTCATGAGGATGATCTTTCCTGTGTCCATGGCGTGGCGGACGTCCACTTTGCTCGTCACCTGGCCCACGATGTTGCGGATCATGGGGGTACTGAGGAGCTGGCCGATCTTGTTCTGGATCGCGGCGAGGGCCTCGGTCTGGTACTTCTCGGACCAGGACGTGAATTCGTCCTCCCAGAAGCTCTTCACGATGTGGTCCTGCACATGCTCGAGGATCTTCTCGCGGAACCTGGGGTCGCTGAACATGCGCATGATGCCGAGCATGGTCTGATTTCCCGCTTCGGTGAGGGCCAGGAGGGTGTTTCGGAGGATGTACTCCATGCGTCCGGAGAACGCCTCGGGCCAGAGTTTCTTGAAGACGCTCATGAGCCCGGAGACGACCAGCGGGCGCTGCTCCGGATCGCGGCACTGGAGCATGTTGAAGGCCATCGGGTGATCGCGGTCCGCGGGATCGAAGAGGATCACGTCGTTCGTGCGGTCCTTCGGGACCATGCGGAGGCACGCGTCGATGAGGTCGCCGTGCGGATCGATCACCGCGATGCCGCGCCCGGCGTGGATATCCGAGAAAATCATGTTCTCGAGCAGCGTCGATTTGCCCATGCCGGTCTTTCCGATGATGTACATGTGCCTGCGGCGGTCGTCCGTGCGGATGCCGAACTGCGAGCGATGGCCCCGGAACACGGCCTCGCCGAGGATCGTGAGCTGGTCATTGTCGGGCGCGGGAGGCACGGGGAGATCCACGGGGGGCTCCAGCTTACGGCTCATGACCCAATCGATATTGGGCGTTTTGACGAGGATGTTCGGCACGTGCCACAGCGTCGCCACTTCTTCCACGGAGAGCGCGTACGACCCGCCGCGCAGCCCCTGCGGAAGACGCTTTCCGACGCGCATGGGCAACGGCCGCAATCCGTTGCACTGCGGAAGGGAGAACTGACGGAAACTCGAGGACACCTCCGCGAGCTTCTGCGCGTTCTCATTCCCCGCCTTGGCGGGCCCGATGACGGAGACGCGGACGTTCGCGCGGAAGAGCAGGCGGTTCAACTTGTCCGCGGAGGCGGCGATGCGGTCCTCTCGATCGTGGCTGCGCATGGCCAAATGACGCTCGGGATCGTCCTCCTTCAGCTCCTCCACTTCCCCCGTCACGAGCGATACCTGCGACGTTTTTTTGAACCACGTGCGGAACCCGCCCATGAGCAGATCCACCGGCAGAAGAAGGAGCCGCTTCCATCCGTGCGCGAGGTGCACACGCGTGAACAGATTGGCGTAGCCGGTCCAATGCTTGGATAACCCGCGCGTGAGGAGCGGAAGAAACGCCAGCGCGCGCTTGCGGTAATGCCCGCCGAGGGGCTCCAGCGCGATCTGCACGTGGGCGCGCATGCCCGGGAGCGGATAGCGGACCAACGCCGAGGTGATGCCGGCGATGGTATCGACGGTCTGCCGGGTGGCGAGATCGATGTACTGCGGATGGCGCTTGATGGGAAACACCTCCGGATCCGTGAGCGTGAGATCCTGGCTCACCACCGCCTGTCCGGCGGCCGGCTCGAAGGAATCGACCGGGATGCGATCGATTTCGCAATCCGGGTACTGGGCATACAGCTGGCTCTCCACGAGCGGAGCGGCGGAGGCCGTCGTGCGCACGAAGAGCGCGATCTTTCCCTCGTGGAGCGCGATCTCCAGGCAAAGCGCGCCGTCGGCGCCCTTGAGCGAATGGAGCGACGAAAGGACCGCCTCCATCATGAGGGGACCCCGCGACGCACTCACCTCCTTCGGATCGGGGAGGGAGGGACGGATGCGCAGGAGGATCTGTTCGGATTTCATGGAAGTCGTCACTCAGAAGAATACTGGAATACTGGACTACTGGGAATGCCGTTCTGTGGCAGAACGGAATGTCTTTTTTCGCAAGAAAATGAGAAAAACTCAATGGGCAACAGATTTGCATCCGCAACGAGTCCTCATCTGAGGAAACATTTGGGAGAAAATAGCTCCATGAAATCCTTTCAAGATCTCGAAGCATGGAAATCCGGCATGGATCTGGTCGAAGCTGTCTATGCGCTCACGAGCACGTTTCCTCGAGAAGAACGCTACGGACTCACATCACAGATCCATAAAGCAGCGACCGGTGTCGTCGCGAATACAGCTGAGGGATTCGGTCGATACACCTATCCGGACAAAGCGAACAAATACGTGATCGCTCGCGGTGAATGCGCCGAAGTAGAAGCGTTTTTACTCATCGCGAGTCGACTCCGATTCACGACCGAGCAACAGGTTCAGCAAACTCTGTATTGCGCACGACGAACGGGTCGGCTGCTCTCGGGGCTGATCAGCGCCTGCCGACGTTCCTAGCATTCCAGTACTCCAGTATTCCAGCCCCTTTCATTCAGATCGAAGGAGCCCCGCCACCATCTCCAGCGCCACCGTGTTATACGCGTAATCCATACGCATCGGACCGATGACGCCCAGCGCGCCGCGATGGTCGCGCACCTTGTAACCCGTGACCATCATGCTGACGCTCTGGATGTGCGGGAGGATGTGCTCGTCGCCGATGAAGTACTGCACGCGGTCGTCCACGTCGAGCTTGCCGAGGACGTCCGTGAGCTTCTCCTCGAGCACTTCCGCCACGCGCGAGGCGAGCACCGGATTCTCCTGGAACTCGGGCTGTCTCAGCACGTTGGCGAGGCCCAGGTAATAGACGCTCGGCTTGTGCGGCACCGTCGCGAAGGCGACGTTCGGGGTCATCTGCGAAAGGAGCCCGACTGCCTCGTACGCTCGCTCCTGGTCCTTGCGGCGGAAGTACATCTCCCGAAGGGTATCGAACCGCTTCTGCACGGCCTTCTCCTGCGCGCCCGGTTTCATGAATTCCTTCACGTAGAGCCGATAGCCCTTGGCCGTGGGAATGCGGCCGGCGGAGATGTGGGGCTTCTCCAAAAAGCCCTCGTCGCCGAGGAAGCGCATCTCGTTTCGGATGGTGGCGCCCGACAGGCAGAATCCCCCGCTCTCGAGCAGGTGCTTGCTCCCCACCGGCTCCGCGGTGGAGATGAACTGATCGATGATCGCCATCAGGAGTTTCGCTTGGCGCGCGTCCATACGGCCGAGCATAGCACTCACGCTCCGGGAGTGCCATTTCCGGGCATTGGAAACCCCGGTGCGCAACAAGCGCACCGGGATGCCAGCGGTGGATAATTTGATGCTACTGGGCTTGGTCAGGCGGATAAATTGAGACGGCGGTCGTCTCAATCAGTCGCTCGATTTTCGCCCAACGGAACCAGAGGAATGGTACATCGGTAATGCGCCGTACTTCGATTTTGTTACGAACAAATACGAGGTCACCTATCCCGAACAGCAACAGTTTGAAAAAATTGCCGTAATGCGGAGCGACCGTGACGGACTTGAGGTCTTCTGCAGGCTCCGTCTGCAAATACCGTACGCATTCGAGTCGGTTGCTTGAGAGGTCGAAATAAAAAAATCTCATCACGACCCACTCAAAGCCGAAAATCACAAGAATCCATTTTGACATAGTCAGCATTGGTCCTGTCTGGACCACGCCGAGTTCACGCGTGAACCACACGAGCATGGGCTGGACCCATCGAATCTGGAACCAGTCAGCAACCGGGACCAGAACCAACAGCATGCCGGCAATCACCGCAGTTTCCACTACATTGAGTTGATACGAAGCCCCCGCGATCGATAGCAGGAGGGCAACCAACCAAATGTACGAGATCACATCGGCATTTACCCAATCCGTCAGCGCATAAAACACGACGCCAATGATCGCGAGAGGCAAAAAGCAAATCAGTTCCGAATACGATCGGAGACGGATTTCTTCCACTTTCGCGGCGGCTGCACGAGGAGTGGGAGAGGGAACGGGACTCGTAGCCATAACAACAGCCCTTTCAAAAAAATTATAGACACGGAAACCACCGCTGGTTTCAAAGAACTCCAAGCATTGCTGCCTGGGTAATTATTATTATTGCATTCTTCAAAAATTTGTCAATTATTTGAAAGACTGACTTTTTGTCTTTCTTCTGCGAAAAAGTCACCCATTCCCCACTACGGAGATCACTTCCGCACGGTATCCCCGAAGACGCTCCAGGAGCGGAGACAATTCGTCATCCTCGAGGTAACTCCGCGGCACACGGACCTGGACCCTGCCGTCATGCGTGCCGAAACAATCGGTCAGCTCGGCTTGCCGCAGGAAATCGATGAGCAACTGCCGCCGCTCGTGCGGACAGGCGCATACGACAAAGAGCGAGGTACTTCCTACACCCTCCTGCCGGAGACGCCTGGCGACATCCTCGGCCTCCAAGTCTTCGCCGAGGTACCGTAACGGAGGCAAGAGCGACATGTCCTCATCCTACGCCGGGCACGAAAAAAGGCGACTCGGACCAACCCGGGGTCGCCTTTTGAAATTACTTCTTGGACGAGGACGCCGCCTGCATCTTGCGGAAGCGCTCCACGCGGCCGCCGCGGGCCTCCTTCTGCACTTTGCCGGTGTAGATCGGGTGGCAGTTGCGGCAGATTTCGACCGACTGCTCCTTGATGGTGCTCGGAATCTGGAAGACGGTATTGCACGTCTGGCAGGTGGTCTTCGCGTCGAGATGGATGGTCGGATGGACGGATTTCTTCATAGCCGGGCAATTCTACAGAGTTTCTTGGTAGTCGCAAGCCCGAAAAGCGGTTAGAAGCCCGTAACCAGGCAACCGAGAAACCAGGCAACCAGGAGCCAATCCTGGTTACCTGGTTGCCTGGAATCCTGGTTGCTTATTTCTTTCCTTTCTTCCCACCCGCCTTCGCCTTTGCCTTCGGCGCCGCGGCTGCAGCCGCCTCTTCCTTGATCTCTTCGATGGCTTCGGCCTGCTCCTCGAGAGCCTCCACCTCCTCGGCGCGCTCTTCGAGAGCGGCCTGGGCGATGGCCTCCTCGGCGGCCTTGTCCTCCATGATGACGCTCATGGACGCGACCTTGTCGCTGCCGTCCAGGCGCATGACGATGACGCCCTGCGTGGCACGGCCGCGGCTGGGGATATCCGAGAGGCGCATGCGGATGGTCTGGCCCTGCTTGCTGATGCAGAGCAGGTCGCCATCCTCGCCCTGCTTGAGGACGAATCCGCCGACGATGTCGCCGGTCTTCGCCGTGAGCTGGGCGGCCTTCACGCCGGAACCGCCGCGACCCTGGAAGCGGTACTCCTCCACCGGGGTCATTTTGCCGAGACCGTTCTCCATGACGACGAGAAGGCTCGAGATCTGCGGCTCCTCGATGAGCGAGGCGCCGACGACCACGTCGCCGTCCCCGATCTTGATGCCGCGCACGCCGGCGGCGGCGCGACCCATGGAGCGGACGTCGCCCTCCGGGAAGCGGATGGCCTTCCCCTTCTTGCTCAGGATGAAGATCTCGTCCTTGCCGGACGTGGCGAGCACCCACTTGAGCTCCTCGCCCTCGGGCAGCTTCTGCGCGATGAGGCCGGAGCGGCGGATGTTGTCGAACTCGCTTAAGGCCGTGCGCTTCACGGTGCCGAGCGTCGTGACCATGAAGAGCTCCTTCTTGCCGTCGAGCTGGGCCTTGAGCATCGCCGTGATGCGCTCGCCCGGCTGGAGCTGGAGAAGGTTCACGATGGCCTGACCCTTCGCGACGCGGCTGGCCTGCGGGAGCTCGTAGGTCGGGAGCTTGAACACGCGGCCGTTGTTGGTGAAGTAGAGCACGTCGTCATGGTTCATGACGTGGAGCAAGCTCATCACCTCGTCGTCGTCCTTCGTGGCCACGCCCTTGATGCCCTTGCCGCCGCGATGTTGCGCGCGGAACTGCACGGGACTCAGGCGCTTCACGTAGCCGCTCTGCGTGAGTGTGACGATCATCGGCGCGTTCGGGATGGTGTCCCGCGCGGAGAATTCCCCGACGGCGTGCGGCACCACGGCGGTGCGGCGATCGTCGCCGTAGGACTTCTCGATGTCGCCGAGCTCGTCGCGGATGATCTTGTCGATGCGCTTCTTGTCCTTGAGGATCGCCTCGCACTCGGCGATGAAATCGAGCTTCTCCTTGAGCTCGTCTTCGATCTTCTTGCGCTCGAGACCGGCAAGCGTCTGCAGGCGCATCTGGAGGATGGCATCGGCCTGGAGGACAGAGAGCTTGAAGCGCTTCATGAGCTCGTCCTTCGCGATCTCCTTGGTCTCGGACTTGCGGATCACCTTGATGACCTCGTCGATGTGGTCGAGCGCCTTCTTGAGACCCTCGAGAATGTGGGCGCGCTCCTTCGCGCGGTCGCGGTCGAACGTGACGCGGCGGGTGATCACGACCCGGCGGTGGCCGAGGAAGAGCTGCAGGAGCTCCTGGAGGTTGAGCAGGCGCGGCTGGATCCCGTCGGCGAGCGCGATCATGTTGTAGCCGAAGCTCGTCTGGAGGTCGGTGTGCTTGAAGAGCTGGTTTAAGATCTTCTGCGGGTAGGCGTCCTTCTTGAGCTCGATGATGATGCGGATGCCCTCGCGGTCGGATTCGTCGCGGATGTCCGAGATGCCCTGGATCACCTTGTCCGTGACGAGCTGGGCCATCTTCTCGATCATGGTGGACTTGTTCACCTGGTACGGGATCTCGGTGATGCGGATCTGGTAGCGGTTGCCGTTCATCTCCTCGATGTCGGCCTTGCCGCGGATCACGATGGAGCCGCGTCCCGTGAGGTACGCCTGCTTGATGGCCTCCTTGTCGTAGACGATGCCGCCCGTCGGGAAATCCGGGCCCTGCACGAACTGGAGGAGATCCTCCACCGTGGACTCGGGGTTCTCGAGGAGGTGGCGCGTCGCCTGGATGAGCTCGCGGAGGTTATGCGGCGGGATGTTCGTGGCACTACCGACGGCGAGGCCGACGGTGCCGTTGGCGA
>CAYRGC010000018.1:0-23074 GCA_964423795.1 uncultured Candidatus Peribacteria bacterium | reverse complement strand
AACCCCGTGATGGACCAGCTTCTCCGCGAAGCTCCGCCCATCCTCCGCGTCCAGCCCGGTGAGCTCGTCGAGGGCACCGTCGTCTACCGCGGCAAGAACAAGCTCCTCATCGATATCGGCGGCATGGCCACCGGCATCGTCTCCGGTCGCGAGCTCCGCGATTCCTTCAACACCTTCCGCGAACTCAAGGTCGGCGACTCGGTCTCCGCCCTCGTGCTCGAGGAGGAAAACGACGAAGGCATGATCGTCATGTCGCTGCGCATGGCCAGCCAGCAGAAGGCCTGGGACCGCTTCCACCGCCAGGTGGAGAGCGATGCCACGATGAAGTTCGTCCCGACGGAAGCCAACAAGGGCGGTCTCCTCGCGAACATCGACGGCATCCGCACCTTTCTCCCGGTCAGCCAGCTCGCGCCGGTCAACTACCCGCGCGTCAACAACGCCGACCCGTCCGAGATCATCCACCGCCTCCAGAAGTTCGTGGGTCACACCTTCACGGTGAAGATCATCACGATGGACGAGGAGGCCGGGAAGATCGTCGTCTCCGAGCGCGAGGCGATGGCCGAGGAGCGCGCCAAGGCCCTCGAGCACCTCAAACCAGGCGAGGTGAAGGAAGGCATCGTGAGCGGGATCGTGAAGTTCGGTCTCTTCGTGGCCTTCGACGGCCTCGAGGGTCTCGTCCACATCTCCGAGATCGCCTGGGGTCACGTCAAGAACCCGGCCGAGTTCGCCGAGATCGGCGACAAGGTGACGGTGAAGGTTATCGGCATCGAGGGCGAGAAGCTCTCCCTTTCCATCAAGCAGCTCAGCAAGGACCCGTGGGAGGAGATCGCCGAGCGCTACCCCGTCGGCAAGAAGGTGACGGGTTCCGTCGTCCGCTTCACGGACTACGGCGCCTTCATCAAGCTCGAGCGCGACATCAACGGTCTCGTGCACCTCTCCGAGCTCGCGCACCACAAGGTGACCGATCCGTCCGAGGTCCTCACGATCGGCCAGAAGATCGACGCCCAGGTGATCAACATCGACGTCGACGAGCGAAGAATCGGCCTCTCCATCAAGGCCTTGAAGCCCATCGACAAGGAGACCATGGAACGCCTGAAGCAGGAGCGCGAGGCCGAGGAGGCCGCGGGTTCCGAGGAGTCGTCCGAGGCCGAGGAGAACGTCGAGGTGCCCGAAGGCATGAAGTTCGTCGCTTCCAAGGCGGGCAAGAAGTACTACGACGTCGAGTCGCCCAATGGCAAAAAGATCAAGGCCGAAAAGCGCGTGTACTTCAAGACGGAAGACGAGGCCAAGGAGGCCGGGTACGAGGCGTAAGAACGATACGGACGAAAAAGGGGCCCCGGGCCCCTTTTTCAGGAACGACTGTCTTCGTTGAGCGGCGTCGGAATCGAGAACACATGGGGCGTCTCGGCGCTCGGGAGATGCGTATTCGCGCATTCGGAAGTGCGGCCCTCGACCTGGCGCAGAAACTGGCTCATGCGCAATCGCACAGCGCCCCTGCCGTAGTCCTTGCCGATCGCATGCATGGACTCGTAGAGAGTCGAAAGATTCGTGGGGTCCTCTTCATCTACAGGAACCACGATTCCTCCTTGATGATCGGTGAAGGCGTGCACGGTCTGCAATCCGGATCGAAAATGCAGGACGCCGAGGATCCTCGCGTTGTACAACTGCCGGTGACGCTCCGCGTGGGCGCGCGCATGGATGACCAAGGGCGAATGCCATGCGGGGGCCATTCGCACCGAACAGAGGCGGTCCAGAAGCAGGTGGACCTGGCTGGCGCCGGCGAATATCTCGCCGAGCGCTTCGTCCTCCACGCCCTGCAAGGGGAAGGTGACGCGGTTTCGCGCCACGACCGGAAACGCCGTGCGCCCCGTCACGGTCTCAATCATCTTCACCAGATATTCCTGCAGCCGCTCATGAATCGGAACGAACCGCTTGATATCCGCTATGAGCGCAGGAGACGGCGTCTCGATCGTCTCGGGACGGAGGAGCATGCCGTCGTCGGTGGCGAAGAGCATGGAATCAGGAGAGGGACTTGTTGCTCAGGAAATGCAAATGGAGGTACGGCACCTCCTGGCCTCCTTCTTTCCCCACGTGGAACGTCAGCTTGTATCCCGCGATCCCCTTCTCCTTCGCGAACGTCCGCGCCTTGAGGATCAACATGCCCGGAAGATGCTCGGTATCCGGCGTGATGTGCGCCACGGACGCGACGAAATCCTTCGGGATGAAGAGCAGATGCGTCGTCGCCTTGGGATCGATGTCCTTGAACGCGAGAACCTCCGCGTCCTCGTAGACGACGGTCGCGGGGATCTCCTTTTTCAAAATCCGATGAAAGACGGTGTCGGTCATGGCCGGATTGTAGTACGAGGAGCCGCAAAATTCCGCAGAGAATCGCCTTTTTATTGACTTTTAGGCTAAAATAAGAGAAAATATACGCATCGACATGGCAAACGCAGCTTCGTCACCGGAGAAGGGCCTCACCACCATCCGCTCGGTCGAGACGAGCAAGCTCGTCGTGAAGCAGCCGGCCAAGCTCGCGGAACTCACGAGTCTCCTCGAAACCTTCGAGAACCTCAACGCCCGGGTGAGCGAGACGACCGGCGAGGACCGTTCCGGCGACATGGGAGGCGGCGGCACCGGCGGCTCGACCAAAGGCGACGACCAGGCAGTCTCCGCGCGCGACCTGGCGATCAAGCGGATCCCCCGCCCCGAGGCCATGCGCGAGAAGCTGCAAAACCATATCCGCAAGGAGGTGCATTCGCTCGAGCGCAAGGCGAGCGCCGCGGCACGCGGTTCGCGCCCCGGCTCCGCCCACAACCTCAACGAGATCTATGCCCGCATCCGCCGCTTGAACACGCTGCTCGCCGAAATCCTGGAAGCCTCGGTGGAGCTTCTCAAGAGGCTCTTCATCCGCGTCTTCATCGACAAACAGTCGATCCTGTAAGTGACTGATGATCAGCGATGAGCGATCAGTGCCTCCAATCGCCAGTCACTATTCGCTCATCACTTCGTGTCCACATGATGGTGCTTCTTCTTGTGCCGCTGCTTCTCGAGATGATCCATCATCCACTGGAATCCCTGGTCGAGAATCGCGATGGGCTTCAGCAGCATGGCCTCGAGCTCCGCGGTGAGATCCTCGAAACGTCGGGTCATCTTCCGCAGGTCCACGACGATGAAAAGCAGGTGATAGAGCACCACGATGATCATGAGCGCCACGATGGCGTAGAGCGTGCCGATGAGAGCGTCGAGGGTGATGACCATGCGTTTTCCCGAATTTAGGCTCGGGGTGTCCTGCCGGAGGCTACAGACGTGTATACTCCATGAGCAATTCTCTTATTCAATCTTTCGTGCTGCGATCTCTCTTTGTCCAGTTTCGTTTGCTCCCGCGCAATCTCCTCATTTCCTGCGTGGAACTCTATCAGAAGACGCTTTCACCTGACCATGGCGCTTTCCGCGGAATGTATCCCCATGGGTATTGCCGGCATTCCCCCACGTGCTCGCAGTACGCGATCGAGCAGTTGCGGGCGCGCGGCGCGGTGATCGGATCGCTCAAAGCGACATGGAGAATCGTGCGCTGCAATCCCTTTGCAAAACCGAGCGAGAAGCGACTGCGCGAGCTTGCCGAGAAGATGACGTCACGATGACGCGCGAGCCCGGGAAAAATGACGGCGGAGCAAGGTGATGGTCATCGGAAGCTGCTCCTCGTAGCGCAGGTGCGGATAGAGGACGATGTCCGCGACTTCCTCGTACAACGGCGTGCGCCGCGCGAGGAGGTCCTGCACCGCGCGACTCGTGAGACCGTCCGCGAACTCCGGGCGCGCCAGCCGGGCTCGTCGGAGGTTGCGATGCGCCCGCTTGCGACCGGCCTGGATCCACAGCACCAGCGCTTTCCCCTTGAGCGACTCGCGGACCGTCGGCGATTCGACCGCGCCGCCGCCGAGCGCCACGACCCGACCCGGCGACAGTGACGGGACGACGATCTCTTCCTCCGCGAGGCGGAACGCCGGCCACCCGTGAGCGTCGATGAAGGGCTGCTCCTCGCCATGACGTTCGCGGAACGCGAGATCGGTATCCACGAACTCCAGACCCAGCGCGGTTGCCAGGCGCTTTCCGAAGCGCGATTTGCCGATGCCGTTCATGCCGACGATCGCGATGCAGCGCTGGCCGAGACGCGACGCGTCGAAACGCGGCGGAGGATTCTTGCGGGCTTTCAGCATGCCGAGCATAGCGCAGGGCGCGCGGGCGCGGCACGTGTTTTGCGCGCGCCAGTCGATTGCCTCGGACACACGAGAAATGGTACGATGCCTTGATGTCTGACGCCTCTTCCGCCGGCCCCCTCCCTCCGTCCGGAAGGCTGCGGGCACTCGACGGCCTCCGCGGTTTTCTCGCGCTGCACATCGTGGTGTTCCACGTGTACGGGGAGCGCATGCAGGGACTCGAGGCGCTGTCATCCCTGCGCCACGGGCACTTCATGGTACAGGCGTTCATCGTGCTCTCGGGATTCTGTCTCACCCTGAGCGCTCTTCGGAAACCCCGCGGTCCCCTCACCGCCCGCTCGTACTTGCGCTACTTCGCTCGCCGCGCCTCGCGCATCGTGATCCCGTACGAGA
Organism: uncultured Candidatus Peribacteria bacterium; assembly: GCA_964423795.1. Lineage (GTDB taxonomy): Bacteria > Patescibacteriota > Gracilibacteria > Peribacterales > Peribacteraceae > CAYRGC01. The sequence goes on along the minus strand of CAYRGC010000018.1, from coordinate 18,467 downwards.
TCGGGTTTTTCCTTTCCCTCCTGCTCGTCCATACCGTTCTCGGTGCGAGGGCCGGCACGGGCTGGGATTACTCCCTGCATGTCGATCCGTTTTCCGTGGCGACCGGCGCGCTGCTCGTGCAGAACTTCACGGGCAACATCTACGTGGCGAACCATACCTACTGGTTCATCCCCTTCCTCTGGCAATACCAACTGCTCTTCCCTCTTCTCCTGCTCACACTCGAATCCCTCGGCCGTCCGGCGATGATTCTCGTGTCGATCGCGCTCGGCGCGGGCGTCTTCGCGCTCGTCACGGCCATCGGAGCCTCGACGCCGCTGTTCCACCTTTTCATGCTTTTCTGTTTCGGCATGGTGGCCGCGCACGCCACTACGTCGCACCGGTGGTGGCGCGTATTCTCGTCGCCCGCTCTGCTCTGGGCGATGGCCCTGCTGGTATGCGCCTACTGGTGGACGCTCTACCCCGTTCGCCTGATCGGACACCCTTCGCAGTTCATCGGCGACGCGGCGTGGGGCGCGATCGTTTCGGCCGGCATCGCGGGCCTCGCCTGCCAGGAGCGGCATCCCATCGCCCGGATCCTCAGGATCGCCCCGCTCAGCTATGTCGGTGCCATTTCCTACAGCCTCTACCTGGTTCACGCGCCGATCATCGCGCTGCTTTCCCGGTATGCCGTGTATCCGCTGTGGCTCGCTCCCCTTCCCGCGTTCGCACTGCTCTGCGCGGGCACGCTCATCCTGTCGATCCCCGTCGCACATCTCTTCTGCGTCCTGTTCGAGCTGCCGTTCGCACGGGGCTTCTCCCGGGAACGGATCTACGAAACGTTCACCTCGCCCGCGACGCTGCGCATCTCGACCGACGACTGATCCCGATCAGCGCGACTGCACATACGCCCGGAAAGCATCGAGAATGGCCTGCCATCCCCCGCGTTGCATCTCGACGGGATTCTCGCCTTCCGCATCGAAGGTCTCGGACACGCGCGTTCCGCCGTCGCGCTCCTCGAAGGTGACGGTGACGGCGCGCCCGTCGGCCATCACGTACGAGAGCCGCTTCTCGGGGGCCACGCTCGTGTAGGTGCCGCCGAAGTCGAAGCCCATGCTCCCGTCCTTCGCTTCCATGCGGAACGAGAACGTGCCGCCTTCGCGCAGGTCGCTTTCGCCGCGGGGACAGTGCCAATCCGGCGACGCCTGGTTCCACTTGGTCACGTGCTCCGGCTTGGTCCAGCACTCCCAAACCCGCTGCGCGGGAGCGTACACGAACGTTTCGACGGTCACGGAGGTCTTGGGCATGCCGGGAAGGGAAAGGAAACACAGGACGGCAGTATAGACGAATGAGGGGCCCGCCGATGTCCGAAACGGCCTCGACCCCGCCCGCCTCACGAGGCGACGCCGATATGACCGCCCAGCAGAATACGACTTCCCGCCAAGGATGAATCTCCTATCACTCGCGCAGGGAGGGGTTGAGAGGTCCTGCTCCCCATAAGAAGAATCGCGCGCCGCGGCGCCGCGAAGGATTGGCCCTTCGACGCCCTCTCGCTTCGCTCGAGGTCGCTCAGGGTCATTCTACGTAAGCGTAAGAATGGCTCGAGTCCGCTGAAGCGGACGAGAACCATGGGCGAGGCGCCGCAGCGCCGAGTCGAATGGAGCGGGTAACGGGACTCGAACCCGTATGTCCAGCTTGGAAGGCTGGCGCACTAGCCATTGTGCTATACCCGCGTGTTCGCGAACGCCCGCGGATTCTAGAGTGTTTCCTCCGCGTTGAGAAGCGCGATTCCCCTGCCGAGCAGATCCGTTCTCACGCCTTTCGCGACGTCGACGATATACACGTTTTGCTCCTTCGAGAACGTCATCCCGAGACGCCGGGCGATTCCCGCGTACCGGGCCAAGGCGCCGTCCGCGTGACGAGCCTCCAGAATGTTCGTCACGTCGTGGGGCGAGGGCATCGTCAGGTGCCGCACATCGGCATCCGGATGCCCGGCATACGCGACGATCTGATCGGCGAGCGCCGCGAACGGCTGCAGGCAAGCCGCCACGCGGAGACCCTTCTCTTTCGCTCCTTGGAATTGCAGGATCTTCCAGACGCTCCCGGCATACTCCTCGCGCAGACTCGTGACGGCGGCGGCCTTCATCTTGTACGTGAGCACCAGCGACTCCTCGCCTTCCATGGGAACCGAGTGCGCCACGCCTGGCTGGATGGATAACTTCGCGAGATCCAGGGGCGGCAGAGTGGACCGTACGAGATAGCGCCTGAAATCGACGGCCGGGCTCGGTTGCCGGAACGCTTGCTCCAAATTCATGAATACAATTATAAAATATAATGGAATAAGAACAATAGACGAGATCTTGCCTCTATTTTGGGAAGATTCCCGCCTGAACGCCTTTGACTCGTCCCCTGCGACGGGGTGTAGACTGTCCGCGATAGGAGGCCGCGACGAATCGAAAAACGCGGCCACGAGCCTTCGTTGTATCCGCATGCACCTCCACGAACTCACCGCGCAGGCAGACGCCCTCCTGGGTGCCAAGGATGACCGGCGGCTCAGGCAACTGCTGCTGCAGCACCGCTCGACGGATATCGCGCGGCTCCTCAACAAGCTCGATCACGGCAAGCGGAAAACGTTCGCGATGCTTCCGCCCGAGGTGCAGGCCGAAGTGGTGATGGCACTCGCGGACGAATCGAAGACGTTCATCCTGCCGCGTATCCCGGATCCCATGATCGCGCGCTTCCTGCACTTCATGGTGGAGGATGACGCGGCCGACGTGATCCAGTTCCTGCCGGAGGACCGCCAGAGCGCGGTGCTCTCGCACATGCAGGGAGACCGTCGGGCGCGCGTGGAAAAGCTGCTCAAGTACCATCCGGAATCCGCCGGCGGTCTCATGGACCTCAACTTCATCACGGTGGCCCCGCTCGACGACCTCAAGCAGGTCGCGGAGCGCGTCCGCGAGTACGTCACGGAGCATCGCCAGACTCCGCTCGTCGTGGTGCGCGAACCCTCGGGAAAGGTCCGGGGCTTCGTGCCCTATAAACAGCTGATGCTGGGAGGCGCCGGAAAGACCGTCGAGAACCTGATGCAGCGGCTTCCCACGATCCCGCACGGAGCGGACCAGGAGAACGTGCTCCGCCTCGCCACGCGCGAGAAGGGAGACGTGTTCGGCGTGGTCGACGAGGGCGATCGCTTCCTCGGCATCATCCACCTGCGAGACCTCCTGCGCGTCGCCCAGATGGAGGCCACCGAGGACGTCTACCGCTTCGCCGGCGTGAGCACGGAGGAGGAACTGCTCGGATCCCCTGTCTCCTCCATCCGCCATCGCTGGTGGTGGCTCGTCGTGAACCTCGGCACGGCTTTCCTCGCCGCATCCGTCGTATCGCTGTTCCAGGGCACCATCAGCACGCTGCCGATCCTGGCGGTCTATATGCCCATCGTCGCGGGCATGGGCGGCAACGCGGGTACCCAGGCGCTCGCCGTGACGGTGCGCGGCCTCGCGCTGGGCGACATCAACCGCCGGCAAACGGTCAAACTGATCACGAAGGAGCTTTTCGCGGGCTTCGCGAACGGGCTCATCAACGGCGGAATCGTCGCCGTCACGGTGCTGCTGCTCAATCACCGCGCGGATCTTGCCCTGATCCTGTGCGCGGCGATGATCATCAACCTCATGATCGCGGGCATCTTCGGAGCGCTGATCCCGATCGTGCTCAAGTGGTTCCGCATCGATCCTGCGGTGGCGAGCACCGTCTTCGTCACGACAGCGACGGACTGTTGCGGCTTCCTGGCGTTTCTCGGCCTCGCGACGATCTTCATGACCTGATCACGCCTCGTCGTCCTCTTCCCCGAGGGAATCGATGAGCGCGTCGAGCGAGGCGACCGCGGAGGCGAGCGCCTTCTGATTGAGCTTCCTGGCCTTGAGACCCTGCTCGATGGCGGCCTTGCCCTTCTTGATCGCGCGCGTTCCCCAGAAGGTGAGGCGCAGATGCATCATGCGGCCGTCGTCGCCGCTGCGATCGCGCTTGAGAAAACCCTTCTTCTCGAGGCGGGCGACCATTTGGGCGACGGACGGGGCGGCCGCGGACAGCTCGCGCTGGATGTCGCGGGCGGTGACGCGGGGATTGAGCTCGACGATCCGGAGGAAATTGTATTCCGCGAGTGTGAGGCCGGCGGGGAGGATCGCGTCGGAAACGATCTTGCCCATAAGGGAAGCACCTCGGGTGAGCCGCAGGAAGGCACGCTCGTGAATGGCGTTGTCGGAAGAAGTCATAGTGGAACTAGATTAGGTAGGTAAACTAACAGAGTCAAGAAATGATCCAAAAATCACCTTTCGATCTTGTTGTATCCGCCGTTCTGAGGCATCCTGGCCGCATGAATCGCACTGTAACGCTCACGGACAAGGACGGCAACGCCCTCGGCGAGGCCGATCTCCTCGAGGCGCACGCGATCCCCGGAATGCTCCATCGTGCCTTCTCCGTCTACGTCTTCCGCGAGGGATCGTCCGGCAAGGAGATGCTCATCCAGCAGAGGGCTCAACAAAAGCTGCTCTGGCCCGGCATTTGGGCGAATACCTGCTGCAGCCACCCCTTCGCGGGCGAAGCGCCGGAAGCCGCCGGCAAACGCCGGCTTCGCGAGGAACTGGGATGCGAGTGTGACCTGAAGGAGGCCGGCACGTTCGTCTACCAGGCGATCGATCCCGAGAGGCGCGGAGCTGAGCACGAGCACGTCACCATCCTCGTGGCGAGCGCGAATCTGGCCCCCGTACCGAATCCGGACGAGGTTTCGGCTTGCCGCTGGGTGCCCGTGCGGGAATTGCAGGCCGACATGCGCGAGCGCCCGGACACGTTCGCCCCTTGGTTCCATTTGGGTCTCCCCAAAGCACTCGCCGCATGACCGCTCCCCTGCTGCACGTCGCCGTGATCCCGGACGGGAACCGCCGCTGGGCCAAGAAACGGCTGCTGCAGCCGTGGAAAGGCCACGAGAGCGGGGCGGAGAACTTCGAGAGACTGCTCGACTGGGCCCGCGAAGACGGCCGCATCGGCACCTTCACGATCTGGTGCTTCTCCACGGAGAATTGGAAGCGCTCTCCGGAGGAAGTGGAGAAGCTCATGGAGATCTTCGCGAATTACCTGCGGGAGAAGACGGAGGAATTGTATGAGAAGAACGTCCGGATCGTGCACTCGGGGCGCAGGGACCGCTTCAGCCCCGCGCTGCGCGAGCAGCTCGACCGCGCCATCGAACGCACGAAGGATCGCACGGGATTCACGTTGCAGCTGGCCGTGGACTACGGCGGCAAGGACGAACTCGTCCGGGCGTTCTCGCGGATTCCCGCGGGTACCGCGGTGACCGAAGACGGCGTGCGCGGAGCGCTCGATCATCCGGAACTGCCGGACGTCGACCTCGTGATCCGGACCTCGGGAGAGAAGCGCACGAGCAACTTCTTCCTCTGGCAGACGGCGTATGCGGAATGGCTGTTCCTCGAGAAGCACTTCCCGGACGTGACGACGGAGGACCTGCGGAAAGCCGTCGACGACTTCGCGTCGCGACAGCGCCGGTTCGGCGCATAGGTCAGGACCGGCGGTCGACGAGCAGCAGGGCGAATCCCCTGAGTTCCGCGGCCGGTTCGCCGAAGGGCTCCAGCGCCGCGCAGGCGTCGTCGACGAGGGCCCGGGCGCGCGTGCGGCTTCCGTTCACCCCGAGGAGAACGGGATACGTCCGCTTCCCCTTCCCCGCGTCCTTTCCGACCTTCTTTCCCGTATTTTCCTCCGACCCCGTGGCATCGAGCAGGTCGTCGGTGATCTGGAACGCGAGGCCGGCCGCGCGCGCGAATGCCCCGAGCGCCGCGCGCCGCTCCGATGACGCCTTCGCCGCGATCGCGCCGAGTTCGGCCGCGGCGGCGAGCAGGGCCCCAGTCTTCTTGCCGTTGAGAAGGTCGAGGAAATCCGTATCGACCGCCGGACGTTTCTCCGCGGTCATGTCGAGCACCTGCCCCTCGATCATCTCCGCCGTGGCGCGCGCGAGCAGCGCCTGCGACTCGGCATCGGAAAGAAGCGCCTGCGCGCGGGCCAAGAGCGAATCTCCCGCGAGGAGCGCCATGGCCTCGCCGTAGACGACGTGGTTCGTGGGCTTGCCGCGGCGCAGCGCGTCGTCATCCATGCATGGAAGGTCGTCGTGGATGAGGGAGAACGCATGGACCATCTCCACCGCGCACCCCGGCGCGAGCGCGACCGCGGGATCCGCGCCGCACGCCTTTGCCGCCAGGAGCGACAGCAGCGGTCGCACGCGTTTGCCGCCGGAGAGAAGGCTGTAGCGCACCGCCTCGTTGAGCACGGAAGGCTCGCCGGGACGGGCAGACGTCGCATCGTCGAGCGCCTTCTCGATCTCCGGCCGATGGCGGTCGGCGAACGCCTGGAATGACGTGCAGTCCGGATGCATCGCCGCCATACTACCGCAGTCATGGTTCCGACGCGCGGTTCCGCCGTGGGCAAAATCATCCTCTCCGGGGAATACGCGGTCGTGTTCGGGGAACCCGGGATCGCGGTGCCCTCGACGCTGCGGACCGAGGTCACCTGGGACGACGACGAATCCCCGCTCGCGATCGGCTTCTCCGGCATCCTCCCGAAGAAGGCCGAGTCGTACATACGCAACGTGCTCTCCCTCTGCGGCGAGGCGCGCGCGAAGCCCGTCACGGGCAAAGTGGGGATCCAAAACGAGATCCCGCTCGGCAAGGGCATGGGGTCCTCAACTGCCATCGTCATCGCGGTGTGCCGGGCGATCTTCGGTCCGTCGTGCTACGCGCAGGCGCTCGCGATCGAGGACGCGGTGAATCCCGGGCACAGCGGGCTCGACTTCGCGGTGATCTGGAACGAGCGGCCGATCCTCTTCCAAAAGGGCGCGCCGCTCCAGGAGATGGCCTTGCCGGCGGACGCGCTCAAGGGCGCGCTGCTCGTGGACACGGGCACGCCGAACGAAACGACGGCCGACCTCGTGGCGTGGGTCCGGGGCAGAGAGCTCCAGGCGCGACAGCACGTCGAGGCCATCGGCAGGTGCACGCGGCGCCTCATCGCGGGCGAGCCGCTCCCCCGCGTGATGCGCGACCATGCGCGGGCGCAGGAGGGCCTCGGCGTCGTGACGCCGGAGGCGCAGCGCCTCATCGCGCTCGTGCAGTCCACGGGCGGCACGGCGAAGGTGCTCGGCGCTGGCGCGCGCTCGGGCGGCTGCGGCATGGTCCTCGTGCTCCCGAACGGCGAGATGACGCTCGCGATGCTCCGGGAGGCGGGATATCCGGTTATCGAAGCGACGCGGGCGTGAGCTTCGGCGATCCCGATGCTATAGTCCCCTCTCCTCATCGAAGGCGTTTTCCCTCATGACCCCCGTCACCGCCGTCGCGCAGCCGAACATCGCCCTCATCAAGTACTGGGGGAACCGCGACGATGCGCTGCGCCTGCCGGCCGCGGATTCGCTGTCGATGACGCTCGACCATCCGTCCGTGGAGATCACCGTCGACCATTCCCCCGCCCTCGCGGTGCGCTCCTTCGGAAGCGACGGCACGGAGCGGGCGCTCAACGAAAAAATGACCGCGCGGTTCGCGACGCACCTCGAACTGACGAAGCGCTACCTCGCGACGCTCGGGTCGAACGCGATTCCGGAAAGCGTCTCCGTCACGGTGCGCTCCGCGATCCCGCAGAGCATCGGGCTCGCGTCGTCCGCCGCGGTATTCGGCTGCCTCGCGAAGGCGTATGCGGGCTTGATCGCGCCGAAGGTTAACCTCACCCTCGAGCAACAGAGCGTCATCGGCAGGCTGGGATCCGGCTCCGCCGCGCGTTCGCTGTTCGGCGGTTTCGCCGCGCTCGACGCGGGAGAGGGCGGCGACATCGGCGCCTCGCAAGCGCGGGCGATCGCCGACGAAGCGCACTGGTCGTTGCACGACTTCGTGATCATCCCGAGCGTCGAGGAGAAGAAGGTGGGCTCGACCGAAGGCCACGCCGTCGCGTGGACGAGCCCCCTGTACGAGGCGCGCCTCGAGGCCATCCGGACGAGGCGGCAACGCGAGTGCGTCGACGCGATCCTGCGGCGCGATTTCGAGAAACTGCGGAGCGTGACGGAGGACGACGCGCTCGACATGCACCGCGTGATGGAGACGAGCGCCCCCCCGCTCCGCTACCTGACCGAGACGACGCACGCGATCCGCCTGGGCATCGAGGAGCTGCGGCGCGGCGAACACCTGGAACTGCTCTACACGATGGACGCCGGACCGACCGTGCATCTCCTCTGCACCGACGCGTCCCGCGAAAGGGCCGCGGCGTTCGCGAAGGCGCAGAAGGGGTGCACGATCTTCGAAACGTCGATCGGACCGGGCGCCCGCCTTGTATCATGATGACGACCATGGACCTCCGCACTCTCCCCGACGGCCTCGATGCAACAGGACGCGTGAACGAACGACGCGCGCGGGTGGAGCGCGAACTCGGCATCGAGCTCGGCATGATCGCGCCGGACGGTCGCGCGATCGGACGCGCCGACGAGCTCAACTGCGAGCAGATGATCGGCTCAGTCCCCCTCCCCGTCGGCTACGCGGGGCCGCTCGCGGTGACCTTCGGGTCGGGCGACGCCGCGCGGGTCCACCTCCCGCTCGCGACGACCGAAGGCGCGCTCGTGGCGAGCGTGAACCGAGGATGCAAGGCGCTTTCGGCCGCGGGCGGCGTGACGACGGAATCGACGATGCGGGGCGTCTCGCGATCGATCGCCTGGCGAGCGGCGAAAGGCGCGGCGAAGGCGGCGGAGATCCTCCGCGAGAAGCGCGACGAATGGACGGAGATCGCCGAGGCGACGAGCAAGCACCTGAAAATCCTTTCGAGCGAGGTAGAGCCCCGGGAAGACCACGTGTTTTTGACGATCGACGCGGACACCGACGAGGCCATGGGCATGAACATGGTCACGATCGCCGCGCAGGCGATCGGCGACTGGGTCCAGGAGCACGTCGACGGACTCTCGCTCGTGACGGTGGCGGCGAACGTGGACAGCGACAAGAAACCGAGCCTCCGGACGTACGAGCGCGGCCGGGGCCTCGAGTGCTTCGCGCGCGCGAGGGTCCCCTCCTCCGTGATCGAGGACGTCCTCAAGACGACGCCCGAGGCGCTCCTCGCGGTCGCGAGGGCGAAGCTCGAGCTCGGGTCCGAGATGGCGGGCGCGATCGGCGGCAATCTCCACGCGGCGAACGTCGTCGCGGCGCTGTACCTGGCCACGGGCCAGGATGCGGCCCACGTGGTGGAAGGATCCCTCGCGGATACGACCGTGGAACCCGCGGACGACGGCATCGCACTCACGGTGCGACTGCCCGCGGTACTCGTGGGCGTGCGGGGCGGCGGCACCGGTCTCCCCGCGCAGGCGCAGTGCCTGCGGATGCTCCTCGCGGCGAAAACCGGCATGGCCACCAAAATCCAGCTCGCGGAAACGATCGCGGCGGCCGTGGCGGCCGGGGAACTCTCGCTCTTGGCGGCGCAATCGTCACAAACACTGGCTTCAGCTCATACAAAACTTGCCCGACCCCGCTGAAATGCCGTAGTGAATCGCTGAATTGCTTAATTATACAAATTATAGTATAATACTATAAACATGAAACATCTCCCCCATGAGTGGTATGCCGGCGCGATGGTGCTGACGCTCGCCCTGAGCGGCTTGGCGTCCAATCATCCCGGTCGTCTCACGGCGGATATCACCCAGACGGCAGGGGGCATCCGCTTCGCGAGCCCCACCGTGATCGCCCTCACGGCCAAAGACCTCACGCAGCAGTGCCGCACGGTCTGCGCGCAGCAGGCGATCGGTGACGGCGGCTGGTACAAGTACGGCCTCGACGGAAACGGCGACCTGGTGCGCGTGCACGCGGAGGAAGGAGAAGCGGGAGCCGCCCGCGGCACCGCCTGCGATTTCATTCCATACGGAATCTGGGATTCCACGTATCAATCCGGTCAGCAATGCCTCTGCGGCGTGCGTCAGGGGCGGATCGACCTGGAAGCGAATCCGATCCCCGGCGTTGCGCGCGTGCTCGGGCCCGAGACGGTCGCCGACGAGGAGTTGGACCATTTCATCCACAGCCGCACGGCGGAGATTTGCGCCGCGGCCCCGGGATACTTCGGCGTCTGCATCTATGCCGACGCGGACCATGTCCAGGACGGCAACGAATGCCAGGGGTTCTGCCTCTCGGAGAACCCGAAGATATGCAATCCGAACCAGGTGTGCGAGCCGCTCAACGGCGAGAATCCGGTCAACTGCCCGGCGGACTGCTGGTCGGAAGGCGGCAGCATCCCCTCCCCGTATTGCCTCGCCGATGAAGGACAGCCAGGCACGCGCTTCGGGATGGAGGAATTTTTGACTCCGTGGAGCTCGCCCGCGCAGCCCGCTCCAGCGCAACAGGGACCGATCCCGATCTCGACGTCGACGCAGCCGAACATCCAGCCCATCGCGACGCCTCCGTCGATGCCGACGGAAATCGAGAGCATGATCGCGAAGAAACCCGATCCGGAACTCGCGATTCCGATGAAGGAGGACACGAACTCAGTACCGAAAACGATCGGGAGTTCCTACGTCTTCACGCCGTTCGACACGCCCGTCACCACGACCGATCCGGATCCGGTGAGAGAGCCGCTTCCGATGCCGATCCCTTCTCCGATCAAGCACGAGCCGACGGCGGAGCCTCTGCCGCCCGCGTTACCCGTGCCCGTCGAGCCCGCCGCCCCGGCCGTACCGACGAAGAGCGATCTCGATCTGACCACTATCCCGATCGCGTCGCAGCCCCATGAGCCGATCGTTCCTCCGGCCCTGCAGATCCCCTTGCTCCAAAATCCGACGTCGTCCCCCCTCGACCTTTCCGCGTACTGGCAAATGATGCGCAGTCCGTCGGCCGAAGGACGCTGAGTTTTTAAGGGAAAAGCTGGCGGCACGGTGCTACACTGCGCCGGTTGCCACAGGAAAAATCGGCCATCGTCGGCTTTGGCAGGTATATTCCCCGGTTCCGCATCACGACGGAGACGATCGCTGCCCAGTGGAAACAGGATCCCCGCGCCATCACCGGCGGACTCGGGATCCGGGAGAAGACCGTGCCCGGGACGGACGAGGACAGCTTCACCATGGCCTTCGAGGCAGCGACGCAGGCGATCGAGCTCTCGGAGATCGAACCCGCGCAGATCTCGGCGATGTTCGTCGGCTCCGAGAGCCACCCGTACGCCGTGAAGCCGACGAGCGCCATGCTCGTCTCCGCGCTGGGCCTCGATCCGTTCTGTCACTGCGCCGACCTGGAATTCGCCTGCAAGGCGGGCACGGCGGGCGCGCAGATCGTGGACGCGTTCGTGCGGAGCAGGCAGATCGGCTTCGGCATGGCGATCGGCACCGACGCGGCGCAAGGCCGGCCGGGGGACGCCCTCGAGTACTCGGCGGGCGCGGGCGCCGCGGCGCTCATCATCGGAAGCGCGAAGGAGAAGGGCGCCATCGCGCGCATCGACGCGACCGTCTCGTTCACCACCGATACCGCGGACTTCTGGCGCGCCGCCGGCGACAAGTACCCACGCCACGCGGGACGCTTCAGCGGCGAACCCGCCTACTTCCGCCATGTGCAGGAGGCGACGAAGGCCATTCTCGCGCTCGGCGGCGTCGAGCCGAAAGACATCGACCACGCCGTCTTCCACATGCCGAACGCGAAGTTCCCCGCGGCCGCGGCGAAGAAGCTGGGCTTCTCGCAGCAGCAGATGGAGCACGGCTTCATCGTGCCGCACATCGGCAACACCTACAGCGCGTGCTCGCCGCTGGGCCTCACCTTCGTGCTCGAGCGGGCGAAGAAGGACGACCGCATCCTGCTTGTCTCGTACGGCTCGGGCTCCGGATCGGACGCCTTCCTTCTCACGATGCTCCGCGACGGCGCTCTCCTTCCCCCGGACGAGCGGGCGACGGAATACCTCACCTACGGACAGTACCTGGAGCACTCCCACGCCATCCGCGCCTGACATGCAGCAGGACGTTTCCCTCATCGGCTACGGTCAGACGCGCTTCGGCGAGCTCTGGCAAAAGGACATCTGCGGCCTCATGGACGAGGCCGTGACCGCCGCCCTGGAAAGCGCCCCCTGCTCGGTGCTCGACATCGATCTCATCGTCGTCGCGAACATGCTCGGCGACACGCTCTCCGGACAGGCGCACGCGGGCTCGCTCGCGTCGTCCCTCCTTCCGCACCACCCGCCCGCGCTCCGGGTGGAATCCGCCTGCGGCTCGGGCGCCTACGCCATGCATACCGCAAGCGCGATGCTCGAGAGCGGCCGCGCCCGCACGGTGCTCGTCATCGGCGTGGAGAAGATGAGCGACGCCTCGCCCGACGCCGTCGCGGAGGGTCTCATGGGCGCCGCGGACGCGCAGCGCGACCGGCCGTCGGGCATCACCTTTCCCGGCGTCTTCGGCCTCGTCGCGCGCCGTTACATGCACGAGCACGGCCTGACCCGCGAGGACCTGAGCATCGTGAGCGCCGTGCACCACCGTAACGCCGTCCAAAACCCCTTCGCGCAGTTCCGTCAGGAGGTGACCCCGGAGGCCGTCAGCAAGAGTACGCTGGTCTCCGACCCGCTGCGCCTGCTCGATTGTTCCCCGATCAGCGACGGCGCGGCGGCATGCATCCTTTCCACCGCCTTCGAGGGGCCCGTCGCGGTCCGCGCGTCGCAGATCGCGAGCGACGCCCTGAGCCTGGCCGACCGTCCCGCGATCACGTCCTTCGCCGCGACGAAGGACGCGGGAGAACGGGCGCTCGCGGAGGCGGGAGTGAAGCTCAGGGACATCCGCCATCTCGAGACCCACGACTGCTTCTCGATCGCCGCGGTCATCAACCTGGAAGATCTCGGTTTTGCCGATCCGGGAACGGGCATCGAGGTGTACCGCGCGCTTTTGAGCGATCCCGCGGCGGCCAAGTTCACGGTGAACGCCAGCGGGGGCCTGAAGGGCTGCGGCCATCCCGTCGCGGCCACCGGCATCAAGCAATGCATCGACGTCGCCAAGCAGCTCCAAAAATCCGGCCAGCGCTACGGCATGGCCCATAATTTCGGCGGCGCGTGCGCGACCTGCGCTGTCCATGTGTTCGAGAACGTTTCCCCCGCCGCATGACCACTCCCGCCTCGCTCTCCCGCCGCCAGAAATCCCGTCGCGCCCAGCGCCAGAACGGCACCGTCCTCTCGTTCACCGTTCTCGCCCATCCCCCGGCGCGCTTCGGGCACCAGCCCCGGACCATCGCGCTGATCGCGCTCGACGACGGTTCCAAGCTCCTCGCCCCGCTCCACTGCCCCTCGCCGGCCATCGGGATGCGCGTCCGCCCCCGGATGCGCCTTTCCACGGTGGAGGACACGGGCTTGCGCGTCTACGATCTCGCTTTCGAAGAGCTCGCGGAAGCGCGCGAGCCGGCGCATAAGAGCGACTTCCCCGGCTACGTGCTGGCGCTCACGGGCCCCTCCGGCGTGGGAAAGACGACGATCCAGCGGCTCCTCATCAACATGCTCTCCGAGTACGCCTCGCCCGTGCCGATCGTGACGACCCGCAAGAGGAAGGAGGGCGATCTCGACGACTACCGCCACGTGAGCAAGGAGAAGTTCGCCGAACTCCTCGAGGCGGGAAAGATCGTCGCGGCCACGAACATCCCCTCCGACACGGAAGACCGCTGGTACGGCTACCGCGCGAGCGATCTCGACGCCATCTGGAAGAAAGGAAAACTCCCCGTCGTCGTCACCGAAATGCACCTCCTCCAGGGACTCGCGAACACCTACGGGCGCCGGTCGATCCTGAGCTTCGGGCTCCTGCCCCCCGGCAAGAGCCGGCGCGCGATGCTCAGCTCCCTGCTCCACCGCCTGCGCCTCCGCGGGCGCGAGACGGAACAGGCGATCCGCGACCGCGTGAAGAACGCTGCGCGGGACCTCGCCTTCTTCACGGAGCGCCGCGATCTCTTCGATCAACTGATCGTGAACGACGATATGCAGCTCGTGGTGGAGACGCTCCGCAAGCACATTCCGGGCGTTTCCAAGCGCTGAGAACGCTCACCACCGGTCGCTCCGTCTGTCCAGCACGCGCACGGCGGGGGGACGCTATACTGGCACTATGTCCCGACGCCTCTTCGCCCCGTTTTTCCTCCTTCTTTCCTTCCCGCTCCTCGCCTCCGCGCAGGAAGCGACCGCCGGATCGGGAGCGACGACCGGTAGCGGAACCGTCCTCGAGGAAACCGCGTCCCTGAAGACCATGCGTACGACGCGCACGAAGGATTTCCGTTCGAAGATGCTCGCCTTCCTCAAGGCAGATTCGCAGTACCGCTCGCGGGAAAACACCTTCCGCACCAAGCGCGCGGAGCTTTGGCGCGCCTGCCGCGAGGACCTGCGGCGCGCGAACCGCGACACGAAGTTCCCGACGACGCTGCGGTGCTTCCGCGGCACGATCACCCTGGAGAAGGAGTTCCTCGGCGACCAGAGCGACTGGCTGGCCGCGATGCCCGGCGTGCCGAACGCCATCCGCTCGGTGGCGGTCAGCCGCCTGGATCTGCTGCGCGAGGCCGTGAACACCGTGCTCCTCGGCATCGACGGGAAGGTCTACGCGACGAACGACGACGTCCTCGAGGCCCGCAAGAACCTGCTCGAGAAATACAGGCTTCCCTTCGCCGAATCCCTCTCGGCTGCCCGCGCGGAAATGCTTCTGACCTGGAACCAGGAGATCCTCCAGTCGCTCGACGCGGCGACGGCCTCCGACGGCGCTCCCCTCGACGACGCGGGAAAGGCCGCATGGGCGGACGCGCGCACGCGCTTGCTCCGAAGCGAGAGGACGCTGCTCGGGTTCCACGATGCCGATACCGCCCCGTCCGCCGCGGAACTCCGCGCCGCGATGACGGATCTGCGTGCCTGCGCGGACGCCGTCGCGTCCCTCCCGCTCGTCGCGCGACAATCCTCTTCCAGTTCGTCCTCCCAGCCATGAACCCGGAGAAGAAGACGAACCCGTCCGTCCGCATCGAACAGACGAAAAACCGTACGTCGCGGGCTTTCGTGCGCGACGAGGCGATCGTGATCCGCCTCGCGGGCGGGCTTTCGGCCGCGGAACGTCGCGCCCACGTCCAGAACCTGGTCCGCCGCATGATGCGCGCCCTCGAGCGCAGTTCGCGACACGTCACGATCGACCCCCTGCGTCCGCTCCTCACGGGAACGCCGTCGCTCACGCTGTCGCCCGTGATCGGCCCGCCGTGCACGATCGAGCTGCTCGCCGGCAAGCGCGTGAAGACGCAGCGCACGAAAAGCGGCTGGCGCCTGACGGTCTCGCCGCGCGTGCGACGCAAGGCCCTGCACCGCTTCCTGTGGAAACTCGTCGCCGAGCATTGCCGCGACGACATCGAGGAGTACATGGACGACCTCAACGACTCCACCCTCCAGGTCTCCTGGAGCCGCCTCAAGCTCTCGTATGCCACGAGCCAGTGGGGCAGCTGCGGCCCGACGGGCGTGATCATGCTGAATCCCGTCCTCCTCTTCACGTCGAAGGATCTGCTCCGCTACGTCATCATCCACGAGTTCGCCCACCGTCGCTTCCGCGGTCACGGAAAAGGCTTCTGGAAGGAAGTCACGCGAGGCTGCAAGGACCAGGAGACTCTCAAGAGGCGCCTGCGGACCATGCGCATCCCCCGTCTCTGATCAAAACGGATTGAGGAACGGGGCCTTCGCCCGGCGGCAGAGCTCGCCGAGGAGATAGACCGGCAATCCGACAACGCTCGTCCAATCCCCTTCCAGCTTTTCGATGAGCAGCTGGCCGGGACCGTCGATCTGGAACGATCCCGATCGATCGCACCAGATGCCCGAGGCGATCCAGGAATCGATCTCCGCGTCCGACAGGCGGCGGAACGTGACGCGTGAACTCGAGAGGCCGGTGAATTCCCGTCCTTCCGGATCGATCACGCTGAGCCCGGAATGCACGACGGAGGTGCCTCCCGACTGAAGCTTTACCATCGCATGCGCGCCCGCCTCATCCCTGGCCTTCTCCAGCAAGGTGCCGTCCGGCGCCACCACGAGCGTGTCGCAGCCGATCACCCATGCGCCGGCGTTCTTCGCCGCGACGTCCCGGGCCTTGAGCGACGCAAGGACCTGCGAACGCTTCGCGGGATCGCGCTCCGCATGCCCATCCTCGTCCACCGCGCTCGGAATCGTCTCGAACGCGACGCCGAGACCAGCGAGGAGGGACTTCCTCTGGGGGCTCGCCGACGCGAGGATCAGGCGGTACGGCATCACCGGAGGCCCACGGCCGTACGAACGCGCTCCATCGTGGCCTTGGCGACGGCGGAAGCCTTCGCGGCGCCCTCGCGGGCCACTTCCTCGAGGTACCCGGGCTTCTTCTGGAGCTCTTCGCGCTTCGCGCGATGCGCGCCGAAGTACTCGAGATACGCCTGGAGGAGCTTCTTCTTGGCTTCGCCGTAGGGAAGACCGTTCCGGTACTCGTCCGCGAGCGCTTTCTGCTCCGCCGCGGAGAGGAACAGGCGATGGATCTGGTAGATCGCGCAGGTCTCCGGGTCTTTGGGATCGGTCATGCCCTTGGAGTCCGTCACGATGCCCATGATCGCCTTCTTCACGGCCTTCTCGTCGCCGAAGATCGGCACGGTGTTGCCGTAGCTCTTGCTCATTTTCTGCCCGTCGACCCCCGGAACGACGGCCGTCTCCGCGCGGATCTGCGGCTCGGGGACCACGAGCGTGTCGCCGAAGTGATGGTTGAACTTCACGGCGATGTCGCGCGTCATTTCCACGTGTTGTTTCTGGTCCTTGCCGACGGGAACCACGTTCGCGTCGTACAGCAGGATGTCCGCTGCCATGAGTACCGGGTACGTGAAGAGCCCGACGGAGGCCGGAATCCCCTTCTCCACTTTGTCCTTGTAGCTCACCGCGCGCTCGAGGAGGCCCATCGGCGAAACCGTAGAAAGGATCCACGCGAGCTCCGCGTGCTCGGGAATGTCGCTCTGGTACCAGATGGTGGCCTTCGAGGGATCGAACCCGCAGGCGAGGTAATCGAGGAGGACGTCGCGTCGGTACTCGGCGAGCGCCTTTTTGTCCTGCACCGTCGTGAGGGCGTGCAGGTCGGCGATGAAGAAGTAGCTGTCCTTCGACGACGTAGCCTGCTCAAGGTTCGGCAGGATCGCCCCGAAGTAATTGCCGAGATGGAGCTGGCCCGAAGGCTGGATTCCGGAGAGGACGCGCATGGAAAAGAGGGTGACGCCCCTACAGTACTCGAAATCACCCGTGTCCGCGAAGCCTCTTGAGCGCGTCCTCGAAGGGCTGGGGCAACGGCGCCTCCGCGCGCACCGGAGCGCCGAGGAGGGGGTGCGGGAACTCGATCGAGAAGGCGTGCAGGAGGAATTTCCTCTGCGAGCAGACCATGCGAAATCCCCTGTCCTTCTTCGGATCGCCGTACTCGGGATCGCAGACGAGCGGGTGGCCGATGCCCGCGAGGTGCTGGCGGATCTGGTGCTTGCGGCCCGTATCGATGCGCGCCTCGACGTACGTCGCCACGGCGAAGATCTCGAGCGGCTTCACGTGCGTCACCGCGCCGACGAGACTCTCGTGCGTGCGCGCCTTGAGCGGCTTGTCGACCGTGCGCTCCCTCTTTTGCATCGCGCCCGCGACGATCATCCGGTACGTCTTCTTCCAACCGGCGAACTTGGTCGTGCGGATCTGCTCGAGCGCCGCAGCGGTCTTCGCGAAAACGAGCACCCCGGAGGTGCCGAAGTCCAGGCGATGCACGACGCGCAGGCCCGGATGATCCTTCTTGAGGTAATCGAAAAGCGGCAGCTTTCCCTCCCCTTCCGCCGCCACGACCAACTCGCCCGCGCGTTTGTTCACGATCAGGAGATGCTGGTCCTCGAAGAGGAGACGGTCGGGATGGATGGAAGGCACGGAGACAGTATGGACTCAGTCCGGAAACGGCGCAGCCTTATTTCGAGAAGAGGTCCTCTCCATCGCGGGGATCCAAGACGTCGCCATAGGAAGAACGAGCCCTTTCGAGCTGTCCTGCCATCCGTTCGCTGATCTCGGCATCGCTGTCCACGCCGAGATCGGTGCCATTTCGAATATCCTCGAGAAGGGCCTGTTCGGCGGCGGCAATTTCTGCGGGAGTCATGAAAGAAGTCATGAGCCTACTATAGTCATTTTATAGTATTTGTCAATATTCTATTCGCACATTTCACTTTGATGCATTTCGCAAATTTCTTTTAGTTAGGTATGTGAACTATTTATAAAAACTTTACTTTACCATCCTCTTTCATTTTTGCAGATTGCCTTTCCCCGCCGCGTTCTACTCCTTGCCCGACCTCGACCAAAGCACTACACTTCGGCTCCCGGGCAATCATCAAGCCCAGGCAGATCATTAGAGCCTACTCATTCGTATCTCGGGCAATTAGCTCAGCTGGTTAGAGCGTACGATTCACATTCGTAAGGTCACTGGTTCGAATCCAGTATTGCCCACCATT
>CAYRGC010000017.1:0-24097 GCA_964423795.1 uncultured Candidatus Peribacteria bacterium | reverse complement strand
TTGATGCCGAAGTTGACCTGGCTGAGCTCGTGGCGGAGCTGCTGACCGGTCATGCCTAAGATTTTTGCCACCTGGACGAGGCGCATGGATTGACGGGGAAAACGAAAATGACCGGCAGAAGTGTACGACCCGTGAGGAAGTATCACAAGTATGTGACCGGGTTTCGAAGAAGAGGTTTAGAGGTTATGAGGGTATGAGGGTATGAGGTTTTGAGCCGAAGCTTCTTCAGCACCTCAAAAGCTCTGAACCTCATACCCTCGTACTTCTTCTTACTTCGACAGTCCTCCGACGACATCCGTCCCCTTCCCTTCCCCGTCGGGACGCAGCGTGCCCACGACGTCCGTCCCCGGCTTCGGCGGTTCGGCCGCGGGGCCCGGAGCGGGCGCCTGCTGCGCGACCTGAACGGACGATCCCGAGGTCGCCGGCTTGGCGTTTGCCTCCTCCCGCTGGCGGCGCATGCCTTCCGTGAGGCGCTTCACCGACTCGAGCACCTGGAGCGCGAAGTTGTCGTAGGTGCGGACGCGGAACCCCGCCGCGCGCGTATGCCCTCCGCCGCCGTAGCACTCCCCGGCGAGGCGGGAGGCGTCGATCGCGGCGCTCGAGCGCATGCTCACTTTCATCCCCCCGAATCCTGAGCTTGTCGAAGGGTCTTCAACCTCCGTGAAGAGCACGTGCAAATCGGCGCTCGGGATCGTGGAGATGAGTTCGTCCAGGATGCCGTGCGTCTCCTTGCTCGTGGCATCCATCTCCTGCAGGTCCTCGCGGCTGATGGCCGACCACACGATGCCGCTCGTGGCGTCCATTTGGATGCGGTTCAAGGCCCGCCCCCAGATCTTCAGGGTGCTTAAGGGCTTGGTCTTATAGATGTGTTGGATGATCTCCTGCTGGCGCGCGCCTTTTTCCAACAGTTCGGCCGCGACCTCGAGGGAGCGCGGGGTGGTGTTCGGGTTCTGGAAGCTCCTGGTATCCGTGATGAGGCCCGCGAGGAGCAAGGTCGCCATGTCCGGCGTGATCTTCGTCCTCCACTCCGGCACCTGCTGGAACCACTGGTAGAGCACCTCCGTGGCGCTGGCGCAGGTAGGATCGATCAGATGGAGCTGGCCGTACTTCGTATTCGAGATGTGATGGTCGATGTTGAGGATCGGCACGTCGGAGAAGAGGTCCACGTGGTCGGTATAGAGGCGTCCGAAGAGCGCGGTATCCGCGGTATCGACGCAGACGATCAGGTCGTAATGGCTCTCGCCCTCGCTGAAGGTGATCTGCTTGCCCGTGATCTTCCCGCGCTTCGGGACGATGATGATGTTCACCTTCTGGTCCTCCACGGTGTAGCGCAATTTATCGATCTCCACGTTCTCGCCGTGGTTCACGGTGATCACGAAGTTCTGGCTCTCGGCGATCTCGCCCTTCAGGCGATCGAAGCCCGGGAGGAACCGGAGCGTCTCCGGAGGGGTATCCGGGCAGATGACCGTCACTTCCTTGCCGAGGCCCTTGAAGAGCTCGTAGCAGGCGAGGGCCGAGCTGATGCCGTCGGGGTCCACGTTCGCGTGCGGGATCACGAGGATGCGCTGGTGATCCTGGATCGCCTTGGTCGCTGCCGCTATGGAAAGGCTTGAGAGGGCCATGAAACGTATTAGAATATTATGACATAAAATCATAATATTATCAAGTCCCTAGGAGGGCCCGATCCCTGGCGTCAAAAGCTGAGGGAAAGGGGGGTATGGTTCCATACCCAGAGGACGGCGCCAAGCTCAAAGCGTGACCATTCAGAACAAGCCCTGTGTAGATGACACAGGGCTTTGTTCCTTAGCCGAGGCTAATTCGTTTTTTTGGCAACGCGCTGCTGAAAGGCTTGGATGTCGCACAGGCCTTCCGAGTGCGTCGCGACACTCAGAACTCGGTTTCGACCGTAGCGAAAGTTGGCATCACGCAGTGATCGGGAGCCGTAGTAGTAGGCCGCCGAATAACAGATACCAACTGGATTTTTTCGCCAGTAGTCCTTCAGGTACTTTTCACCGATTTCGTCACTCTGCAAGAGGTTAAGGGTAACGTAGTCTTTGATAGTCTTCTTGCGCAGGTCATTATCCGTGATCTTATTGAACTCAATGTTCTCACCAATGGACGCGGCGAGGCGGCCAATGTCCTGCAACTGGTCCAAGACCAATTCGATGACGACGTCGATGCCAAGGGGTTCGATCATTCCGAGGATGTTTCCATAAAGCAATTCGGGCATGGTTTGGGCCAAGCCCTCCTCCAGAATGGCGCGGGGAGTACCCATCGTCAGCAGCGCTGCTTCATCGCCAAGAAGACCATCGCGACGTTGGAGATCCATGAGTGCTGCATTGGCCCAATGAACCCCTTCGTGTGCAGAGATATACCAGATGTCGCCCTCGGTGGCAGGACGGTTGCATTTCCACTCGAAGTTTCCTGCGAGGGAGGGTTTACCATCTTTGGTGCCGCCATGGTAGGACAAGCCGGCGCTAAAGGAACACTTGGGATTGGCCGGCTTGATAATCAAAGCCGACGAATCGAGCTTTTGCATGTAGCGAGTCAAGCCAGGGATATCCTGGCAAACCGCCTGGAATTTGGTGACGAAGCAATCGACGGAGCGGCGGGCATGGAATTTAATTTCCTCCACGTCAGGCTCAGTAAATCGTTTCATCTTCTTACGCCATTCGAAAATCGCGGTGCGGAGATCGCTGGCATGACTGACCTTGTGACCGACCTGGTTAAGCAGGAAGGTCAGGGTCTGTTTAATGCTGGCGATCTCTCCGTTAAACTGGGACAAGCGAGGGTATGAAGTACCACGGACCGCTTGCCACAGCTGGACGAAGGTCGGCTTAGGGATACTCACCACATCGGAAAACATGTGACGCAGTTGCACGTCGCCCAACTTGATTTCGCGTTCGAGGACCCCTTTTCGGATGGGATCGATGTTCGCATGATCGAGTTCACCGAGTAACTTTCCGGGCAGCGACAGAAGATCAAATTCCTTGTGGATCCTTTGGAGATCCATTTTGTCATCGATTTTGTAGCCGCGCGCAGCAGCGATCGGGGGCAACTGCTTATCTTCCTTGTTTGCGATGGCATCCACGACGTTGTGATCGGTAATATCGGGGCCCCAGGGATTATCGCCCCCAGAGACATCGAGACCACAGAGCAACGTTTCGTAACCTTCGACGAATTCAGGAGACATTTTCTGAATGGACAAGAGACACCCCTTTCAAGGGTTGTAGGTTTCAGGAGTTCACCGTTCGGTCGTTCACGCGCACTTACGCATGAATCCGTCAGGCTCTCCCTACCGGACATCTTTCAAAATGTCCCGATAGGAGAGCCTTCTGGATCAGAAAAACGAATACAGCCTTTGGTGCCAAGGAACCTGCTTATTATGTACCTTTTAAAATATTTTGTCAATTTGTCTAGTACCATTTTTTTTCTCTTCTTTAAGCCAAAATCTCGTACTTTTTGATCATTCTTGAAGGGTTCCATCGTTTTTGGCAATCCGAAGTCCCGGGAGATCCAAATCCTGCCGAGCATAAAATCTGCAGGAATTCCTAGGCCTACAGCAATCTTCCTACTCTTGCGGTGTCACTTCTCCACGGAGAATACTCTTTTTTTGCGCGGCCACGGCAAACTCTTGCGCAGCCACAAGCCAATCCAGGCGTTGTTCCGGCGTACTCTTCTGCCAAAGGCGAAGCTGCTCGACATCAATCCTTGACGTGTTTTTCTCGCATTTCATGACTCCTTCAGCTTACAGATTCACGACACTATGAACATCTTTCATAAACGGATTCATGTTGTCAGTATGGCAAACTTTTTGATCATTCTCGATGGATTCCACCGCTGTTTGGCCGTCCGGAGTCCCGGGATACCCAGATCCTCCTCGAAATTGAGTTCTGTGAACGGCGCGGGCAATGCATTACACAGTTCGTGCAACACGAGCGGATAGAGGCCCGGAACCGTGGTCGTCGCCTTTTCGAAGTACTCCACAAACATGGTTTTACTGACGGGGCAGCCGAAGGAGAACGCCTCCAGGCGACCGTTGATCGTGATCCCCACGCCGAAGAGGTCCAGCGGGAAGAAGTTCGCCATCGCGGCGCCGAGGGCGGACTCTTCATCCTTGAGCGAGCTCTCCCCTTCCCTCGGCTGCTCCGCGGCCCAACGGCGCAGGAGATCAATGCACGCGTCGCCGTCGCGCGCGCTCAGGCGGACCACCTGCGCGCCGGCCTTGCGTGCGCGGTTGATGAAGTTGCGCTTCTCGGCGTAGGGCTTGCCCTCGAGGGCGCGCATCGCCGCGACGGAATAGACGTAATCGAAGTGGCCGGGCGTCTCGCGGACGGTGACCTCTTCCCTCATCTCCTTCGCGATGAACTCGGGCACGTAGAAGTACCGGAAGCCGTCTCGCGGCCTCATCGTCTCCCGCATGAGCCCCATCGGATTCGGCCCGACGGGCGCATACCACATGCGCTCGCCATCGCGCTTCTGGAAGCTCACGAGCAGGTGCCCCTCGAGCTCGCCCCAGAGGTGACTGCGGCTCTCGCCCCACAGGAACCGCTCGGCGAACGTCGCCTCGCAGATCTCCTGGGTGAAGGTGCCGTAGTACCGGGAAAAGACCCCCTTGTCCCGGAGAGTGACGGGCCGGAGAGATGGCAGAAGTTCAGACGGCCGCATCGTTCATCGAGAGCAGAAAAAATGGCGAATGGCGAATGACGAAAAAGGAGTTTGGACATTCGACAGCGCACAGTGGACATTCATGATGTCAGCGGGAATTGCGGTCGAGCTTCTCCCCCAGCCCCGTCGCCTTGAGGATCGCCTCCGGCGTCACCGTGAAGCTGGGATCGCGCTCGGTCGAGGGATAGAGCACGGTGTACATCTCGGGAAGCATCGGATTCATCATCTCCGAGAGCGTCACCCACTTCGAACGCTCCACGTACTTCTCCACGCCCGTTTCCGCCGGGGACATGAACATGTCGGGCCCGGATCCGGGGATGAGGTCGCCGTCCACGGTGCGGGTATACGTGAGCACGAGTCCGTCTCCGCCGAGCTCCTTGGTCTGCACGGGTTCCAGCGCGTCGGCCTCCTTCCCCTCCCCCGCCTCGCGGAGAATCGCCTCCCAGGCCTTCTTGGTCATCGTGAGATCGTTGACCTGGCAGAAGCCGCCGAGGCATTTCATGCCGTAGTAGAGCGACACCAGTAAGTAGCACATCAGCATGCTCGGGAAAATCTCCTTCCTGCGGAGCGCTTCGGCGATGCCCTCCGGCGTACAGGGCACCTTGTGCATGCCGAGCTTGGATTCCAGGTGATCGCCCTTGAGGTAGAGACGCACGCGATGGCCCTTGTCGTCGACGTACCAGAAGAAGTACGTGCCCCAATCCTTCTCGATGGAGAAGGCGCCGGGGATGCCGTTGAAATGCTTGAGGATGAGCGGGCGGAACGCGGGATCGAAGAGCGCTCGGTGCACGAGGGACGCCTTGTCCGCGAGGTGCTTCTCGAGCATGAGACGCGTCACGAGCGTCTCGATCTCGAGATAGAGCAGGTTCGGAACCACCTGCTTGCGCTCCTCCGCGCCCTTCGCGCCGTGGAAGAACTTCGGCCAGAGGGCATGGTTGATCTTCGTGATCTGCGAGGAGAGGTCCGGAAGCGCCAGCACGTCGTCGGCCGCGAAATACCGGTCGACCATCATCTCCACGGCGTCGGCGCGGATCTGCGTCACGATGCCGGCCTTCACGCGCTTATGGAGTTCCTGGCGGGCGCGCTCGAGGTCGTCTCGGGTGAAGGCGCGCGTGGCGTAGACCACGCTCATCTTGTGCTTGTCGAGCAGGATCGGCAGGCGTTGGACGTTTTTGGAACCGTTCGTGCCGCCGTAAAACTGGATGCCGCGCGGGTAGCCGGAGGCGTTATTGAGCGAGACGCCGGCGAACGAGAAGACCACGAGCGTATGCATGTCGAGCTCCGGATGCGCGAGCATCGGGAGCGCCGTGATGAGGTTCGCGTTCACCCAGAAAGGGTGGTCGATCGTGGCGTGGTGATCGGCCGTGGAGACGAGCGGGATCCGCGTGAGGAGGTCGGCGATCCGCTTCGCCTCGGAAGGCCCCAAACGCTCGGCGATGAGCGCCTCGGCGACGCCGATGAGCTCCGGTTTGCGCGCGTCGAGGAGCGGGCTCTTGTTCACGTCCAAGAAATCCTGGGCGTAGTCGTACAGGACCTTGCCTCCATGGCGCTGCATGATCTCGCCGAGGATCGGGCGTCGACGCCAGATGGCTTCGCGGATCTTTCCGAGGATCTCCTCCATTCCTCCCGCGGGGGAAGGCCCCTCCGTCTGGAGACGTGCTTCCATGAGAATGATGCATTGTAGACCGGACCCCCCGGCAAATCAAGACCCTTGGATTCCGAGTTCTTACCGAACCGAACGCAAAAAGTCTGCTTTTTGGATGCGCGGGAAAATCCCCCGAACCGACTGTCGGCCCCTCGGTGAGATTGGGCCTTGGTGTCCGCGATATCGTTCAGTATCCTGTGTCGGCCGTCTTCGCAGCGCCTCCGAGGATCTACGAGGCGGCAGGTCTGGCATTTTCCCATCATCGGGACGTAGCTCAGTTGGGTCGCGGCGAGCCTGCGAGACGCGCAAAGAGAAGAGCGCTGCGCGACCCACGGTGATCCAGTATCCTTCACATATTCGGGACGTAGCTCAGTTGGGTCGCGGCGAGCCTGCGAGACGCGCAAAGAGAAGAGCGCTGCGCGACCCACGGTGATCCAGTATCCTTCACATATTCGGGACGTAGCTCAGTTGGCTAGAGCGCTTGCATGGGGTGCAAGAGGTCGCAGGTTCAAGTCCTGTCGTCCCGACCATTCGTCTTCGTCCGCATCGGCGGACTACGCCGTAATGGGTTCACGGGTACTGTCGCCTTACGCAGTCTCGGCGAAGTGCGAACGCATAGCCGGATCGTCCCGACCACATTTCCTCTTCGGCATGCCCGATATCATATTTATATCTATATACTATATTTTATTATTTGCAATATTCCCGTGATGTGCGTACCGTAGCGCCATGCAGATGGAGACGCTTGGCGCATGGCTCCGCGCTCCTGTCACCCTGGCCCAGGAATTGGGTTCCCGCTTCGCCGAAGGCCGGCTCCACCGGGAAAGGCAGTGGGACATGCGGATGCGGGCGGTCCATGAGGCAGGGCACCTGAACCTGATCCATCTTCTGCTTCCCGAAGGAGCGCAACCGATCATCGGCGCGCATATCGGCACGTGCCGCCGCGAGACGTACGAACTGTTCCGGCAGTGCGGCTGCATCCCGCTGCTGCGGCACGCTCTTCCCACGGCCAGCGGCGAATTGCGTCCGACGATGGCCACGCGTGCGACACTCCTTGGCGAGCATCGCCTCAACGTCGCCTATGTCGATCTCGCGGGACTCGCCGCCGAAGCGAGCGTATACGACCCCTGCGTGGAGGCGAACGCTTCGCTGTTCCAAGCGCCGTTCCCGATCGACTGGGAAGACGTACACGAACCGTGCCGCTTCGCGCGCGCCGCCTGCAGCCGGCGCTCCGAAAGGGCGACGGAGCAGGACGCGAGAAACGTGTGCCTGCGGGCACTGGAGGATCTCACCGAGCTTTTCCGGGGGAAATTGAAAGAACCGCTGCGCCACGCAACGGACTATCTCCTCTCTTCCCCGCTTACGAAGGACGATTGCCACGAGGGATTCGTACGCCGCCTCGAAGCCGCGGGTTGGACGAAAGACGCACTGAAACCGCTGCGCGAGATCGCGCGTTCCTTGAACCTCATCGAGACCGCCGGAGCGGTTCTGGACAAGTCGGGGATCAAAACGGACTGACGTACGCCGCCTTGGGCCCGAGTTCCTCCTCGATGCGGAGAAGCTCGTTGTATTTGCAGACCCGATCCGTGCGGGAGAGCGATCCGGTCTTGATCTGCCCCGTCTGGAGCGCGACCGCGAGGTGGCTGATGAAGGTGTCCTCCGTCTCGCCCGAGCGGTGGCTCGCAACGGCGGTCCAGCCGGCCTTCTGGGCCATGAGAATGGCGTCCACGGTCTCGGAAACCGAACCGATCTGATTCAACTTGATGAGCACGGAGCTGGCTGCGTCTTCCCGGATCCCCTTCTCGATGCGCCGCACGTTCGTGACGAAGAGGTCGTCGCCGACGAGCTGGACCTTGGCCGCCGTCTTGAGGCCCGCGAAACCGGACCAATCGTCCTCTTGGTGGCTGTCCTCGATGCTCACGATCGGATACTTCGCGCAGAGATCGGCGTAGTACGCGGTGAGGGCGGCGGAATCCATCGTCTTGCCGTCGAGCTGGTACCTGCCGTCGACGTAGAACTCGCTGGCCGCCGCGTCGATCGCGAGCTGCACCTTGCCCTTGTACCCGGCCGCCTCGACGGCCTTCATGAGGAAATCGAACGCCTCATGACTGTCCTTCACGCGCGGAGCGAATCCGCCCTCGTCGCCGACGGCGGTGATGTGCCCCGCGACGGACAGCAGCTTCTTTAAGGCATGGAACACCTCGGACCCGGCGCGAAGCGCCTCGGAAAACGACGGGAAATCCGTCGGGACGATCATGCATTCCTGGAACGAGAGACCCGAATCCGCGTGTTTGCCGCCGTTGATGACGTTCATGAGCGGCACCGGGAGCTTGAGCTTCGCCGGAAGCTTCACCTCGTACTGGTCGGCGAGCGACTGCCACAGGGACTTCTTTTCCGACGCGGCGCGTGCGCGACAGACGGCCATCGAGACGCCGAGGATCGCGTTGGCGCCGAGCGCGCTCTTGTTCGGGGTGCCGTCGAGATCGATCATCGCCTGGTCGAGCGTGCGCTGGTCCGAAGCGGCCTTGCCGATGAGGGCCTTCGCGATGGGTCCGTTCACGTTGGCGACGGCCTTCAGCACGGACTTCCCTCCGTAGAGCTTCTTGTCGCCGTCACGGAGCTCCAGCGCCTCGTGGCTGCCCGTGGAAGCGCCCGAGGGCACCGCCGCCCTTCCGAAAGAACCATCGGAGAGAACACAATCGACCTCGACCGTGGGAAACCCGCGGGAATCGAGGATCTGGCGCGCGTGGAGAGAGCGAATGGTGGACATACGGATGAACAAGAAAAAGTCCCGACTATGGTAGCGGCAGTCGGAGGAAGGACAAATCACCTCTGTCGAAAAGCGGCGATCGGACGTTCGATATTCGTCATTCGACGTTTTACGCTCGCTTCTTCGCCCTTCGGTGCGCCATGCCCGCGGACGCGGCGGCGAACATCGGCGCGAGGACCTCCATGCCGAAGCCGGAGCTCGGAAGGCGGCGGGGTTTCGCGGCGATCACCGGAGCGACGGAGGAAGCCGTCGACGATGGGGAAAGCGACGAGACGACGGTTCCCGACGAGGTCAGCACCGCGCCGCTCTTCGATTCCACCGCCCGCAGGCGCGCGCGCCACGCCTCTTCATCGGCGTCGGCGGACGTTTCCAGGTTCTTGCCCGAACCCGGCGACATGCCGGGGACGGACGCGGAGGAATTCGTCACGGCGACGAGCGACCCCGTCCCCTGCTCCGGGCGCGAGCCCCAGAGCGCGGACGCGAGCGTCTGATCAAGCCGCCCTCCGCTCTCGGTGGCGGCGGCGAGCAGGACGAACGGCAGGAAGATCGCGAGCAGGATGCCCAGGCGCACCTCCCGCCGACGGATGACGTGCAAGCAGAACGCCGTGAGCAGCACCAAGGCCACCGTCACCGGGAAGAAGGCGTGCCCCCAGGTGAGCCAATGGTGAAAGCGGAGGAACAACGGAGCCCGGAGGGAGGCCGCCTGCAGGATGATCCACAAGCCGGCGATCACGGCGGGGGCGAAGTGCAGCGCGCGGAATTCGTAATCCGCGCGATTCTTGCGCAGCAGCGGGTAGAGCGCGAGCGGATAGAGCAACGTGACGACGAAGACGATTCCCCAGGGCACGATCCCGTCCGGAAGGATGGGAAGGGTGGATAGGGCGATGCCGGTCAGGACGATGAGCACGCAGAGCAGCGCGACGAGCGCCGTCTCGGTGTGGTGCTTCAGAGGCATAGGGGCCGATTCTCCCCAAGGCGCCGAAGAGTGTCAATTTTCCCTGACCTCAGCGGCCCGAATGCCATTGGCAAAAATGCCATTCTATTTTTTCATCCTATTTCCGGGCGATTCAGTGCTTTTTCGCCTTCGGCAGGTATTCGTCGCGCGCGTCCACGACCTTCACGGTCGGGATGATCTCGTAGTGACGGGCGCGGAACAGGCGGATCTGCACGAAGACGAAGAGCGCGGCGGCAAGCGCCCAAAGCACCCACCAGAAACGCATCGCGACGTACTGGATCCCCTCCCCCCTGGCCACGATGAGGACGAAACCGGTCACGGCGAACCAGAAGCAGGCCGTTCCCCAGGACTTCGAGAGCTTTTTAAAGAGAGCGCTTCCCATCCGGGACCGCCAGACGCGGATCGCGTAAGCGGCGACGAGCAGGGCGGCGCAGAGGACGATGAGCGGCAGAAGCGTCGAGCTGCCGTACGCGGCGCGGGCGGGCAGCGGATAAAAGAGCGTGCGGAGGAGGGTGGAGAGGGTTGCCATGGGCAGGGACGGTATCAGAGAAAAAACCAAATCCCAAGTGGCAAATCCCAAGGGGAATCCTCCTGGGGATTCGTGTCTTGGTCCCTATTTTGATCCCTGCTTTTGCGGCTTCACAGCAGGTTTCTCGGGCTTTTCACCATGATGCACCCTCTCCTGCTTCTTCTGGTCGAGGAGCCGGTGCAGGAGCTCCTCCATCTCACGCTCCTTGAGCGTGCGAGAGGGGCGCACGAGCAGGTACGCGAGGAAACCGATCACGGGGAACGCGGCGGGAAGCAGGATGCAGAGGATCTGCACGAATAGGTTCTGCGTGCGAAGCAGCACGTCGCGGACGACGAAGAACACGAGATACACGTCGAGAAGAACCGCCAGGACCAATCCCACCTGGATCAGGCGGATGAGCGGCGAATCGGAGAGGAGCACTTGGAACGCGTTCATGCGACGGGATGATACGGAGACGGACCACGAAGGACCAAGTGACGAAGGACCGGGGAAATGTGCAATGACTAATGACGAATGTCGAAAGAGCTTTTAGATATTGGACATTGGTCATTCGACATTAGAAATACGGGTGCCGTCGACGCTCCACGGCCACGTACACGGTGGTCGCCAGCAGCGCGAGGACGGCGAGCAACTGGCTCAAGCGCAGTTCGTGCGTCTCCAGCTCCAGCCACGGGCGCACGAGCACGTACCCAAGCGTCAGCGAGGCCACGATCACCTGGTACGTAAGC
Source organism: uncultured Candidatus Peribacteria bacterium (assembly GCA_964423795.1). Classification (GTDB taxonomy): domain Bacteria; phylum Patescibacteriota; class Gracilibacteria; order Peribacterales; family Peribacteraceae; genus CAYRGC01. Next base: position 12,802 of record CAYRGC010000017.1, on the reverse strand, counting down.
CATGTTTTTCGGATCATGCGCTGCTCCACGACGGCGAAGATGCCGAGGCTGAGGAAGAGGAACGCCAGGACGAAGAAATCGAGCGTGGCGGCATAGACTGGGATCGCGAAGTCCCCCCGGAAGAACTCGAAGAAGAACGTGAGGAGCGACGCGGCGATGATGCCCACGAGCGTCTCCGCCCCGACGCGCTTGGCGCGCTTGCGGATGACGAGGAGAATGAAGGTCAGGAGGAAGAACGAGAACGCGTAATAGAGCTGCACGGGATGGATCGGGATCGTGTAGCGAACGTCGGGAGCGTCGTAGGTCACGCCCCAGATCAGATCCGTCGGCTGGCCGTAGGAGGCGCCGCTCAGGAAGGAGCCCACCCAGTCGAACGTGAGCCCGAGACAGGTCGCCGGAAAGAGCACGTCGAGCCACTGCAGGAAAATCGACCGATGCTCGCGCGTCAGGAGATAGAGCACCGTGCCGATGCCGATCGCTCCGCCGAGGAACGTGAAGTTCCCGTCCCACAGAATGAAAACGCGCAGCGGATCCTTGAGGTACACCTGGTACTCCGCGATCACGGAGAAGAGCCTGCCTCCCACCACGAACGCCAGCACGTACCACAGGGCCTTCTCCCGGAAATGCTGGATGCTCAGATTCGCGCTCTCGGCCAGGCGCAGAAGGAATTCCGTGGACAGCCAGATTCCCAGCAGCAGGAAGAGAACGCGGGACCAGATGAGAAACGGGCCGACTTCGAGGGCTTGGAACATGCGACTGAAAGCGTAGCAGACGGGAGGGAGTTGAGGGAGCAGGACGGTAGGAACCAGGATTCCAGGCAACCAAGCAACCGGGATTCCTGGTTGCCTGGTTGCTTACCCGATCGACAACTCCAACTTCCTCGCTTTCACATCACTTGCGACCGTCTTCACGAAGTCTGCCAGTCCCACGACCTCCTGCTTCTTCGTCTTCACGTTCCGGACCGCCACGGCCTCCGCTTCCACCTCCTTGTCGCCGAGCACGAGCAGGTACGGGATCTTCTGGCCCTCGCCCTCGCGGATGCGCTTGCCGAGCGAATCGGCGGGATCCAGGTAGACCGTGCGGATGCCGATCGCCTGGAGCTGGCGCTCCACGTCCTTGGCATAGCCTTCGTGCGCTCCGGCAACGGGAACGATCGCGACCTGCACGGGCGCCACCCACAGCGGGAAGAGACCCGCGTGGTGCTCGATGAAGATCGAGAGGAAACGCTCGATCGAGCCCATAATCGCGGCGTGGATCATGACGATGCGCTCCTTCTCGCCCGCCTCGTTGATGCACCACAGGTCGAAGCGCTCGGGCATGTTGATGTCGAGCTGGATCGTCGCCACCTGCCACTCGCGTCCGATGGCGTCCACGGCCATGAAGTCGACTTTGGGACCGTAGAACGCCGCCTCGCCGGGCGCCTCGAAGTAGTCGACTCCCCTGCCCTTCGCGATCGACCGGATGTCGTCCTCCGCCTCCTTCCAGAGCTCGGGCGTGCCGAGGTACTTCTCGAAGCGCTCGGGGTCGTGGAGCGAGAGGCGCACCTTGAGCGTCTCGAAACCCGCCGTCTTGTAAAAGGCATCGATGATTTCCCAGATCTTCAGGAATTCGTCTTTCACCTGGCTTCGGCGGCAGAACACGTGCGCGTCATCCTGCGTGAAGGCGCGGACGCGGGAGAGGCCGTGGAGCTCACCCGTCTGCTCATCGCGGTAGCAGGTCGTGGTCTCGGCGTAGCGCTGCGGCATGTCGCGGTAGCTGCGGCTTTGACTCGCGAAGATCTGCGTGTGGTGCGGGCAGTTCATCGGCTTCATGCAGAAGTCGTGGCCCTCGCGCGTGCGGACGTGGAAGAGGTCGTTTTGGAACTTCTGCCAGTGGCCGGAGGTCTCGTAGAGCTCCTTCTTCGTGATGTGCGGGATCGTGACGCGCTGGTAGCCCTTGGCGGAGCGGAGTTCCCAGACGTAGCCGTCGAGGAGGTTACGGAGCAGCGTCCCCCGCGGGGTCCACAGCGGCAGGCCCGGACCCACGAGCTCGCTGAACGTGAAGAGGTCGAGTTCCTTGCCAAGCTTGCGGTGATCGCGCTTCTTGGCTTCCTCCAGCTGCTTCAAGTGCGCCTGCAGCTCTTCCTTGGACGGAAACGCCGCGACGTACATGCGCGTGAGTTGGTCGCGTTTCTCGTCTCCTCTCCAATACGAACCGGCAATCGACATGATCTTGTACCCGTCGGCCGGGATCTCCTTCATGTTCTCCACGTGACCGCCGCGGCAGAGATCCACGAACGCCTCCTCCCCTTTCGGACCGATGTTCACGTAGTGCGTCACCTCGGTGGCGCCTTCGGTCTTCTCCAGGTCCTCGATCAGTTCCACCTTGAAGCGCTGCCCTTTGGACGCCCAGTACTTCTTGGCATCGGCGGTGCTGAGCCTGTCGCAGCGGAAGGTCTGTCCCTGGTTGATGATCTTACGTACTTCCTTTTCGATGGCCGGAAAATCGGCGTCGGAAATCGGCCTCTTGAAGAGGAAATCGTAGTAGCAGCCCGTGTCGATCGGTGGGCCGATCGTGATGAGCGTGTCCGGCCAGAGCTTCAGGACGGCTTGCGCGAGCGCGTGGGCCAGGGAGTGGCGGAGCGCATGGAGCTGTTCGGCGGATGCGGGCGACATGATGGGGAGAGGGGTGTACGAAAGAAAAAGCTTCTGCGGGGGAAGCTCGAGGTTCAGATGCGACCGCGAGCTACCCTCAGAGGGTAGTCGTCGTGGCCGTCGTCGTGAAGACGGAGTTCATCTGCGGAAAGTGTACCACGGAAGACGCGCGGCAAGGTGGAATGTGACGGTTCGCCCCATCCCCTCACCCCTTCTCCTCAAGGAGAAGGGGGATGTTTGTGGTTCGAGGACGAGTATCATGCTCCGCTATGGCAACGTCCGAACTATCGGAGGCCCTGCGCCCGCGCCGCGACAAACTGCTTTTTGCCCGTCTCCTTCGGCGACGGCAGACTCCGGCGGAAAAGAAGCTATGGTCGGTCCTGCGGAATCGCGGCTGCGCCGGGGAGAAGTTCCGGCGGCAAGTCCCGTTCGGATCCTTCATCGCGGATTTCTTCTCCGTTCAATCACGACTGATCCTGGAAATCGACGGTGAAATCCATCGTATCCAACAAGCATACGATGCGGAGCGTCAGCGGCAGCTCGAGGAACACGGTTATCGAGTCCTCCGGTTCAGGAATGAAGAAATTTTCGACGATCTGCCAGGAGTCCTTGAAACAATCGCACGAGTACTCGGCGAAATACGCGCACTACACTAAGCAAACACACCTACATTCCCCTCTCCTTCAGGAGAGGGGTTAGGGGTGAGGCAAAACAAACATCACACCACCCCCACCTCCTGCTCAATCGCCCTCACTTCCCTCAAAAGCTGCGGATCATTTTGCAGCTTCTGCTCGATCTTCTCCACGGCGTTCATCACCGTCGTGTGGTCGCGGTTGGAAAAGGCCTCCCCGAGGCGGACGTAGCTCATGCGCAGGTACTTCTTCCCGAGGTGCATCGCGATCTGGCGCGGGATCAGGATCTCGCGGACGCGGCTCTGGCCGATCATGTCCTGCACCGAGACCGAGTAGTAGCGGCTCACGCCCTCGAGGATGTCCTGGAACGTCGGCTGGCGCTTGGGCGCGACCTCGAATCCCACCTTCTCCTCCGCCTCGTAGGGATCGATGGCGAGCTTCCGCATGATCTCGGCGATGCTCTTGATGGTCGGCATGCGCTGCTCGAGCTCGTACTGCGCCACGGCCTGCATGAGGATGCCCTCGAGCTCGCGGACGTTCCGGGTCACGTGCTCCGCGATGAACTGGAGCACGTTCATGTCGATGAAAAGCTCGTAATCCGCAGCCTTCTCGGCGAGGATCGCCAGGCGCGTCTCGTAGTCGGGAGCGGAGACGTCGGCGATCATGCCGCGGGCGAAGCGCGAGACCAGGCGGTCCTCAAGTTGCAGCTCCTGGGGCGGGCGGTCGGCGGAGAGGATGATCTGCTTGCGGCCCTCGTAGAGGGTATTGAACGTATGAAAGAAGATCTCCTGCGTGCGGTCCTTGTTCGCGATGAACTGGATGTCGTCGATGATGAGCACGTCCACCGTGCGGTAGCGGCGGTTGAACTGTTCCATCTTGCCGTGCTGGAGCGCCTCGACGACCTGGTTCGTGAAGTCCTCGGAGGTGGTGTAGACGATCGCCGCCTTCGGCATCTGCTTGAGGATCGCGTTACCGACGCCCTGCAGGAGGTGCGTCTTGCCGAGGCCCACGCCGCCGTAGAGGAAGAGCGGATTGTATTTCCCTCCCGGGTCCCTGGCGACGGCCTGGCACGCGGCATGCGCGAGGCGGTTACTGGAACCCACGACGAAGTTCTCGAGCGTGTACTTCGGGCTGATGATCTTGCTCACGATCCCCTCCGCGAGCTTCACCTCCTGCTTTCCCGGGAGCTTGCGGCGCCGGGGCTCCGGGAAGTGCTCGAGCAGGTCGACCGTGCGCTCGCGGTTGTCCTTCAGGCCCACGTCCACCTGGTACACGATCGTGCGGACGGCGGCGTTGAGCCCCTGCGCCACCTCGAGCGTGAGGGTGCGGTAGTGCTCCATGTGCCAGTTCAAGAACATCGGGAGCGGCAAACCGACGACCAAGTTCCCCTCTTCCAGGCCGAGCGCGGCCGTGTCCTTGAACCAAGTGATGAATTGTCCGCGTTGCAGCTTCTCGCTCATCGCCTTGAGCACGTTGATCCACAGATCCTGGAGATCGGCGGAAGTGCCGTGCCGTTGCGCGGTGGCGGACGGATTCATGCGACGGGGAAGATCAGGCGGAAGATATCGTGGTACGTGATGAGCAAAATGAGCCCGATGAGGAAGACGAAGCCGGCGGTGTTCGTGACCACTTCGAACTTGCGCGGGACGGGCCGACGCAGGATGAACTCCGTCACGACGAAGGCCAGGCGGCCGCCGTCGAGCGCCGGGAACGGCAGGATGTTCAAGATCGCGAGGCTGAGGCTGAGGATCGCGACGAGACGCAGGTACTGCACCCATCCGAGCGCAACGGTCTCATGCGTCATGACCGCGATACCGACGATGCCTGTGACGCCCTCCGGAACCTTGCCGCTCGAGAAGAGCGAAACGCCCAGGTCCACGAGTCCCTTCACCGTCTGCACGGTCATCACGCGCGCCTCGCGGAACGCGAGCATCATGCCGCGTCCGACGGAGCGCGCATGGGTTTGGATGCGAGGACTTCCTTCCAGCACCACGCCGGCCTTGCCGTTACGCAACCGCAGCGTGGTCTCGACGCGCTGGCCCGCCGGCGTCTGCACTTCGTAGCGCACGGTCTCGAGATCTTTCTGCGCCTCAAGCACTTCCCGCGGGTCGAAAACCTCCTTGCCCTCCACCTTGAGGATCACGCTGCCGGGCAAGATCCCCGCCTCCTTCGCGGCACTCGCGGCGATGACGGATCCGACGCGCACGCCGGGCTCCAGCGCGATGTCCCCCATCTCCGCGCCGTGGCGCATGTCGGCGAGACTCGTGTACGTGGGGATCCATCCCCATACCGAGAAGCCGACGGTGAAGATCGTCATCGCGACGAGGAAGTTCATGAAGACGCCCGCGACGAGGATCGAGACCTTCGCGGGGAAACTCGCCCGCGAGAAACTGCCTGGCCGGTTGCGCTCGGCGTGTGAGATCGCGTTCTCGCCCTGCAACCGGACGAAACCGCCGAAGGGTACCCAGTTGAGAGAGAACAACGTGCCGCCCTTCACGAAGAGACCCTTGGCGCGCGGGGGCAAACCGAAGCCGAATTCCTCCACCACCACTCCGGCACGGCGCGCGGCGAGAAAGTGGCCCAGCTCGTGGATGAGCACGAGGAAGCTGAGCAAGACGAAGAATGCCAGCGCTGAAATCAGCACGATCACAGGAGCCCGATCGTAGCCGCGATGTGGATAACGGAAAAGTTTTCCACACCCACTTTCCCTTGCCTGCCACGACCAAGAGTCGGGCGATGCGCAAGTGTCGAGCGGAGTGGACGAATGGCAAGGCAAGAAGAGTTGCACTCCCCGACTTCATGTCGACTGTCAGCCACGATGTTAAAGCAACGGAAGTTGGAACGAAGTGTCAGATCATGAGGTGCAAAAAGTGACAAAGGTGGAAGAGGTGCTCAGACCGCCTTTTTCACCTCTTGCACTTCTTTCACCACTTCGCATCCTAGTCCACCGCCAGCACGATCGCCTCGACGATCCGCACGCCCGATTCCTTGAGCGCCGCGGCGCACGCGTCGAGCGTGGCGCCCGTCGTGACGACGTCGTCCACGAGCAGTACGCGTTCCGGAATGCCGTCCGTCGCGATCACGCGAAACGCGCTCCGCATCGCCGTCATCCGTTCTGCCCTACCCCTTCCCACCTGCGTGCCCGTCGAGCGCGATCGACGGAGCAGGCATGCCGTCGGCCATCCGCTGGCCGACGAAAGTTCGCGCGCGAGGAGTTCGCATTGATTGAACCCTCTCCAAAACCGCCGCGACCAGTGGAGCGGTACCGGACACAACGTGATCGGCGATACGCCGCCGACGAGCGGCATCGCCGCGAAGAGGAAAGCGGACAGCGTCGGCGTGAGCGCGCGCACGCGACGGTATTTCCACAGGTGGAGCGTCCGGCAAAGGAGCGGGACATCGCGGAACTTCGCGGCGCCGATAACGCGGTCGAGCGACCGGAGCCCCATGCCCCGGCCCTCGATAGTCAGCGGCGCCGGCGAGAGCGTCTCGCGCTCGGCGGACGTGACCCATTCCCCTTCGCCGCCCGTGAGCGAGCGGATGGGAAAAAGCCAATCGAGAAGAAGGCGCATCACGAGGCAATCGTGAGCCGCCGATCGGACAAAAAGGACGGTCCGTTCCCCTCGATGACGGCGGAGATCCGGCTTTTGCCCTCGCGTGAGCCCCGAAAGAGGTTCTCTCTCCGCTCGGAACCCGCCGTTTCAGGCTTGTTGTCGGGTCAATCCATTGGTAGGCTCTCGCAGCATTCGGGCAATTAGCTCAGCTGGCTAGAGCGCCACATTGACATTGTGGAGGTCACTGGTTCAAGTCCAGTATTGCCCACCATTCGACTCGGCCCTGCGGGGCCTCGCTCATGGTCCCGCTGCGACGGGGCCATTCTTACGACTATCGAGTCGATGACCCTGAGTGAGGTGCTCGAAGGCACCGAATCGAGAGGCTATATACCAGCGCCGTGAGGCCTCGTGCATGGTTCTCGTTCACCCTGGCGGACGCGAGTCATTTTTCCGGCTGAGCCAACGAACCGAAGGCAGGCTTAAAACAGCGCCTTGAAGAGCAGATACAGGAGGGCCCAGCCGCCGCCGAAGAACGCCGCGATGAGGAGGAATTTGACGAATGTGCTCATGGGAAATGAGGGGAGAGATACTCCGAAGACGTGGTTCACGGACCGGTCTGACAAAGGTGCATCGTCATCCCCTTGCCTAAGCCAAGAATTCATGATGTATATATCAAAACATTCTTAATATTTTGAAAAGTCCACACCCGGGATAAAACGCCCGTTTTTTGGTATACTTTCCTGATTTGGACACACAAAACACCACCATCCAGGCAACGGGCTCCGTGAGCGGTTCCCCTCCCGCTCCGGTCGACCACACCGCGCTCCTCGAATGGAGCGCGCCCCGTTCGTACTCCCACGAGCGCGGAAAGCATTGGTACACGACGGGCGGCGTGCTGATCCTCGCGATCTCGGCGTACGGAATCCTCACGGGCGCGTGGAGCCTGGCGATCGTCACGATCCTCATCGGAGGGCTGTACTTCCTCAATCGCAAGGAACCCCCCGTGCTCCACACGCTGCGCATCGAGCAGACAGGCGTGCAGTACGACGGCGACTTCCTGCACTGGGGCGATTTCGAAGGAGCGTGGTTCGTGAAGACGGCCGTGGGTCCGGAGCTGCATCTGCAACGCAAGACGGGATCCCCGCGCGAGATCGTGCTCCTCACCCCGCACATCGACATGACCATGCTTCGCTCTGTCCTGAGCCGTTTTCTCACGGTCGGGTCGGATCGTCCCGAGTCCCTCATGGACGTCATTATTCGCATTTGTAAACTCTGAATGCTGCGCTTCGTTCCAGTCGCGCGCCTCGCACCCCACTCTCGCTCTCCCTTCCGGGAGCGGCGAGAGGTCTTTTTCGCCTCGACGGGCGGAAGCGCGAACCCGGAAGGCCAGGAGCAAGCGTTCGAGCGGCAGATGACGGAGATGTCCGCGGAGGTGGAAGCCCGCGTCGCGACGCTGGCCCGTAACGTCCGCAGCAGCGAGTACGCGGGTCTTCGCGACATCGAGGACCTTTGGCGGCAGGCGACGGAAACCGAGCGCACGGTGGCGGAGAACCTCGCGACGTGCCGCGCACAAGGCGATCAGACGGCGCGCTACGAGGCGTTGCTCCGCGCGCAGCAAGCGCTCGCCGCGTTCGAAACGGCGGCGCATTCGCTCTTCGAGGAATCGACCACCCGTCGCGAACTCCGCGACGCCGGCATCGCCATCAGCAACCGCATCGAGGTGGTGCGTCGCGGCGAGGAAGCCGCCTACGGCAAGCGCCGTCAGGAAGCCATCGACGCTCTCGAGGCAGCCAGGAACGGCACGCAAGCCGAGAAGGACACGGCCCTCGCCGACGCCCGCCGCATCCTCGCGGGCCTGCGCCTCGACGACGCGGGACTCGAGCGCGAGCGCCAGCAGGAGATCGGCCGGATCATCCAGGACACGCGCACGAAACTGAAAGACCTCCTCCCCCGCATCGGGGAACTCGATGCGCTCAAAGACCCCGTGTTGAGCGAGCAATTCTTCGACGCGGGACGCATCGTCGCCGACACGCACGCGCAGGCGGAGGCGCTCCTGGGCGGCGCCGAGAAAGCCGACCGCAAGCCCTCCGACGAACGCCTGATCGACGCCGAACGCGCGCAGCGCAAGGCGGAGAAACTCGAGCGCTTCCTGGAGCACATCGAGAGCGCCGCCGAGGCGCCGATGAGCTTCACGCAGGAGCAGATCGCCGATCCGGAATTCAAGCGCGTGGAGGCCTACTACTCCCGCAAGAACCGCCGCATCGCGATCAATCCCTCTCTCGAGCCCGAGAAGCGCCAAAGCCGCCTCGAGCACGAGAAGCGCCACCTGTATCTCCACGCCCTCGAGGGTCTGGACCGCTACGCGCTGGCCCGCCTGTACGAGCGGGTGAAGAACCGCAGAGACCCGGACGGCGTGACCTTCCAGCGGCACCTCGAGCGCCTCACGGGCGGCGAAACGCTGCCCGAGGGCGTCTACGGACCCGCGAAACCCCCGCACCCCGCCTACGACCTGTACAAGGACAACCTCACGGCGGCGTTCGAGGAGCTCCTCATCCGCGCGGCGGACGCCAAGGCGGGCATGCGCGTCCTCGACCCCGAGGAGCAAGCGCTGATTCCCCTGCTCTCGAAGGCCTGGGCCGCCACCGCCGGCACGGAAGTCGTGCCGGGTCATCGCCCCGACGACGGGACCCGGCACGAGGGGGACGCGAAGGACGTGGATCTCCGCTTCGCCTCCAAGAGCGCGACCGATTCGCTCGTCTCGGGCGAAGACGAGGACGACAAGTCGAAGGCCGAGAAGGACATCGTTCCCACGATCCTGCTCAACAAGGTCGAAACCCACTACCGCGATCTTCAGGAGCTCTCGGAGAAGATGAAGAGCGTCGACAAACTGCTCTCGACCATCCCCGACGCGGCGACCCGCGACAACATCGCCCACGAGTGGCGCGCGCACCGCGCGATCGTGGAGGACAACCTGATCACGCTCTCCGCCTACGAGCAGTTCCTCGGCGCCGCCAATGACTGGAAGGGCGGCAAGATGGATCCCGACAGCTTCTCGGACGTTCTCAACCGCCTCTTCCTCCACAAGAAGGAGGGCGATCCGGACGCCGTCGACGTGGGCGCGCTCATCGGCATGACGGACGGCGAGTGGCGCCAAGCCAACGTCGCCACACGCGTCCAGAAAGCGCTGGAATTCAAGCTGAACCCGCTCCTCAAGCCCATCGAGGAACACATGGACGGCCTCGACAAGGACGTGCCGAAGATCCGCGAGAACCTCGACGATCTTCAGCGCGCCTACGACGCCTCGAACGCGGTTCCGGCCCGCGGCCTCAAGAGCGTGATCGGCCTCGAGTTCTACAGCATCAACCAGGTCATCGAGAGCGTGAAGAACGTCGTCGACTCGTTCTCCAAGGCCTGGGGCAACTGGCACCAGCTCAAAGTGGGCAAACTCAGTAACCAAATGGGCACCGCCATCGCCGGCACGGGGTTCCCCTTCTCCGATCAGGCGAAGATGACGCTCGAGCTCGAGCTCGACCACAAGGACGACGAGGTGAAAGACAGCTTCGAAAAGCACCTCGATCACGATCTCGCGAGCTTCCACCACATGGTGGACCCCCACCACGGCATCCTCTTCCGCAACCAGCGCGACGGTAACCGTTTCCGCGGCTGCATCGAGTACATGGCGAGCAAGGGCTGGCTCTACGACCTCGACATCGAGAACCGGATGGCCTTCGGCATCCGCCTCAAGCCCGGCGAGACGCTGCCGGCGCAGTGGTCCGAGGACCGCGTGAAGCAGTACATCCGCGACCTCGACGACAAGAACAGCAAGGGTCAGGACGGCGAGGACAGCCGCGGTTACAGCCGCGTCGACAGCAAGCCGGACATCCCGCCGATGATCGAAGTGCTCGAGGACGAAATGAACCGCCAGAACTACTGGGCCATCAAGGGCATCGTCCGCCGCGCCATCGAGAAGGGTAAGGAAGGCGAGACCTCCGCGTGGCTCAGCACGGTGATCCTCTCGTATCTCCGCGGCCTGCGCCGCGACCACGGCATGGCCGCGAAGTACTTCCCGAAGGACCTCATGGACCAGCTGGGCAACATCGGCATCGAGAGTCCGGCTTGGCTCACGACCTTCTTCAAGCTCAACCGCAACCCCCTCGAGGCCTACCAGATGGCCCGCCGGGACGGGAAGCCCTTCGATTTCAGGAACGCCGGCCAGCTTGCCCAGGCGACGGTGGAAGTGGAGGAAGATATCGTCGCGGCCCAGGCCGAATGCGGCGAACCCCCCCTCCCGCGCGCGAAGCTCGACCGCCTCGTCGCCAAGGTGCTCGCCACCCACACCGTGCAGCTCGGCCCGTGGAAGCGCGCCATCAGCATCTACAACGAGAAGTACAATTTCTTCCGGGAGAAGATCGCCGGAACGGAAACCACGATCAAGCCGGAGAAGTGTGACGACGACTTCTACAACGACGGCAACGGCGGCTCCGAGGTGCAGCTCATGGGTGACGGCGGCTTCCGCGCCATCCTCCGCACGGATACCACGGGTCGTCTCCAGGCCCCGACGAAGGCCCGCTACTTCATGGACCAGCTCATCTTCCGCGCGCAGGACCTTCGCAAGCACGGCCTGCGGTCCGAGCTCAAGAAATTCCTGGAGGAGACCCAGAAGAAGATGGACGCGATGTTCGTCACGGAATGGAACCACGCCAACAGCACGAACCTCATCGGTCTCATCTCCCGCCATTCCAAGCCCATCGATGGCGTGGACATGCCGGTCATCATCGATCTCTGGCGCCACAACATCATCACGGACGAGGCCTTCAAGCGCTCCCAAACGCCGCTCGGCAAGGAGGCCCAAAAGTGGCTGAAGGAGAAGGCCGAGAAGGGCATCGTCGTCACCCAGCAGCCGGAGTACGTCCACCCGTGAGCACGGCGGCTGATACGTGTAGCATGGAGCCATGCAGATCTCCGTCCAACGCGTCGACCCCACGCTTCCGCTTCCGCCGTACGCCACGACAGGCGCGGTGGGATTCGATCTGGTGACGCGCGAAACCACCGTGATCCCGCCCGGGGCCATCGGCCTCGTGCCGGGGAACGTGATCGTGAAGGTTCCGCGGGGGTACGCGCTCCTCGTGGTCCCCCGTTCCTCGCTTCCGCGCAAGAAGGGCCTCATCTGCCCGCACTCGCTCGGGGTGATCGACCAGGATTATCACGGACCGAAGGACGAGATCTTCGTGCAGGTGAAGAACGTGACGGACCAGCCTGTGACGGTGGAGCGCGGCGAGCGCATCGCCCAGGGGCTCTTCGTGAAGGTGGAGACGGCGGAATGGATGGAAGTGGACGGGCACGGCGCGGAGACGCGCGGAGGGTTTGGGAGTACGGGGACACACTAAGGCAGGAAGGCAGCATGGCAGAAAGGCAGGAGGTCGAAACCTGCTGCCCTATTGCCCTTCTGCCTTGCTGCCTTATTTCGAGAGCGGTTTCCGCATGAACGCGGGCACTTCGAGCTCCTCCATGTTGAGCTCCAGTCCGGGCGTCGGCTTCGCGATGTTCGCGGAAGACTCCTGCTGATGGTGCATGCCCATCCCCTGTCCGCGCATGTCGTTTTTGGGCGCGGAAACGGCGGGCGACACGCTGGAGCGGCCGAAATTGCCCTGGAGCACGCGCTGGCCGGGCGTGGCCATTTGCTGGATCCCCTTCTCCTTCTCCGAGAAGCCCGTGGCGATGACGGTCACCTTCACCTGACCCGTGAACGCGTCGTCGATGACGGCGCCGAAGATGACGTTCGCCTCCGGAGCGGCGGCCTCCGTGATGATGCGGGCGGCCTCGTCGACTTCGTACATCGAGAGGTCGTTGCCGCCGGTGATGTTGAAGAGGATGCCCTGGGCTCCGGCGATGCTGGTCTCGAGGAGCGGGCTATCCACGGCGGCGCGAGCGGCCTCGGCGGCGCGGCTGGGGCTGGCGGCGCCGGCGATGCCGATCGGGGGCG
>CAYRGC010000016.1:0-27387 GCA_964423795.1 uncultured Candidatus Peribacteria bacterium | reverse complement strand
TCGGGTTCGAGTAGGCCGGGAGAGCGGAGCCCTTCACGACCGGCGTCTCCTTGCCCGGGAAACCGTACTTCGTGAGGAGTTCGCGGACCTCTTCCTCGACGAGGTCGAGGAGCTCCTTGTCCTTCACGAGGTCGATCTTGTTGAGGAAGACCACGATCTTCGGCACGCCGACCTGGCGGGCGAGAAGGATGTGCTCGCGCGTCTGGGGCATCGGACCGTCCGCAGCCGAGACGACGAGGATGGCGCCGTCCATCTGGGCGGCACCCGTGATCATGTTCTTGACGTAGTCGGCGTGACCCGGACAGTCGACGTGCGCGTAGTGACGGTTGGCCGTCTCGTACTCGACGTGGGCCGAGGCGATCGTGATCGTCTTGGTGGAGTCGCGCTCCGTACCACCCTTCGCGATCGACTTGTAATCGATGGCCGTGGAACCGTGTTTGGCAGCGCCGCGCGCCGATAGAGCAGCGGTGAGCGTGGTCTTTCCGTGGTCAATGTGACCGATGGTGCCGACGTTGACGTGCGGCTTGGTTCGGTCGAATTTCTTCTGCTCGGCCATAACGAAGGGAGGGAAAAAAAGAAGGGAAGAGGTCTCTTCCTCGAGAGAAGAATACCTGCAAATAGCCGCGGCAGTCTAGGGAAAGCGCGCCGGAGGCGTCAATAGGAAACGTCGGTGACCGTCGGCAGGGGTTAAGACCGGAGGAGTCCCAACACCCGCTCCGCGACCGAGGAGAGAAACGGGTCGGCCGTCGCCAGCGGATCGGCGTTCGGATCCTCGGGATCGACCGTGAAGTCGCTCGTGACGACCATGACGCGCAGTTTTCGCTCGTCATGCAGTCGTTCCAATACCCTGCTGAAGCCCTGATGCAGGCACCTGCGCGCGCTTTCCTGCAGGTTGCCGATGGCAGCCTCGGGGTCGATTCGGGTTACCGAGTCGCGCAGTGCCTCGATCTCCCGGATTTTCTCTCCGCGCATCGCGGGATCGATTTCGGCGAATTCTCGGTTCCTCATGATTCCTGGGGGTAAATCTCAATCTTCGGCAAGCATGCCTTGGCTTTGCAGTTCCACCATCTCCTTATAGATGGGGCAGGTCTTCATCAGGTTTTCATGCGAGGCGAAGGCGATGAGCCTTCCTTTATCGAGCACCGCGATGCGGTCGGCGCCGCGCACGGTCGAAAGGCGGTGCGCGATGATGCAGGACGTCCTGCCCTTCGTGAGGCTCTCGATGCCCTGCTGCACGGCGCGCTCCGTCACTGAGTCGAGCGCGCTCGTCGCTTCGTCGAGGATGACGATCTTCGGGTCCTTGAGGATCGCGCGGGCGATCGCGACCCGCTGCCGCTGCCCGCCCGAGAGGCGGATGCCGCGGTCGCCGATGAGCGTGCCGTAGCCCTTCGGCAGCTTCGCGATGAACTCGTGCGCCGCCGCGCGCTTCGCCGCCTCGATCACCTCTCCCTCCGTCGCCGACGGTCGCGCGTAGCGGATGTTCTCGAGCACCGAGTCGTTGAAGAGGATGTTGTCCTGGAGCACGAGGCCGATCTGCGAGCGCCACCACTGCAGGTCCAACTCGCGGAGGTTCGTGCCGTCGACGAGGATGCGCCCGGCGGTCGCGTCGTAGAAGCGCGTGAGGAGCATCGCCATCGTGGTCTTGCCCGCGCCGGAGTGGCCGACGAACGCCACTTTCTCCCCGGCCTTGATCGTGAGGTCGATGCTCTCGAGCACGTCGCAATCGTGGTTGTGCGCCTCGGCGCCTCCGCCCGTCGCCGACCGTTGCCGCTCCTCGCGCGCGGCGTGGAGCTTCTCGATCGCGTTCTCGGGCAGCTCGGTCTCGGGATTCGGATCGATCTCCGCGCGGTCGGCCGCCGCCTCGAAGGCGTCCATGTCGTACACGGTCGGCTTTCCCTCGTAGGAGAAACAGACGTTCTCGAGAGCGATCTCTCCGCGCAGCTCAGGCAGCGTCCTGCCGCCGTCGCTCGTCACGGAGACGGGGGTACGGAAGATCTCCTCGCTCATGCGGATCTTGCCGAGCCGCTTGTTCCACTGCGGCAGGATGCCCGAGAGGATCTCGAACGGCGTGAGGACGCGGAAGAACGACGACTGGAAGAAGTAGAGCTCGCCGAGCGTGATGCGTCCGTGGACGTAGAGCACGATGCCGATGCCCACGAGCAGCACGCGCGTGAGCATGAAGAAGTTCAGGCTCTCGATCAGCGCCCAGCGGTAATTCACCTTCGCCTGCTTGCGGTTCGCGGCGGCGTGGATCTTCTCCATGCTCTTCAGTTCCCTGTCCTCCTGCGCGCCGGATTTCACTGACGAGATGTTGAGTACCGCGTCGTACGCGCGGCCGATCGACTCCACCCAGAGCTTGTTGATCTGGTGCTGCAGCACGACGGTCTTGCGCACGCCGAGTACCACCACCACGAAGTACAGCGAGAGCGTGACCGCGAGCACGGCAACGAGGATCGGCTCGATCGTGAGGCCGATGACCAGGAAGACCACGGCGGCGATGAGCGAGGGCAGGAAGTTCACGAAGATCTCCCGCTGCATGTCCATCAGCTGGTCGGCTCCTTCGTCGAGGATCTTGATCACTTCACCGCTCTTCTGCGACGTATGGAACGCGACGTCCAGGTGGAGCACCTTCTCGTACACGTCCTGGCGCCGGTCGAGCACGAGGACGTTGTCGATCTCCCAGGTCCAGTACTTCTCGAGTGCCTGCACGATCGCCATGGCGACGACCAGCGCGCCCCAGCCCCAAAAGACCCGGGCGTAGGGAACGGTCATGCCCTCCTTCGCGCCGAGCAGGGTATCCACCGCCCACTTGGCATAGAGGGGCTCCGCGATCCACAGCGCGGCCACCGCGAGCACGAGCGCGAACGTGACCGAGGTCTTCCAGGGGTGCCGCTTGGCGTGCCGCCAGAGGAGCGAGAGGATGAGGAGCATCGGTGAAGGGACAGTGTGCTCCTTTTTTCCGCTCGGTGCCACGGACAAATCCGAAATCAAAAGCACGAAATCCGAAAGAAAATCCCGGAAAAATCCTTGAATGTCGGACATTTTTCGGATTTCGAATTTCGTGCTTCGAATTTTCTTCTACGATGCACGCGTGAAACGGGCAGACCATATTCGCGCTTTCACGGAGACCATCTGGGAGTGGTTCGACGCGCACAAGCGCGAGCTTCCCTGGCGCGACCTCTCCGTCGCGAACGATACGGAGCGCGCGTACCGCATCCTCGTTTCCGAGGTCATGCTGCAGCAGACGCAGGTTCCTCGAGTAAAAATAGTATACAAAAAATTCCTCGAGCGTTTCCCGAAAATTAGAGATCTGGCTTCGGCCACGAATCGCGACGTGCTCATCGAGTGGCGAGGGCTCGGTTACAACAGCCGCGCGCTGCGTCTGCGGGATGCCACCGCCGAAATCGTCCGGCGCGGCGCGTTCCCTACGGAGATGACGGAGCTGCGTTCCATCAAGGGCATCGGCCAGTACACGGCCGCCGCCGTCCGCAATTTCGCGTTCAATCTCCCGACTCCCTGCCTCGACACGAACATCCGCCGTATCCTCCATCGCGCATTCTTCGGGCCGGAGGATCCCGACGGCACGTTCCCGGTCGACGACCGCCGTCTCCTTTCTTTGGCGGAGGAAATCCTGACTGTGGCACTCTCGAAACCTCCTTCGTGTTCGCTCAGGACAGGTGCCACCCCCTTCGACTCGGCTCAGGCTCAGGGCAGGCTACACCCTCAACCCGCGCACGATGCGAGAAATTGGCATGCGGCTCTGATGGACTTTGGATCAATTATTTGTACAAAGAGGAATCCGAAATGGGATCTCTGCCCGCTCACCGCGCGCGGTCTCATGAAGGCCGCGTACAAGGTCACGGTCGATCCCGCGGCGAAGTGCGCGAAGAAGGAGCCGGGACGCCTCGTCGGATCCACGTTCGTTCCCAACCGCATCTTCCGCGGACGCATCGTCGAGGCGCTGCGCGACGCGAAGGCTCGGCTGCCCCTGCACGTCATCGGCTCCGCGGTCTGTATCGACTGGAACGCGGCCGAACACGAGGCGTGGCTCACGGGACTCCTCGAGAAGCTCGAAAAAGACGGACTCGTTCGCCTGAGCCGCGGGAGCTGGGAGCTGCGGCGCTAGTTCTCAGTCGCAGAGGGCCTTGTCGGCCATGGAGATCTCCCGCGCTCGGCAGCTCGTCAGGCATTGGTCTTCCAGGCCTCCGCCGATCTGCTTGGCTACCTCGCAGCAGCGGCCGGTCGTCGTGAAGTCGCACTGCGCGATGCGCTTCTTCAGCTGTTCGATGTAACTGCGTTCGCCCGTTTGGATGTTCTGGCAGACCCGCGCGCACTGCGCCTGCGCGTCGGCGAGGATCGTCCCCTGCAGGATCACGCGTTCGACGCACTGAACGTACTCCTCGTCCGTGCAGCCGCCCACGGGCGTCGGGGCCGGCGGAGGAGTAGTCGGAGGCGTGGCGGGCGCGAGGGGAAGGGCGGAGCAGTTGGCGAGGCACAGCTTCTCCGCATCTGCGGCGGACGTGCCTCGGGCCATGAACCGGTCCGTACACTGTTTCAGCTGCGCGTTCGTGCACTGGGACGTTTGCCCCGTGCCTCCGCAGAGGCGCTGGGCGATGAGTTGGCAGTCCTTCTGGGCGGCCGCGTCCGCGACGGGCCGCTTCTTCACGCAGTCGTTCAGCGCTTGGTCGTAGCAGACGCTCTCCTGCGTGCCCGATCGCGCAAGCGCGGCGCAGTCCTGCTGACAAATCGGGATGAGGCGGGGTGGGTCGACGCAGTCGGAGCTGCGGGCATCGCAGCTCGGCCTTTCCGTGCGGTACTCACCCGGCTCGCAGGCGCCGTTGCCGCAGGTATTGGGCTGGTTCGCGGTCTGCTCCTTCACGCACTGGCAGATCGTCCCGCCGCACGCGCAGCTTCCTTGGCACACCTTCTTCCATCCTGTCGCGCAGCGGATGTCCACCGGCGCGCATGTTTCCCTGCCCTCCCTTCGCATAGAGCAGAAGTCCCGCCTGCTATCGTCGGAAACGCGCTTGAGCGGGATCGTCCGCGTCGTGGACACCGCGGGCTGGAAGGGCATGGATGTCGAGGGTTCCGTACGGATTTGCGCCCGCAGGCTGAGAAGCGTCGGACCGAGCACGATGCCGGACGCGACGAGGATCGAGGCGATGGTGAGGGCGGTGTCGCGGCGCATGCGGTTGGAGGAGAGGATAACGCATGCGCGACCGAGCACGCCACAGGAACGCCGCATGTGTCCATCCGAAAAGACCGCCCGAAGGCGGTCTTTGAAACGAGAGGGCGGAAGAAAGCGTTGATTACTTCGCAAGCTCCTCGATTCTCCGCTCCCGGATCACATTTACCTTGATCACGCCGGGATAGGTGAGCTCGGCTTCGACTTTCTTCGCGATGTCCTTGGCGAGCTTCTCCTGGCCCAGGTCGTCGACCTTCTTCGTGTCGACGAAGATGCGCACCTCGCGGCCCGCGGAGATCGCGAACGCCCGGTGCACGCCCTCGAAGGACTTCGCCACGTCCTCGAGCGCCTTCAGGCGCTTGAAGTACTCCTCGAGCGATTCCCTGCGAGCGCCGGGGCGGGCGCCGGAGATGGCGTCGGCGGCGGCAACGATGAAGGCTTCGGGCGTCTCCATCGGGATGTCCTCGTGGTGCGCGGCGACGCAGTGGATGACCTCGGGACGGATCTTGTAGCGCTTGCAGATCTCCACGCCGATCTCGACGTGCGTGCCGGACACCTCATGGTCGAGCGCCTTGCCGATGTCGTGCAGGAGGCAGCCTTCGACGACCGTCGAGACGTCGGCGCCCATCTCCTCGGCGATCATGCGTCCGATCGCGGCCATCTCCACGGAGTGCTTGAGCACGTTCTGGCCGTAGCTGGTGCGGAACCGGAGGCGGCCGATGATCTTCAGGAGATCCGGAGCGTAGCCGGCGATGCCGAGTTCCTCGCAGGCGCGCTTGCCGAATTCCATCATCATTTTGCCCACCTGCTCCTTCACCTTCACGACGATCTCCTCGATCCTGGCCGGTTGGATGCGGCCGTCCTGGACGAGCTTCTCCATCGCGAGCTTGGCGACGTAGCGGCGCACGAGGTCGAAGCCGGAGATGATGATCGCGCCGGGAGTGTCATCGATGATCACGTCCACGCCCGTCGCGTGCTCGAAGGCGGTGATATTGCGTCCTTCCTTGCCGATGATTTTGCCCTTCACGTCGTCGCTCGGGAGCTGCACGACGGTCGCCGTCGATTCGCTCGCCACCTCGGACGCGTAGCGCTGCATGGCCTGCGCGAGGAGCTCCTTGGCCTTCTCCTCCACCTCCTGCTCCATCTCCTGGCGCTTGAGCTTGATCTGCTTGGCGAAGTGGCCGGAGAACTCTTCTTCCAACTGCTTCTCGAGCTGCGTCTTCGCCTCGTCGGTCGAGAGCTTCGCGACCTTCTCGAGCGCCTCGCGGTGCTTCACGGCGGCATCGCTCACTTCCTTCTTCGTCTCCTCCAGGTCGGTCTTGAGCTTGTCGACCACGACGCGCTGCCGCTCGACCTCTTTCACCTTCTGGTCGAGGCTGCGTTCCTTCTCTTCGAGGCGGCCCTGCTCCTTTTCCACCTTCGCCTCCATTTCGCTGGCGCTCGCACGAGCCTCCGCGAGGATCTCTTTGGCGGCAGCCTTGGCTTCGGCCTCGGCGGCCTTGATCTGGCCGCGCGCCTCCGCGAGCCTGGATTCGGTCTTATGGAGCTCGCTCTCCTTCTCGGAGATCTTCTGCTGCAGAGCGGCGGAAATCTTCTTGCCTTGCGAGAACAGGAACCAACCCGCGGCGACGCCGAGCAGCGCTCCGACGGCGAGGGTGAGGAAGGGGATGAGGAACGGCATGGTGGTGAGGGGTCAGAGAGACAGTCCCTCCCACGCTCTCAGGAACGCGTCACGCGCGAAAACGGTCGTAGCAAACCTCGGGAAACGGACGTTCCGAGGGCGGAGTCGGTGTGACGGAAGGGGAGCGAGAGCATGGAAGTTCGTCCGTCAGTGTACACGGGGGGTCTCGATTGTCGAGGAGAGGGGTTCCGCCGGACCAGGGAACGTATTTGCACGCGACCCGAAGCGAAAAACGGTCATCGCATCCGGCCCGATGCCGGCGCGGGTCTCGGTCTTTCCCTCTCACTCGGTCATCGTGATCCGCTATGGCATCTCCCATCCGCTCTCGCCTGCGCGTCGCCGCGCTCTTCGGCTGTCTCGCCGCGTTCCTCCTGGTCCGGCACGCGGGCGCGAGCGCCGTGATCAGCGAGGTGCTCTGGATGGGCTCCGATCTCTCGGCATCCGACGAGTGGGTGGAGATCGCCTGCACGGGTTCCGGGTCGTCGTCGCTCTGCGTCCTCGACGGTTGGACGCTCACGAGCGTCAATACGTCCGGCACGGAGGTGCCGGTCGCGCGCTTCGGCACCGGCACTGTGATCGCATCCGGCTCGGCGCTGGTGGTCGGTCGCTTTCCGGCTTCGTCCTCGCGGCTTCTCGAGGAGCCCGGCGTCCTCGCGCCCGCGATGACGCTGCCCAATACCAAGCTCCTGCTTCACTTGCGCGACGCCGAAGGCAACGTGCGCGACACCGCTGATGACGGCATCGGGGATCCCATGAGCGGCAATAACGGCAAGGCACCCGATCCCAAGGCGAGCATGGTACGCATCGATCTCGCCCTTTCGGGGGAGCTGAAAGAGAACTGGGCGGTTTCCACGACGGCCGAGGGGCTCGATCCCGACGCGCTTGTCCTCGCCACGCCCGGCCGGTTGCCTCGATCGGTTGCCAGTGCCGCGTCTTCCTCAAGCTCGCCGCTGAACACGTCATCTTCTTCGATAGAATCTTCAAGTTCGTATTCATCGCAAATTTCATCTGAGCCCTTCATGAGAACGGAAAATATGATCACAGAAAGTAGTCGATCTTCAGGATCAAGCACATCCGTTTCCCTCTACATCAGCGAGCTCTTACCGGATCCGATCGGTGATGACGCGACTCAGTGGATCGAAATCACCGCACTCACGCAGGTATCGCTACAGGAAGTCCGTCTGCGTGACGACGCATCGGGAAAATCGCTGATTCTCGGATCAACGGGAGCCGTTCTCGTCCCGGGCGAGCGACGAGTGTTTGTTCGGAGCGTGCTTCCTGCGTCGCTCAGTCACGCGGGTGGAAGCATCTCGCTGCTCAGGGCGGACGGAGCCGTCATGGATCACCTGGCGTATCCGGCGCTCCCTGAGGGAGTTTCGTATGGTAAGGACGCTTCCGACGGCTCTCCTGGTCCGTTTTGCGTGCCATCGCCCGGCACGGAGCCGCTGGCTGCGCAGCAATCGTTCCTCCTCGATCTGCAGTCGGGATCCTTCTCGGCACCGGCGCCGCACTCGATCAATATCCAGATCTTGCCCTCCCCCGGAGCGTCGCTGGCGGGCGTGTCGTGCTCCGTTGATTTCGATGACGGGACCGTCGTGCCATCCTGTAATCCTCCGTCGCACCGGTATGGCGAGGCAGGTACCTATGTCCTCACAGCTACGATAGTGAATTACTGTGGTACTACGATACTACTTTCGCAGCAGATTGAGGCAAATGCATCATCGAGTTCAGTCTCCTCTCCTGCCGTAGCAGGCGTATCTGTCGGCGCTGCGGGGCAGGGTGCATCTGCGATTCCCGAGGGGGAGCGAGGTCGACATGCCGTCTTTGTAGGCGCGCTTCCGAATCCCGAAGGCCAAGACTCGGGAGAGAACGAATGGATCGAGATTGCGAGTACCGATGCCGCCCCGGCAACGTTCCAGGGATGGTCTCTCAGGGCCGACGGAAAAACGATCCTACTCCCCACGCTCAGCCTCCTGCCGGCAACCCCGAAGCGACTCTACGGCGGCAGCCTGCATCTCACGCTCAGGAATACCTCCGGGAGCGTTCTCCTGATCGATGACAGGGGGCAGGAGCAGTCTCGCTTGCGCTGGACCGAGGCTAAGCCGGGGCAGGTCATCACCGTGCGCCCCGAGCACCCCGACGGACTCCATGCGCACGTCACGGAGGTTCTCGATGGCGATACGTTCGATGCGTTGCTGGGCGATGATTCCGCGACGAGCGTCCGCGTGCGTCTCATCGGGATCGACGCACCCGAACTCAAGGACCGAAACCCGATCGTGCGCGGCATGGCGGAAGAATCTAAAAAATTCTTAAGAGCCCTTATTCAAGAGAAAGAAGTAGAACTCAATTTTGATACAAATGATCAGGAAGATCCGTATGGTCGGCTTCTCGCATACGTCGATCTTCCGACCGGAGAGCATCTTCAGGCATCGATACTTACCGAAGGCATGGCATGGGTCACGACAGGTTTCACCTTCAAGAGAAAAAGCGAGTACCTGGTTCTGGAAGATCAGGCGAAGAAAAGCCACCGTGGAATCTGGATCCATCCGTTCTTCGATACCTATGTGAAAGATCAAAAAAGTGGATCGGGATTATTGGCTTTTGATAGGGCTGAATCAGAAAATAATTCTCTCAATTATTCGTCGATTCGCCTTTCGGAAATTCTCTCCCATCCCCTGAGTGGAAGCGGGGAATGGATCGAAGTGGTCAACGCGGGAACCGGGGCTGTCGATCTCCAGGGATGGTCACTCGATGACGATAAGAACGGCGGAAGCAAGCCCTGGCGAGTGGCCCGCTCGCTCCCGCTCGCGCCAGGCGCCTTCGCGATCTTCCCGAAGTCGGTTACGAAGCTTTCCCTCAACGACGACGGCGACACCGTGCGCCTCCTGGATCCGGACCTGACGCTCGTTGATCGCGTGATCGTGCCGAAGTTGTCTGCGGGCGTCGCCTACGCATGGACGGGTGAAGCGGATGCCTCTGATCCGGAGGAGGCGTACTGCCTGACGACGGCACCGACTCCCGGCTCCGAAAACCGCTGCATCGAACCGGTCGCGAAGGCGCGGAAAACTTCCTCTCCAAATGCCTCCGCAGCGAAGCGAAAAACCGCGAAGAAGACCGTGACGAGGAAAGAGCCGACGCTGTCCTTCGCCTCGCTGCTTCCGCAGGCATTCAGCCGACCCGCGGAAGACGTGGTTTTTTCCTCCTCGACGCTCGCGGTCAGTTTGTCGCTTCCGCAGGTGCTTGTCATCGTGCTGGCGGCTGTCGTCTCCGGTGCTCTTTCAGGGGTGGCCGCTGTCAAAGGCATGACGCTTGCGCGCAGGACATGAGGCGCGTCTATCAGTTCTGGGTCTACATGCTGCGCTGTGCGGATGGGAGTTATTATGTGGGGATGACGAATAATCTCGAGCGTCGATTGTCCGAACATCAGCGAGGTATTGACCTTGGAAGCTACACGTTCAAAAGGAGACCGATAAAACTTGTGTATTCGGCATATTTCACTGATGTGTTTGAGGCCATCGCTTGGGAAAGGCAGCTCAAGCGCTGGAGTCGCAAAAAGAAAGAGGCTCTGATTCGGGAGGATGAAGACTTACTTCATCGATTGGCGATATGTGCGAATGAAACGGATACGATGACAACGATTGGTCGACTGCGTGCTAGCACTCACGGATTGTTTTTTCGTGTCGTCCCTCGTCTTCGCTCGGGATGACACGAAAAAAGCAGGCCTTGTCATGGTGAGCGAAGACGAACCATGACAAGGCTATCCGGCGATCTACTCGGCACGACGTAGGGAAACTCTTCGATGGGAAGAACTGAAATGCACTCAAAAGCCTCCAAACTGTCCTTCCGACTAGAAAGCCGCGAAGAGGCTTTCGTAGGAGGGAGGTTGTCCCTAAGCCAAAAAAATGCTATAATTCTCGGATTTGAACAAACATCATTTGTCGACCTTCGGCTTCGGCGAAAAAGAGCATCGGCTGCTTCGGAAAGAGAGCGGCACGAGTGAAGGACAAGAGCGTCGCGAGGCCCTGAACTCGGCCGAAGGGGCGAAGCCGTCCATGGGCCTTGAGGAAGCCAAGAAAACGATGGGCTACCGCTACAAGAAGGCCGCCGACGATATCCAGCAGATCGCCAACGGTTGGGGGCCGCTCAAGAATTGGCGCATCAAGCGCGTTTCGAACGCCCTCGCTCAACAGCGCCTCGAGGAAGCGAGTCCGGAGAAGGCGCATTCGTACCTGTATCGGATCTTCCATCCGTGGGAGCGCCGCGCCGCGCTCGTCGCCTCGCGGGAGAACGTCTATCGCGATCTCCAGAGCCGTTTCGAGGCCGACAAGGAGCGGCTCGAGCAGCTGCAGCAGCGCTACCGCAATGCGTCCTCGATCCTGCGCGGATGGGTGCGCAAGCCCTTCACCGTCCGCGAACTCAAGCGGTCCAACTACGCGATCACGCGCCTGCGCGGGCTCCAGAACTCGCAAAAGATGCAGAAAGCTTTCTCGCGCCTGACGGTCCAGAAGACGGGTCTCGAAATGGAAGCGATCATCGTCGCGCAGCTTTCGGAAGCGGGTCTCGGGGAAGCCGATACTCGCCGCCTCATCATCGCTCATAAGCAGGGCAGGAAGGATCTTCTCACCGCCATCGAGGGCTTGCCGTCCAAGGCAGTCCGGGACGGTCTCGCCCGCGCGGCGAAATGGATCCGTAAGTACAAGGGCCGTTACGAACTCGCGGGCGCGATCGCTTCCGACGTAAACGCCCTTCCGTCGGACAAGAAGCTCGATGCGCTCCGCAAGCCCGCCATCGTCGGCTGCGGACTCGAGGTGGTGTTGGACGACGGCGTGAAGACGCCGCTCGTCGTGCAGTCCGCCAGCCTGCCGCTCCTCACGGTGAAGAACATGCGGACGGGAAAGAAGATGATCCTCGATACCCGCGGCAAGAAGGGGCACCTCACGTACCGCGGGAAAAGCGGTATCGTCGATCTTCCCCTGCACGGGACCGTGAACCGTTTGAGCGTTCCCCAGGAGACCTGCGCGCGCCTCGCGTTCGCGGGTGACGAAGCCACCTTGAACCAAGCCGCCTGATTCCCTTTTCGTCATGAACCCCACGAACCTTCCCGCATCGGCATCCGCAGCGTCCGACAGCGACTACGCCGAGATCCGCGAATTGCTCGCCGAGGCCGATGAGGGCCTCGTGCAACGGATCTTCCGCGCCGACATCGCCGCCGTGCTCAACCGCTTCGACGCGCTCGCGGAGGAGACCCCGAACGACAACGAGGAATTCCGCTTGAAACTGATCGAGCTCTTCGACGCGCAAGATGCGGCGTACGGCGCCGAGATCGCGGAGACGGACGACGGTCTTGTCGCCATGCAGAACGAGCGCCGAAGCGCCCTCGAGGAGGCCGACCCGGAACTCCGTGAGACGGTGACGCTCGCGGGGCAGGACGCCGATCGCGTCACGGCCGCCTACGTCCGCGAGGTGGAGGATTTGAAGCGCGGTACCGACGAGGCCGAGCAGCTCGATGAGATCTATAAGACGCTCGGAAAGCCCGCAGGCACGATCGTTCCCGCGACGCAGGAAAAGAATGAGAACGGCACCGCCAGCGGGACCCAGTCGAGCATGGCGGCCTGATCGAATACAAAAATTGATCAAAAACGGCACATAGCCATATGTGACATTTTGGCTTGTGATACGTGAAATGCAAAATTCTTAGCTATAGTGGTTGATTCTCGGAACCTTCTGTTCCAGCATCTGAACAGAATGGTACTAGACATATTTATAAAATGTTTTATAGTTACCACATTCCCCCCTCACCATGACTGAACAGAACAAGCCCCTCGAGGATTCCGAAAAGAAGGTCCCAGAAGGCGGCAAGCTCATCCAACAGCCTGAGGGCGGCAAGAACCCGCTTGCGATCCGGTCGGAAGTCGTGGATACCGTCCGCGAACAGGCCGGAACCAAGCTGACGACGTTCGTAGAAGGCCAGAAGCAGAAGACCCAGGGCAAGGTGTGGGAGTTTGAGCAGCAGGTCGGTCTGGGACTCGACCACGCCAAACCCAAAAACGGCGCCACCGAGAAGCTGCGCCAGTTCATTGCGGGCAACGGCGCGATCCCTCTCACGGTGTTTCTTGAGGATCTCAAGGCGAACGCCTTGGGTCGCCTGCAAAATCTCTCCGCCGTTTCGAAAGCGATTCGCTCCACGGAGAAGACGCGCCAGGCAGTTGCCAAGCGCGCGGGTTTCAATGAGGAGGAGAAGGGGCAGTACATGCTTTCCCTTCCCGTGGACAGCATTGAGGAAGCCGAGCGTTTCTTCGCCGACGTGATCGATCGTATTCCGGAGGCCGCAGCCGCGATCAAGGAGGCGCTGAAGGGCACCATGAGCCGCTATGCAGCCGCCAAGATCGTGAAGGAGCAGCTCGCCAAGGACGAGGTGTTCGGCAAGGTATTCGAGGATTTCCTTGAGGAAATGGCGCAGGGCGAGGCGCTCTTCGAGTTCTTGCACGCCCATCAGGGCGCGGAGAAGGGCAATGCGCGCATCCAGGCCTTCCTCCGGAGCATGTCCGAGCGTTTCGAGGACTTTGCGAAGCAGAAAGGCGTCCGTGACGTGCAGCGCACGATTGCTTCCTCCGTTCTCTTGGATACCCTCCGTTCCCTTTGCCAAAAGACCGTGGACCTCACGGACGATTCGATCGCGGGAGCGTTGGGCAAAAAGGTCTCCGAGGACAAGCTCGCGCTGTTCAAAGCCGATCGGAGCGCGTTTTTCAGGAGTCTCCAGGGAACGAAGAAAAATCTCAGCGTTGCACGCGTGGAGGTGAATTACGCTCAGGGCATGCCGTTCGCGTTCAATCCCGAGCAGATGACTGCTCAGGACAAGGCCAAGCTTGAGCAGACGGCCAAAGATGCCATCGGCGTGAGCGTCATCACTTTCAGTGCCATGCGCAAGATGCTGGAGCACCTCACGCCGGGTTCGGCGGTGGTCGGCAGCGTTCTTACGGATAAAAACGGCCCGAAGCCGATAAAGATCGAGGGTCTCTCCGGTCCCGGAGTCGTGATCTCGGGCGAGGGGGCCGTCGCGTTGGGCTTCGCCGACGGCAAGTCCTATCTGCTCTCCAAGAATCTGGCAAAGGTCAATTTGGGCAAGTCGGCCGCGGATCTGGAGGTCGCATCTCCTGATCTTGTGAAGAAGCTCTTCAGCCGCATCTCGCCCGATGCGCGCATCGTGTGCGAGCCCGTCGCGCAGACGCCGGAAAAGATCACCGAGGGCACGCAGTCCGGCGTGCAGGCCGTTCTTGAGGTCCCGAAAAGCACTGAGATTCCGGAGGTCGAGGATGCCGTTGGCGATGAGGCCGAAGGGGCCGAGGAAGCCGTCGCCGCCCCGGTGCTTGCCGAAGTGACGCAAGATGCGGTCACTGCCGAGCTTCAGAGGCTGAGCATCCAAGAGCAGCAAGAAATCCGTGACTATGTGGCACACGGAACTACAGAAGATGAAAAGGAAGCGCACCGCATGGATTGCATGAATCACTACGGCGTTTCGATCGAGGTCATCCGTCAGCTGACCGAGTAAGTACGGGAAAACATGGTCAGAAGGCGTAAGAACTGCTATACTGTGAAGTCTCAGTACCATGACTGAAACTTCCTCCACCCATCGGGAACAGGAGCCGCAATCGCCCCTCATCGGGGCTTTTGCGGAGTTGGCGTGGGCGCAGTACTGCGCGATCAGGGCCGGCAAAACCGACGGTGAGGCGCGCGAGCGTTGGCAGGCAGCGGCTGGGAACCAGGAAGCCGTTCTCGGCAGAATCTCGCAGAATGCAGATGGTCTTTTTCTTGGAACCCTCAAAGCATCCGCCGTCCCCGATGCGTGGAAGGCATTCGCCGAAGCCGTAGCTCGCGAGTATCACGAGCGCCCGCGGCGCAACGAATTGCTCGGTCAGATCGTCGGCGGCACTCGCAATCGGGTGACAAGCACGGCGGGGGCAACGGTCGATCTTTCCAGGGTCGACGCGAGGATCGAGAAAGACAAACGCGAGCTTGTAGCCAGGGCCGGGCGGTATTACGTCTCTGCAATCGCGCCTCAAATTCGTACTGAAGCGGCGCCCGCCGAAGATGCGCATCATTCGAACGGGCATGCGAATGGCACTCATAAGCCAGGGACGAACGGAAAGAATGGCAAGGGGCCGTCCGCGTCATTGAACGGAAGCAATGGGGCTTCAAAAGCGCCAGATGAACGGCACGGCGATGCGAATGATTCCCTGGATATCGATGCGCACAACGAGCTGCGTCAGCTCCGTGTAAAATATGATAAACTCCTCAAGGCGTATAGAAAATTGAGAGGTACTGGCGTTACAGTGAATAACAATTTTGGCACGAATTTCGAGGCGGCTCGTGCTGGAAAGTTGCTGGATGAAGAGGAGAAGAACTTAGACCGGGCAGAGGAAAGACTCAAAGAAGAACCCATTGAAGATTTTCCGCCGGAGATCAGCGAGGCGTTACGCGACAACAAGCTCGGCGAGATCGCCGAGATGCTTTCGCGCATGTCGACGAATACTGCAACTCCGAATAGCACTGAAATGACGGAGTTGCGTGCTGAGTTGGCAAAGGTGAAGAAGGATGCCGAGGATTCTATGAAAACGATGAAAGAGCAGCTCGATGCCCAAATCCAGGCCCGCAACGCCGACAAAAAGACATATGACGAGAAGATCGATGCCGTCACCAAGAACTTTGGCGAGCAACTGAAGAAGGCGAGTGAAAAGAAAGAAGAGCCTAAAACGAAGGAAGATAAATCCAAGAAAGTCGTGAAATCGGGGGGGGTCGCCCCTGGTACCTATAAAGGCACGAAAATGAAGGATTTGTTCAAATCCGCCGATAGTCACGTTGCGGCCCATCTCAAGTTATTTGCCGGGTATGAAGAGGAAGAGCCGAAGAAGGAAATTGCTCCTTCTCCTCAATTAGAAGCCAAAAAAGAAGAAAAGCCCGCTGAACCGCCAAAAGACGCAAAACCCAAAGAAAAGGCTGCATAATAGCCCTTTCTTGGTATGGTACGTGAAGCCTTTTTTTGCTATAATAAGAGGATTTATGGCAGGTCCTAGCGCAATGCCCCCTCTCGGCCATCAGCCTGACCACTTGCGTGCCAGTCACGAGGTACTGACAGGCAAGAAGAACGTTTTGGTTGAAATGCATTTGACGCATGACCGGCTTCGAGACTTGATGAACGCCGATAGGAATTCACGGCAGGCGAACAGAATGGAGCAGCGAAAAAATAGGAATCTGCTCGAGAGCGGACATGATCCCGCGCATAGTGCCGATATCGCCCTCATCTCTTCGGCTACGCAAAATATCGATCCTCATACGATCAAGCATGAGTTTGACCATCTATGGCTCCATAATCATCAGCCGGTTGTCATCGGCGATTACACCATGCAGCCGCCGCCGCTGATGGGCATCGCAGCGCAACCCATTCGTGACATTCGTGCTCATGTCAACTATCGCAATAATTTTTGGCGAAGGCAGCATAGCGTCGATGAAATCTTCGCAGAAATTAACGGCAAGGAGATGCGCGAACTGAACGGCCTCGGCATCACGTTCGCGGCAGCGCTGGGCCTGACTCCTTCCTCCACCTTGCCCGAAGCCGAAGCGAAAAAGATGGCCGAAATCCTGCATATTCCGTACCTGCGGGACAGGTTCGGAGACTGTTCCGAGACGAACATGGGCATGGCGCAGGTGATGGCCCGGGAAATGATGCTGGTTGATCCGTCGTTTTTGTCGATATTGAAACTGGCCGATACGAAAGAGGAAGAAGCGAAGAAGGGGAGGAAAGCAGATCTCCGCCGACTCATCCGTGATTTGGAGAAAATGGAGATTCCAGGTGATCGGAATTGCCGGGACATCGAGAACGAATTCACAACGGTGGACAATGACATCCGTACCTTCCGACGCCCGCCTCCGACACTGAATCGCGACGAGATGCAGCAGCTCAAGGAATTGCGACAGGAACGTGAGGCTCTCACGAAAGAACTTGGTCGTTATCGGCGATTCGCCGAGCATCTCAATGCCATCCGCGCGCAAATCGGTAGGATCAGTGATCTTTCGATGCCGACGAGCGGTGAATTCCACCGTCTCGCCGGTGCGCCCGTGGTGTTTACCAATCTGACTTCTCAGGATTCTCCTAAAAACATCTCTCTGGAGCTTGCCTCCCAGTTTGCCGAAATCATGAAGGAAGAGGAGACGAAGAAGGATGAGAAGCCTGCGTCGAAGCCCGAGGCGCCGAATGGCTCCGACGCGATCCTACGCATTTACGAAGCGTATCTACAGAGGACGCAGAATCTCAGTCCCCGCATGGCTCGCTCGCGCGCGGCGCAGATGTTCATGGAGAACGAATTCACCGCCGAGGAGACCCACTTCATCGACGACACGATTCGTCGCGATGTTGCCAAAGGGGTTCTCACGTTGCAGCAAGGCGTTTTCAGTGGTATTGCTGGTTACATGAAGCGGTTCACGCCGAGCGGTTCGGATGAAGCTCGTGTGACCCGCATTGCCGAAAGTCTTGGCGTCACCCGTGCCGTCGGCGAAGGTGGGGTACTCAATTCACTTCCATTGGTGACGCGCGGTCGCTACAACCCGATACATTGGCTGAACAAGGGAATGAACTGGATGTTCGGAACACGTGTCTTTGGTGTTACGCCTTTTGCTAGCTATCGCGCTCGTCCGGCATGGGGCGAAATCGCCGGTAATCGAGCAAAACTGCGCGCTGCTTGGGATGCGCTTCGCGAAGCCACCGAACATGGTGAATTCACGAATACCTGGTACATCCAGGATCAACTGATAGAGGTGGCCCATTTGATGATCGCGTCGGAGCATCAACAGATGGCGGACATGATGGCGAAGATGCCCCCCGAAGAGCGCCAGAAACTGGGCGGGAACAGCGTTCGTGAATTCGTCCTCAATCACTTGCACGATGTCCTAGAGCATGGATTCGTCCATGGGCCGCAAGGCGCGACGATGCCGCATGCCGTGACGGCAGGGTATGAGAAGGCCCGTGCCGCATCGAAGTCCGTGGGGTCCGGCCGTCGTGGTTTCCTCAAGCGCATGTTCACGGACGGCGACGACAGCGAGGTGGACTACAATCAGGCGGCCTGAGAGATCTTCTTGGGAAAAGCATGTACTTTTGGCTTTTTAGAGCCAAAATATTATGTATTAATTCCATATACTAATACTTGAAAAAGTCAATAATCAATAGTACAATAGCTGTTGGCTGATCTTTGACACCAACCTCACTGAAAGATTTCCTTCGGAAAGGCAGTTGATTGTCCGACTGGCGCGGACTGTGTTCCGTGCGAGCCGGACAATCAACCCCCGGACAACGGCTTGTCGCCGTACGTCCAAACTTTTTCGAAAGGATAGTCTCATGACCGGATTTGGAATGCTCGCGATCGTGGTTCTCGTGATCCTGTTGATCGTCGGTGGCAGCCTCGTGGTTTGGGGGAGCCGCCGCGCCGATAACTGGATCACCTACCTCGGCTTGGGTGTCGTTCTTGTTGTTGGTTTCCTGCTTTGCATGGTTGCTTTTCCGCCAGCAATGGCGGCGAGCATTCAGGCTACGCTAGGAGTCAAGAACGGTCCGATCGCCGAAGCCGTCGCTACCGAAGCTGATTCTGAAGACACCGGGAACGAAGTCGTCTGGCAAGACGACAAGGACGGAGGTTCGCTCAAGGTCATCCTGGGAAAGGGGACCAAGAAGCTCTACGTCGGTCGTAACGAGCATGGCAAGGATCTGCGTCTCTTCACGAAGGGCGGGCAGTGGCCTCTCAAGGCTAACTTCAACCCTCTCCCCGCGGAATTGTGGATGTTTACCTACGATGCCCGCGGCAACGTGAAAGAGTCCAAGGAGATCGCCAAGCTCCCCGCCAAGTGACAACCCACAGTGAGTTAGGTGCCGATTAGCCTACAGGGCGACGCGCAAGCGCCGCCCTCACTGTGATGTTTCTCAGGCGTTACCAGTCGGAGCGTGCCAAGACTCGTTCGCTACGCATTGATACGAATGTGACTCAGCCGCCGGTGAAGAATGCCTGCACGTGAGAGCGATACGTACGGGCGACGTCATGTGTCAGAGCGCTGCGGCCTTCTTCAGGGCCTCCTGGGCGTTTTTCAGTTCGCCCTCAGCCTTCTTCGCTGCCTGTTGCGCGTTCTCGACCGCTTTCTTCGCGGCCTCTTCACCCGGTCCGCCAACCGATTTCTTCGCGGCCTCCTCTGCTACCTTCAAGGCCGTCTGAGCCTGCTTCGCGTTCTGCTCCAGGATTTTGATTTGACCTTGGAGCTGCTTCACGAGTTCCTGTGCGGCCTTTTTGACCTCTTCCTGCGCCTTCTTCGCTGCCTCTTGGGCGTTTTTGAGGGCCTGCTGAGCTTTCGTGCTGTTCTCTTGTGCGGCCTTGAGCTCGCCTTGCGCCTTCTTTGCCTGAGCCTGGGCGTTACTCAGTTCTTCCTGAGCCTTCTTGAAAGCCTGTTGCGCGTTCTCCACCGCCTTTTTTGCACCCTCTTCCGCCGGTGTGCCTGCGGCCTTCTTCGCGGCCTCTTCGGCGTTCTTCACTGCCTGTTGAGCCTTTTTCATGGCTTCCTGGGCGCTATTCACTTCGCCCTCAGCCTTCTTCGCGGCCTCTTCGGCGTTCTTCACTGCCTTTGCCGCGTCGTCCGCTTGTTTCTGAGCGTTCTCAACGCCCTTCTTTGCAATCTCCTGGGCGTTATTGACAGCTTTCTTGGCTGCCTCCTCGGCGTTCTTCTTCGCTTTTTCGGCCTTCTCCGCGGCTTCCGCGTTACCCAGCTTCAGGATGCCTTCAAGGCTTTCCACGATGTCCTCATCGGCTCCGATGGTCATATTGAGCAGCTGCATCGTCTTGATGATGTCGGGGATACCCTGACGGAAGCTCTCTGTAGCACGGATTTCGTTGGCCTGTGCTACGCCGGCATTCACTGCATCCGTGTGTGCGGAAAGGAAGTTCTGCGCAACGAAGCGCACGCGGGACCGCAAATGCGTCGTTACCTCGGCGTCCGGCATCGGCTGCACGCTCATGTAGAGCGTCGCGATGCCGCGCACGTGGTTGATGGCACCCATACGGGAAGGTTCCTGCGAACGATTCAGATCCGTCGCGGGCGTGTAGCCGCGCAGGTGTTCGCGCATCGCGAGGCTGAACCACATGCCCCGGAGCGGTCGGTCCGGGGGACCGAAGAACCGGTTGGCGCGCTCGCGGGAGGCGACGATGATGTTCTCCTCTTCCACCGGTGTGACGCGGCGTTCCGAGGCGTTGAGCGTGCGCAGGTGGTTGCCGCTGCGGCGGTGCGTGGAGAGCATCGCCTCGGCGAGGTCGGTGGCGACGCCCTGGGCGAAGTCGCGCTCGGCATCGATGAGGATCTGCTGGTACTCCGGCCGGTCCATCATGCGCCCGGCGAACAGCTCGGCGTTGCCGCGGCCGCCCATGCGGGCGATCGTGGCGGCGTCGAGGGCGTTCACGAATTCTTCCCTGGCGCGGCGCATGCGGTGCACGCGGGACTGGGTCTCGTTGAGATGCTTCGTCAGCGAGGCGAACTGGTTGCCGCCGTTGACGGCGCCCGCGAAGAAGCGGCCGCGGAGGATGGCCTTCACGCTCTCGATGTTCTCGACGTCGCGGAAGCCGCTGTCCAGCGTCACGAGGGTGCGGTTGATGAAGTTGCCGAGCGTGCTCGCGCTCGTCTGCACCCATCCGGGGTTGTCGAAGCCCTCCAGGATCTCGTTCATGTCCTCGATCGTCACGGCGGACCCGTCGCCGCGCTTGAGCGCCGCCACGGTCACCGCGTACTCGAGGCGGTGCAACGAGTAGAGGATCGTCGGGAGCGGACGGACGGGTTCGCCAACGACATCGGTGAGGATGCGCTCGGCGGCGTCGCGGTACCGTTTGGCGCCGGCGGGATCGAGGATCGGGTTCGGCGCGCGGGTGAGGCGCGCGAGCGTTTCCTCGAATTCGCCGCGGAAGGCCTTGAGCGAGGGTTCGCGCGTGGGATCGAGGGGGCGCTCGCGGATCGCGAGCACGCCCGCCTCGGCGCGGCGGAAGCCGCGGGTGGAGTCGTACCGGTCGGCTACGGAGATGTGCTCGGCGAGATCCGGTTCGGCCTCGGGGGCGGCGGGCGCCATCAGCTCCGCGATCATCGTGGAGAAATCCTTGTTCGCGTGCGTCGTGGTCGCCTCGAGCGATCCATCGCGCACCAGGTCGATGTACGCCGTGCGTGCGGCCGCGTTCGTGATGCGGTCGTACGACGTATCGATGCGGCCGTCCGCCGTGAGGGGGCCCGCGCGTCGGCGCGCGTCCTCGACCAGGCGGACCTTGTCGCGGTTGCGCGGGTTTTTCGCGGCGATGTGGTAAAAGACGGTGCCGAGCGCCGCGCTGATGCGGGGGTTATCGCGCTCGAACATCGAGAAGACCATCTGGCGGTCGTAGTTGCGGCGGCGGATCACTCCTTCCATTTCCGTATGGAGCGGATCGCGCGGCGCCGCGAAGAGCGACGTTTGGAAGGGGCCGCGGGGGCTGCCCGTGATCCGGAAGGCGGTCGCGAGGCTGCCCATCTTGGTCTCGCTGAGCGTGAGGAACGCGAGCGAGTTCGGGTAGAGCGACAGGAAGGCCTTCTGGTCCATGTAGCGCCCCATGAGCGCGAGTCTGCTGCGCTCCACTTCCTGCGGATCTTGCGGCAGGATGCCCATGCTGCGGCCGGTCTGCGCAAGGAGTCCGCCGACGCGGTTGACCAAGGTCTGTCCCGCGCCGGTCATGGTCTGAAGGGCGTTGTCGTCGCCCTGGACCAGGCGCAGGTAGAGATAGGTGCCAAGGAGGGCGGGCGGGACCGCGTTGAGCACCCTGCTCCTCGAATTCCACATTTTGTAGAGCGCGTAGATGCCGAGGCCCGCCACGGCGAACTGTTGCCACTGCTCCATCCTGCCGAAGTTCTCGTAGATGGTGCGGTTGCGCTGCTCGGTGGTTTCGGCGATGGACTTGTCGATCTTCTGGCGTTCCATCTCCGAGCTGAGCTTCTCGAGCTTCTGCTTGCGCTCGCGCTGGCCTTCGATGTTATTCAGCGAGACGATCGTGCGTTCCACCTCGATGCGCCGGACGGCGCCGCCCGGTTCCGCGAGCATCGCAGAGAGCCAGCCCAGGAAGCGCCCGGGGCGGAGGTTGCGGCGCAGGTAGTCCGGGTTGGAGAGATCGGCGTTCGTGGGTTCGGCCGCGCCCCGGCCGCGCAGGTCGGCGCGGAGCCGGTCGACCGCGGCGCGGAAATCCTCGGCGATGAAGCCGGGAGAGCCCACCGGGTAGAGTTCCTGGAAGGCGATGCGGGCGTAGGAGGTCTCGGTCGCGAGTCCCGCGATCTCGGCGGTGTTCGTTTTGCCCGCGACGATCGAGGCGATCCTGAGCACGAACGCGCGATCCGCGGCCGCGGGCACGGGAAGCACGGCGCTGCTGGGGCTGGGACGGACGTAGTCGGGATAGTTGAGCTGCGCGATCGGCGCCGCCGCGGGCGGGACCGGCAGGAACATGCGCGCGGGCAGGATCTGACGGATGAAGCGGTAGTAGGCGGCGACGCGCTCGTCGGCCGGCATGGCCTCGAGCACGTCCTTCGGCGTCACGACGTTCGGCATCGCCGCGCCCCGGGGAGGGGCGGAGAAGTCGAGCGTCTCGAACGCCTGGATCCAGGCGATGTCGCTGCGGAGATTGGCGCGCGAAGCCTTGATGCGCTCCTCGCCCGTCACGAAATCGCGGGCGCGGGTGAGCATCGACTCGATGAAATCGTTCGTCGCCTCGACGGAAGCGGACGGGCCCTCGCCCGGCGTGACGGGGCCGCTCAGGCGGCAGAGCCGCCTCTCGGAGAGAGGGGTGAAGCGGCCGGTAAGGAAGAAGGAGTGGATCATGGATTAATGGCCGTGACCGTGATCGTCATGACCGTGATCGTCGCCGTGGGAAGAGGAATGCGCGTTCTTGCCCCTCACTGCGCCGTAGAGCCAGCCCGCACCGGCGCCGAGCGCCGTGAGGAAGTAGGGAACGGGGCTTGCGATGCCGACTGCGTACACGCCGCCGAGAAGCGCGCCCGCGGCGATCTTTCCCTTGTTCTCCCAGGCGGACTTGGCGACCGGCACCACCGTGTCCTTCGCCACTTCCGTGACGAGGCCCGCGGTACGCTGGAGAATCGTGAAGGGATTCACGAGTCTGCCGGTGGCGCGCACGCCTTCCCAAATGCTGTTACGGATGCCTTTCACCGGCTGCTGCGGACGGTCGACGCCGAAGAGGATCTTGGAATACCGTCCGATGACGTTGTTCTGCCGCAGCGCCCAGTTCTCGGCTTTTCCCAGAATGCCGAGTCCGCCGAGGACGCTCGCTCCCGTGATGCCGGCGGATACCGCCGCCGTCGGCGTGAGTGAGCTGATGAGCGGGAGATTGGTGAGCCAGTTGTATGCGCCTCCTACGTACGGGACTCCTTTGAGCCACGCGCTCGCTGCCGCGACGTTCCCGGATGCACCGCTGCCGATCGAGAATGCCTTCACGCTCGCCCAAGCCGACGGGAACGACGTCGCGAGAACCGTCGAGATACCCGCGGTGGCTCCGCCGACCGTTGCGATTTTCTTGTAATCCGCCCAGCGCTTGTTCGGGTTCTGAGGAGAGGACTCACTGTGTTGATCATGTCCGTGTCCTCTCTCGTGGCCCTTGTGCGCGTCGTGTCCGTGCCCGGCCTCATGGCCGTGCTCGTTGCCCTTCTCCGCGCCGTGACCGTGTTCCGGCCCCTTCGCGGTTTCCGGATGCGCGGGAGCGGCGGCCGAATAGCGCAGGACGTCCGTCATGCGGCCATGCGCGTCCGTGCGTCCGGCGTCGAGATTCATTTTCACTACCGACTGCTCGGCGTTCATCTCGGGAGTCGCGAGGACGTCTCGATTCTCGTTGAGGCCGCGGAGGGAATTTGTGTGTTGCACCCCTGTTCGGTTTGAAAAGAAATCCCTCTAGTATACCAAAATTTCCATTCCCTGAGAATGGTCATGGACCCACTTTTCCTTGTTCGTCAAGCTTGCATTCAATGATGTTTCATTGCTCGATCATGTTCGAATGCCTGAAGTCTTACGAAAACCTCACTTCGAGCTTCTGGATGCGATGTTCGTGATCGTCGACTTGCCTGTCCTTGCTTTGCACGTCTTTCAGCATGCCAAGGGCATCGTGGCGGAGTTCTTCGAATTGCACGCCAAGGCCATCCATCTTTGTCTCCAGCTCGCTCATTCTTCCTTCCATGTTTTCCATTCTTCCTTCCATGTTTTCCATTCTTCCTTCTGCATCCCCGAATGCTGTCATGATGGTCGAGAGCATTTCGTGAAGATCCGCTTTGGTCGCCGGAGTCTCTGTATCTTTCTTGGAAGTCACGGAGTGAATCCTACTCCAGGATTTTGCTTCCACAAGTCGGGATTGTATAATATTAAATATATGGTATAATAATCATAAAACATGACCCACACCGCCACCGTCCAGATCGCGCAGGTTCCGAAGAACCCCTCGCCCGAGCGTACGCCCGAGTGGCTCTATAACGAGATCATGCGTCACGTCCTGCCGGACCTCATGACCGATCATCTTCCGCTTCTGGAACTCAAATACGCGGGGGAGAGCGAGATGGAGAAGGCATCGCGCCGCTCCGCGTACGAAGAGGCGTTCCGCGTGTTCGATGCCGTCGCCAAGGACATCACTCTTCCCATCGTCGAGGCCGGTCGCGGGGTCCTCCGCACCCTTCGTGCCGCTCATGCGCGCGACGAAAGCGCGCAGGCCGCCGAAGACCTGCGCTCCGCCGAAGACTCCCTCTCCGCCGTATGAAGCACCTCCGTTCGTTCATCGGCCGCGAAGCGCGCGAGATCGCCCGCGTCGTCGGAGACGTGCCGCAGTTCGGGCTGGGCGGACAGATCGATGCCCGTAACCGCGTCTGGCTCGCACCCGATCGCTCGCAACAGCAGGCGCAGCAGCGCATCCAGCAGTTCAACGGCTCGCAGCAGATTTCCTTGGGGTTGCCCGTCGTCTTTCCCTCGCATGTCTCGCTTTCCACGCACCCCTCGGTGCTCGGCATGTACCGTCCGCCGTCCATCCAGCCGGCGTACGCGTTCGGCATGCCGCAGTCGATGACGCGTCCGCGGCTTCCGCAAACGCTGTCGCCCTCTGCCGCTACTCCGCAGGTTCCGGTGCAGGCCCCGCTCGTGCAGCTCGCGCAGGCGCCTTCGCCGCAGCGCGGCTTCGGCCAGCCGCATCCGGCCGATCAGCTCCAGCAGCATCCGCCCGCCGGCTACCCCAACGATTCACGCGGCAACCCCGGCGGTCCCGTGTTCTCCCGTACGCTTCCGCCCGATCATCCGGACAATCCCAACCGCGTTCCCGTCCGTCCGCGCAGCGCGTCCGAGCCTTCCGCCACGATTCCTCCGTACGTGGGCCGCCCGGTGTTCGGTCCTTCCACCAATCCGGGAGGATCGTCCGCCACCCCGGGCCTCACGCACCGCGAGACGGTGCTCAAGTACCGCCAGGCGGCCGCGCAAAAAGAGGTGCAGGCCCATCGCAAGGAGAGCGAGAGGCTCCAGCAGGAACTCCGCACGCTTGATGAAGAGGGGAATACGTTGCAGAAGCAGATGCAGGATGTCCGTGCCCGCATCGACAGGGTTCGCAAGGAAATGAACGAACGCGTCGAAAAAGGCGACAAGGATGCCGAACTCAGGCGCAAGGATCTCCAGGCGCGCAGGAAAGAGCTTCAAGAGACGTTCGAGAAAGCGCAGAAGTCCGGCGATCTCGGCTCCGTGCTTGTCGTCAACGAGCGCGTGCAGGCGCTCGTGAAGCAGATCGAGGAGACGCAGGCCGCCATGAAGACGTATCTCGCCGCCGCCGAGAAGCAGCTCGAAGAGCTCGAGACGATGCTCAAGACCGTCGAGGCGTCGACGAAGAATCTCCAACAGCGGAGAAAGACGCTTCTTTCTCAGATCGAAACGGCGACGAAGCGCGTCGAGCAGCTCAGTAAGAGCATGCCACGCTAAAACTCCCTGCGACTTGCGCCGCAGGGAGTTTGCTGTGGGGTTTTCAATAAACGACGGTTTCCACGCTGCTTGACGCAGCGTACCAATCATACGACACGAACCCCGTGATGGGGTTCCGGTAGAGGCGGTACGCACCGCCCGACGTTGCCTGGTACCAGCTCCATCCGTAGGGGATGGAGCGGGTGTAGCAGCCGCATGGTCGCACGCACTGCGCCTGGCACTGCGACGGGTTATTGTTGACGACGACCGTCGCCGGCACGGATGCCGGTCGGTCCTTCAGAACGCTGAGTTGGCCTTTGATATAGGCCTGATTCTCGAGGATTCGACCTCGCTCGGCGTCTGCTTTGTCTTGGCGGGCGATGACGATCGCCAGCTGCAACAAGGCGCGCTCAGCCTTCTCGTCGACCTTGGCAATCTGCACGCCGAGCATCTTCATCTCGGTCCGCAGTTCGGAGATGCCGAGTTCGACGTTGGTGAGACGGGTGTCGATGTCATCAAGACGCTTATTGAGCTTCTTGAATTCGGCACGGTTTTCATCTTGATTCGCATCCAATTTCTTTTCGAGATTATCCAACTTGTTGTTGGTGACCTCGAGGGCCTTTGCCACATCGTCCAGCGTGATCTTCTTCTTTGGCGGTCCCTGCGCCTGCGCCGGCTGCATGCAGCCGAACAGGATCACGAGGATCAGCGCCACCACGAGGCTGAGGTTCTTGGACATGAGATGACCGGGCTTTTGGCCCGGCTCCGTTAGGTTTTCCCCCACAGCAACTCTCCTCACCGCAAGTGGTGAAGATGTGAAGCGGCTCCGAACATCGGAGCCACAAAAATTCACCGAGCTGATGAAGAGGGGAATATGGGGGAAACCGGCCTGTGGAGCCAAAGAACGTAGTTTCAGACTTTAAAATAAAAATACAAAAATGTCAATATCTTGGCTTCGGCTTGCGACAGCCGTCTTCATGAAGACGTCCTCGGTCGATCTTTCTGTCTCTCGTCACGTTCGGAATGATATCCGCTTTGGAACAGGCAGTTGTCTTCATCGCACATTCCTGTACATTCCCCGAGACCTCATGGCCCACCTCGTCCTCTCCGATGGCTCAGTGTTCGAGGGCCGGGCGTTTGGTGCCGCGAAGGACGTGGATGGCGAGGTGGTCTTCAACACGGGCATGGCGGGGTACCCCGAGAGCATGACCGACCCGAGTTACCGCGGGCAGATCCTCGTGTTCACGTATCCGCTCGTCGGCAACTACGGCGTGCCGGCGGAGGAACTCAATGAATGGGGGTTCAGTAAGGAGCTCGAGAGCGAACTGATCCACGTGCGCGGCATCGTGGTGGCGCAGGTGAGCGAGGAGCCCAGTCACCATCTGAGCAAGCTCTCCCTCCAGCAGTGGATGGAGAAGCACGGCATTCCCGGTATCACGGGGATCGATACGCGCGCGCTCACGAAGAAGCTCCGCGAGAAGGGCGTGATGCTTGGCTCGATTCGCCAAGAAG
>CAYRGC010000015.1:0-28269 GCA_964423795.1 uncultured Candidatus Peribacteria bacterium | reverse complement strand
CGGACCATGCCGATCACCTCGTATCCCTTCGAGAGGAGGAGCTGCGAGAGGTACGCGCCGTCCTGGCCGGTGACGCCGGTGATGAGCGCTCTCTTGGACGGCATGGAGGAGGCGTTACCGCTTGGGCTTCCAGATGAGGATGTTCGTCGGGTTGAAGGGGTTGATGCCGAACGCGTCGGGATCGTTGCGGACGATCTCCGCGTCCTTCCGCGCCTTCACGAGCGACAGCAGGTCGCGGTTGTAGTCGTTGATGACGATGTACCGCTTCCGCATCAGCCCGAGCAGCGAGTCGGTGTAGTTCTCCTGCACCACGTCGAGGTGCACGACCGCGCGGATCCGGTCGAAGTACTTCGAGAGCGACTCGATCACCTGCTTGGCCGTCGGCAGCTGCTCGATGGCGTGCCGCGTGAACACCACGACCTTCTTGTCGGCAGGGATCTTCTCCAGGATCGGGTACGACGCGTCGTAGAAGTTGAATTGCTCGACGCGGATGTTCGGGTGATCGGCGTAGAGGAAAGCCGCGAGCTCCACGGCGTTCTTCGAGTACTCGCCGCCGCGGTACTGGATCGCGGGGTTGAGCTTGTTCAGCTCCCAGAGGTTGAGGCCGAATCCGCATCCGAGCTCCACGGCGTAATCCGCGTCCCTGAGCAGCGGACCGACCACCTCGGGCATGAGCGCCGCATGCGCGGCGACGACGTTCTTGGAGGGGATCTCGTAGAGCACCTCGTTCTGGGACATGACCATGCCCTTCTTCTCATCGAGCCGGAGCTCGTACGCGCGCACGTCGTCGGCGGTGACGCCCTTGCCCTTAGCGCGGGCGAACTCCAGGCAGCGCAGGTATTCCTCCTTGTCGTACTGCTTGTCCACTTTCGCCACGTCGCGGGTCGGGGTCTTCCAATCGGAAAGTCCGAAGATGCGCGCGGGCCACGGCGACCACTCGGGCAGCTCGTTCAAGGGGATGACGCGCGAGGAAAAAGCGGAGAGATCCATGCGTGGAGTATAGGAACATTCGCTGCCGGAAGTCAGGAACCCTATTTGCTTTTAATAATATATATTGTAAAATATAAATCATGAAGATCGGCCTTCTGGCACAGCAAGTCGGCGGGACGAACATGCACCGGTCGTTCTACGGACCGGAATTTCTCGCGGAAGGCCACGATATCGTCACGGTCGGCCGCGAACAGATCGAATTGCACGATCAGGTGGCGGCCCTCTTCGAGTGCGACGTGGTATGCGCTGATGCGATGTACTCGGCAGATTCCCTCAGGGTGGTGGAGATCGCCGAAGAACTGAGACGACGCGGCGTCCCCCGCGTGCTCATCGAAGGCGCGCCGGGGCAGTACGTGAACGTGCACGACGGCAAGAGCATCGCCGCCGTGGATCCCAGTTTGGTGGAACAGGTGTTCGCGTGCACGCCAGCGTCATTCGCACTGGCCAAAAATGCTGGCGCGAACGTGAGCTTCCACGGCTATCCCCTCAACTGGCGCACGTCGATGCATGAGATCGGCCAAGGGACCGAACTGCGCGGTCGTCTTGCGATCCGGCGCCACGGCGGCGACGAGACAGACGTGCTCGGCGAGAAGATCCTCTGGTACTACCCCGGTCAGAAATCCCGCAAAAACGAGGATGCCGCGATCGAACAGATGCTGGAAGCGGCGGCGATCCTCTCGGAGAAAGATCCGCGCTTCGCCCTCGAAAACCTCGTATTCCCCCTTCGTCCGCATCCCGGCGAGAAGTCGCTGCACACTCCGGAGCAGATCGAAGCGTCCGATGCCTGGCGGAAGCGGGCGCTCGCGAAGGCCTGGACGCTCACGGGCGATCTGCCGGATACCGAGCGAAAGCTCTCGAACGCGCACATCGTGGGTGCGGCGGACATCACGGTCTT
The DNA here is from genome assembly GCA_964423795.1 of uncultured Candidatus Peribacteria bacterium. Taxonomy (GTDB): domain Bacteria; phylum Patescibacteriota; class Gracilibacteria; order Peribacterales; family Peribacteraceae; genus CAYRGC01. The sequence goes on along the minus strand of CAYRGC010000015.1, from coordinate 26,384 downwards.
CGGCGGCGGGCCAACGGAGAGCATCACGCTCATGATGCAAGAAAAGCGCCGACTGGCGCTCAACGTGGTCGACGCCTTCCCCGGATACGACGGTCGCGAATGGGAACCCGTGAAGAACGGCAGCATCGTGGCCACGGAGCTCGCAGGCATCCGCGATACGCTGCTTCGCGTCCTTCTGTCAGCAGAAGAGCGGTCCGGGATACTTAAGAAGCAAAAGGAGTTCTATCCCGTGCCGCAAACCTGGGACAGCGCGAAAAACATTCTCGTCGCGCTGCGCGAACGGTACGCCCGGGGTTGATCAACCGAATATCTTCCCAAGGTCCTCGACGATCGCCTCCGTGTTCGCCTTGAGGTGCTCGGCGTCCGAGATCAGCGTCACCTTGCGATCCCAGGGGTTGAGCTGCCCGTGCACGCTCGTCTCCTCCATGGCCTTGAGGTACAAACGCGCTTCGACCAGGGACGGCGTCTTGCCCCCGGCAAAGACGTCCTCGACGGCGGCGCGGAGTTCCGCGTTGGTGCCGGTGCGGTAGACGCCCCGGGCGTACTGGTAGAACCGGTGCCCGAACAGGAACACAGGCTTGCCCCGGAAGAGCGCCTCGAAGCCCACGGACCCCGTGGCGGTGGCCACGGCCTTGCAGTGCTCGCGCAGCGCGAAGCTGTCGGCCTTGCGGGAGACGAGACGGACTTTCCGATGCGAGAGGAACTCGCGGTAGTACTCGGGGCTGCGCGTCACCCACGAACTCCTCTTCGGATGCTCCTTCACGTAGATGAGCACGTCATCCGGCAGCGCGGCGTTGAGCATGGCCGCCATGAGCGGCTGGTGCGCGAACGCTCCGGCGAGCGGCACGGTGGACGCCTCGGGCTGGAAGTGGAGCGCCAGATAGACGTAGGACTTGCCGTAGTCGGGCTCGACGGCGTGCGCGTCGTAGAAGGCCGCCGCCTCGCGCTCGGCCCTCCAGCGCTGCAGGTTGTTCCAGATCCGACGGACGCCGTCGGGGCGGAGATACCCGAGCGCGTACCCGGCGACGATCCACGGTTTCGAGGCCAGAAGGGCGCGGATGCGCCGCCAATAGCCGGGCAGCTTCACGGATTCGAGCGCCGGCCGCTCGCCCTTCGGCGTCGTGAGGACGTCGTAGCGGTCGCCGAAGCGCGAGAGCGGGACGCGCCGGGGATCGGTGACGCCCGCGTACTCCCGCAGCAGCTCCTCGTACCGGTCGCGCAGGGGCAGCGAGGCTTCCGTCATCTCGTGCTCCAAAAACGCTGTGTCGCGCTCGGTGGAACTGTAAAAGTAGACGACGGGGATGCCCCTGAGCTTGCAAAGATGGTAGACGACGATGTCCGGGATCTCGTGCGGCAGCCAGGCGGAGAGGTAGAGATTGATCCCATTTCTCGCGATGTAGTCGCTCCAGAACCGGAGATGCTTGAGATACCACTCCTTCCGCCGCGTGTACGGGACGCGGTATTTCCACTCGAGCCGCGCGACCATATCCATGAAGACGCCCTCGCACGGCCGCATCCGCTCGATGAGCTCCGCATCCAGGGGCGTAAGCGCGTTCCAGTCCACGCCCGGGTACTGGCAGCTGCGCATCTCGCCGGAATCCAGCCACTCCTGCCGCGAACGCGGGACGGCGTCGAGGTATTGAGGCTCCGTCTTCGGCCCGAGGAGCGTGACCCAGTCGAAGGGTTTCTCCCGCAGGACCGCGTTCATCGCGTCACGCGAAAAATCGTAGGCGAAGCGGCCGACGATGGCGCGGATCTCCGCCACGGGTCATGCGGACGGGAACAGCCTCTGCTCGACGATCTCGCAGAGGATGTGCTCGATCGCCAGGTGCGCCTCCTGCGTGCACTGCGTGTCGTCTCCGGGAACGGCGATGACGCAATCTGCCTCCCCTCCTCGCAGCCCCGCCTTCCCGGTGAGCGCGACGGTCTTCATCCCCTTCCTCTTCGCCTCATCGAAGGCCTTGAGCACGTTCTTGGAGCTTCCGCTCGTGGTGATGCCGAGCAGGACGTCCCCCTTGTCGCCGAGGGCTTCCACCTGGCGCATGAAGACGCCGTCGAAATCCACGTCGTTGGCGTACGCGGTGAGGAACGAGGTGTCGGTGGTGAGGGCGATCGCCGGAAGGGCGCGACGGGGATGGTCGCGGCGCAGCCTGCTCACGAACTCGGCTGCCATGTGCTGGCTGTCTGCCGCGCTGCCGCCGTTGCCGCAGATGAGGAGCTTATGGCCGGACTCGAACATGGCCGCGATCAGATCGGCGGCCGCGAGGATCGACGGGATGCACCGCGTCCGCGTCGCCGCGAAGGTGTCCGCGCCACGCTGGAGATGCTGCTCGGCGATGGCCTTGGGATCGGTCATTTCCTGCGGAGCTTCTGGATGATCGGCTTTTCGCTGTCGTACACCTTCTTCACGCCGTCGCCGAGACAGGCCTCGAAGGCGCGGATGTCCTTCACGAGACGCATGATGCCCTGCGGCTCCACCGAGGCGGCCTGGTCGCTGCCCCACATGGAACGGTCCATGGTGATGTGGCGCTCGACCACGCACGCGCCCAACACGACCGCGGCGAACGTGGGAGCGAGTCCCACCTCGTGGCCGGAGTAGCCGATGGGAACGCCGAAGCGCTCGACGAACGCGGGGATGCAGTTCAGGTTGAGCTCCTCGAGCTTCGAGGGATACGTGCTCGTGCAGTGGAGAATGACGACGTTCTTCTTCCCGAGAACCTCCACGGCGTGGTCGATCTGTTCCAGCGTGCTCATGCCCGTGGAGACGATGATGGGACGCCCGGTCGCCTTGTGGCGCTTGAGGAGCCCGTCATCGGTGAGCGAGGCGGACGCGATCTTGTAACAGGGCGGATCGAACTGCTCCATGAAATCCACGGATCCCTCGTCCCAGCACGAGACGAACCAGAGGATGTTCTTCGCCTTGCAGTAGGCGTCGATCTCCGCGTACTGCTCCTTGCCGAACTCGAGACCGCGCTTGAGGTCGCCGTTGGTGGGACCGAACGGATTCTCGCGCGGGCGGGCGAGTTCCTCGGCCGTGTAGACCACCTCCACGGTCCGCTTCTGGAATTTCACGGCGTCGCAACCGGCCTCGACGGCCGCGTCGATGAGCTTCTTGCAGAGCGCCATGTCTCCGTTGTGGTTGATGCCGATCTCGGCGATCACGAAGCAGGGGCGTCCGGGGCCGATGGAACGGCCTCCGATGGTCACAGGGGCGATGGAAGAGGGTTTCACGCGCGAAGTATGCCAGACGGGTGAGTGCTTCACCAGCAACTTCTTCCCCCGTCCATGACGAGGTTTTGCCCTGTCATATACGATGAAGCGTCCGAACAGAGGAACAGGATCGCACCCTGGTATTCGGTGTCCTTCGCCATGCGGCCGAGCGGGATCAGGGCCTCGATCCTCCGGAGGAATTCCTTCGGCTGCCCCGCCTCGACCCCGCCCGGGGACAGCGCGTTCACGCGCACGTGCGGGGCGTAGTACGTGGCGAAGTATCGGGTGAGCCCGATCAGTCCCGTCTTCACGACGGAATACGTGACCGGCTTCACCGGCTGACGGTCCTCGGCGACTCCGTCCCGGCGGTAAAGGCGTTGGTCCGGCGCGATGACGCCGAGATCGGACGAGATGTTGAGGATGACTCCCGACTTGCGACGCATCATCTCCGCGCCGAAGACCTTCGAGCAGTTGAAGGCCCCGAGCAACCCGACGTTCAGGTCGGCGTTCCACTGCTCGAGCGGGAAGTTCTCCGCGCGGGAAAGCGCCGCGCCGCCGTCCTCGACCTTGGGATTGTTCGCGGCGTTGTTGATGAGGATATCGACGCGTCCGAGCGCCGCGAGGATCGTCTTCAGGGCCTTCTCGACCTCGGGCTCCTTCGTGATGTCGACGGCGAGCGCCATGGCCTTCCCCCCGATCTCCTTCGCGACGGACTCCGCCTTCGCGGCGTCGACGTCGAGGATGACCGGCACGCCTCCCGCGGAGGCCACGGCCTCCGCGTGCCTGCGGCCGAGCAAACCCGCGCCGCCGGTGATGACGGCGACCCTTCCCGAGAGATCGAAGAGCTTCTGCATGGAGACAGTATATCAGCTCCGACCGAAGGTTTTGGCGGCAAATTCCGCGTAGGAACGGATGGTTTGGACCTCTTTTCCCGTCTCCCCGCGGGCGACCTGCAGCGTGAAGAGCCCCCGGAACGCGACGGCGTTGAGCTGCGCGGCGACGCTGGCGAAATCGGTGTCCCCCGTTCCCGGCGGCACCGTGCCTCCCCCGTTCTTCCGATCCTTGATGTGGACCGAACCGACGAGCGCTCCGTACGCCGCGAATTCCTCGCGCGGGTCGTACCCCAGCGACGCGCTGTTGCCCATGTCGTAGGTGACGCGCACGAGCGGGCTGCCGATCCGCCCGATGAGCGACGCGAGGTCCGCGGGCTTGAGGGAACTCTCGATATGGAGCTCGATCCGTTCGGACGCGAGAAGCGGAACCACGGACTGCAGCGACGCGGCGACGGACGCGATCTCCTCGGGCGTCCGCAGCGCGGCGTTGTCGAGCAGCGGGATGCCGATGTGCCCCGCGCCGAGGAGCGCGGCGCGACGGATCAGCAACCGGAGCAGCTCGAGACGACGGCGATGCTCGTCATCGGTGCAGCGCACGAGCGGCTGCTCCATGAAACTGTCCGCGCAAACGGACGGGATGCGCACGCCGTGCTCCCGCATGAGCGACCGGAGCTCGCGGACGCCGGACTCGGTGCGCAGCGGATTGATGTCCGCGCCGTAGGTGTCGTCGATCCATTCGATCGCCGGGACCCCCGACTCCTTCGCGCGCGCGAACTCCTCCTTCCACGTCGCGCGCGGGAAGCACTGGATGCGGCCGTCCTCGGGAGGACTGAGGCGCCCCTGCATGACCGCAAGCTCGATCATGCGCGCGGCGAGGAGCATGTCGCAGAACTCGCGCACGGCGCCGTGCCCGCCGTTCTTGGCGAGGACGAGCGTCGCGGCGGCGAGCACGGGCGGATACGCGTCCGCGACGGCGACCGGCAGTCCGACGATCTTCATGGAGGGCAGATCGTTCACGTCGTTGCCGACGTAGGCGACCGTCTTCATGTCGATGCCGTTCTCCTCGCAGTGCTTCCTGAGAAACGCCGCCTTGTCCTCGACGCCCTGATGGCACGGGATTCGGAGCTTTTCGGCCCTCGCCGCCACGACCGGATGCGTCTCGAGCGAGACGATCATCATGGGCACGCCCGCCTCGCGCAGCATCCGCACGCCGAGTCCGTCCGAGCGGTCGCAGCGCACGGTCTCCTCGCCGCTTCCGGACACGTACACGCCGTTGTCGGTGAGGACGCCGTCGAAATCGAAGACCACGAGCGCGATGTCCTTGAGGTTCGTCATGATCAGGTGGTGGAAGAATGGACCTTCTTGCCGTCCTTGGCGTCGGAGACGAACGACGCGTCCCAGTGCTTGGGATCGACCTGCTTCGGATCGTCCACGGCGAGCGTCCGGAGCTTCCGCATGACGTCGTCGGGCAGCGGGCCGGCGGCGAGCGCGGCCGCGGCGCGCTCGAGATTGCGCAGCTTGTTGGTGCCGATGAGGATCGTGTGGACGGCGGGGATCGAGAACGCGAAGCGGATCGCCAGGTCGGGCAGCGTGATCCCCAGGTCCGACGCGATCGCCTCCGCCTTGTCGGCGCTGGCCTTCAGGTCCGCAAGCGCGGGCGACAGGTGGCTGCGCGCGGGCGTGAGCGCGCCCTTGAGCAGCACCGATCGGTTGATGATGCCGACGTTCCTCGCCGCGGCGGCGGCGAACACCCTCGCCGCCATGCGCTGGTCGAGGATGCTGTGCGCGAGCTGGAGCGTCTCGAAGTGTCCGCTCTCGATCGCGGCGAGCGGGGCCTCTTCTCCGCGCGTGGAAATGCCCAGATGCAGCACCTTTCCCTCGTCGAGGAGGGGCCGCATGGCGTCGGCGATGATCCCGGAGCGGATCTGCTCGGCGGAACCGCCGTGGATCTGCACGAGCGGGATGGCGTCGAGACGGAGCTTGCGCAGGCTCATCTCCACCTCTTCGCGGAACTGGTTCTTGAGCAAAGGAAGATCGACGGCCTCGCCCCGGTCGAGCGCGTGCCCGCACTTGGTGGAAAGAACGACTCCGGGACGCCTCGCGATGCCCGATATCCCGATGCGATGCTCGGCCTCGCCGTAGAAGTGGCCGGTATCGATGAAGGTGACGCCGAGGTCGACGGCGGCGTTGAGCAGGTCGACCGCCTCCCGCTCGGTCGGCATGTCGCGGGGGCCGATGCCGTAGACGTACCCGATCTCGGTCGTGCCGAGGCCGAGCGCGCTCACGTCGATGCCGGTGGTGCCGAGCGTGCGTCGCGGGATCATGGTCGGGCGGGGAAATGCTTTTTCAGATACTCGAAGACATCCCACTTCTCCGCGGCGAGGATCGTGAGCACGTGCTCAAGGTCGCCGACGTGGTCGATGTCGCCGGTGTCGGGCGTGATGAAGGCGAGGATGTGGTCGCCGAAGGTGCGTTCGGGATGGCTGAGGACGATCTCGCTTCGCAGAACGTCGACGTACCCGTCCGGCTTGTAGGAGACGGGGAACGCCTGGCGGGGCAATCCGTGGTACTCCGTGCGCTCGTCATGCGGGAAGAGCCCGCGGAAAAACTTCCCGTCGAGGCCGAACATCTTCTGCGGCACGGCGCTCGCGGCGTGGGCCGAGCGCAGGCTGGTGGCGTCCGGATTCGCCCTGAGCATCTCGAGCGCCTGCGCCACCACCTTCGGATCGCGCAGCGGCGACGTGGGACGAAGCAGGACGACGAACTCGGGAACGGCACCCTCCTCGCTCTTCATCCACTCCAGCGCGTGCGCGATGAACTCGCGGTCGGTGGAGCGGTCTCCCGCGATGTGCCCCGGGCGCAGGAAAGGCACCTCGGCGCCGAAGCGCTTGGCGATCTCGGCGATGGAGGAAGAGTCGGTGGAGACGACGACGCGATCGATGCCCGGCACGAGCTTCGCCGCCGCGATCGAATACGCGATGAGGGGATATCCGCCGACGTCGATCACGTTCTTCCCCGGGACCGTCTTGGACCCTCCCCGCGCGCCGATGATGGCGACCGTACCGGCCATTTTGGGCTTCTTATCCATCAGAACCATCATAGCCGGACCGGTCGGCCCGAGGCCATGGCCAGAAAAGGCCTATGGATCGACCCTATCGCATCGGATACGATCGGCGCATGTCCGACGACATCCGCACGAACACGGGTCTGCAGCGCTTCTACGACGGCGTCTACAAGAAGGGCGAGAAGTCCCACTACACGCAGCTGCGCCTCGATCCGTCCTCCCTGCCGGAGGAATACCTGGCCGTGCGCGGCCTTCTGGATTGGACGGGAAAGGACGTTTTGGACGTGGGATGCGGAACGGGAATGATGTGCGCCATCGTCGCGGACGCCGGAGCGAAGAGCGTGCTCGGCATCGACTACGCCGAGAGCGCCATTACGGAGGCGAACGCCAACCATCGGCACCCCGCCCTGCGCTACGAGTGCCGGGACGTGGGAACGCTCGCTGGCACCTTCGACGTCATCATGTCCTTCGGCACCCTCGAGCACATGGACGATCCGTTCGCGACGCTGCGGATGCTGAAATCCAAACTGAGGCCGGAAGGGTCGCTGATCCTCACCTGTCCGAACTGGGCGAACCCGCGGGGATACGTCCTGCAGACGCTGTTCCACCTGTTCCGCGCACCGATCACGCTCGCGGACATCCACTACTTCACCCCGACGGTGTTCGTCGAATGGGCGGAAAAGCTCGGCATGGACCTCGACTGGCAGACCGTGGAATTCGCCTGGGGAAACAAGGAAAAGATGCTGAAGGATTTTGAGCGACGCCTTCCCAACGTGGCGCGCGACGCGGGTTTCTCCACCACGAAGGAACAGATCGACGGTTTCCTCGGTTGGCTCGAGACGCGGGCCCTCCCGCTGCAGGAACGGACGAAGTGGAACGGGGCGGTTGGCGTGTACCACCTGACACTGCGCTGAGCGTTATCCCCCGATCAGGTCCAAGAGCCGCGCGGCGAGGTCCACGGGCTCCCCTTCGTCGGGTTCCCGGAACGAACGCAGGCCCGGCATGCCGTTGAGCTCCAGGATCCACGGCTTGCCGTCCTTCCCGACGAGAACATCGACGGTCATGAATCCCATGCGGAGTTTCCGCGCCACGGATTCGGCCACCGCGCAGAGATCCCGATCCCACCGCTCGCGTTCCAGGTTCGTCACGCGCGTGCGCCAGGGATACCCCTCGCGGGGAGCCGGATCCTTCCTCTGCACGAGCGCCGTCTCGCCGAGGACGACGTACCGGTACTCGACGCCGTCGACGTACTTCTCGAGGAGGAAGTCCTCCTTCCTCCCGCAATCGATCTCCTCGCGCTTCAGGATCAGCCGGACGTTCTCGGATCGCATGCCGCGGAGAGGCTTCTGGACGAGCGGATGATGACGGTCGAAGAACGCGTTCATCTCCGCCTGGCGCTTCGTGTAGCAAAAAGGAATGCTGGGCAACCGCTCGCGCTCGAGGAACGCGTGCGTCAGGCTTTTGTCTTCGCAGATCTGCGAACCGAGCTGGCTGTTGCAGTGGAGCTTCGCGTAGTACACGTACTCGGTCCGACCGTTTTGATCGAAGGAGAAGAGCCCGTCGCGCGTCTCCCACCGAGGTCGCAATCCGCGCCGCTCCGCTTCCGCGAAGAGCATCTCGGCGCTGACGTATCGTTCGAACATGGGGCGTCAGAACTTCTGTTCTTCCCACAGCATGTGGAAGACACCCTTCCTGGCGAGCAGTTCGTCGAGCGTGCCCTGTTCCACCAGCCTGCCCTCCTTGAGGACCAGGATGGCGTCGGCGTCGCGTATGGTGGAGAGCCGGTGCGCGATGACGATCGACGTGCGCCCCTGCACCGCCTCGTCGATGGCCTCCTGGATGAGCTTCTCGGTCTGGCTGTCGAGGGAGCTCGTGGCCTCGTCGAGGATGAGGATCTCCGCTTTCCTGAGCAGGGCGCGGGCGATGCTCACGCGTTGCTTCTCTCCGCCGGAAAGCTTCACGCCGCGATCGCCGATGAGCGTGTCGAGCCCCTCGGGGAGTTGCTCCACGAACCTCGCGAGGCGCGAGCGCTCCACGACGTCCCGGATCTCGTCGTCCGACACGTCTTTGAGACCGTAGGTGATGTTGTCGCGCAGGGAGGCGTGCAGCAGGAGCGTGTCCTGGCTCACGATGGCGACCTTCGCGATGTAGGAATCGAGCGAGAAGTCCCGAAGATCGGTGCCGTCGATGAGGATGGTCCCCGGCGGGCACTCGTAGTACCGCATCAGGAGGTTGATGAGCGTGCTCTTGCCGGCGCCGGTGGGACCCACGATCGCCGTCATCTTCCCCTTCTCGATGACGAAGGAGACGTTCTTGAGGACATCGCGGTCGGTGTAGGAGAACGTGAGATCGTCGCACACGATGGACTGCGTGAGGCCGGCGAACTCGCGGGTACCTCCGCGGACGAAGAACTTGCTCTCGTCGTCGAAGATCCGGAGGACCTCGTCGATGGTGCCCGTCGCCGACGCGAGCGTGCCGCGGAACCCGGAGAGCAGCCCGAACTTCGCGGCGGCGTTCACGACGATATAGAAGTACACGACGAGGGCGGAGGCCGACGCGATCTTGTCGCGCCCGAAGAACGTCAGCGCGCCCACGAACACGGCGGTGGCCATGAGCAGCGTCACCACTTCCTGCAGCGGCAGGATGACCGCCTGGAGCGAGGCGACCTGGAAGTCGAGCTTCGCCTTCTCGTCGCTGATCGCGGTGTACTTTCCCTGTTCCTCCCTCTCCGTGCGGCTCGATTTGACGAGCGCCATGGTGGAGAGGATTTCCACGGAGCGCTTGCCCAGCTCGGACCCGCGGTACGCGATGGTGCGCGAGATGCCCTTGATCCGGAAGATGATCTTCTGGATCGCGAAGTGCAGGAGCACGAAGAGCGGCACGGCCACGAGCGTCATCCTCCAGGAGATCGCCATCAGCATGACGAAGTACACCGAGAGCGAGAAGATGGAATTGATGTACTTGTCCGACATCGCAAGCGGCCGGAGCGCCAGGCGCGTGAACTCCACGAGCAGGGTGTTGTGGTGGCCGATGTTGGTGGTGTCGTAGAAGAGCTTCCCGAAGCTCAGGTACCGAGAGAAGAGCGCCTTGCGCAGATGGTGCACCGATCGCTCGGAGAAGAACGCGATGCTCGCGGTGGCGCAGTAGCGGAAGACGTTCTTCAGGATCTGCACGACGACGAACCCCGCGAGCAGCGTCCCGAAGATCAGGCGGTCGTTCTGCAGGACGGTGGCCGGCAGCGTTTGCACGAACGACCCGATGTACGGCGCGTTGACGACGAAGGAGAAGTTCTTCTGGATGAAGCCGTTGAGGATCGGGATGAGGAGCCCCATGCCCGCGCCCTCGAAGAGCGCCGCGAAGATCGCGAGCACGAAGGGCACGGCGAGATAGACCGGACGGATGCCGATCCATCGGAGGATCTGCAGGATCTTGCGCGTGTTCGAGCGGCCCGGAGGCATGGAGGGCATTGCCGGCAAACGCTACCGAAGGGCCTCGCGCGCGACAAGGAAAACATGCCTTTCCTGGGCCGCGAAAGGCCTAAAACGAGACATCACCCCCTTCATGCTCTATCATGGACGCCGTCCCCCCGGTGAGGATCCATGATCCGTCTCCCGACTTTCCGCCATGCATCGGCCGTCGCCTGGATCGCCGTGCTCCTCGGCGCCGCCGCGACGGCGTTCGTGCCGTTTTGGGCGATGCATCATGCCACGGGCTCGTGGCTGCCGTCCGTGCTGCCCCGCCTCTCCGCCGACTCCCGCTACTACCTGACCCAGATCCGCGAGGTGCTCGACGGCCATCCGTGGATCGGCAATCCCTACATCCGGGACTACGCCGACGCCTGGTTCCCGGGGCTCCTGCTGCCCATCTGGACCGGAGCGATCCCCGGTTTCCTCGGACTCGAGATGAATGGCGTGTTCGCCGCGAACGGCATCGCGTGGATCTTCGTGACCGCGGGGCTCTTCAACGTCCTTCTTCTCCGGCTCACGGAAGGAGACAGGACCGTCTCCGCGTTCGGGGCCGTGCTCGGCGTCGCGTCGCTGCACAATTTTCTCATCCGCCCGATCACGCAGGTGGCGTATCCGGTGCTGCTGCTCTTCTTACTCTCGCTCTTCGGCATCCTGGAACGCCCGCGCGCGCCGCTGCGCTACCTCTCGCTCGGGCTGCTGTGCGTCTTCGCGTTCTACCTGTATCCGCACCTCTGGATGATCGCCTTCACGGCGACGGGATTCCTCTTCCTGCGTCTCCTGTGGCTGCGTGATTGGAAGGCCGTCCGGCTGTTCCTCCTGATGGCGGTCGGCATCGCGATCCTCTGCATCCCGCAGATCCGGATCACCGCGTCGCTCTTCAGCGATCCGATGGCGAAGGTGATCAATTACCGTTCGGGTCTCGTCGAATCCCACCGCGTGCTGCCGATCACGCTCCTCAATCTGAAGTACATCATCGTCATGACATGCTGCCTGCTCTTCGTGTGGACGCGGCGCGGGCTTCGCAACGCGGAACTCCTACTGCTCTTCATCGGTTCGGCGATCCTCTTCGCCGCCATGAGCAACGTCATCACGGGAAAGGAGATGGATTTCCCGACGCATCCGCTGTGGCAGGGATTCCTCGTGAACGTGGTTGCGGCCTGCACGTTCGCCTCGGCGTTCCTGCGATCGGGCGACCGCCGCGACAGGATCGTCTGCGGGATTCTCGCCTGCGCGTTCCTCTTCACGATCATCAGCCGCACATTCGTGAGCGGCAACGCCTTCCCGTATCTCAAGGCCGGGGAATCCGCGGACTGGCCGATGCAGCAGGGATACGCCCGGGTCTTCGAGTTCCTGGACAAGCATGGCGTGAATGACGACGTGATCCTCTCGGCCCAGGGCATCGACGATTATCTCGCCCTCTACACCACCAACTACAACTTCTATTCCCAGCGCGCGCCGCTGCAGATGATCCCGAGCGACGAGCTTCTGGACCGGTTCCTGCTCCAGTACGCCGACGAGATCACTCCCGCGTTCATCCGCGAGCACGTGGACGGCTTCATGGGCTACGGCCCCGAGCACGCGCTCTGGTACCTGGACGCCGGCAAGGAGCAGATCGATCTGATCGGAGGCGACGCGTTCGTCGAAAAGACGATGAAACGCTTCCGCGAACTCTCTGCGCGGTACGACGGGGAACTGAAGAGGTACGGCGTGCACTACGTCGTCACTGACGCGCGCTCCGTTTCGAACCCCAGGATCCCGAAGGCGGCGACGAAGATCTGGAACGATGACCGCTTCGCCGTGTACGAACTGAAGCGCTGACCGTCAGCGGAAGGCGTTGAGGAGGAACCGCGTAAGGGGCGTAAGCGACACCGAGGGCGGATCGGCGGGGAGCGCGATCACCTGCACGCCGGGAACGGCCTGCTTGATGGTGCGCGCCTGGTCGTCGTCGTAACCGACGATCGCGTCGACGCCGTAGCGCGTGAACGGATCGGCGAGCCTGCCCTTGCCCGCGAGGTATTCGACCGTGTCCGGGTGGACGCTGACGGAGGACAAGGGCGAGAAGTACAGGAGCTCGGCGCGGTTGGGATGCGCCACCACCGCGTCGGGCGGAAGGGCCGCAAGCTCGCGCGTCGCCGCGTACGTCCACGGCACGAGCGAGCGGGAGTACTTCTCGGCGAGGAAGGCGCGGTCGGCCTGCAACAGCTGCAGGGCGCACAGGGCGACGACGAACGCCGAGGCGTAGACGGCGCGGTTTTTCGGGAGCAGAGAGACGACCGACGAGATGCCGAGCGCGGCGAAGAGGGCCAGCGCCCACCCGAGATCGTTGACGTGCGTGCGGCCGAAGTGGAGGACGAACCGGAGGAGGAATTCCATCGAGAGCCAAGTCCAAAGCAGGTGAATCGGCAGCCATCGGCGCCCGCGCCGCGCGACGGCGATGCCCGGCGCGATGAAGATCCAGAGGAAGGCGCCTCCCACGAGTTCCGTGGCGACGAAGGAAGGCAGCACGTTGAAGAAGAGCCACGCGCCGTTGAGCGCCGACGAGACGAAGCTCACGCTCACGGCGCCGAAGATGATGCGGTAATTCTGGTTCTGCTGGCGCTCGAGAAAGGACGCCTTCTGGAGCTCCGCCTTCATGCGCGCGTCGTACTCGTCGCGGAGGAACTCGTACGTGTAGTCGTCGGGATACAGGTGGTTGGCCCCGGGCGTCGCGTGGTCGAGGGACGGAAGCAGCGCGGCGACGCGGTCCATGGCGCCGAGACCGGGGGCGAGCGCGTTCGGGAGCGAGGGCAGCGCGTACGTCGCGTACGCGCAGGCGAGGCCGACCAGGACGAGGCCGACCGTCTTCATTCCGTCCTTGCGCCAGTGCCACAGATACCCGGCGACGAACCACGGGAAAAGAGTGAGGAACGCGTCGCGCGTGGCGATGACGGCGCCGAAGCAGAGACCTCCCAGGACGACGGCGAGCAGGCGCCTCTTCTCGTGGAGCATGGCCATCGCGGCGAAGCCGGAGAAGAGGAAGAGGAGCGCGAGCGCGTAGCCGCTGTTTTCCAGCATCTCGTTCCAATACATCGGCAAGAACGCGAGGATCACGGACGAGATCCACGCGACGCGCGCGTCGAACAGGCGGCGAACGGCGAGCCACCACGGGAAGAGCGCGACCATGAAGAATCCCGCGCTCACGGCCGTCCATGCCGTGACGTTCTCCCAGGCGATGAACGGATGGAAAAGCGAGAGGACCTCCGGATACAGGCGGGAATCGTGGACGAGGCCCGTCGCCAGGAACTCACGCGCGAGCAGGACCTGGCCCGGCAGTTCGTAGGGGAAGCCGGCGAGAAGCACGGGGAAAAGCACCAGCGCGGTCATGCCCGCCGCGAAGAGCGCGAGCAATCCGAGATGCGTCCGAAGAGAGAACGTGCGTGCGGCCAACGACGCCAGTATACCCCTTATTTCCGCTCGGCGACGATGCGTTCGTACGTCGCGCGCAGCATCTCGGCCGACCGTGAGAGCGGATAGAGCCGGAGGACGGCCTCGCGGTACCGCGCGCCCGCCTCCGCCCTGGCGGAAGGCGCCTGCGCGAGGAATTCGAGCGCGCGGGCGGCAAGGAGATCGCTGCGGCGCGCTGGCACGAGCAGGGTGGGATCGACGGGGCGCATCACCTCCCCCGTCGCGCCGGCGTCGAACGCGACGGCGGGACGGCCGCACGCGAGCGCCTCGATGAGCGACAGGCCGAACCCCTCGTAGAGCGAGGCGGACAGCAGGACGGCGGAACGCCGCATGACCCGCACCAGCTCTTCCTCGGGAAGCATTCCGAACGCGCGCAGGTTCGGCACGCGGGCGAGCTCGCGCATCTGCGCGTCCGACCGGCGGCCGGCGTCCGCGATCCTCTTCCCCCGCGCGGCGAGGATCCGGTAGGCCTCGAGCAGGTACCGGAATCCCTTGCGCGGATGGAGCAACGATCCCACCGCGGCGACGTCGAACTCCGTGTCGCCTCCCGGCTCCGGCGCGAAGAGCGATCCGTCGACGCCGTTGGGCACGACGGCGATGCGCCCGGGCTCCGCCGCGTAATCCGCGACGAGCCGCTCGGCGACGGTGCGGGACACGGTCGCCGTATGCGCCCACGTCCGGCAGTAGCGCCGCTGCCAGCGCTCGAGCAACAGATATTTAAGCCTCCAGTGCATCCCCTCCGGGAAGGACGACTCCGCGACGGCGACGTCCCGGTCGACGGAGACCGGATGATGGATGAGCGAGAGCACGGGCACGCCGGCGGCGCGGAGACGGAGCAGGGCCGGCCCCATGGTCTGATTGAGATGGATCACGTCGAACCGTTTCCAGAACGCGTGTTCGGGGGGGTACGCGTCCATCACCGCCGCAGCGAAGCGATGGTCGGCGATGCCGTAGTAGTAGGGTCCGCTGCGGTAGGGGGGCAGCACCTCGATGCCGACATTCGGCGGCAGCTCCGGATCTTTCGGCCGAACCTTCCCCGTGAGGATGGTGAACGACACGTCCGGCATGGCCTTGAGCAGGGGCAGATGGTTTCCCCCCTTAAAGGCGTCGAACGCCGATGTAAGCACGCAGACGCGCACGGGCACAGGGTACTGGAACCCACCGGAGAAGGTGTAGGCTTTCCCGGTGATCGGGAACAAGAACCTCGCGCGCATCGGCGGGTACGTCCTCAAGCTCATCGGCGTCGGGATCTTCGCGTGGATGCTCGCGAGCGTCGATCTCCGCGCGTCGATCGCGATCATCCGCCGGGCCGACGCGCCGCTGCTCGTCGCGGCCCTGCTGCTGCTCCTGCTGAGCTACGTCATGAAGACCGCGCGCTGGCGCACGCTCGTGTCCACGGCCGGGGTACGGACGTCGTTCGGCGACGCGTGGAAGCTCTACACCATCGGGATCTTCCTCGGGAACCTGACGCCGTCCAACCTGGGCGAGCTCGGGAAGGTACCGTACCTCCGGCGACACGGCATGGCTACGCAGACCGCCACGATGCTCGTGGCCATCGACCGCCTGCTCGACGTCGCGGTGATGGCCTGGATCGGCATCGTGAGCGTGGGCGTGCTGCTCAGCTGGCGATGGGCGCTCATCCTGCTCCTGGCGGCGATCGCGGGACTTCTCATCCTGTGGCTGCTGCGGGCGTCCGTGACGTCCGTGAAGCGCGGGCTGCAGGCGATGGGCCTCGTCCCCCACCTGCTCGACCGGCGGTCGGTCGCGCTCTTGCTCTTCCAGAGCGTCTGCGTCTGGGCACTCTACTTCTCGTGGACGTGCGCGCTCGCGCGAGGCCTCGGCATCGCGGTCCCGCTCGTCTCCCTCGCCGCGGCCGTCACGCTCACCTCCGTGGTGGCGCTCTTCCCCATCGCGCCGGCCGGTCTCGGCACGCGCGACGCGGCGATGCTGGCGTTCCTGACCCCGCTCGGCGTGACCGCGAGCCAGTCGCTCTCCTACTCGTTCCTCTTCTTCGTCCTGGTGGTCCTCAGCTGCGTGCCGGGCCTCGTGTCCTGGATCAGGGGAATCAGGGTTCCCTGAGGGCTTTTCCTCTACAATGCGTCCATGAAGACGTGGACCTTCGCCGACGTGGCCGCGCACTGGGACGCGACGCCCGACTACGACGCCATCAACGCGGGCATCGATTCCTACCTGCGCCGCTTCAAGGATTCGGAACCCCTGTTCTCGATCCCGGAGAACGCGTCGGTGCTCGATATCGACTGCCGCACCTGCGTCGGCACGGCGTACTTCCTGAAGCGCCATCCGCGCGCGCGCTTCACGTGCCTCGCGATGGCGGGAAGCTTCGTGACCCGCGGGCGCGAGAGGTTGGCGCGGGAGGGAGTCGCCGCGGACGTGCGGCAGGTGACGGGTCTCCCCCTGGACCTGCCGGACGCGGCGTTCGACGTGGCGCTCAGCTACGAGACGCTCGAGCACGTCCCCGACCCGCGCACGTTCGTGTCCGAGCTGGCGCGCGTGCTCAAGCCCGGAGGCACGCTCGTCCTCACGACCCCCAACCGTCTCTGGGAACCCGTGCACTGGCTCTCGGCCACGTTGCACCTGGACCACGGCGAGGGACCGCACCGCATGCTGCCGCGCCGCGAGATCCTCTCGCATCTGCGCGAGGCGGGTCTGACGGTGACGACCGAACGGACGTTCGTGCTCGTCCCGGTCGGCCCCCGCTGGCTCCTCGCGCTCGGGCGATGGAAAGAAAAGATCCTGCCCGAGCGGGCGCTGCGACTGCTCGCGCTGCGCCGCACCTTCATCTGCTTCAAGCATGGCTGACGTCTGGTGGGACAAATTGAAGGCCGACGTGCTCGATCCCGGTCTCGAGACCGGCGACGGCACCTGCGTGGGTCTCTCGGAGGGGCTCCTCCGTTACGAGGAACGCGGGAACGAACTGAAGGTGGTGCGGACGGGCAAGAGCGGCGAACTGCCGCGCGCGGCGTACGAGGCCTGTCCGGGCCGCTTTTGCGATTACCCGGCGCTCAACCGCTTCGTTTTCGGGCGACTGCCGCAAAACTGGCTGTGCGGCGTCGTGGAAAGCGGTTACGTGGGCCACGCGTCGGACGAAGGTGTCCGTCGCGGCGGCGCGTCCGGCGGCGTGATCACGGCGATGCTCCTGCGGCTCCTCGAGACGGGGCGGATCCGCGGCGCGGTGTGCCTGCGCGTGGGCGGCACAGACCCGTGGCGCGCGGAGCCCGTCATCGCGAGGACGCGCGAGGAGATCCTCGCCTGCGCCGGAAGCGTGTACAGCGCCACGCCCACGAACGTCATCCTGGCCGACCTCGCGAAGGAGGAAGGCCCCCTCGCGTACGTGGGGCTGCCCGACCAGGTCGCGGCGATCCGCAAGCTGCAGGCGATGGGGCATCCGTCCGTCCGGTCGATCGCGTACGTGTTCGGCCCCTACACCGGGACGCAGATGGGCTTCGAGGCGATACGCAGCTTCCTGCGGTCGCACGGCGTGCGCACGGAAGCCGACGTCGCGAGCCTGCGCTACCGCGCCGGCGAATGGCCGGGGCATCTGGAGATCGCGCTCAAGGACGGCCGCACGCTGCGGGCGGAGAAATTCCACTACAACTACCTCATCCCCTTCTTCATCACCCGCGGCTGCCTGCAGCTCCCGGATTTCACGAACGAGCTGACCGACGTGAGCGTCGGCGACGCGTGGTCGCCCGCCTACGAGGAGCGCCGCGGCGGATACTCCGTCGTGCTCGCCCGCTCCGCCCGGGGCAAGGCCCTCCTGGAGGAGATGCGCGCCGCGGGCACGCTCGCGCTGGAGGACGTCGCGCTCCCCGCCGCGCTCGACATGCACGGCCACATGCTCGACTTCAAGAAGCGCGGATCGTTCATCCGCAACTCCTGGAAACGCGTTCGTCCCGAGTACGGGTACGAGCCGGCGCGGATCCCGGCGTCGCGACGGGTCGTGGAATGGTGCCTGCGTGCGATCTTCGGCGTCGCCCGCACGGGCATCGCCCGACGGACGGTGGAGCTGCTTCCGCTCTCGGTGGTCGGACCGGCGTTCAACGCGCTGCGCAAAGGGTGGAAGAACGTCTCCAAGCCGACCAAGCGCAAGGGGCTCAGGGAGATGGCCTTCGTCGTCCGCGACGGGGGCGCCGCGGGCGGGCACTGAGCGGTCGAAGCGCCTTTTTCCGCAGCGGCAAAAGGAAAATTAACTATCTTTTCGGCCGATTTCCTGTATACTTTCCCGGATGCTTTCCATCCTCATCCCCGTCTTCAACGAGGAGCGGGTCATCGCCGACACCGTCCGGTCGATCCACCGGTCGCTCACGGACGCGGGCGAGGATTTCGAGATCGTGGTCGTCGACGACGGCAGCACCGACGGCACGGGGGACATCCTCGCGGGCCTCGGCCTCCCGAAGGTCGCCGTCCTCCGGCAGCCGATGAACCGCGGCTACAGCGCCTCGCTCAAGACGGGCATCCGCCACTCTGCGGGGGAGATCATCGGCATCATCGATGCCGACGGCACGTATCCCGTGAACGATTTCCCGAAACTGCTCAAGGAGATGCGGGAGACGAAGGCGGACATGGTCGTGGGGAAGCGCCCGCGGCAGCAGATCCCCTGGATCCGCCGCCCGGGGAAAGCGATCGTGAACGCACTCGCCAACACGCTCACGGGAACCCGCATCCCCGATCTCAACTCGGGCATGCGCGTCTTCACCCGCCCGCTCGCGCTCTCGTTCATGCACCTGTATCCGCAGCGCTTCTCCTTCACGATGACGATCACGCTCGGGGCGCTTACGAACGACTACCTGGTGCGCTACGTGCCCATCGAGTACGGCAAGCGCATCGGCTCGAGCACCATGTCCTCGGGCTTCAACGGCCTGAAGAATCTCGGCCAGTTCTGCTCTCTCGTCATCCGCATCGTCACGTATTTCCGCCCCCTGCGCTTCTTCGCGTGGCCGACGCTGATCCTCACGGGAACGGGCGTCGGGCTCATCGCGTACACGGTCGCGACGCAATCCAACGTCTCCGACTCCGGACTCCTGCTGACGCTCACCGGCATCCAGATCGGCCTTTTCGGCCTCGTCGCGGAGACGATCGCCAGGAACAAGGCGCGCTGATAGAATCGTCCCATGAGCAAGCTCTCGATCTTCGCGGAACTCTGGGCCTTCATGCGCGAGCGCAAGAAATGGTGGCTGCTGCCGATCGCGCTCATCATCACCCTGCTGGGACTGATCCTCATCTTCGCGCAGGGATCGGCGCTGGCGCCCTTCATCTACACCATCTTCTAATCTGCGAATCCTGGTTCTCGGAATCTGAGGAATCGTTGGGATTTGGTCCTTGGGATTTGGGATTTTTCAACGATATACTCCCCTCGTGCGTCTCCCGCCCCCGCTTCGGCAACTCTACGACGGATGGATGGCCGGCAGCGAAGCCATGGGCCGGATCATGAGCTGGATCCTGCTCACGATCCTCTGGGTGACGGTCTTCGGCATCTACGCGATCTGCCTGAAGATCGCGGCGCTCTTCCGCAAAGAGGAGGCACCCGCGACCTACTGGCATCCATTGAGGCAGGAAGGACCCGACTCCATGAAGAACCCCTTCTGACCGTGAGCAAGCCCGTCTACATCCTCGGCCTCTCCTGCTACTACCACGACAGCGCCGCGGTCCTGCTCAAGGACGGCGAGATCGTCTTCGCCGCGCACGAGGAACGCTACACCCGCAAAAAGCACGACGAGTCGCTGCCCGTGAACGCCATCCGTTACGCGCTCGCCGAGGCGGGCATCACGATCAGGGACGTGGACGCCGTGGGCTTCTACGAGAAGCCGCTGCTCAAGTTCTTCGACCGCCTGCTCCAGACCTACATGCGCGTCTGGCCACGGGGGCTTCTCAGCTACCACATGGCCATGCACGAGTGGATGCAGAAGAAGCTCTGGATCCCGCAGCACATCAAGAAGGAGCTCGGGTACGACGGAAAGATCCTCTACGTCCCGCACCACGAGTCGCACGCCGCGTCCGCGTTCTACGTGTCGGGGTTCCCGGAGGCGGCCGTCGTGACGGTCGACGGCGTGGGCGAGTGGTCCACGACGACGGTCGGACGCGGAGACGGCAACGACCTCTCGCTCCTCGAGGAGATCCGCTTCCCCCACTCGCTCGGCCTGCTCTATTCCGCGATCACCTACTACCTCGGGTTCAAGGTGAACAGCGCCGAGTACAAGGTGATGGGCCTCGCCCCGTACGGCGAGCCGACGTACATGAAGGAGATGCACGAGCTCGTCGACATCCGTGAGGACGGCGGCTTCGCGCTCAACATGAAGTACTTCTCGTACGAGTACGGCCTCCGGATGACCGGCCGGAACCTCGAGAAGCTCTTCGGCCGACCGACGCGCGGCGGCGAGAGCGAGCTGACGCAGTTCCACAAGGACGTCGCGCGATCGCTCCAGGAGGTGACGGAGGAGGCGATGCTCAAGATCGTCCGGCACGCCAAGGAGCGCACCGGGAGCGACCGCCTCTGCCTCGCGGGCGGCGTGGCGCTCAACTGCGTGGCCAACGGCAAGATCCTACGCTCGGGGATGTTCAAGGAGATCTTCGTGCAGCCCGCGGCGGGCGACGCCGGCGGCGCGCTCGGCGTGGCGCTTTCGATCTGGCACAAGAAGTACGGCGGCAAGCGGAGCCCGAAGATGGAGCACGCCTACTGGGGCAACGCGTACGCCGAGGAGGAGATCGACGCGTTCCTCCGGGAGAAGGGCATCGCCGTCGAGCGGCTCGCGGACGACGCGCTGCTCGATCGCGTGGCGGACCTGCTGCAGGGCGAGAACGTCGTCGGCTGGTTCCAGGGACGCATGGAGTACGGACCGCGCTCGCTCGGCAACCGCTCGATCCTGGCCGACGCGCGCAACAAGGAGAACTGGCGGAAGGTGAACTTGAAGATCAAGTTCCGCGAGAGCTTCCGGCCGTTCGCGCCGACGGTGCTCGAGGAGAAGGCGTCGGGATGGTTCGATCTCGACCGCGAGAGCCCCTACATGCTGCTCGTCGCGGACACGCTGCCGGAGAAGCGCGCCGTGATCCCGGCCGTGACGCACGTCGACGGCTCGGCGCGCATCCAGACGATCCGCCGCGACCAGAACCCGCGGTACTACGATCTCCTCAAAAGGTTCGAGGAGAAGACGGGCTGCCCCGTCATCATCAACACGTCGTTCAACGTCCGCGGCGAGCCGATCGTGGAATCGCCCGCCGACGCGCTCAACTGCTTCCTGCACACGCACATGGATTACCTCGTGCTCGGCAACCGCGTGATCGGCAAGAAGGACCTGCCGGGCTCCCTGCGACGGGACACGGAGGCGTACCTGCGGCAGTTCGTGCTCGATTGATGGACAGGAGGAAGGCACTCCGATGGGCGGCCGACGCGGCGCTCCTCTGCGGAAGCGTCGTCTTCACGCTCGTCGCGCTCGAGACCGGCGTGCGCGTGCTCAGACTCTCCGACAGCCGCCCCACTCCCCCGCCGATCTACCGCGCGAGCGACGATCCGGAGATCGGCTACGAGCTGAAACCCTCCATGGCGGAGAAGGCCTTCAGGAACACGGTAACGACCAACGCGCTCGGGTTCCGCTCCCCGGAGCGCGACGGCAAACCGTTGGTGGCGATCCTCGGCGACTCGATCGCGTTCGGGTACGGCGTCGCCGACGGCGAGACGCTCGGCGCGCGCCTGCAGGCGGAGCTGGGAGAGGGCGTCCAGGTGCAGGACGCCGCCGTCCCCGGCTACACGGTGCTCCAGGAGACCGCGACGTACGAGAAGAAGGTGGCCCCGCTCGCGCCCGCGGCGCTCGTGCTCGTCTTCTACTGGAACGACATCGTGAACATGCAAAACGCGGTGCTCACCCCGAACGGCAACCTGGTCCTCCCCGGCGAACCCGCGGACATCCGCTGCAGCCCCGTGGACGAGGGAATCCTGGGCCTGATTCCCGGCCGCTGCTGGCTCGACCTCCACAGCGCGCTCTACCGCGGCATCAAGAAATTCGTGATCGCCCGCACGGGCCGCGCGCGCCAGGCGCAGGTGACGGAGGAACGGAAGAAGACGCCGGACGCCGAGGAGGCGCCGCCCGGGAACGTGGCCGCGTATGCGGAGACCTTCCGGAGACTGTCGCGCGCCTTGCCGCCCGATCTCCGCCGGATCTTCGTGATCTGGCCGGACGACAGGATCCACGCCGCGTACCGGCCGAAGATCAGGGCGATGGCCGAAGCCGAGGGCTTCGCCGTCGTCGATCTCCACGAGACGTTCGGAAACGAAGCAAAGACCCTGAGCTGGGACACGGTGCATCCCGCCCCCTCGACCATTGCCACGGCGGCGTCCGTCATCGCGAAGGCCGTGCGCGGGACCGGACAGCTGCCGACGCGCTGACTCAGGCGAGGATCTCCATCACCGCGTCGCACACGCGGTCGATCTCTTCCGGCGTGATCGCGAGACCCGACGGCAGGTAGAGCCCCTGCCTCGCGACGTATTCCGAGACGGGAAAACGCTCCGCCGAGGGGTGGAGCTTCTGGATTGCGGGCTGCGCGGCGGAGGACGGGAAGAACTCGCGCGTATCGATGCCCCGCTCCTTAAGGGCGGCGCGAAACGCGTCGCGCGAGAGCGGGAACCCCTCGCCAAGGACGACCGAGTACATCCAAAACACGTTCTTCACCCCCGGCTTGGTGACGGGAAGCACGAGCCCTTTCACGCCCGAGAGGCGCCTGCCGTAGGCGGCGGCCATGTCCGCCTTCTTCCGGAGGTACGTGCCGATGTTCTGCAGTTCCCCCAAGCCGAGCGCCGCCTGCAGGTTCGTCATGCGGTAGTTGTACCCCACCTCCTCGTGCCAAAACCGCTTCTTCTCGCTGTGGGCCAGGTCCTTGAGCCTGCGCGCGCGGGCGGCCAGGGCATCGTCGTCGGTCACGACCATGCCGCCCTCCCCCGTGGTAATGATCTTGTTGCCGTAGAAACTGAAGCAGTTGATGTCCCCGAAGCTGCCGCACTTCCTGCCTCCGTACTCCCCGCCGTGCGCCTCGGCCGCGTCCTCGATGACCGCGAGGCCGTGCCTCTTCGCGATCGCGAGGATCTCATCCATCTCGCACGCGTGGCCGTAGATGTGCACGGGCATGATGGCCTTGGTCCTGGGAGTGATCTTGGCCTCGATGAGCGCCGGATCGATGCAGAATGTCTCGGGATCGATGTCGACGAAGACCGGCTTCGCGCCCGTGTAGATCACGGCGAAAATCGACGCGATCATCGTGAAATCCGGGACGATCACCTCGTCGCCGGCTCCGATGCCGAGCGTCAGGAGCGCGAGGTGCAGCGCCGTGGTTCCGCTCGTGGTGGTGACGGCGTGCTTCACGCCGAGGTACGCCGCGAACTCCTCCTCGAAGCGCGTGATGAACGGACCGGCGGAGGAGATCCAGCCCGTCTCGAGGGCCTCGATCACGTACTTCTTGCTCTCCGGGGAAATGGCCGGCGCGTTGACGGGAATGGCTTTCACAAGACAAGTATCGGCGAGCCTCCCCTAATCCGCAATACGCAATCCGTTCAATACCCCTTCGCGTCCTTGTCCCGGAAGATTTTCGCCTTGTCCGCCCCGGGATACGGCCCCTGCTTCACCTCGATGATGCGGGTCGGTTCGAGCATCGTGAGCCCGTGGCCGCCGCGGTAGGAGATCATGAAGTCGCCGGCGGACACGACATCCGAGCCGATGGCGTTCCACTCCTCGTCGAAGATCTCGATCTCCATCTTCCCACGTTCCACGTAGATGAACTCGCTCATGTGCGCGTTACGGTGCGCGTGGACGGGATGCGCGTGGACGGGAACGACGTGCCCCTTGGGCCGCTCGATCACGCCGAACTGGAACTCGTCTTCGGTACGCGAGAGGAAGCGCGGTCCGGGCGCCTCGACGGCGTGGAAGAAACTCGCGTACCGGACGCCGTCCTTCTCGATGTGCTTGATGGATTCCATGGGTCGAGAATACACGGGATCACGCCTTCTTACCCTTCTTCGCGGGCTTCGCGAGGGCGACGATGCGCTCCATGCGGCGGACCCAGGCGAAGCGCTGCATGGAACGGCGGGCGTGCTCGGCCCTGCCCATGGCTTCCTCCGGGCGGTCGATGACGTCGGTGACGGCGTCCGCGAGCGAGCGGATGTCGCCCGGCTCGTAGAAGAGCGCGGCGTCCTCGTCGGCGATGTCGCGCACGGGGGGAATCTCCGCGCAGACGGTCGGCCGCCCCGCGGCCAGGTACTCGAGCAGCTTGAGCGGCGAAGTGTCCCGCCGGAAGAACGGGTGATCCGATTTCGGAGCGGGATACACGCAGACGTCCATCGCCGCGATGGCGGTCGGGACCGACGCCGCGGGGATCGGCTCGTGGAAAGCGAAATCCTGATCCGTGAGGCCCAGCTCCTTCGCGCGCGCCCGGTACCGGTCGAGCCATTCCTTCGGGCCGCCCACGATCCATCCCGCGACCGGCTGTCCGCGTTTCTTCAACTCCGCGACGGCGGGCAGGAGTTCGCCCGCCCCCTTCTCCAGCGTGTCGTGCGTCACGAGCGAGCCGACGTATCCCACGATCGTGCGCCCGTGCGGGAGCTTCCAGTGCTTCGCGGCGGCGATGGGCTCGGGAAGGGACGCGAAGCGCTCGGGATCGACGCCGTCCGGCTCCACCGTGACGCGCTTTCCGTTCACCCCGAGGGAGAGGAGCTCGTCGCGCATGGGCGTCGTCAGGCAGACGACGAGCGCGCAGCGGTCGCAAAGCTCGCGCAGTCCGCCGCGACGGCGCGGGATGGTATGGAGCTCCAGGACGACGGGAATCCCCGTCTCGAGCAAGGCGGGCAGCACGGCCGCGGACCGGGCGTAGAGCAGGTCCGGCCGCGCGTCTTTGAGGTGCCTGCGGAGCGCCCGGCGGTAGAAGTGCATGCTGATCGCGAAGGCGAAGACCTCGGGGACCAGGCGAGACCCGAGCGCGTCGAACTGACGGAGGTTGACCACGCGGAAGGAATCCCGCAGGCCGTAGTAGGCCGCGGCGGACTGGCGGACGCTGTTACGGACGGTCGGTGCCAGGAGCGTCACGTCGTGCCCGAGCTTCGCGAGCGCGTCGCACACCTGGGCGATCTGGAACCCGTGCGCCTTCTCGGTCGGAAAGCGCGTCTGCGTGACGTACGTGATCCGCATGCACGCATTCTACCGGGAGATGCGGCCCGGTGTGGAGTACACTCGGCCCGTGACTGCAAAGACCGCCGTCGCTTTCGGCTATTTCGACCTGGGAGGAGGCCGGTACTGGGCCATCCGCACGGGGCTCGAGGCCCACGGCTACCGGGTGAGCGTCTGCCACACGACGGCGCGCGGACTCGTGCCCAAATGCCGGGACCTGCTGCGGCAATGGAAGGCCGTCGGCGCGGAAGCGGACCTCGTCTACGTCCCGTTCATGGGGCACTGGATCCTGCCGCTCGCGTGGTTTCTCGCGCGGCGGAGGCGCATCCCCGTCGTGTTCGACCTCTTCCTCTCCCTCTACGAGAGCGACGTGCGCGACCGCGGCATCCTGCGTCCGTGGCATCCGAAGGCCTGGGCGCTCTGGATCCTCGACTGGCTCGGCTGCCGCCTCTGCGACGTCGCGCTCATCGATACGGAGGAATACGCGCGCTATTTCGCGGAGACCTACGGCGCGGACCCGGGGAAGATCCTTCCGCTGCCGATCGGCTGCCGCACCGACCTGTTCGTCCCGGGCGATCGCCCGGCAAACCCCGTCTTCACCGTGGAATTCCACGGCACGTTCATCCCGCTGCAAGGCATCGATACGGTGCTGCGCGCCGCCAAGATCCTCGAGGACCGGGGCGAGGAGATGCGGTTTCTCCTGATCGGGAAGGGGCAGACGTATCCCGCCATGGTCGAACTCGCGCGGCGCCTCGGCCTGCGGTCCGTGGAATTCACGGGACAGATCCCGATGGAGGAGGTGGCGCGGCGCGTGGGCGCGGCGGACGCCTGCCTGGGAATCTTCGGCACCACGGAAAAGGCCCTCCGGGTGATCCCCCACAAGGCGTACGAGGTC
This sequence comes from uncultured Candidatus Peribacteria bacterium, assembly GCA_964423795.1. GTDB lineage: Bacteria > Patescibacteriota > Gracilibacteria > Peribacterales > Peribacteraceae > CAYRGC01. The sequence continues at coordinate 309 of CAYRGC010000015.1, read as the reverse complement.
CTCAACGCCGGCCGCCCGCTCGTCACGGCGCTCTCCCCGGCATCCGCGAGGGTTCTTCGCCGGGACAGAGACGCGCTCCTGACGGAACCCGGGGATCCCGCCGCCCTGGCCGACGCCCTGACGCGCCTGAAGCGCGATCCGGCTCTGCGGGAAGCCCTGGGTATCTCGGGTCGGAAACTGTCGCTCGAGAAATTCCAGCCCCGCGAGATCGTCTACCCCCTGGTGACGCGGATCGACGGCGCCATGCGTCGACGAAATCCTGTACCATGACCCGGCCATGGCCAAGAAGGTCTTCATCACCGGCATCGC
>CAYRGC010000014.1:0-28686 GCA_964423795.1 uncultured Candidatus Peribacteria bacterium | reverse complement strand
GCGGTAGTCGCGTACGTCTGGTGGGGGCAATGGGCCTACGTGTACAAACCGATCTTCTTCTGGGGGATCGCCGACGGATTCTCGGGCGACTATCGCGGCCTGTGCCTTTCCCGCGCCATCGACGCCCTCCCGGGACGCGCATCGACGGAGCTGCCCGTGATCGTCAAAGGCCCCGTTCCCGACGTGGCCTCCCACTATCGGCGCCGCAGATCGAGCCTTCTCGCCCGCGACCCGGCCATGGGCGACTATGTCCTGCGGGACAGGTACACGACGGGATCGGGTTTCACGATGCTCTGGTTCAATCGCTTCAGCAGGCAAGCCGTCTACGAGCCGGCCGTGAAGCAGGGAAAGGCCAAGGTGCTCTGGTCCATGAACATGCCCTCTGGCGACCCCGCGTGCAGCGTCGTCTCGTTCGACAAATTCCAGACCGTCCCTCGCTCGCCCTGACCTCAGCGCCCGAGGACGCTTTTGAGCGTCTCCGGATCGACCACGCGGTCGAACCGGCGCCCGCCGATGAGGAGGGTGGGGATCTTGATGGTGCGCAGCTGCTCTTCGACGATGCCCTTCTGCACGGCGAGGGCGTCACGGACTTCCGCCGATCCCGCGAGCGACTCGACGGCCCGGACCTCCTGCGGCGCGTACCCGATCTCGGAGAGGAAGCCGCGCATCGTCGCGCGCAGATCGCTTTCCGTGAGCCCCATCGTGAAGACGGTTTGCCAATCGATGCCGTCCGTCCGCTCGCCGAAGATCTTCTCGAGCAGTTGCCAGTCGGGCGAAACGCCGGAGGGATTCGTCCGGAGGGGCACGCGTTTTACCGCCTCGACGTACGAGGCCAGGATGGGCGACGACCAGAACTTGTAGCCGGACGCGGCCTTCGGGTCCGGGATCGGATAGAGCAGGTACGTGAGGTTCGCGGCGTTCTCGAGCCCGGCCTGCTTCATGTTGGTAAACAGCTTGCGGCAGAACCGGCAGCTGGGATCGAGCACCTCGAGAACGGCGGGCTTCGCGTCGTCGAAGGGGGCGTACGTCGTCGCCGTGGGCGCCATGTACGCGGAGGCATCCCATTCCTTCAGGCGATCGGGAATGCGCGACACGGTTTCCGCGAGGCGCGTGAAGGGCCCGGCGATCCAGGTGCCGAGCTTCCCGTCTTTGATCGCGTCAAGCAGCCCGATCGAGGACTGGTCGACGCCGCACGCCTCGCCGGAGAGCGAGCAGGATTCCACGTTCGAGGGGTTGCACGTGCCGTACACCCACAGATTGAGACCCGCGACGGCGAGATAGAGAGCGCTCCAGACGCTCAGGACGACGAAGGCGAAGGAGATCCAATCGAGCCACCGGTCGAGGAAGCGCGCGAGGCGCGGGTGACGGAACACGAGCTTGCCGATGAGGCGACCGCGCACCTCCTCGGAAAAATCGATGTCGCAGGGACGGAAGCTAACGCGCCGGAGCACGCAATGCCACGCCTGCTTGGCGAGCGGGCGGTACGTTGCCGAGAAAATAGCGAGGATGCCGAAGACGAGGAACGCGGCGATGCAGAACATGTCAGAAGGCGAGAAGGATGGCGGAGAGCGCCTCGAGGAACGCGGTCACGTCCTCGGCGGTATTGTGGAAGCCCAGGGAAACGCGCAACAGCGGGGGAAGTTTCCGGACGCCGAGCAGGTAGTGATGGCAGCAGAACGATCCGCTGCGGCACATGATCTGCTTCTCCCCCAAGAAGAGCGCCAGCTTGTGGGCGTCGAGCCCGTCGACGCAGAAGCTCTGCACGGGCGTGGCCTCGGCGTTGAGGAGACGGACGCGCGGGAGCGCCTTGAGCCCGTCGAAGAGCTGGCGGGCAAGCTGTCGCTCGCGTTCGCGCAACTCCGGATGCGCCTCCATCCAGGCGAGCGCGGCGCGAAGGCCGATGATGCCGGCCCAATTCTGCAGGCCCGGCTCGAGCCGGGAATGGAGATCGCCCCCCGCGAGGAGATCAAAATCGCTCTCGCGCACGCCGCTCACGGTCCCGCCGCCGAGAAGGGAGATCTCGAGCCGCTCGAGGAGCGACCGGCGGATCACGACGAAGCCCAGGCTCGGCGCGTACGCCTTGTGAGCGGAGCCGAACAGGGCGTCAAAATCGGTGCGGCGCAGGAGTTCGGGATCGTGAGCGACGCTCTGCGCGGCATCGAGAAGCACTATGCCGCCCTCCCGGTGGACGGCGACGGCGAGCTCGGGGGCGTTTTTGAGCGCGCGGCCGTCGATGTTCGAGGCGGAATTGAGCACGAGGACCGCGCCCGAGAGCTCGGACGGGGACGGGGAGAGGCTTCCGTCGTCCGTGCGGGGAAGCACCGCGCGCGGCTTCCCGCGCGTGCGGGCCCAGGCGATCGTCGGAAGGAAGACGGAGTTGTGCTCGATGTCGGACGTGACGACGCGATCGAACGCCGGAAGCTGCGAGAGCACCAGATTGACGCCGTAGGTGGTATTGAGCGTGAAGGCGACGGCGTACTCCTTCGGCGATTTTCCCAGATACGAGAGCAGGGCCGACCGCGTTTCCTCGACGTCGCGGTCCACGGAAACCCCCCACGGGTACTTCACGCGGCCGCCGCAGGCGTTTCGCTCCGTGTAGTAGCGCGTCTCCGCGTCGATCACCGCTCGCGGGCGGAGCGTCTGACAGGCGGAATCGAGGTAGAGAGCGCCCGGCGCGAGATACTCGAAATCGCCCCCGCGAAACGAGGACGAGACGGCCGGCGATGACTTGCCCAAGCGGAACATGCCGCCCCTATGGTGCCCCTAAAAGGGCCTTCGGACCACCGAATCGCAAGGATCTGTGCCCGAAACCGGACCGATTATTGCCCTTTGATCGCGAGCGTTGCCGCGACCTTCCCATGGAAGGCGATATCGTCCGCGGAGAGCGTCTCCTCGCCCTCATGCCAGGTGGTGACGGCGTAGACTTTGCCGCCCTCGAGGACGTAGGTCACTTCCGATTCGAACCCGGAGGCAAGGCCGTACTCGCGGCGCTCCGCTCCCGATTTTCCGCCGACGCTGACCCGCTTCGTCTCGCGCACTTCCGTGCTCGGCTGCCCCTCGTAGGAAGTCGCGCGCTTGGCATCGAGCTTCCGCAGGTACTCGCCAACGTTCACGGCGCCTTCGGCATCGGTCTCGTAGGTCTGCACGGTCATCCCGTCGCCGGCGGCGTAGCGCGAAACGTGCTGCCCGTCCGGAGCGAGCGACACCTCGCCGGTCCAGTCGGCGGGCACCTGGTACGCGTACGCGTTTCCCACGTTCACCGTCTGCCAGCCGTCGACGGACGCGGCGGCTTTGGAAGACGACGATCCCCCCGTGGTCGACGGCTGGCACGCGGCGAGCGCGAGAACCGAGAGGGAGGCGAGTGCGAGGGAGCGGATGTGCATGGCGAAAAAGGAAAGAATCCTCCGCATGCTATGGAGCGCCTCGAGGGACGTCAAACACCATTCCTTGCCCGGGAAGGGAAGGCATGCAAAAAAACGGATCTCCCCTTGGCCGGGAGACGAAAATCCGTAGAATGCACCGGCATTTTTAGTTACCCGTATGCCTGAAGGCGAATACCTGAGCCCCATCGATAGAAAAGTCGGCTACGTCCCCAGCAGGGAAAATTCTCACGCGGAGGTCTTTGCGGACCATCTGCGACGCAGGCTCCGCGAGGAACTCGACCGTATCCTGCAAAACGGAAAAGACGATCCGGACATCGCACCATTCCTCGAAGAATGAAAAACGGGCCTCGCGGCCCGTTTCGGTATCGATGAGCAGCCGCCTCAGACGCGCTGGTAGAAGCAGAGCGTCGCGTCGCCCCAGGCGAGGCGGAACGGGAACGTGCCGAGCGAGATGAACTCGGGAGAGGTGAGCCCCTTCGTGACCGTGATCACGCGGGCGCCGCTCTTGAGGCCTTCGCACATCTTGCTGATGCGGTTCATCATGTCGTCGTCGAAGCACGTGCAGTGCGTGAAGATCACGTCGCCGTCGGTGATGTCTTGCGCGAACATGTCGGCGTTGCGGAACTCGATCGTCTGCATCTGCTTGTCGATCGGGAGCTGCGGCTTCACCTCGGCGTTGTAACGGTCGAGGGTCTTCTGCGCGGAGGCGCAGAGCTCGTCGACGAACTCGATGCCCACCGCCTTGGCGAAGGAGCCGAGGAACGACGCGAAGATCACCGCCTTTCCCGTGCCCGCGCCCAGATCGTAGAAGACCTCGCCGGGCTTGGCCTGCACCTGCTGGAGCATGAACTCGATCGACTCCAGTGTGATCTCGCCGTACGTGAAAGCCGGGTCCGACTCGCGCGCGATGCGCGAGCGGCCGGCGGCAGAGAGGGCGTAGCCCTGCACGTCGGAAAAGAGCGTCTCGAGAAGGTTCTGCGCGGTAAAGGGAGCGGTGGTGCTCATGTGTGTGTTGGAAAAAGGTTTCACATCAGTATACCCGAAAACGGGCTTCCTCAGAAGCCCCGCTCCCTGGACGAATAATGGGAAGGTGTCGTATTACGCGTTTCCCTCGGCGCGCCCGTCCGCGCGCTCCAATTGTCCGTTCCCGCCGGCCGTCTTGGCCGCGACCTCCTCGGTGCGCTTCTGCTGCTCCTCGACCTGCGTCTTATTTCCGGCATCGACGGAGGCGACCGCGGACCGCGCGTCGAGAGCCCCCTTCTGCTTAGCCTGCGCTTCCGCGGGCGCGCTTGCGGCCGAAACCTCGGTGGTCGGAGAAGGCACGCTCGTGCGGGGATCGAGCGAACGAACGCGTGTGCGCTCGTTGGGAGTCACAGCGGCCAGCGGCCCCTGCGCGAGGAGCGCCGCATCGTCGCCCAAGGCGGCGGCGCGCTTGTTCGACCGGTTGAGCTCGTCGATGCGCTTGTCCACCTCCTGGATCTGCTTCACGTGGGCGTCCACGCCGTTCTGCGCGCTCTTCACGCGCATCTGCACGGCGTTCTGGATGCTGGCGTTGAGACGCTCGGACGTGAGATCGGCGGTCTGTTTCTGCGTCTGTTGGTCCACCTTCGCCTTCTCCTCCAGCTGGTTCTTCGGCGCCTGTTCCGTGGAACGCTTCTGATCGACCTGGATCTTCTCCTCCACGGGATCGCGATGCCCGAACTGCTCGAGAAGCGCGAACCGGAGGGTCCGCCTCTCGGAAACGCCTATGCGGAAGAAGAGGGCGTTCACGCGGCTTGGGCGAAGTAGAGATCGAAGGCGCCGAGCGCGTCATCATCGCGCTTGCGATCCTCATACTCGGCGTGAACGAACGCGTCGCGGCGATAGCGGCCCACCTGCTTGTCGAGCGTGGCCATGTAGTCGTCGTACGCCTTGTCGTAGAGACGCAGCGCGCGGTCGTAGCGGCGCATGCGCGCCTGGCGCTGCGCGGGCGTCTCGTCCTTGTAGATCCGATCGAGCGTTCCCGCGTTCCGCGACGTAAGCTCGGGCTCGATGTGGCCCATGAGCGCGTCGAAGAGCTCCTGCCCCGTAGGGACGCTCGGATGGGCCGGCGCTGCGGGGGAGGGGGCCATGGTCAGGCGGCGCGGGCGGGACGGAGGAGCTTTCCGGCTTCGACGCTGATGTTCTCCAGCGTGTCGGCCGTCCAGCCGCGGTGGAATTCGCGGAAGCCGGTGAAGACGGAGCCGAGGAACTTGCTGATGCCCGCCGGCTTGCTCACGCCGAAGACAAGCTGCTCGAGACGATCGAGATCGAGCGGAAGGCCGCTGCGGGCGACGAGCTCGCGCAGCGCGCGCATGGACTCGTGCATGCTGTCGATCTGCTCGCCCTCCCTGGTAGCGAGCCTGTGCGAGCGGATATTGCCCCAGATCGGGAACCTGTCGCGGAAGTCCTGCACGCGGTGCTCGAGTCCGTTTCCGCGAAGGGACGACGCGGATTCCTTGATATCGCGGATCAGATCCTTCGCCTGCTCCATGGCGGGATTCACCGCCTCCACGGCGGGCCGTCCCGCGTCACCGACCGCACCGAAGCGCGGCGGCGCGTCGGCGGCGCGCATCTCCGTCCCGACGAGACCGTGCACGCGGGACTGGATAGCCTCACGATTGCCATGCACCTGCGGATCCCGCGACGAAGAGGGACCGAGCGGCTGCACTTCGATGGACCTGTTGGACATAGTGGGATGTTGGTATTTACGATTATTATACTATTTTTTCGTAAATTTGGCAACTATTCCCCCTCATCGTCTTTCTCCGCCTTTTTCTCCTTCTTTTCTTTTACCCTAGCCAAAAGCTCCACTTCGTGGGTGAGCTCAGGGATCCATTCCTTGCCCTTCGCGCGGGACTGCAGGGATTGCTCCGAAATGCGCAGACTCGACCCGCTGATCTTCCAATCGGAGTTCACGGCGAGGAGTTGCATGATTTCCTTGGCCGTCACGCGCGGGCTCAGCTGCACGACGATCTCGTGCCCGCCGCGGCCCTCCTCGGCCTTCACGCGCTGCACGCCGACGCGCCGGCACACCATCTTGAGGCGCAGCACCTGGAAGAGGTTACGGACCTGTGCCGGGAGGGGACCGTATTCCTCGACGAGGTCTCGCTCGAACTCCGCGAGGATGCCCTCCTCCTCGGAACTCGCGAGCTTCTGGTACACGGAGATCTTCTCGTCGTTCTCGGTGATGTAGAAGGACGGGATAAGCGCCTCGACCGGGAGCTGGATCTCCACCTGGATCTCCTCTTCGAGCTCGTCCCTGCGGCCGCTGCGGAGCTCCTCCACCGCCTGCTTGAGCAGGCGCAGGTAGTGGCTGACGCCCACGGTCTGCATGGTGCCGCTCTGGCTGGCGCCGAGGATCTCGCCCGCGCCGCGGATCTCGAGGTCGCGCATGGCGACCTGGAAACCGGACCCAAGCTCGCACGCCTCGACGATGGCGCGAAGCCTCTTCTTGGCGTCGTCCTTCAGCTTCTGGCTGTGGTACAGGAAATACGCGTACGCCTGCACCTTTCCGCGGCCGACGCGGCCGCGCAGCTGGTAGAGCTGCGAGAGCCCGAAGTGCTCGGCCTCGTTCACGATGAGCGTGTTGGCGCGCGGGAGGTCGATGCCGTTCTCGATGATGGTCGAACTCACGAGCACCGTCGCCTTGCCCTCCTTGAATTTGAGGATGCGGTCCTCCAGCACCTCCGGCGCGAGCTGTCCGTGGCCGACGACGAACGTCGCCTGCGGGATGAGCGCGCGGAGCTTCTGCGCGAAGGCGTCGATGGTCTCCACCCGGTTATGCAGCACGAACGCCTGTCCGTTGCGCTTGATCTCAGCGAGGATCGACGTCCTGACGAGCTCGTCGCTGTACTTGCGTACCTCGGTGATGATCGGGAGGCGCCCGGGGGGCGGCGTCGTGATCGTCGTGATGTCGCGGAGCTTGTGGAGACCGAGGTTGAGCGTGCGGGGAATCGGGGTCGCCGTGAGCGTGAGAATATCCACGGACGCGCGCATCTCTTTGAACTTTTCCTTCTGCTTCACGCCGAAGCGCTGCTCTTCATCGATGATCACGAGTCCCAGATTCAAAAACCCAACGTCGTCCTGGAGCAGGCGGTGCGTGCCGATCACGACCTGCACGTCGCCCTTGCGGAGCTTCTCGAGGATCTTCTTCTGCTCGGCGGCGGAACGGAAACGGCTGAGCATCTCCACCTTCACGCCGAACTGCCTCATGCGTTCGTCGAAGTTGCGATAGTGCTGGTCGGCGAGGATGGTGATCGGCGCGATGACCGCGACCTGCTTGCCGCCCTCCACCGCCTTGAACGCGGCGCGCATGGCGACCTCCGTCTTGCCGAATCCCACGTCTCCGCAGACGAGGCGGTCCATCGGGTGGTCGCTCTCCATGTCCGCCTTGATGTCCTGGATGGCCTTGCGCTGGCCGGGCGTCTCCTCGTAAGGGAACGCCTCCTCGAACTTCCGCATGCGGTCGCTGTCGTCCGGGAAAGAATGCCCCTTGGACTTCGCGCGCTTGGCGTAGAGCTGCAGGAGCTCCTTGGCCACCTCCTTCGTCTCCGCGCGGAGCTTTTCCGTCGTGCGCTTCCACTCCACGGTGCCCAGGCGCGTGAGCACCGGCTCGTCGCCCTCCTCGTGCACGTACTTGCTGAGCTTGTCCGCCTGGTCGACCGGCACGAAGAGCTTGTCGCCCTCGGCGTATGTGAGCTCCAGGTACTCGCGGGCGACGCCGTCGATCTCCTTCTGCGTCATCCCCTCGAAGTGGCCGATGCCGTGCTCCATGTGCACGACGTAGTCGCCCGGCTGCAGGGACGTGATGAAGTCGAGGGCGAGCTTCTGGATGCTGCGCTGCTTGCCCGCCTTCTTGAGCGTGAAGATCTCGCGGTCCGTGAGGAGGGCGCACTTGAGGTCGGGGTTCTGGAGCGAATGGGGAAGAAGATCGTCCTGGTCGGCGTGGATCACGGTGATGGCGCCCGGACGGTGTTCATCCTCGCTCTTCGCGTGCGGGATGCGCTCTTCCTTGAGGATTTGGAGGAGTTCCTCGCTGCGCTTGCTCACGATCACGAGCGTCCACCGCTGCTGCAACTTGTCGCGCAGGTCGTTTAAAAAATCCGTGAGCGTGTAGAACTTGAGGACGGAGAGATACCGGACGTGTGCGTGGTGCGCGACGCTCTCCGGAAACGCAGTGAAGACGAGCGAGGAGTTCTTCTCCGGCAGCTCCATACCCTCCTGATCGTCCGTGACCACAAGAAGCTCCTTCGGCAACTGCCTGCCGAGCGGGAGTTCCGCCTGGAAGACGGCCGGGAACACCTCGAGGGAGGCGCCGGCGTCCGCCGTCTGCGAGAGATCGTGGACGTCCACCGCGAGGATCTTCTGCACGGTCTCGAAATCGAACTGGATGCGGTACCCGTGCGTGCTTTGGATCGGGAAGATGTCGAGTGTCTCGCCGATGCGGCGGTACTCGCCCGGCACCAGATACGGGTCCACGCCGTGGTGATATCCGCGCTCGATCAGGTCTTCGAAGAGCCGCGTGAAATTCACGGTCTGCCCTTTTTTCAGCGTGATTTTCCGCTGATGAAGTTCCGTAAAGGACGGAAATGGCTGGTCCCACGTCTCACGCGTGAGTACCGCGAGGGCGGGCTCCTTCTCCTCGGCTGCGCCAAGGAAGGAGAGCAGGTGATGCAGTTGTGCCGGGCGGATCTCCCCGCCTTCGTCGCGGACGGATTCCAGGATTTCGGCCTGGCGGCCGAAGAACCGCAGCCAATGGCGAAGCCCCTCCACGGATTCCCCGCTCTCCGTCACAACGATCCCGGGCCGCTCCTGGAACGAAAGGAGATGACTCAGGAGCATCGCCTTCGCCGTCTCGTTGCTGGCCCCGGAAAGCACGAGCGAACCCTCCTTTTTAAGGAGGTCGGATAATTCCCGATGGGTATCCTCCCCGATAAGAAGGGAGGGTGAAATAGTCATCTAGTCACGAAAATGTCGCCCCCTGGCGAAATCTTGTCGGATGGAATGTCTGCGGAAAGTGTAGGGGTTTTGAGGGGTTTTCGCAAGGTCTACGAAGGGCGAGAGTTAATAGGGTACGAGGATAAGGTCCTTTTACCCTGTTACTCTCTCGTTCTCATTCCTGCTGCAGCCGAAGCGGCATGATGAGGTGCAAGAAGTCCTTCTCGTCCGGGAGAGTGAAGATCGCCGGGTGCTGCGCGTCGCTCACGGACGCGATGACGCCGTCGGCCGAGATGTGCCCAAGGAAATCCAGGAGATAGCTCGAGCTGAGGGCGATCTTGTTCTCATCGCCGGTAAGTTCGCCCTGGATCGTCGCCTCGTCCTGGCCCATGGGCGTCTGCGGCGTCGTGATCCGCGTCTCCTTCGCGCAGTGGAAGGTAAGGGTGTTGTTCATCTCCTTCGCGAAGTAGTGGAGACGCTTCACGGCCGTCGCGAGGTCATGAAGAGGGAAGTACAGCTTCGTCTTCGCCTCCTTCGGGATGATCTGCTCGTAGTTGGGGAATTTTCCGTCGATGAGGCGGGACACCAGCCGCGTGTTTCCGACTGTAAGCTCGATCTGCTGGCGGCTCAGCGCGACGCCCACGCTGTGCCCCTGTTCACCCTCGCCCTTCGCCTTTTTATCGCCCTTGAAGGAACCAAGGATCATCTTGAGCTCCTCCAGGATCTTCGCCGGAATGATGCAGGACACCTCGATGCCGTCGCCCTCCGCGGCGATCTTACACTCGGAGAGACGATAACTGTCCGTCGCGACGAGGATGAGCTTGCCGCCTGCGCTCCGGAGATACACGCCCGACAGGACCGGGCGGAGCGTGGTCTTAGCTGCCGCGAACGTCACGAGATGAAGCGCATGAAGAAGAGGATCGGCCTTGAGAGTGAAATGCGTCTGTTTTTCCACCATAGAGATCGTGGGATATTCGCTCGCCGCCGCACCCGCGATGGAGGTTTTGGCGTGCTGCGAACTGCATTTGAGCTGCGTTCCCTCCTTCACCTCAAGAAGCACTTCGGCGTCCGCGTTATACTGCGCAAAATTCAGGATCGCCTTCGCGGGGACCGTCACGGACCCTTCATGCTCGATTTTCGCCGGAAAACTCGTCACGATGCTGATCTCGAGATCCGTCGCGCTCGCGACGCAACGGTCGCCCTTCGCCTCGAGGAGGACGTTTCCAAGGATCGGCAACGCCTGTTGCCCTCCGATCGCCCGACTGACGAGTTGGATCGACTGAAGGAATTCCGAGGTTGAACAGAGAAGTTTCATGCGTGTATTAAAAGAGGGAAAAGAGAATATCACGAATTTATTATCATCATAGCCTCTTCACAGGAGGGTCTTTTTAAGGATGAACTATGTGGAGAAGATGAGGGAGGAGGCGGTATCACTGGCTTCCAAAAGCCATTTCCCTTGTGGATCGAACAAAACGTGTATGTGGGAGGGGTGTGGAAAACCCGTGGAATACCTGGGGGGTAGTGGGAGTCGAGTGATGAGTTATTGAAAATGGCTCATGGAAGCCAAAATAGATAAAATCCTGTGGAGAACTCCGGGGAAAGAGGTTGAAGTCTCTCCACAGGGGTATCCACAGGCGATGTGGATAACTTTTGTGCGCGGTTCGGATGGGTATTGATATCCACAGGAGTCCACAGAGGCGAGCAGAAGTGATTGGTGAATAGCGATTGGCGATTAGAAAGGAAGATCTTAAAAACACCAGATACTTCCAGCCTAATCATCAATCGCTAGTCGCTAAAACTTCTTAAACTTCTCCCGCGCATCCATGCCGGGTACCGGCGTGTGGTTCTCCTTTCGGACGAGTGCGCCGTCCTTCGTGGTCATAAAGCTCTTCTCCGGCACGTCCGCATTCAAATACACGCCGCCGCTTACGAACGTTCCCGACCCCACCTTCACGCCGGGGTTGCTTCCCACTTGGATACCGAAGCGAACGTCGCCCCCCACGACGAGTCCGAACTTCGTGAGACCCGTCGGGAGCATCGACGGCTTCTCCTCCTTTCTTATGCTCGGATCCGCGGAGAGGATCTCCTTCTCGTCAAGACGAAGGTTTCCCGTGACGCATCCGCCGCCGAAGGAGACGTTGCTGCCGATGATGCTGTCGCCCAGGTACGTCATGTGCGTCCAGACCCTGTCGCCCAGGATCGATCCCTTCACTTCCGAGCCGAAGCCGATCACGCAGTCCTTTCCGACGGACGACCCGCGGACGAGGGCGTTATTCGCGACGATCGACCGCGCACCGATGACGCAGGGGCCCTTCACCGTCGCGTGCGGGAACACGCGGACGCCTTCCTCCAGGATCACGTTCCCCTCGATCACGGCCGTCTCGTGCACCTGCGCGGTCTTATGGATGCGGGGTTTCTTTGCCGCCTCGAGGAAGCGCGGGAGCAGGTGGAGGAGGTGCCACGGATACTTCACCGCCTGCCAGAAACCTTCGTACGGCACCGCGACGTAGTTGCCGTCGTCGAAGAGGTGCTGCAGCGCCACTTCATAGCCGTCGTCGCGCGTCGTCTTGGCCTTCTTCAAGGCGGCGAGGAGCGCGGCCGGGTCGTTATGGAGGTGGGCGACGATGTTCACGAGGTCGCTCGGTTCCTTGCCCTCGCCCGGCTTCTCGACGATGCCCATGACACGGTCGCCTTTCGTCGTCAGGTAGCCGCCGGGGAAATAGCGCGTCACCTTGCGCGCGAGGATCGCGCCGTCGATACCCTTCTTTCCCGCCGCCTTCTTCAGCGCCGCGAAGGACAAGGGCTCGATGACGTCGTTTCCCGAGACGAGGAGGACGGGGCCCTTGCCGATCTTCTGCAGAGAAGAGAGGAATGCGCCGCGCATCCCGAGCGTCAGATCCTCCTGCTCGATCTGGGGAACGTTCGGGAACCTCTCCGCGATCTCATCTTTATTATGCGCGCCCGTCACGAGCGTCACATCGTCGCAACCGCCTTCCCGCAGGCACGCGAGCTGGTGCTCCAGCAGCGTCTTTCCCGCGAGGGGGAACAGCGTCTTCTCCGCGAGGGGCCAAAAGCGCGTGCTCCGACCGGCAACGATGAGGAGGGTCTTCATGGGGGTAGTATAGAGGGGAAAATGACAGAGATGTGAGGAAAACGCGGGGTCAGGGAAGGGAGAAAAAGGGAAAAGAGGGAGAAAACGGTAAAAAGGTCATTGGTAGCTTTTTCGGCGACCTTTTTGCCCTTTTATCCGTTTTCTCCCTCTTCACTCTCTGTTACCACGTCAGGCTCACCGTCCCGTCCCGTGCCGTAATGCGGTAGGGAATATGGAAATGCGTCAGGCGGTCGAGGATCGCCGGGTCCGGATGGTCGTAGGTGTTGTTCCGGCCGCACGAGATCACCGCGAGGTGCGGCGAAACCGCGAGGAGGAAGCCCGTCCCCGAGCTCGTATCGCTCCCGTGGTGGCCCACTTTGAGGAGATCGGCACGCAGGTCCTGCTTGGAAGCGAGGAGCGCCTTCTCCGCGGGGGCTTCGATGTCCCCCGTGAAGAGCGCGCTGTTGCCGTTCCAGGTGAGCTTGAACGCCACCGAGGTGTCGTTGAGCTCCTTCGCGGTTTTCCCGAGGAACCCCGGCGGCGGCCAGAGGACGTCGAGGTGCACGCCGTCGCCCATGTCGATGTCGCGCGCCGGATCGGCGAGGATCACCGTCGCGCCTTCGTCCTTGAGGAGGGACAGGAACTCCTCGTACCTGCCCATCTTGTACGCGATGCCCGTCATCAGGACGGAGGACACTTGATAGCGTCGGAGGATCTCCGGAAAGGACGCGATGTGGTCCAGGTGGGGGTGCGTGAGCACGAGCAGATCGATGCTGCGGTCGAAGAACGGCATCGTCTTCCCGAGCGCGGAGAGAAGGGACCCGTCCGGGCCGCCGTCGACGACGATCTGCCTGCCCGAGGGCGTCACGACGAGGGCCGCGTCGCCCTGTCCCACGTCGAAGAACCAGAGATGCACCCGTCCGTCCGGCATCCGTCGCCATTGGAGCGCGCCGAAGACGGCGGTCAGCAGGAGAAGGCCGATGAGGATCCTCGGGCGCGTCACCGCGTCATTGCACTCCGACGCGCGGAAAAAGGCCATCCGTCGATGCGCCCGCGCGATCGTCGGGCCTCAAGAACGCGGCTTCGCTCAGGCGATCGCGGGGTTCTCCGCCCCGGCGGAACGGCGCTTGCGCAGGTATCCGGTCAGGCCGCCGCTGCCCGCCACGACGAGGGCGAGGCCGACGCCCGTGCTCGTCATCGTTTTCGGGGGCGTCACGACGCGCGGCGGACGCGCGTTGTCCGTGCCGGCGCGGCCGATGGAGATCGATTTCGTCGCGGGTGCCGTCTTCGTGCCGTCGCGGACCAGGAGGATCGAGACCGTGAACGTGCCCGGATCCACGCCCGTGAAGACCATCTGCCGTTCGCCGCTCGGGAGCGTGAGTTCGCGGCCTTCGCGCTCGGCGCGCACGACATAGCCCGAGAACTGCTCCGGCGGAACGGCGCTCTCCCAGTCCACCGTCACGCGCCACGTGCCGTCCGTATCCGGTTCCGACAAGAGGGAGAAGGAGCGCAGGAAGGAGTCGGCGGCGGGCGCGTCCGCGTTTTGGACGGGCGCGTCGTACACCGGGCTCGGGGGACCGGGTATCGTCGATCCGAGCGAGGCCGTGAAGGTCGCGGTGGAGCGCGCGTCATCGAGGGTCACGGCCGGCCCGTTTGCCGACTCGCCGCGCACGACGGCGGACACGGAGACCGCGTACTGCTCAGCGCGTTTCTGCGGATCCGTGGTGATCCGCACGGTGGAGCCCTGGATCACGAGGCGGCGGAGCGTGAGGGCCTTGCCCGCGGAATCCTCGATCCGAAACGCGCTCGCGGCGCGTCCCTGGTCGATGAAGACGTTGTGGCTGAACTTCAGCGCCACCTCGGTGGACGAGATCTGATCCGCGGAGACGAGGCCGATCGTGTTGGCCTCCCGCTCGCGGCGGTACGGCGACTGCGTGGGGGCGACGGACGGATCCGTCGTGCCGACGGCGTCGCCCGTGGCGAGGTCCACCTTCACCTCCTCGGTGAAGTAATCGCTTTCCTCCAGCGCCGCGTTCACCGCGAGCACCGAGACGAAGAGCGCGTCTCCGGCAGGCGGATTCTTGAGGATATAGTTCGTGAGGGAGCCTCCCACGGTCTCGAAGTCGTCGTACTGTCCGCCCGACTGCAGGATGGAGCGGCGCGCGTAGTATACGCGGTAGAAGGACACGTCGCCCTCTGCGGCGTTCCAGTGGACGTGGACCTGGCCGTCCGCGTATTCGGCGCTGAGGCCCGTCACCGCCGGAGGCGGAAGGGCGTGCGCGAGGAGCGGGACAAGCACTCCGAGGCCCATGGCGATGATCCGAGCGAGGCGGCGCATAAATCAGGAAAGTATAGCAGAAAAACGCCTCGGACGGAAGGAGCGGGAAGCGGTTGGTAATCGGCGATTCATGATTGGAGCCGGACGTGCTTGGCATGTCGGAAACCTCTTTTTCCAATCGCCAATCGCTAATCACCAATCACGTCCGTCGCCCACGCCGAGAACGCGATCCAGGCCGGAGCCGTCACGAGGGCGGCCCCGAGGGGGAGCGACCGGTCCGCGAGCGGCAGGAGAAGGGATGCGTGGATGCCGAGCAGTCCGAGATACGCGAGGATCCTGCCCGTCCGCCGCAGTCGGCGGAGAAATCCGGCAGCGAGTCCCAGGAGCGCCGCCGCGGCGGATACGCCGAAAAGCACGCGGGCATCCGCGACGGGTGCCGCCCTCCCCAGGATCACGAGGACGGGGCCGGCCCAAAGCGCGCCTTCCAGAAGCAGCGTGATCCCGACGAGTGAAGCGATGCGTGCGCCGCGCGGCATGCGGCGAGTGTAGCGAATCCGGACGCCGCTCCGCTCCCGTCCCGAAGGG
This sequence comes from uncultured Candidatus Peribacteria bacterium, assembly GCA_964423795.1. Taxonomy (GTDB): domain Bacteria; phylum Patescibacteriota; class Gracilibacteria; order Peribacterales; family Peribacteraceae; genus CAYRGC01. The sequence continues at coordinate 13,391 of CAYRGC010000014.1, read as the reverse complement.
CTTTGTCCGGTCCGATCGCAAAAACGCGTTTCGGCGTCCGGAAGACGGCGGCGAATCGCTGTACAAGCGGCTTGCCGTCTCGCTAGAGTCCGGTCGTGCTCTCGTTCCGACACCTCACTTCCACGAAGCAGCTCTCACGAGCCGACGCGGAGGCTATTCTCCGTGAGGCCGCCCGCATGGACGGCGTTTTGGAAAAAGGCGGCAACGACGAGCTGAAAGGCCGCGTCCTTGCGGCGCTCTTCTACGAGCCCAGCACGCGCACGCGCCTGAGCTTCGAGACCGCCATGCAGCGCCTCGGCGGCTCCGTCATCTCCGCGGAGGGCATCCAGTTCAGCTCCCTCTATAAGGGTGAGACGCTCGAGGACACGATTCGCATGGTGAGCGGCTACGCCGACATCATCGCGATGCGCCATCCCGAGGTCGGTTCCGCCGATCGCGCCGCTGCCGTGGCGTCGATCCCGTTCATCAACGCGGGCGACGGTCCGGGCCAGCACCCCACGCAGGCGCTCCTCGACCTCTACACCATCCAGAAGGAGTTGAAGAAGGTCGACGGCGTGCATATCGCCATGGTCGGCGATCTGCGGTACGGGCGCACGGTGCACTCGCTCAGTTACCTGCTCGGCCTCTTCTCGGACGTGCGGTTCACGCTCGTGTCGCCGAAGGAGCTCACGATGCCGGAGAAGGTGACGTCCTTTTACAAGGACAAGGGCATCGCGTACGCCGAGAGCGAGGACATCGGCGACGCCTTGGACGCCGACGTCGTCTACATGACGCGCGTGCAGCAGGAGCGGTTCGCCGATCGCAGCGAGTACGAGCGCCTCAAGCTCAAGTACGTGCTCACGGGGAAGATGCTCAAGGGCAAGAAGTGCATCGTCCTGCATCCGCTTCCCCGCGTGGGGGAGATTACGGAAGACGTCGACCCGTTGCCGAACGCCGCCTACTTCCGCCAGGCCCGAAACGGCGTCCCGGTGCGCATGGCGATCCTAAAGATGCTTCTGGGGACGAAGTAACGGTTCTTGCCGAAGGGTTCTTCGAGAGAGAAGAACAGGATTTTTCTCGGATTTAAGCGACGTTCCCTTTCCTTCGCAAAAGGAGATCAGCGTAGAGCAGTCAGTCAGCATGGAACATGAGCGCATGATTATGCATATGGATTTTGAAGAGCGATTTTGTGTGTACATGCTTCGTTGTTCGGATGGCATGCAATACATCGGCGTGACGAATGATCTGTCGCGTCGTCTTGCCGAGCATGAATCGGGTATCGACCCATCAAGCTTCACGTACGAGAGACGTCCGGTTTACCTGGCGTACTCGGCATTTTTTGCAAGTATTGATGAGGCGATTTCCTTCGAGAAGCGCATCAAGCGATGGAGTCGAGCCAAAAAGCAGGCTCTGGCTCGCGGTGATATATCGGCGCTCCAGACTTTGGCGAGATCGAAGCATCGTTTGATCCATTTCGTACGTCGCGATTTTCATCGGAGAGCTCTCTGTATTGTTCGGAACTTAGCAGTACGTCATGGTGAGCCTGACGAACCATGATTGCGTCGCTCCTCGTCAAGCTCGGGGTGACGTCCTGAAGAAAGGGTGCCAAACAGAGGGGGCGAAGCCCCGCGAACTTCCCTATTGCAGGGAGACAGAGGGCTGAGTCTGTCTTGAGTTGATGAAGGGCTCGGGATGACGTTGCTCGTACATCTTGTACGTCATGGTGAGCCTGACGAACCATGATTGCGTCACCCCTCGTCAAGCTCGGGGTGACGTGCTTGGTTGGAGCTGGTATTCCAAAGGGAGAGGGGACGAAGTCGTGCGAGACGTGCTAGGGTGCTCTGCGATACGCATGAAGAATCTGGCTATCATCAACGGCACCATCGTCACCGAGGCCGGTGAGGAAAGGAGAGACCTCTTGATCGAGGACGGCGTCATCCGTTTCGCGGCGCCCGACACTCCGCATGCCGCATCCGACATCATCGACGCCGCGGGTCGCCTGATCTTTCCCGGCTTCATCGATTGCCACGTCCATTTCCGCGAGCCCGGCCTCACCCGCAAGTCCACGATGGCGAGCGAGTCGCGTTCCGCGCTCGTCGGCGGGGTGACGACGGTCTGCGAGATGCCCAACACCGTTCCCCCCACGGTCACGGTCGACGCGTTCCTGGAGAAAGTTCGTCTGGCGAACCATTCGGCGTCGCTCATGGCAGGGGAACTTCCGATCGACATCCGCTTCTTTTTCGGCGCGACCGCGGCGTCGCACCTCTCGGAGCTCGAGCGGCTCTTCACGGATCCGTCGCTCTCCGAAGCCAAGAATCGCTGCAGCGGCCTCAAACTCTACTTCGACCATTCCACCGGTAACCAGGGCGCCGACCGGGACGTGATCGAGAGCGCGTTCGCGCTCGCGGGCCGGCTCGGATTCACCGTCGTCTGCCACTGCGAGGACGCGGAGATGAACGCCGCCGCGGCGAGGCAGCATCCGCTCCGGATGATCGCCGACCACTCGTCGCGCCGCCCGCCCGAGGCGGAGGAGAAGGCCATCGCGGAGGCGATCGGATACGCCAAGAAGCACGGGGCCCGCCTCCATATCGCGCACCTTTCCACCGCGCAGGGCATCGCGCTCGTGCGGCAGGCGAAGAAGGAGCGCGCGGCCGTCACCTGCGAGGTCGCGCCGCACCACCTCTTCCTCTCGACCGAGGACTACGCGCGTCTCGGCGGCTTCGGGAAGATGAATCCGCCCCTGCGGCCGCGCGAGCACGTCCGCGCGCTTTGGGCCGGCCTCGCGGACGGCACCGTCGATTGCGTGGCCACCGACCACGCGCCCCACACGCGCGGCGAGAAGACGGACCCGGACCCTTCCCAGGTGCCCAGCGGCGTGCCCGGCGTGGCCACCATGATCCCGCTGCTGCTCACGGCCGCCGCCGAAAAGCGACTGACGTATCCGGATATCGCCAGGCTGTGCTTCGCGAACCCCAACGGCATCTTCGGCCTGGGGAAGCGGGGCCTCGTCGAGGGCGCTCCCGCCGATCTCGTCCTCGTCGATCCGTTGGCCGAGTGGTCGGTCCGGGCTCAAGACCTCCAGTCCGCCTGCAACTGGACGCCGTTCGAAGGAGCGGAACTGACGGGGAGGATCGAAAGAGTGATCAGGACATAAGTGCAGGCATTGCACAATCACAGGAAATGTCCATTTCTGCTAGAATTAGCCCAATATTCCTCAATTTGCTCATGCAGAAAAACCAGTCACCGATCACTCTTTACCTCACCAAGGAGGAGCAGAAGATGTTCGGCGCGTTGCCGCAGAACGTTCGCTCCGCTTGGAGCGTCGAGACCGAGACGCTGACCTTCGCCGACTCGGCGGAGAAGCGTGCGATCCGCATGCGCAATCTCTCGGTGAAGCACCCCGCTCTCAAGAAGCTGAAGGAAACCGCGGGCAATGCCGGTGAAAAGGAAGCTCTCGCCCAGGCGCAATCGATCGATCTCTCCGGTCTTTCCCAGGACGACGTGATGGAGCTCGCTTTCGCCTGGGGGCCGCAGATGTTCACGGACATGATCGCCGCCGCGCTGCCGTCCGTCGCCACCGCCGAGGACGTCGACGCCGTCGCGAATTTCCTCATCATCCGTCATGGCCTTCTCCAGGCCATGAACCGCTGATTCCTTCTTTCTCCATGTCTCCTTCCCTCTCCCACGCCATGGAAATCGTCAACTACCTCTCCGACATCACGAAAGAGGATATCGTCCACGCGACGCAAGAGCAGCTCGACGCGCTCCTGACCCGCGTCTGGAACGAGCGCAAGGACGAGCTCAGAACGCGCTTCAAAATCCAAGGTTTCGACGATCTCCGCAGGCAGGTGGAGACCGCTCGTCTTTCCACCCAGGCGACGCCTTCGGCAAAGCCCAAGAGCGCCGAGGCGCTTGCGAAGGAGGACGCTCACAATAACGAGCAGAAGAGCTGGTGGAAGGATTACGTGATCAGCCCCAAGGACGTCCCGCTCATCGGCGGGATCCCGATCCTGAGCCACGCCGTCGCGGGAGTCGGCACGATTCTCACGGCCAAGCCCGTCGAGGGTGCCGTGACGAACCTCGCGTACAAGGCGATCGGCAAGGAGGGTTGGAGAGGCTCCGTGAGCCGCTTCCTCGGCACGAGCGCCCGCATCGCGGCGATGGTCGCGATGGGATACTACGGCTGGAAGCTTTGGAACTACGTCACGGGCCTGCGCGCCGACGCCGCGGTGAACACGATCCTCAACGTGGAAGATGCGACGAAGATTGCTAATGTTCCTGATCCCGTCACCTACGGCGGCGGTTCCGCCGCGAGTGGGTCCACGGGAGTGGCGCCGAACGTGGTCAATCCCACCGTGAATCCGGTGCCGAGCAATCCGACGCAGTTCCAATAAACAAGTCCTTTCACACAAACACCCATGGGCGAAAACGAACTCGACGGCCAGCCGTTGCAAAAAATCCTCGGTAACGGGGAAGGGTTGATGAAGGAACAGCAGGAGAAGGCGAAGAAGCTCTCGGATACCGAGGGGCATCTCAATCAGTTGCGCACGCACGTTACCGAGGAGCAGGCGCGCAAGCTGCTCCACGAGGGGCACCGCGACTTCCTTCGCCAGATGCTCCAGGGCGGACCGTCGTCCGTCACGTACGCCGCGCTCAATAACGTCGCCTGGCAGCGCGCCCGCTACGACCGCCTGCTCGCGATGAACTACGTGCACACGTTCGCCGGACCGAATACGCCGCAGAATCCGACGAATAATACGCTCGTCGAAATGTTTCGGTCCCGTTTTGGCCGTTCAGGCCAGACGATTCCGCTCGAGCAGGTCCAATCCTTCGTCCGTCTCACGGATCACCGTCTGCAGCTCTACACCACGGAGGTTCCGCTTCTGAGCCGTTACGCATCCGTGCTCGGCGAGGTGCAGCAGCTCTCGGAAAAGAAGATCAACGGAAAGTCCCTCCTCGAGCATCTGCAGTCCCCGCAGCTTCTCGAGTCGCTTCGCAAGCGCAAGGAAGAAGGGGGAGCCCGGGGCGCGTACGCCAATCGGCGGCTCGTTGCGGCCGAAGCCCTCGCGAAGAACATTCCCGACCGCCTGAAGCGCGTCACGGAGAGTCGCGACGTCGCCCTCGGCACGCTCGAGCGGTTGCAGCGCATCCAAACCCTCACGCAGCTCCTCGCCATCCGGCGCGGCAGCACGGGGGCGGAAGGATTGCAGGGAAGCTTGAACCAGATCTACGGCGACGATCCGGCGCTCCAGGGCGTGCGCCAGAACGTGCAGGGGCAGATCGAGGGCTGGATCACGCAATTGCAACAGGAAGTCGCCAAGACGGAGGGCAATGACCTCGTCGGCGGCGCCAACATGGAGGAGCGCCTGGCCCAGCGCGGCGACGACCTCATCGGCCAGCTCCGCACGGCCGCCCAGGACGCGGTGATGGATACGGTGAACGGTCGCCCGCACGCGGTGCAATCGGTCGACGCGCTCGTCTCCGACTATTACCAGGCGCAGACGATCATTGCGTACGAATTCATGCAGAACAACCCCGACGAGTGGAACACCTGGTGGCCGCTCTTCCGGGATGGCCTGCGCGACGAGATGCAGCGCCAGACCGCGCGCGACGCGTTCAACGCCGCGATGTTCTCGGCCACCGTCATGCAGGGCATGGCGGCGCCGGGAATGCTTCCGGCCGGCCCGACGGACAAGATCCTCGTCGAACAGGAAATGAAACGCCAGGGGGGTATCTCGCCCATTTTGGAGCAGCAGCTCGCCCAGCGGTGGCAGGTGTACCGGGGCGCGATGGCGGATTACGCTGCGGCGCTCCGCGGCATCGTCAACGCCAACGGCGGCAACCCGAATCCCGCCAATCCGCAGAACTGGGTCGAGCAACTCTGGAACGATCGCGGCAGCGGTCTCGTCCAGGAGGCCATCGTGAACCCGTGGAATCCCATGACGTTCGTGCCCCGGGCGCTCCGCGGCGCTTCGTGGAACATCGCGCGCGTCCAGTTCGCTTTCATCCGCGCCCCGCTCGAGGGCATCACCGGACAGCCGTGGCTCCGCACCCGCATCGAGGGCGTGCTCAAGGAGATGGAAGACGTGGGTAAGGAACTCAGCGTTACCGACGAGGCGACGCGCCGGTATTACCAACGCCATGGCGCCTACGGCGTCATGATAGAACAGAACGCGAAACTGATGGGCGATCTCGCCGCCGTCGCGCCCGCGGATACCCTCACGATGAACGGCCGCCCCCCGCGGATGCCGCAGTTCGTGCCCGCGGCGAACGACAACGATCCCTGCCGCGATCTCGCGCAGGCGTACTCCAAGCAGTACGAGGCGTACCAGAAGGCGCTCAAAACCTATGCGGAGATGACGGACAAGGGAGGCGAAGGGAAGCCGCTCGCGGATGCGCGTGAGGTGCTTCTCTCGGCCCACCGCACCCTGTGGGAGCCGTACCTCACGGGTCTTCGTCAGCGTTATCAGCAGGAAGCCGCGCGGCCGCTCAATGTCACGCAATCGCTCGCGAAGCTCCGTCCGCAGCTCACGACCGCTGCTCAGCGGACCGCCTTTGACCGCGTCGCCGACTTGCTTCAAAAGACGCTGAAAGAGCAGCAGGAGTTCGCCGGCAAAGCGGGCCAGGAAGTGAGCAACGAACAGGTCTTCACGCGGGTATTCGCGCTTCTCAACGGTTCCGAATGTGACGCTCTCCCACCGAACGTTCGCCAAGAGATGGATAGCATCCTGCGCGCTCCCATGAACAATCTTTGGAAAATCCAGCAGCGCGTGGCCGGAGCGTACCTCGCGCTCACGCAGCAGATGCAGCACGACCTCATCCCGCGCTTCTCGCAAGGAAACCAGGAACTCATGCGCGAGCTCGGGCTCGTTGCCGGGCGGAACGTGGCGGAGCAGCACATCATGGCAGATGCCCAAACGGCGTTCTGGATGGCGGCGGGAGGCGCCGGTCTTGCTCTCTACGGGCGCGCGGGTAGTGGTTTTCAAGGGGGAGGCATGCTCGGTCGTCTCGCCAACCGAAATGGCGTGTCGCGCTTCTTGATGGGGGGAACGCTCGATCTTCCGCTTGGGAGGCTCATTGGACGGACGCCTATGATCGGCAGGCCGTATAGGATCGTTCGTGGATTGGTTAGCAGTGCGAATGCCGTCCTGAATCCCTTCGCCGTCACGAACGGCGTCGTGCGTCTCGCGATGCTCGATCCGGTCACCGATACCGTCCGCTTCCTCCGCGGCAGCAACTCACCGGTTAGCCAAATCATGCGCATCGCGCGCAACGGCTCCCTGACCCTCGAACAGCAGACCGCGCAGATCGTGGGGATCCTCAACCAGCCCACGCTCACGATCGCCCAGCGCCAGCAGATCCTCGAGGAGCTCATCCGCCGCGGCGTGAACGTCAACGGCTCCGCCCGCCAGTCGCTCGCCATCAACGCGGTGCTCCGCGGGGGGAGTGCGATGAGCGACGTGGAACGCGGACGCATCGCGCTCGCGCTCCTGCGTGCAAACGGCGGCACGCAGCTCACGGAGGAGGCGCTGAGGGGGATGGTCTCCACGGTCCACCTCTTCCAGCAGCAGCAACTCGAAGCGGCCTATAAGACTCTCGCCGAGGCTCACACCGCCCTAAGCCGGGCTCGCAACGCGACAACCATCGCCAACGTACAGAACGCCGAACGCGCGGTCGTGGATATCCTCCGCGCGAAGGCGAACAGGCTCGTGCAGCTCGGGATGCCGGCGGAGCAGGCGAACCTCCTCGTGCGTAGCGCCGTGTGCGGATCGGAAGGCGCCGCCATCGCGCAGAACGTCGCGCGCATGCCGGGCATCACCATTTCGCAGGAGATGCGGGCCGTTCTTGGCGCCCACGTCTCTCCCGCCTCCGGCTTGTCGATGCTCGCGCCGCGCGCGGGAGCCGGCATGCGCCTCGTGAAAGGCGCGCCGTTCCTGCTCCTCGACGCGTACCTCACGTACCAGAGCTACGTGGAACTCGGTCAGGCGCGTGAAGAGCGCGACAAGACGATCAAGGAAGTCACGGCGGTTCTGCTTGCGATGGGATTCCGCCGGAACGGCGATTTCTTCGAGCTGCAGGCCCAGGGAAGCAGGGGCGGCATCCGCCTCCGCATGACGGATCTCCTCACGGCGCGCGACGCGCATGTGGATACCCGCACGCTCAACGCGGGCGTGCAGACGGGGGGCCTCCTCGTCGGCGCCGCCGCGATGGCGTACGGCGGTCCCGTGGGCATGATCGTCGGTCTCGGCGCCGCCGCGATCGTGGTCTCCGTCAACGTGTACGGCGACGTGAAGGACTTCGAGAAAGCGTACGCGCTGCTGGCCAACCGCGACGGCTGCCCCAGCTGGCTCTTCTGGCTCCTCGGCGGCGCCCGGTCCCTCACCGGCCGCAGCGGCATGGAGCTCCTCGAAGGCCCCGGCTTCCTCGCGAGTTTCTTCGCGAGCGAAGCGCCGCCGGCCGCGAAGGAGCGCATGCTCTTCTGCGCCGTCATCGAGAAGCTCTCCCCGGAGGAGCGCATGGAGCTCATGGAGGCGGCGAGCATGGGGCGCACGGACCAGATCGCGTCGCTCGACAGTCTCTACGAGGCGTTCCCCGTCGCGAAGGACTTCTTCTCCGCGCAGCTCTTCGCCCGCTATCCCGATCCCATTTCCTGGGACGACGCGCGCAACCTCAAGATCCCCAGCCGTCCGTGGATCTTCGACGGCCCGCACGCGAGCGCCCTCTTCGGTTCCATCCGCAGCACCAGCCACATGTTCGCGGCGCACGTGCTCGAGCAGAACTACCTCCGCGTGCGCTCTCTCGTCGCGGAGCGCCCGGACGATCCCGTCCTCGCCCAGCAGCTGCGGATGCTCGGCCGTCACCGCGTGTTCGGCTCCGCCCTCGGCGACAGCCAGGAACAGCTGGTCCGTAACCAGCCCCAGGGCGTCGGCACGCGCACCCGCGCGTCCATGATCTCGGAGCAGGTCCGTCAGCAGATCGAGAAGCTGACGGGCGGAGGCGGCACTCGCTCGGTCTTTGTGAACCAGGAATCCCTCGCCGCTGCCAGGAAGGCGTATAGCCAATCGTTGGCGAAGGCGCAGGCCAACGGCGACAAGGAATTCCCGCGCGAACCGAGCGATCGCGAGCATCTCCGGCCCATGGCGCTTGCCGGCATCAACGGCTTGTCGCTCCTGCAGTCCCAGAATTTCGACATCACGACCGATCACACGGACCTTTGGTCCGGCGACCTCGTGCTCTCGCTCCCGCCCCAGAACAACAACTACGCGCTCGCCGAGTGGGCGATCGCCGGCCAGATGAACGCCACGGGGGAGCAGGTGACGCTGCCCGCCAATGCGACGTCCGACGAAGCCGAGCGCATCTTCCGCGAAGTGAGCCAGAAGACCGCGCTCGACAGCGTCTCCGCGACGCCGCACGTCCTCATGGGCTACCTGCCCCCGCGCGATGTCTTCTCGCCGCGCGTGCCCGTGCTCGCGAACAACCAGGCGCTGCCGTTCTCCTTCCTCCGGGAGGACGCCGTGGCCAACCTGGCCTCGACCCCGCACATGGGCCGCCCCGCCTCCCTGCACTTCACCTCCGTCGGGCGCTACGCCGGCGGCGGGGAAGTGATTGTCCAGACGCTCGGCTACACCGACTTCGGCAACGTGCGGAAGGCCAGGCGGCGCGTCCTCCTCGTCGGCAAGAACGCCGAGGGCAGGGACGTCGTGACCCGGGCGTTCGCCTGGAACGACGTGCCGCCCGCGGACACGCATCCGGGTCTCGCCGCCATGCGCACCGAGGCGGACGAGGCGCTGCAGTCGGCGACCACGCGCCACCGCGACGCCGGCCGCAACCTTCTCCGCTCCGAAGGGGCGCACGAGGCCGCAAACGGCGAACTCACGCTCCGCGGCAAGGTGTTCCGCTACGTTCCCGACGCACAGCGGTGGGAGTGGCGCGACTCCTCCGGCACGACTTTCGCGCCCGTCACGGCCGCCGGGGGCGCGCAAACGGATGTCAACGCCTCCGAACTCAACGTGATCGCCGCCACTCTCGAGTCGCTCAACGGCGGCTCGATCGTCGCGGCCGAGCGTCTCGCGCATGTCCGTTCATTCGGCGAAGAGCTGTTGCGCATGAACGGTGCGATGCAGCTCACGGAGGACGGTCTCAAGAGCTTCGTTCTCCAGCAGCCCCCCGACCCCTATCGTATGCAGTTTCGCTGGCGGCAGGGCAAGTGGGAGGTGCGCACCAACGCCAATCCTTGGGAGCAGCTGAGCGGACCGCAAAATTTCTACGCAATGGACCATGCGAGCTCGTTTGGCAGGTGGCTCAGGCTCCGGAACGCCCTCGCCCGCGCAAACACGGGCGATGTCTCGGGCATGAGCGAGGTCCAGGACCAGCTTGTCGACGAACACGAAGAGGCGGTCGGCGAGTATCTCCGCACGGCTCTCGGAGCCAGCGAGCAGACCGTCGACGGCGAGAAGCGTTTCCGGATCCAGGTCTCCCACCCGTCGGGCGACCGCGCGCTCACGCTGCGTTGCGACGACGGCGAGTGGCAGGTGCAGGACGGGGGAGAGTGGATCCCCACCGAGGATTTCCCGCAGTTCACGCTCGCGGGAGTGCTGCCGCAGCACCGCCAGCGCATCGAGCGCCTGAACGCGTCCTTCCCGGCCCTGAATAACGCGAGCATCCTCCCGATCGTCACCATGACGGACGCGGCTCGTCGCTCCGATCGCGAGACCGATCGCGCCCTCACCCAGAAAATCGCGGGCGAGTACTTCGTCCAGAGCCAGCAAAAAGAGGCCGGCGGCTTCATGAACAACGCCCAGATGCTCTATGCCGTGGCCGAAGGCACGTTCAACACCGGCGCGACCAACTGTCTCATCCGCTTGCGTCCGGATCGGCCGGGCGAGGTGGCACCGCTCGCGTACTGCCTCCCGGACGGTCGCGTCCTGCTCCTGCGGCGCAACAACGCCGGCGGCCTCGATCGCCGCATCCTGCCGAATCTCCAGGGACTCGGCATCGTCACTCCCGGAGCCGCTCCCATGCGCGCGGAGGAGACGACGAAGATCATGGAGCAGCGCGGAAAGCAGATGCTCGACGTGCTCGCCAAGACCGAGGCCCAGAACGGGTGGGTTTCGCTCGATACGCCCATCGCGGGCGGGGCAGAGGCGCAGAAGCAGTTCCAGGAACAGATCATGACCATCCTCGCGCTCCCCGTGCGCGACATCGGCCACGATCTCGAGACGAACGTCATCGCGAACGTCGAGCACGTCTTCCATCGGCTCCAGGCGCAAGGTCTCCTCGATCCCGCGCTTTCCCTCACGCCGAACATCGGCGATCCGAACGCGGGAGAACTGCCCATCAGCCAGCCGGTGGACATGGTCGTGCGCGCCTTCGCCCAATACGCGGCGCGCAATCCGGGCGCCACGATCGACGCCTTCGTCGGCGAGGTGAACGCGCACATCGAGGCGGAGCGCCAGCGCGAAGAGAACAAGACGGTCAACCTCTCCGTCGTGTCCCGCGCGGCGCACAACGTCGAATTGGGACGTCCTCCGCGCGTACCGGGTCAGTAAGCGAGCATCTTCCGCAGGACCTCCGATAGTTCGGAAACCGAACGAACTTCTTGCGGGGCCGAAGCATCCGCCGGCGTCCACTCAGAACGGATGAGGATGCCCGGCATGCCCGCGCGTTCGGCCGCCTCGATATCGAACCGCTGGTCGCCCACGTACACGCACTCACGCGGGTCGACGCCCAAGCGGTCGGCACCGAGCAGCAGGCCGTGGGGATGCGGCTTGGTGAAGTCGCCCATGTCGTCCACCGTCACGAAGGCGTCGAAGTGCTTCTTCACGCCGAGAAGGGAATCGATGGCCTCCACATAGCTCATCCACGATCCCGTCACGAGGCCCACGGGTACCCCCTTCGCGCGCAGTCCCGAAAGGAGATCCTTCGCCCCCGGATACCATGCCGTCTTCGTGCGCAGGAAGTCGATGTAGAGCTCGTCGCGGCGTTTGCGGATGCCGGGGATGCCTTCGTCCGTGAGTCCGTAGAGGGCGAGGATGCCTTTGAGATGCAGCGGCCGACCGTACCACTCGCGGTACTGCTCCCACGTCGCATCGATGCCCGCCACTTCCTTCAGGCTCGCGAGCACCGCCTCGCCGTAGAGCGTGATCGTGTCGACGAGCGTGCCGTCGAGGTCGAAAAGGATAGCGCGGGGGTTCATGAGGTTGCGGGAGTATAGCGAGGGTACAAAGGTGGCAAAGGGTACAAACGGTACAAAGGGGGCCGAGCGCGAGCCCTGTCCCCTTTGTAACCTTTGAGACCTTTGTACCCTTTTAAACCTCGATGATGATCGGCACCACCATCGGTTCCCGATCCAGCTTGCGGTCGAAGTAGCGGAAGAGAGCCCCCGTCACGGCGCGCTTGAGGTCCTTTCGGTCCTTCACGCCGCGCGCGACTTCCTCCTCGTAGGCCTTGCGGGTGGCCTGGACGATCTCCTTGGTGATCTCCTGGAACTCGGAGCCGTAGAGGAGGCCGCGGGAGAGGACGTCCGGGTCGCCGACGAGGCGCTTGCTGTCGGCGTAGGCGCGGATGGCCACGACCACGACGCCGGAGTCGCTCATGATCTTGCGCTCGTCGAGGATGCGCTGGCCTTCGCCGGCGGCTCCGCGGCCGTCGATGATGACGTCCTTGTAGCCGATCTTCTGCTTGCTCCTGCGGGCGCCTCCCTGGGCGTCGAATTCGATCATCTCGCCGTTGCTGATGAGGTGCACGCGGTTGTCCTCGTAGCCGATGGAGCGGCCGAGTCCGGCGTGCGCGACGCGCATGTGCGGCTCGCCGTGCTCGGGAATGAGGTGCTTGGCGCGCACGAGGCGGTGCATGAGGAGCAGGTCGTTTTGGTAGCCGTGGCCCGTCGTGTGGAGCGCGAGCTCCTGGTTGGTCTTCACGTGGGCGCCGAGCAGGTGGAGGTTATTCACCACTTTCGCGACCGCGCGCTCGTTGCCGATGATCGGGTTGCTGCTGAGGATGACGGTATCGCCCTTCTTCACGGTGATGTGGCGGTGGATGCCGAGGCCCATGCGGGCGAGGCCGGCCACCTCTTCGCCCTGGCTGCCCGTCGTGAGGATGAGCACCTCGTTATCGGGGAGCTTGTCCATGGCGGGGTTCACCTTGCGGATGAGACCGCGGGGCGCCTTGATGTAGCCGAGCTGCTGGGCGATCTCCAAGTTGGTCTCCATGCTGCGGCCCGAGACGAACACCTTCCTGTTGAAGGTCTTGGCGTGCTCGATCACCTGGGCGAGCCGGTTCAGAAGCGAGCTGAAGGTGGAAATGACCACGCGCCCCTTCGCGTCCCGGATGAGGCCGTAGAGCGTTTCGGAGATTTCCTTCTCGCTCTTGCTCTGGCCGGGCTTGGTGGCGTTCGTGGAGTCCGCGATGAT
>CAYRGC010000013.1:0-33456 GCA_964423795.1 uncultured Candidatus Peribacteria bacterium | reverse complement strand
TGACCTTGAACTGCTTGCCGATGCGCTCGAGCGTCTGCTTCGGCTGACCGAAGAGGGCGAAGCGCTTCTTCACCACCGCGACCTCCTTCTCCGTCAGGACCAAAAACAGACTGCTCAACAGCTCGGGCAGATTGAGGGAAATCTGCGTGGCGGGTTGAACCGCGGAGGAGGCGGGGGAAGTCGGCGTCGGCATGGCGTCGTGGGGAGAGTTAAAGTACAACCTTCGTTCTACCAGAACATTGACAGAAGCAAAAGTTTCCGGATCCATTCGGGTGGACTGTCATCCGAACAGATGACGATCTACACGAATGTGAACGGCGGTTGTCGAAGGAACAAAGGATTAAGAATATACTATTAATTTTTTATATGTCAAATATCATTTTTTCCACATCTGTAAGGCAATATATCCTCATTTTTCACTTCCTGGAGAGATAGACATCCAGCAGCTGGCATGCGGCCCAGGTATCGGTATCGGACACCTCCCGAACCTTTCCGCCTTTTTCCCGTAAGGGATGGGAACTGAAACGCTCATCCACTTCATCGACGGGAAGTATTTCCTTGAGGAGGACGATGACCTCGCGCGTGCGCTTCGCCTGCGCGCCCTCCTCACCCGATGGAAGAAAGGGGATGCCGACGACAAACCTGTCAGCCTTCCGCTCCGAAGCGATCGACGCGATGTCGCGCACGAGGGCTTCTCGGTCGCTTATTCGGATCGTCGTCACGGGAACAACGACGCCGATCGCCTCGTCGACGTACGCGACGCCGGTCCGCCGATCACCGATGTCGAGAGAGAGGAAACGCATGAAATCATTGTAGCAAGGAGCCTTTCCCCGTCACGGGAGAAGGTACGAGGTGGAAAAGGTGACAGAGGTACAAGAAGCGTGCGATGCAATCCTTGTGCAACAACAAAAAACTCATGACTTCCCTCCCACCTTTTACACCTCTTACACCTCCCGTCGTCACTTCTTCGCCAACATCAACGCCAACCGGGACTTCTTCCGGGAAGCGGTGTTCTTGTGGAGGATGTGCTTCTTCACGGCCATGTCGATGCTCTTCTGCACTTTGGGGAGCAGCGCCTGCGCCTCGGCCGCCTTGCCCTCCTTCACGAGATCCATGAACTGGCGGACGAAGGTCTTCATCTGGGACTTGTACGGCACGCGACGCTCGCGACGGACGATGTTCTGGCGGGCGCGCTTGATGGCGGACTTGATGATGGGCATAGAGCTGGCAGAGGGTACTGGCAGGGAAGGGCTGTGTAAAGGGAAGTTCTGGTCCGGAAACCAAGCAACTACGCAACCAAGCAACCAGGATTGTCTCTCGGTTGCCTGGTTTCCCGGTTGCTTGGTTGCTTCGAAATACTCCCTTTTCCTCTGTCCGTTCCGCTTCTCCCTCCTTATACTCCCCGCATATGTGCGGCATCTTCGGATACGTCGGACCCCGCAAGGACGCGGGAAAAATCGCCATCGAGGGCCTGAAGAACCTCGAATACCGCGGCTACGACTCGTGGGGGATCGCCTGCGAGACAAACCAGGGACTGCGCGTGGAGAAGAAGATCGGCCCCATCGGCGGCGTCGACAGCGACCGGTTCGCCGATGCCTGCTCGCTCGCGATCGCGCATACCCGCTGGGCCACGCACGGCGGCGTGACGGAGGGAAACGCCCACCCGCACCTCTCCTGCGACCGCACGATCGCCGTCATCCATAACGGCATCATCGAGAACTACCTGGACCTCCGCCGCGAGCTCCAGAAGAAGGGGCACACGTTCCTCTCCCAGACGGATACCGAGATCATCCCGCACCTGATCGAGGAGGAATTGAAAACCGACGGCGATTTCGCCGCGGCCATGCGCCGCGCCTGCCAGCAGTTCCACGGCAAGTACGCCATCGTGGCGCTCCACACGGGATCCGGCACGCTCGTCGCGGCGCGCACGGGCTCGCCGCTGATCGTCGGCGTCGGGGAGAATCGCGAGGGGTACTTCGTCGCGTCGGACATCCCGGCGTTCCTCGCCCACACGCGCACCGTGCAGTACCTGGACGACGGCGAGATGGTCGTGACGGACGGCAAGAGCGTCCTCTTCACGGACATCGATTCCGGCCGTGAGCGCCCCAAGCGCGAAGTGACGATCACCTGGACCGTCGAGCAGGCGGGCAAGGGCGACTACGAGCACTACATGCTCAAGGAGATCATGGAACAGAAGGGGAGCGTGGCGCGCGCCGTGAACCAGGACGAGGCGCAGATCCTCGCCATCGCCGACGCCATCAAGAAGGCCAAAGGCACGATCCTCACGGCCTGCGGCACGGCGAACAAGGCGTGCATGGCCGCGGAGTACTTCTTCTCCGTCGTGGCCGAGAAGCACGTCAACGTGGTGCCCTCGAGCGAGTTTAAGGTGTTCCACCACTTCCTCGTGCCGGAATCGCTCATTATCGTCGTGAGCCAGAGCGGCGAGACGATGGACGTGATCGAGGCGATCCAGGTGGCCAAGAGCAAGGGCTCCAAGGTGCTCGCCATCGTGAACGTCGAGGGATCGACGATCGCGCGCCTCGCGGACTTCACGCTGCTCATCAACGCCGGTCCCGAGCGCGCCGTGGCTTCCACGAAGGCGCTCACGGGCCAGCTCGCCGTGCTGCTCATGATCGCGTACGCCGTCGCGGGCCGCCTGCAGGAGGCGAAGACGCTCCTGCTCGAGACCTCCGCGAAGATCTCCGACCAGTTAAACCCCCGCTACGTCGAGCGTCTCCGGGAAGTCGCCGAGAAGATCAAGGACCAGGAGGACCTCTACATCATCGGCAAGAGCTGGAACTACCCGATGGCCCTCGAGAGCGCGATCAAGATCCAGGAAGTGAGCTACATCCACGCGCAGGGATTCGCGAGCGGCGAACTCAAGCACGGGCCCATCGCCCTCATCGAGCAAGGGACGCCGTGCATCGTTATCACGGGAAACGACGAGGTGCAAAACGACATCCTGAGCAACGCCCAGGAGCTCAAGGCGCGCGGCGCTTTCATCATCGGCGTCGGCCCGACGAGGCACGACGTCTTCGACGAATGGATCAAGACGCCCGATGCCGACGCGGCCCAGCCGATCGTGAATATCATCCCGATCCAGGTGCTCGCGTACTTCCTCGCGGTGATCCGCGGCAAGAACCCTGATATGCCGAGGAACCTCGCGAAGTCGGTGACGGTGAAGTGAAGGTACGAA
Organism: uncultured Candidatus Peribacteria bacterium; assembly: GCA_964423795.1. Classification (GTDB taxonomy): domain Bacteria; phylum Patescibacteriota; class Gracilibacteria; order Peribacterales; family Peribacteraceae; genus CAYRGC01. The sequence continues at coordinate 30,260 of CAYRGC010000013.1, read as the reverse complement.
GGAGAGAGGAGAGAGCTTGGAAAGCTCTTCAAGCTCTTTCCTCTCTCCTCTTTTCTCGTCTCCTCAGAACTTCTCCATCACCCGCGGCACCTCGTCTTTCTTTTTGAGAGGCTTGAGGATCTCCGCCTCGATCTGGCGCGCGCGCTGCCGCTCCTCCTGGATGGAGCCGTTGCCGTCGTCGGGCGGGATACCGTAGTACCGCAGGAGGTACGCGGCGATGTCTTTGAAGATCGGAGCGGCGGCGACGGCGCCGTGCGTGCCGCGCTTGGGACGGTCGATCTTCACGAGAATGACGAAGCGGGGGCGGTTCACGGGGGCGTAACCCGCGTAGGTCGCGACGGTGCTGCCGGTGCCCGTCTCGTACTGGGCGCCGGGACCGGCGATCTGCGAGGTGCCGGTCTTGCCCGCGATGCGGTACCCGGGAACCTTGCCGCCCTTGGCGAAACCGCGGGTGGCGGAACTCACGAGCATGGCGGTGATCGTGTCCGACGTCTGCGGCGTGATGACCTGGTCGATCACGCGGGTCGGCGTGTACTCGCGCGTGCCGTCCTCGTGGATCACGCTGTCGACGATGATCGGGCGCACGAGCTTGCCGCCGTTGGCCAGCGCCGACCAGGCCGTGATCATCTGGAGCGGCGTCACCGAGATGCCCTGTCCGAAGGTCATGGAGGCGAGCGTGCGACGGGGCAGGCCTTTCCACGGCTGAATCTCGCCCGCGAGCTCGTCATCCAGTTCGATGCTCGTGATCTTGCCGAAGCCGAAGCGCTCAAACATGCTCACGAGAAGCTTCGGCCCCAGTTTGAAGCCGAGTTCGGACATGCAGGTGTTGATCGAGTACTCGAGGCACTGGACCATGCTGACGCGGCCGTAGTGGTTTCCATCGTTGTTATTGATGGGTTTCTGGCCGTCCTGCATGTCGATCGGGCCGAAGTCCTCGTAGGTATCCATGGCGTTCACTTCGCCCTGGTCGATCGCGATGGACATGGTGATGGGTTTCATGACGGAACCCGGTTCGTAGATCTCCTGCACCGTGCGATTGAGGTAGGCGCCGACGCCGACGGTGTTCTTGAACTTGAGCCATACTCCCGGATCCGTGGTGGGGAACACCTCGTAACGGTAGTTGGATTGATTGCTGACGTAGAGATAATAACGAGAAAGGTCATGAAGATCGTAGAGTTTCTCCAGGTCCGAGAGGCTCGCTTGGATCTTCTCGCTGAGCAGCGTGCGACCAGAGCCCGTGAGCACGTGATCGATGTAATCGCGCACTACGAGCACGTGCGTTTCGGGATGGTAAATCTCGACCACCACCTTCTTCTGCCGGTTGCTGTCGAGGGTGATCGGTTCGCGCTCGTACACGTCGGCGTAGTTGTTGCTGTTGAAGAGCGGCGCGTTGACCATCGCAACGATCTTCCCCGTGAAGGGATCCATCACGATGGCCTGGGCGCTTTCCGCGCTGAACTGCTTCATGCCGGCCTCAAGCGCCTGCTCCACGTGCTCCTGCACCGCGCGATCGATGGTGAGGATGACGGTGTCGCCGTCCTTGGGATCCTGGATTTTCTGCTCGGAACGGAGGATCTGTCCGCCGCGCAGGTCGTTGGCCGTGTTGATGGTGCCGTCCTCGCCGCGAAGCTGGGAGTTATACGTCCGTTCGATGCCGTACTGCGCCTCCTGGTTCGTATTGAGGAACCCCACGACCTGCGAGGCGATGGTGGTATCGGGATAGAAACGCCAATGCTCCGGTACGAGCGCGATCATGCGCAGGGGGTACTCGGGATCCGCCGGGGGACGCTTGCTGCCGGAGATGTCCTTGAGGGCCTGCTTCGCGGACTCCGTTTTCTGTTCCACGAGCTTGAGACTGAGTTCGCGCGGCACCTTGCGCATGATGGGCACGTAGCGGAGCGTCCGCGACAGCAGGAGGCTCTTGATGGACCCTTCATCGATGGAGAGCGTCTGCGCGAGCGACTCAGAGAAGGAATCGACGAGCGACTGGTTGATCTCCTCGGGATTCGCGGAGATGAGGTGGTCTTCCGTGTCCACCTGGACTCCGGGAATGTTCAACTTCTGCACTGCTTCCTCCTCGACTTTCGTCGAGCCGTACTTGAGCGGCACGAAGGTGACGCGCGTCGAGGAGATGCGCTCCTGGATGTCGTTCATGAAGAGATCCCTCGCCTCCACGAGCGACGGCAGCTTGAGAAGCTTCGGGGGAAGGGGACCGGGCGGCAGGGGCTCCAGGATGCTGCCGGAATTCCGGATCTGGTGCTGCTTCACGGGATCGAATGCGGCAGCGTAGAACTTGATGAGCTCCCGCGGACAGGTCTCCGCCCCGTGCGAGCACGCGTCGTGGAATTCCTGCGTGAGCAGCGTATCGGCGAGCGTCCGCGCCACGAGCTTCTTGTCCTCGAGGAGCTGTTTGGGATCCTTGTCGTTCGAGGCGGACGGATCGACGTAGACGAGATCGAGCGTGGTATTGGTCGCGAAGATCGTGAGCTCGCCCGTCTTGCTGTTCGTCCCGAGGATCTCGCCGCGCTTCGCCGGCAACTTCACGCCCGCGAAATGCTTCTGCTCCGCCCACTGGGAAAAGGAAGCGCCGCGCACGAGCTGCAGCTCGAGCAGGCGCGCCACCACGATGAGCAGATAGAGGAGCAACACGCCCATGACGAGGAAAATGCGCTCGTGAAGGGACCGTCTGCGCTGCGTCTCGGACGCCATGCCGTAGGAATGACGCTTCGGAATCATCGGGGCTGTCTCGGATCAGGATGGTAACGCGGGGGCGATTGTTGGCCAAGGAAGGACTTGGAAAAAGCTTTGAGGTTTTGAGGTTCTGAGCTTTGGCACCCTCCGAGAACTCAACAGGAAAACCTCAAAACCTCAAAACCTCAGAACCTTTTTCGATCTACCTATAGCTGAAAACCCGGCATGGTCGCTTGGCTCATTTTCTGCTATAATAAACGGAAATGTCACAAACCTCGTTCGCCGGCCTCAACGGAGAGCAGCTCCTCGATCGGCTGCACGCGATGTGCGTGGAGACGGGCGCCTCGGACATCCACCTCTCGCCCCAGAAGGACGGGGTGCGCCTCGAGTGGCGCCTCAACGGCGTGCTCCGGCTCCTCGAGATCCTGAGCGACTCCCAGTACGAGGACTTGCTTCGGCGCGTGAAGTTCATGTCGAAGCTCAAGCTCAACATCACGACGCTGCCGCAGGACGGGCAATACGTCTTCGACGCGCAAGACCCGAAGGCCCCCCGCTCGGTGAACGTCCGCGTGGCGACGCTGCCGAGCCGCTTCGGCGAGGCGCTGACGCTGCGCCTTCTCGATCCGCATCGCGGCATCCTTCCGCTCCAGAAGCTCGGTTTTCCGGCGGAGATGGAAAAGACCCTCCAGGACCTGGTGGAACTGCCGCACGGCCTCGTCCTCGTGACGGGTCCCACCGGCTCGGGCAAAACGACGACTCTCTACGCCCTCCTCTCCACGGTCGTCGGGAAGGAGCGCAACATCATCACGCTCGAGGATCCGGTGGAGTACGAGATCCCCGGCATCATCCAAAGCGAGATCGACGCCGATCACGACTACACGTTCGCGGGCGGGCTCCGGAGCATCCTCCGCCACGACCCCGACGTGATCCTCGTCGGCGAGATCCGCGACCTCGAGACCGCGCAGACCGCGGTGAACGCCGCTCTCACGGGCCACCTCGTGCTCTCGACGCTGCACACGAACTCCTCGATCGAGGCCATTCCGCGCCTCCTCTCCATGGGCGTGAGCCCCTATACCCTCGCGCCGGCGCTCCGCGCCGTGCTCGCGCAGCGTCTCGTCCGCACGCTCACTCCCTCCTGCCAGGCTTCCGGCACCTGCGATCCGGGAGCGAACGACAGCTACGACGGGCAAATCGTGGTTCCCGAGCTCTTCCTCGTGACGCCGAGCATCCAGCAGCTCGTCCTCTCGATGGAACAATCCGCCGCCCTCGAGGCGCAAGCCCGCAAGGAAGGCTTCCGTTCGATGCGCGAGTGGGGGGAAGACCTCATCAAGGCCAACCGCACCTCCGCGGAGGAAGTCGCACGCGTGACGATGTAACGATCCCCAAACCCAAATCCCAAGGACCAACATACATTGGAATTTGGTCATTGGGATTTGATCCTTTCCTTTTGAGGTCGTCTTGCGGACTCCACCTCTTTTTCCATAGCATGGGCATCCACATGGCCATGCTCTTCCGCCATCGCCATCGACGCAGTCCGTACCCGATGGCAAAACCCTCCGGCGTGCCCCTCGCGGTGCAGCGCCTGCTCGTGCTCGCGGTGCTCGCGGGCATCCTCTGGCTCCTCGTCAAGGGAGTCATGGGACTCTTCGGCTGGAGCGGTTCGCTCGACCGCATGCCCACCTCGCTCACGACCGAGCCGAAGGGCCTCATCAACGTGTCCCTCCAGGGCGCCGATCTCCAACCCGCGGAGGACGGCATGATGCTGTTCCCGGGCGACGGCCTCAAGACGGGTCCCAACGCCCACGCGAGCCTCGCGTTCTTCGACCGCACCCTCGCGCGCCTCGACGCGTCGACCGATCTGCTCATCGACGAGAGCGGCAAGCAGACCTCTTCGAGCGAGATCCGCCTGACGGTGCGCGAAGGAGGCCTCTGGATCGCCACGCCGCGCCTGACCTCCTCCGGTTCCGCCGTCCGCCGCCTCGTGTTCCCGACCATCACCTACGACCTTCCCGGCAACGCGGAGGCCATCGCGACCGTGCGTTCGATCGCGGTGTACGCCGCCGACGGCCAAGGCGTGAAAGTCACGCTCAAGGACACGGATCCGTTCTACATCGGCGAGGGCCAGCAGTGGATGCTGCCCGAGGGCGCGGACACCGTCGCCGATCCGTACGCCTACCGTTCGCCGCTCGACGCCAACGCGCTCCAGGCCCCGCTCCTCACGGAGAGCCGCACGCTGCTGCTCGGCGGCCGCGCGCCTTCCGTCTCCTCGGCCCCGCGCACGGGCAGCGGCGACGTCCTGACGCTGCGCGAGCCCGCGGCAGGCGCGACCGTCTCCGGCGACGTGGTCACTGTGAAGGGAACCGTGGACCCGAGCGTCGCGGCGGTGCAGGTGAACGGCCACAAGGCTGTGCTCGACGTCGCGAGCGGCATCTTCGCCCTCGATCTGGCGCTCCCCGCGGGGGAAACCGAATTCGAGATCGGCGTGGACGCGCAGGACGAGAACGGCAAGACGATCGCCACCGTGAAGCGCATCGTGAAGACCGGCGGCGCGCCCGCGACGGGCGACGCCACTTCGCCGACGTTCACCGAGCCGGCGAAAGCGGGCGAGACGTATAAGAGCGACTCCGAGGAAATCGTGCTCCGCGGCAAGGCTCCGGCGAACGCCACGGGCATCTCGGTCAACGACTACAAGCTCCAGCTCTTCAACACCGAAAAGGGCGAGTGGAGCTACATCGCGAGCCTGCGGCTCGGGAACATGAAGGCCGGCACGAACACCTATGACGTCGTCGCCACGTTCGCCGACGGCAGCAAGAGTCCCGCCGCACGCCTCACGATCGTGCAGGGGCAGGGCAACGACGGCGTCGTCGGCTCCTCGGCCTCCGCCGGTTCGGCCGCGTCCGCGACCTCCGCGAGCGCCCAAAGCTCGGTGCCGCTCGTCGATAACGCGCCGCTCACTCCCGGCATCCTCGCCGTGACGGGCCCGACACCCGGCGCGAGCCATGCCGAGACGGGTACCGGGTTCCTCCTCGAGGGCAAGACCTCGAAGGGCACGGATTCCATCTGGATCAACGACTACCGCCTGCAGCTCTACAAGCCCGGCGTGACGTTCTGGAACTACGTCGCGGACGTCTCGTACGGCAACCTCAAGTCCGGCACGAACGCCTACGAGATTGTGGCGCGCAACGCCAAGGGCGAGGTGCTCGACCGGCTGACCTACACGGTGGAGTACCGGCCCGGCGCGACGGGGGGCACCGCTTCGTCTGCCACCCGCACGCGCTCCTCGGCCTCCACGGCAGCGTCGCAATAAGCGAGGAAAGAGCTTGAAGAGCTTGGCAAAGCTTTCAAGCTCCCCAAGCTCTTTCCTCGTTCTTCGCTATCCTTTCCACTCGATCCCGCATCGCTCCAGATTCTCGAGGAAGTCCTGCGGCAACGGAGCGACAACCTTGTGCTCCTTCTTGTCCGCGGGGGAGGCGAACGCGAGCGTCCAGGCGTGCAAACTGAGTCCCTGAATGTTTTTTTCCTCATGGAGCCGCTCGGCGAGCTCGCTGCCGTACGTGCCGTCGCCGAGCACCGGGTGCCCGAGCGCATGCAGGTGCACGCGGATCTGATGGGTGCGCCCGGTGTGCAGTTCGCAGAGGAGAAGCGAGCAGCGGTCGCCCGTCGCGAGCACCTCGTAGGTGGTCTGCGCCTCGCGCGAGGCGCCCGCCGCGTGCACGGCCATCCGCGTGCGGTCCGTCGTGCTGCGGCCGATGGGGGAATCGACCATGGCCTTCGCGACCGCCGGAACGCCGGCGACGATCGCGAGGTACCGCTTGTCGACGGAGCGTTCCTCGAACTGCTTCTGGAGCGCCGAGTGGTCCGCCACCGACTTCGCGATGAGGAGGCAGCCCGTCGTGTCCTTGTCCAAGCGGTGCACGAGCACGGCCGACTCGGAGAAGGGGAGCGAGCGCTCCGAAAACAGGTGGGCGACCCCGTGCAGGATCGTCTTCTCGCCGGGCGACATGCCCGCGCCGGGATGGACGGCGTATCCGGCGGGCTTGTTGATGACGAGACAACGCGCGTCCTCGTACAGAACCGGAAGATGCAGATCGACCGGCTCGATCGACGAGGGGGGAGCGGGCAAATCGCCCGTGACCTCCACCTTGTCACCCTCCTGGAGCCGGTGCGCCGGCTTCTCGATGACGCCGTCGTTCACCGTCACGAGCTTCCCCTCGATGGCCTTCTGCGCCTGGGCTCGGCTCGAAAACGCGCCCTCGGCCGCCAAGAAGGCATCGAGTCGGTCCGGTGAGGAGACGATCCAGGACGGCACGGAACCAGTGTACCCGGATTGACTTCGCAGCGGGGAATGGAAAGAATAGTTGTCCCCTGAAGCACTCTTGCGCTCGCGCAGGAGATGGGGTCGATGCCGATCAGGCATCGAGGGGAGCTCCTTTCATCCTTTCGAGGAGCTCCCCATTTTTTGCAAAAGAACACGACAAGCGACCAATGCCGGTTGACTTCGACGCGGGGAATGGAAAGAATAGTTGTCCCTCCACTGGGTCTTGAGCCTCCGGGCTTAAGAGGAGGGTCGATGCCCTAACCCCGCATCGGAGGAGGGCTCCCGTGTCCTTTCCGGGAGCCCTCAATTTTTCGACGAGGCGGGAGGGGATTGCGGTCCGACGGCGAATCGTCGATGATTTCCGCATGGACCTCCTGACCCGCGCCGTCTCCGACGTCGTTCCCAAAAAGCTCGCCGACGAGAAGTTCAAGGCCGGCAAACCGCTGCGGATCTACCTCGGTATCGATCCCACGGGCAGCAAACTGCACCTGGGCCACGCCGTACCGCTTCGCAAGCTCAAGGCCTTCCAGGACGCGGGTCACCACGTGATCTTCCTCGTGGGCAGCTTCACGGCGATGATCGGCGATCCCTCGGGCCGCGACCAGATGCGCGAGCCGCTCACGCGCGAGCAGGTGGAGAAGAACTTCCAGACGTACAAAGATCAGGCGGGCAAGATCCTCGATTTCTCCAAGGTCGAACTCCGGTACAACCACGAGTGGCTCGAGAAACTGAAGTTCGACGACATCGTGAAGCTCGCCGGGCACTTCACCGTGCAGCAGATGCTCGAGCGCGACATGTTTCAGGAACGCCTGTCGCAAGGGAAGCCCATCGGCCTCCACGAATTCTTCTACCCGCTCATGGTGGGGTACGACTCGGTGGTGCTCGACGTCGATATCGAGCTCGGCGGCAACGACCAGCTCTTCAACATGCTCGCGGGCCGCACGCTCCAGACGGCCCTGGGCAAACGCGACAAGTTCGTCCTCACGACAAAGCTCCTCGAGGGCACCGACGGCCGCAAGATGAGCAAAACGTACGATAACTGCATCTGGCTCGATGACACCGCGAAGGACATGTACGGCAAGCTGCTCAGGATCAAGGACGACCTGATCGTCACGTATCTCGAGTGCGCGACGGAACTCCCGATGGAGGAAGTGAAGGACCTGGAAAAGCAGCTCAAGAAGGGCGTGAACCCCAAGGAGATCAAGATGCGCCTCGCGCGGGAGGTCACCGCCCTCTACCACGGCAAGGAGGCGGCCGAGCACGAGGAGAAGGAGTTCATCAATGTGTTTTCCAAACATGAGCTCCCGGAGGACATGCCTGAGGTGAAGGCGAAGAAGGGAACGCTGCTCATCGATCTTCTCGCGGAGCAGAAGCTCGCAGCGAGCAAGTCCGAGGCGCGCCGCCTCTTCGAACAGGGAGCGATCAAGCTCAACGATGAAATCGTGAAGGACATCAATGCCGCCGTGGCCCCGGGCGTCCTGAAGGTGGGCAAGCGGAAGTTCGTGAAGATCGTCTGATCAAGACTGGCTCTTCACGAAGTCCCTGAGCTCCTGCAGCGGAAGGAATTGCGATTCGAGAGCGAGGAGGGCCACCGCGAGTTCGTGATGGTCGCGCATCCAATTGATATGCAGTTTTTCCTCCAAGTGCCGCGCCCAGTACTCGTTATAGGCCTGCTGCAACTTGTCCGCCTGCCAGACGCCCTCGTCGCCCGTATCGATGGGCTGACGGTTGTAGGCGAGCGCGAACCCGAGCATGGAGATCGTCATCATGAGTTCCTTGGCGGCCTTCTGGTCCCGGAGGCAAGCGAATTCCAAGCGTTCAAGGAAATCGCTGAAATCTCGGGACAGCACGTCCGGCAGGGGAGACTCGTGTACCGAGAGGGGAGTGTCGGGCCGCAGATGGTACTTGTCGAAAAGATCGTCGATCTGCCCCAGATTCTTCTCGATCTTCCCCGCGAATTTCCGCTCGAAGAACGAGCGGATGGCATCCAGCATCGCTAACCGCACGATCTGGTCGTCGGCGCCTTCCATGCGCTCGAAGACGGCCAAAAGGTCGGGCATTAGACGCTGGACGGTCTCCGCCGACGGCTCCATCATCCCGGGAAACGTCTCCCGTAACAGCGCCTCGACGCGTCCGGGCTTGAGCAGCTCTTCGCCGGTCTTCGAGAATCCCGGCTGCACGGCGACGTAGTGGACCGCGGTCTCCCTCTCCTTCGGGGCGGATTTTTTGCCAAGTCCCCAATTGCCCTTGCCGCCGCCCGCCGTGAACGCCACTGATTTTCGCTTCTCCGTGCGAAGAAGGGACGGCTCGCGGAGAAGGGGAGACTCGTCCCGCACGAGCGCCTTGCCCTTCAGAAGCTCGCTCACGCGCAGGCGCACGCCCTGCGCGACGTCCTCCGGCTTCCGCAGGCCGGCGATCCGCTGGAATCCCTGATCCAAGACCAGGTGGGAAAGATCGGCAGTCGGACCGGGATCGATCGTGTTCCCGTTGAGGGACGCGAGCTTCTCGCCGAGTGCTTTGCGGGTGATTTCGAAGAGCTGCGCCATCGGCACCGTCGGCCCCTCCGTCGGAGCCAGGTTCCACGGCAATCGCTCGGCATTGGCGCGCACGAGCAACGCGGGAAGATCGCCGACGGAAATGCGGGGAGTATCCATCGCGGGAGGAGGGGGAGTATACGCCACATGTTCGCCGCCGGTCAGAAGAAAAAATGCCCCCACCGCGCGCCAAACAGGGGCTGAATTTGCGGTGGGGGCTTACGCCTTCAGACATGGCCTATAGCCAAAGTCTAAAGGCTAGAAGATCTTCTTCATGGCTACCTCCTTTCTTGCACGTTACGAGGATGGAAGCCCATCAAAGCGCCGCAGCGCCGGATAGACGGGCTCCCGGTCACGAAAAAGCTCTTTGGTAATCGTAGACTTGTTTCCAAAAAAAGCAAGCATGAGTGGTGGAAGCTTACTCCGCGCTCTCGGGCACCTCGTCTACGGGAGACAAGTCGTCATCGACCGCCGGCGAAAGATGGTTGAGCTCTTCGCTTTCGTCCCGCGTACCCCCGTTCTCCCTGCGGCCCTGCTCGGCAATGAGGACCGCAAGCGTCTCCTTCGCCTCCTGTGCCGCCGCGACCATGGCCTCCTTTCCGGTGCCGCGCTCCCTGAAGACCACGCTCACACACAACCGCAGGAAGTTTTTGCGCTTGTGGAACCATGCCGGCAGATCGCCGCCGACAAATTGCTTCTCCACCGCTTCCCGAACCAATTTTTCCACAAGCGCCCCATGCACCTTGCGGGCGGCCTTCCCCCGCGGACGATGGGGGAACGCCGGTTTCCGGAAGACGCCCAACGTAACGGAAGAGGGGGATTCTTCCTCGTCATCCGCTCTTTCCGCGGGCGGAAGGGCGAGCGCCTTCGCGATGTCGGCAGACGTGGCACCTGGCAACGTCTCCACGAGTGCGCGCACGTGCATGTCGATACGACGATCGACGCTTTCCTGAGTTTCCGGCTTCAGTTCACCGCTACGCCAGCAAGCCAGGAGATCGCGTCGCTGCCGAAGCTCCTCGATATGCGTCGATACAAAGTGAATTTTTGACGGGCCCGGCTTGGTCAATATGCTCAACTGTCCTCTTTTTTCTTCCCAGTCCGGATGACCGGGCAGCCAGAGCTCTCGTTGTATAGCCTCAGCCATACTCATCCCATTCATCAACCTGAACAAGTACCCGCCGACAACGCAATGACTGTACGGAAGGAATTTTTTCATCTCTTGAATGGTAATTGATGCTTGCCTTCGCAGCGTTTCCAGGAATTGCTGAAAATTCGCATCTGCCAGCGTTTCATCTAGCTTTTGCGGCAAGACTTCATTTTCCAGTAAGGCAAGGACTACCCGGACGAGAGGAGGCTCGTGCACTGTCTCCGCAAGCGTTTCAGCGCGCTGAAGACGATACTGCGACTCGGCAAGAGCAGGTAACGGAACGCTGAGTTTTTTGAAGAATGCCTCGAGAACGGGAAGGGAAACAGGAGCCTGTCCGGACGCGAGACGCTCCAGGATATCCGTCGCCATGCCGCCCCTTTCCGCGAGACCGGCGATGCCGCCTTCGTCTTCTGCGGCGAGGATCCGGATGGCATCGGCGACCGTATGGGGTTCGTGCACCCCCACCTCCAAACGCAACGCCGCCACGTCGAGCCGCTTTTCCTCCCGGGCGGGCGGTACTGCGGACGACGAGCCGGTGATCGAGCCCTGGGGAGCGGGCGATGTCTCAAGCTCCTCGAAACACGCGCGTACCTCTCGTAACCCCGCTTCCGGCAGCGAAGGAATTGTCCGCAGCGCGTCGAGCTCCGCGGGCTTCACGGCACTGTTTTGCAGCAACGCGTTGACGAGTTCGATCGGCAACCCCGCGGAACGGAGACCAGGAACGTCCCAGCGGATGTGGCAGTACTCCAGAAGCGCGCGGACCATCGCGTGCGGTTTTCGCATTCCCAGTTTCCGAATGTCCTCGACGTACGCGTCCATGCGCTCGTGCACGGCGGGATGCGTCCACCCCCGCACGCCCTCGAGTGGCAATTGCAGAAGGGTCTGGATGGGCACGATCACGCCTCCGTTTTTCAGATCTTTCGAGAACGCCGCCAGCAATTCCGAGGACAAATCCGCCTGCTCATCGATGAATTCCGCGCCATTGCGCAGGCGGGCGCGATGGAGAACCGCGTGCGTCCGTGCGCGCAAATGGTCCGTCAGCTTCGCAAGCAGGCGTTCCAGTCCTTCTTCCAGCACTTCGCGATGATGGGCGGCGCCGTTCGATTCGGGAGTCTGCCGGACAAGACCATCCCAATGCATGACCACGCCGGAAATCGGCTCCGCATGCTTCTCCAGGGCCTTGCGCGGGGAAAGCGCCGGATCCTCGAGCGTCGCGAGATCGTGTACCGAGATATCCGCGGCATCCGCGAACGCATCGGGAGCACATTGCAGCAAACGCCACCGCAGGCTTGCGATGAGCCAAGCAACCTCGGCGCGGGCGCCCGCCTCCCAAAGCCGCGAAAGACGCGCGTTCTCCCGGAGGATCAGCTCCTGATCGACACTGCTGTCCATACCCCCGGCGGCCGGCAAATCGCACAGATCCCAAAACGTTTTGTCGCTGCCGTTTCGCAAAATCTTGGTGCCCATATGGCGGGGGATTGTGCCTACGCGAAAGCTGGGATTCAAATCTCCGGTGGCGACCTCCGCGTTTCGCGCTTTTGTCGGCGGAAACATTTGTGTGCCCGCCCCTCAAACGTCATCCCTGTTTCCCGTGGAACTTCCGATGTACCTCCCGCAACTGGGGATTGGTCACGTGGGTATAAATCTGGGTCGTGCCAAGATCTTTATGTCCCAACATTTCCTGGACGGAACGCAAGTCGGCGCCGTTTCGGAGGAGATCGGTGGCGAAGGAGTGCCGCAGGGTGTGCGGCGACGGATCGGAGACGATCCCCGCCATCCGCGCGTACTTTTTGACGATCTGATAAATCGAGATACGCGAGAGACGGAATTCCTCGCCCGGCGGCATCACCGTGGCCGCCTGGTTGTGATTGCGGATGAAAAGAGGGGACAGATGGTCGAGACGGACGTCCATGTAGTCCTGCAGGGCGGAGGCGGCCGCATCGGAGAGGAAGACCACGCGGACCTTCCCCCGTTTCCCCTTCACGGAAGTCTCCCGGGTCTGGAAGTTCATGTCTTTGCGGTTGAGACTGCGGAGTTCCTGCAGACGCAGCCCCGTGGAGAAGAAGAGCTGCAGGATGGCGTAATCGCGCTTCCCCTCCTTGGTGGTGCGATCCGGCGCCGACAGGAGGCGCGAGAGCTCGTCATGGTACAAAACCTTCACTTTCCGCTGATCCTCCTTGAAACGCGTGACCCGGTCGGGGGGAAAGACCTCCATTTCCTCCTGCGTCGTGAGGTAGCGGAGAAAGGCGCGGAGCACGGTGAGGTGGTGATTTTTGGTGCGGAGGGACAGCTCTTTGCCGCTCCGAGCACGAAATTCGTGCAGAAACGACTTATAAATGCGAATGGAGCCCTTATCGATCAGTCGGGGATCGTGTATTTCACCAAGTTTTAATAAGAGATCAAGGGACTGGCGATACGTGCTGATCGTGAGGGGGGATTTGTTCTCCTCGGCACGGAGATAGGTGAGATATCTCTCGATGGCTTTGGCCAGTGGCGACAGAGGGGAGCGGTTTTCCACAGGATCTCCTAGTTAACATAATGCATTTTATGTTAACACGTACTGGACAGTCAAGACCGAAAGGATTATGGCTTCACGTAGCGACGATCGGGCCTCAAAGAGCCGATTCGCCGTACGTGGTGCGGCATACGTTTGCATCTGCCATCCCATCATGCGACTGAGAAACGCGATGCGCGCGACGTGGTACCGATCGCTCACCGCGACGATGCTCCCGCACTCCTCTGCCAGCGGACGCGTGAGCGCGAGATTCTCCTCCGTGGAGTGAGACTCCCCTTCGAGGACGATGTGCCCCGGATCCACGCCCTGCCGGACGGCCAGGCGCCACATGACCTGCGCCTCGCTTTGGCGCATTCCCTGTCCCGTCCCCCCGGAGACGAAGATCTTTCGCACCAAACCGCGCTTATACAGGTCCGTGGCGGCGGAGACCCGCCGATCGATGCCCGGGCCGGCGTTCGCGGAAACCATGTTGCCGGCGGCGTCATAGACCGGACGTACAGCCGTGCCGAAGACGATGGCGCAATCGGCGGGAACGCCCCCTGCGTCGCGAAAATGCGCGACCACGGACGCCGCCGAGACCGCGACGAGACTCGCACCCAGGAGCACGGCGCCTCCGAGCACGCGGATGGCGCCCCGGACGGCCGGCGCGAAGGGGCTACTGCGGTTCAATCGCGATGCTCGAGGGAATAGCGGGCAATAAGCCGTTCCACGGCGGCCAGGTACTGATCGAGGCGTGGTCCACCTCCGGGAAGTTGCGGATGATCCTGAGGGCATCGGCCTTGGAGATGCCGACCACGGTCTCCCGGAGCTTGCGGCCGAATTTGAGCCCCGCGGGATCCAAGGGATCAAGCACGAACTGCTCGGTACCCACGAGATCCACCGTGATCTTGATCCAGGTGAAGTCGTCGGCGTATTCGATAATGATCACCTTCTCGGGATCGACGTGCACGCTGCCGGGAACGAGCTGCTTCCCCTCTCCCACGTGCGAATACAGCTCCTGGCTGAACCCGTCCAGGATCGACGTCAGTTCGTACGCCGGCACGGTGTAGATGAGGGTGCCCTCCACCGGAACGGAATCCACGGCCTGCCCGATGAACTGCGTGGGCAGCGTGACGCCCGAGTACGTCTTTTGGATGACGTCCTCCTTGGAGAGGAATTCGAGCTGATGCGTACCGTCGGCGTTGCGGTCAGCCCGCTCCTCTTCCACCATCTGCTTCGCCGTGGCGAGCAACTCCTGCCGCAGGCGCTTGTCCGCCACCTCCAGGTCCTCCTTGCGCAGGACCGACCGGTAGGCGGTACGTCCGCCCGTGGCGGCCGACATGTTCGCGGCGGTGACGAGCTTCTGCAGGGAGGCGTCGAGCGCCGGGAAGGTCCACGCGACGCCCGCGGGCACGTTCCCGCGTTCGCCGAGCACTTCGCCGTAGAGATCGAGGTGGTCGGCCTTGGCACGGACGCCGACCTTTCCCTTCGCCGGAACGGTGATGGCGTCCCGGGTGCGGAACACCATGCCCGCCTGGTTCGTGAGGCGGCTGCCGCCCCGAAGCGAAATCTCCTCCGTGGAGGCGTTCTGGACGGTCATCACGGTTTCCGCGTCCGTACCGATGAATTCCTTGCTGATGTCCGTGAACGTGATCGTTTTCTTCACGGTCACGCGCACCGGCACGAGCGGCAGCGTGCGCACGTGCGACGGGATCTTGGCCCCGGTGCCGAGCGCAGGATCGACCAGGGCAATGTTCATGGTATGCACGACCAGCTCCGATCGGGGCCACACCTTCACGCGCGCGGAGGGCAGGAGCCGGAAGACGACGAAGAGGAACAGCAGCGCGCTCACGCTTACGAGGATCCACACCCTCACCTTGGGCAGCGACAGGAGACCCACCGCCTGCAGGCGCGATCTCCACTGCTGGCGCCAGAGACTCGGCGAGAAGAAGCGCAGCGCCTCCTCGAGCTTCTCGTGGCCCGTCAGCGCGCGGCGCAATTTGCGTGTGCGGTCGTACACCTGGATGCCGGCGGCTCGCGCCGAGCGCACGACCACGGGCTCCTTGGAGGCGAGGCGCGCGCGATACCGGAGCTTGGCGAGTTCGTCGATGAAATGGTGCCGCTCGTCCTCGGGGAGCAGGAACACGTTGTCCGCCGACGAGAGGACCACGATCACTTCTCCCTCCGTCGAACGGATCCTGCGCAGGAACGCGTTCCAGGATTCCTCGCTGCCGCGGGTGAGGATGGAAAGGGATGACATGGATGATCGGCCTCAGGCCTTGAGCGCCTCGATGGCCGGGAGCTTCTTGCCCGCGATGAACTCGAGCATGGCCCCTCCGCCGGTGCTCACGAACGAGTACGCGGAAAGCGGATACCCGTAGCGGACGTGGAAATCGAGCGTGTCGCCGCCGCCGATGATCGACGTGGCGCCTTTCTTCGTCGCCTCGGCCACCGCCTCGGCGAGGCGCTTGGTCGCGTGCGAGAAGCGGTTGACCTCGTAAAAACCGAGCGGGCCGTTCCAGACGATCATGCCGGCCTTCTCGATGGCCTTCTTGTAGCGCTCGATGGTGACCTTGCCGATATCGAAGATCGCCATGTCGCCGACGATGTTCTCGACGGGCAGATCGACCTTCTGCGCCTTGTCCGTCGGCTCGCTCGCGAGGACCACGTCGCGCGGCACGATGATATCGGCCTTGGCCTCCTTCTCGGCCTCGAGCATGAGCTCCTGCGCCTTCTCGAGCTGGTCCTCCTCGTACTTGGAGGAACCCACGTCGAACCCGCGCGCGGCGATGAAGGTGTTCGCGATGCAGCCGCCGAGCAGGATTTCGTCCCCCTTGTCGAGGAAATGTTCGATCACGGGCACCTTGGTCTCCATTTTTGCGCCGCTCACGATGAGGACGAGCGGACGGCGGGGCTTCTCGACGACCGCCGAAAGGGCGTGGAGCTCCTTGGCGAGCTGCAATCCCGCGTAGGCGGGCAACGCCTTGGCGAGACCCACCATGGAAGCGTGCTTGCGGTGGGCGTTCGTGAAGGCGTCGTTCACGTACACGTCGCCGAGCTTCGAGAGCCCCTTGGCGAAGGCCGGATCGTTGGCCTCTTCGCCGGGCTCGTAGCGAAGGTTCTCGAGGAAGAGCACCTGGCCGGGCTTCAGCGCCTTGGCGGCTTTCTCGGCCTCGGGACCCACGCATGTGTCGCACCAGAGCACCTCGCGATCGAGCAGCTTCTCGAGGATGCCGAGTACGGGCTTCTGCGTGAACTCGGGATTCCGCTTTCCCTTGGGACGCCCCTGGTGGGAGAGGATCACGAGCGACGCGCCGTGCTTGAGGATGTACTCGATGGTGGGAATGAGCGCCTCGATACGCTCGGTGTCCATCACCTTGCCGTCCTCGATGCTGACATCGAAGCCGGCGCGCAGGAGGACGCGCTTTCCCTTGATTTCCGCCTTGTCGAGAGTGCGATACGCCATGTGCGCATTGTATCGATCGCGGTGGCGGGCGCAAAAAGTCGACGAGCGATCGTCCGGAGGAGAAGTCAAGCTCCGGGATCGCCGCGGCGCGCGGACGGAATCGACGGCGAGTTGCTTTCCCGAGGGAAGGTGGAGCAATAATCGTTCGTCTTCCAAACTTTCCGACCTGTAGAATGCGGACGGCCATGACTCC
This sequence comes from uncultured Candidatus Peribacteria bacterium, assembly GCA_964423795.1. Classification (GTDB taxonomy): domain Bacteria; phylum Patescibacteriota; class Gracilibacteria; order Peribacterales; family Peribacteraceae; genus CAYRGC01. The sequence goes on along the minus strand of CAYRGC010000013.1, from coordinate 13,417 downwards.
CCTCTCTGCCACTCCCCTCCTCGCGTTCGCGCTGTGCGTGCTGCTGCACCTGCTCGCGCTGCGCGTCTTCCCGCGCGTCGGCCTGCTCGATTTCCCGGAGCGCTACGGTCTGAAGCGGGCACGGCTCCCCTACCCCACCGGCATCCTGTTCACGCTCGTCTTCCTGGTCCTGACGCCGCTGCTCCTCCCGTGGACGGGAAGCACGCTCGCGATCGCCTTCTGCGTCGCGGGACTGTCCGTCGTGAACCTCATTGACGACCGGCACCGCCTCTCCCCCTCCCTCCGCTTCGTTTTGCAGATCGCGGCCTGCCTCGTCCTCTTCGCCGTCGGCGTGCGCATCTACTCGCTCACGAACCCCCTGGAAACCTTCACGGGCGTCCCGGTGATCCCGCTCGACCGCGTCGTCTGGAAGACGACTTTCGCGGGGAACCTGCCCCTCTGGAGCGGAGCCTTCACCGTCATCTGGCTGATGATGACGATCAACGCGCTCAACTGGTTCGACGGCATCCCGGGCCAGGTGAGCACCCTGTCCTTCCTGGGATTCCTCACGATCGGGCTCCTCGCATGGAGTCCGCGGGTCGACCAACCGGAGATCGCCCTTCTTTCGCTCAGCTTGTCGGCGATCGCCCTCGGCGGGCTCTTCTTCGATTTCCCGCCGAACAAGGTGGTCATGGGCGATTCGGGCTCGATGTTCTTCGGCCTCCTGCTCGGCATCCTCACGATCCACTCCGGCGGGAAAGTCGCCACCGCCTTCCTGGTCCTCGGCGTGCCGCTCATCGATTCCGTCTTCGTCGTCCTCCGGCGCATCGCCGCGGGAAAATCACCCATGCGCGGCAGCGCGGGCGGCGAGCACCTCCATCATCGCCTCCTCGAGAAAGGCTGGAGTCCCCGGCAGGTGATCCTCCTCACGGCGGCGCTCGGGTCCGCGTTCGGGATCACGGCGCTCTTCCTGAGCACGGGGCACAAATTCGTCGCGGGGATCCTCCTGCTCCTCATCATGCTCGGCCTCTCCTGGTATTCGCGCCCAAGCCCCAAGCCCTAAGCTCACACGCTTTCCAAGCTCTTTCCTCGCCCCTCGCTTGTCCCACTCCCCCACTCTCTATCAACTGATCGTCTACGTCCCCGAAACCGACGCTCAAAAGGTCCGCGACGCGATGGCGCTCGCGGGCGCCGGCAAGATCGGCGCGTACGACAGCTGCTCGTTCAGCGTGAAGGGCACCGGGCGCTTCCGGCCGCTCGAGGGCTCGCACCCGGCGATCGGGAGCACCGACAAGCTCGCGGAGGTCGGGGAGGAACGCATCGAGGTACTCGTCCCCGCGGACGTCGATCTCGGCGACGTGCTCCGCGCCATCAAGAAGGCTCATCCGTACGAGGAACCTGCCATCCACGTGCTGCCGATGGTGGATTACAAGGACGTTCTGAAGGTGAAAGAATAAGCAAGAAGCAATCAACAAAGAAAGGACCAGGCATCAAAGAGAATGTTCAAGTGTTCTTTGGTCGTTCGATCATTTCTTTGCTGATTGCCTCTTGCCGATTCCACCCTCAACGGGTGGCGACGTCCCTCTGATACCGGTACGGCTCGCTGAGGCTGCCGAGCGGCATCGCCTGCATCACGATCGTGGAATTCGAGAGGGGCAGCACCTGCACCGTGGCCTTTCCGTTGATGAAGTCCTTGGCCGTCAGGCTCTCGGGCTTGAATTCGGCCTTGCCGTACGCGGTGCGAAGCACGATCGCCCGATCGAAGACGGGCAGCGTGACGATGTTGCCGTCCGCGTCGAGCAGGCGGAGCTCGACCGAATGCCAGGCGCGGTCGGGACCGAAGGCGCCGTCATGGAAGAACGCGACGCTCGCGACGTTCGTCGTCGCGCTCGCGCGGACGGCCGCCGAGGACACGGCCTCGGAGGAGCTCGCCTGCGCCGAGGAGGACGAGACGGCCTCGGGAACCTCCACGGGAGCCGGCGGCGGGGACGCGAGGGTCACGGTCGTCACGGAGATCACGCCGAGCTTGCTCAGGCGGTCCTGCCGACGCTGCTCGATGGAACTGAGCCGGCTCACGGACGGCCGGGAGGACGACGCGCGGGCGACCTGCACCGGCGCGCCGGATTGGTACGCCTGGACGAAGAGCATCGGATTCACGGTGTACTGCAGGCCGCGCTCGCGGTGCAGACCGGCGTTCACCGCCTGGCTCGTGGTGAAGCCGGCGTCGCGGGCTTCCTGGCCGGTGAAGGGCCAGTACGGATGCCACGGGGCCTCCTCGCGATCCATCTGGAAGTGGAGGTGCGGCCCGGTGGCGAACCCCGTCATGCCCGTGGCGCCGAGATCGTCGCCCTTCTTCACGATGTCCTTCTCCTCGACGGCGACGGCCGAGAGGTGGGCGTAGACGGCGTAGAGATTCGTGGTTTTTCCGGGATTGCTGGGATCCGGGACGCGCGGCATCTTGAGAACGACGTAGTTGCCGAATCCGTAGGGATCGTTGCCCACCTTCGTGATGATGCCGTTCGCGACCGCCTGGATCGGCGTGCCGATCGGGACGGCGATGTCCATGCCCGTGTGGCTCCCCTCCCCGATCCCATGATCGTACGTGCCGAGGTTATCGACGAAGTACGTGCGCTGGAGCTTGGGGTTCGATGCGAGATCCTCGTACTTGGGAAGCGGAATGAGGTAATCCTGCGGCACCTCGCGATACGTATGGTCTCGCACGTTGCCGCCGAGCTTGGCCCAACGCTCGTAATCGGGAATCGCGCGGACCGGGGGCACGGTCCCCGCGAACACGATCGTCGACTCGGCGGATTCGCCGAGGACGGAGGCCCAGAAGACGTGCCAGCCGTGCTGACCGAACATGTTTCCCGTGACGAACGCGAACACCGAGAGCAGCGCCACCCAAAACGTCACCCGTTCCGACAGGTAGTGCAACGAATGAGGCTCCTGCCTGGCATAGACGGGAAGCGTGGAGAAACCCGGTGAGCGCTTTGCTATCATGGACATGGAGTTTGTTTGGTGTTCTTGTCTTATGAATATAGTAACATTTTTATATTAAAAGGTCAACTATGGATTCCTGCGTGATTCATTGCCCATCGGCCGAAGAAACGGGCTTCCTGGCGCGCAATTTCAGCAAAACGCTCTACGCCGTCCCGTGCACGATCACCTTGTCCGGGCCGCTCGGCGCCGGAAAGACCACGTTCCTGCAATCATGGATCGGATCGATCGGCGTCGCGGAACGCGTGACGAGCCCGACGTTCGCCCTGGAACAGCGCTACGAAACATCTCTCGGACTGCTCTTGCACCTGGACCTCTATCGACTCACGACCCCGCAGGCGCTCGACCTCCTGAGCGCCGGCGCGGATGCCGACGCCATCCGCTGCATCGAGTGGCCGGAACGCGCGGCGACGGCCTTCGAGCGGGAGCGCCCGATCATCCGCCTCACGTTCACCGAACGCGGCGACGGCCGCGACGTGCGGTTCGACTTCGACGACATCGATCTCCCCTCCCGCGCGGACGTCGAGACCTGGCGAGAGGAAGTGCGCCTGCCCGCGCACGTCGCCCGGCACTGCGACGCGGTGGCGGACGTGGCCGAGCGTCTCGGGCGCGCGCTCCTGGAGCGGCGCATCGTGACGCGTCCGCTGGCGCTGCGCCGCGCGGGCGAATTGCATGATCTGCTGCGCTTCGTCGATTTCCGCCCCGGCGCAAGCCCCGCGATGGCGGCCGCGAGCCAAAAGGACCTCGAGACCTGGGCGCGGTGGAAGGAGCGCTTCGCGGGTCTCCGCCACGAGGCCGCGTGCACCGCGCTCCTGCGCGAACGCGGCTATCACGCCCTCGGCCGCATCATCGAGCCGCACGGTCTTGCGATCCCCTCCCCCAAGCGCGGAACGATCGAGCAGCAGATCCTGTTTTACGCCGACAAGCGCGTGCGCGAAAACGAGGTCGTGTCGCTCGACGAGCGCTTCGCCGATTTCGCCGAGCGCTACGGAAGGGGCGGAACGGCGACGCCCGAGCAACGCGCATGGTACGAGGAAGCGAAGGAGCTTGAGTCGGTCCTCTTTCCGGAAGGGGTGCCGTTCTGAGACGAGGAAAGAGAAAAGAGCTTTGGAAGCTTGAAAACGTTCCACGCCCTTCAAGCTCTTTCCTCTTTCTTAGCCCCGTCGAACGATCTTCTTCACACGCTCAAGTCGTTCACGTACCTCCGCCTCGAATCCCCGATCCGTCGGTTCGTAGAGATCCCGCGGCTGCACGCCGATCGGGAAGTAATTCGCCGAAACGACGCCCTCCGGCGCGTCATGCGGATACTGGTACCCCTCGTGGTAGCCCTGCTCCTTCATACCCTTGAGCGGGGCGTTTCGGAGATGATTGGGCACCTCGAGCGTCGCCGCGGATCCGATGATGCCGCGCGCGGCGCCCATCGCGCGCGTCACGGCGTTGCTCTTCGGCGCCTGCGCGAGATACACGCACGCGTGCGCCAGGAAGTACTCCCCCTCGGGATACCCGACGAGCTCGAAGGCCTGCCACGCGGAGACGACAAGCTGCAGCGCCCGCGGATCGGCGTTCCCGATGTCCTCGCTCGCGAAGATCGTCATCCGGCGGAAGAGGAACCGGGGATCCTCGCCGCTCCCGAGCATCCGGAAGAGCCAGACGAGCGCCGCGTCGGGGTCGCTCCCGCGCATCGTCTTGATGAAGGCCGAGACCGCGTTGTAGTGATCTTCCCCCGTCTTGTCGTACCGGCGGCCACGTTCCCGAAGCAGCGCATCCACCCTGGCGATATCGACGGCGCCCCCCGCGGTATGGACCGCGAGCTCGAGGGTGTTGAGGGCGATCCGCGCGTCGCCGTTGGCCACCGTGGCGATCTTCTCGAGCACGTCGTCCCCGACGGTCACCTTTCCCCCGTATCCCTTCGGATCGGCAAGAGCCCGGCGAAGCATCGTGACGAGGTCGGTCACCCCGAGCGGTTGCAGCAGGATCACCTGCGAGCGCGAGACCAGGGCCGCGTTCACGTCGAAGTAGGGATTCTGGGTCGTGGCGCCGATGAGCGTGACGGCCCCGCTCTCCACGTACGGCAGAAGCGCGTCCTGCTGGGAGCGATTGAAGCGGTGGATCTCGTCGATGAAGAGGACCGTGCGCTCCGGCAGCATCCCGCGGGCGCGCTCGGCCGCCTCCTCGCATACCGCCTTGAGCTCCTTCACGCCCGAAGTAACCGCGTTGAGCTGCGCGAACCTTGCTTGCGTCGCCTCGGCGATGATGTGCGCGAGCGTCGTCTTGCCCGTCCCCGGGGGACCGGCCAGGATCACGGACCGCAGCGCGTCCTGTTCGATGGCGCGCCGAAGCGCGCTTCCCTCCCCGACCGCATGCGTCTGCCCGACGAAATCCGCGAGCTTCCGGGGTCGCAGACGAGAGGCCAGGGGTTCCGCGGGGAGCGTCGCCATGGAATCGATGATAGCGCAGGCGGCAGATCAATCCCTTTAGATTCCCGCGCCTTTTCCTTCCAGGAGAAAACGGCCGAGCTGTCGCTCGAGCGTCGCGATGTACTCGAGGAGCAGACCCGCGTCCTCCGTCTCGCGTTTGAGGGCGTCGATCTTGTCGCCCTCCGCCTGCGGCACGCCGACGAACGGCAACCCCGCCGCTCGCGCCAGGATTCCGCCGTGGTACCGCTGGGTGAGGACGAGCCCGGCGCCCCGAAGCGCGGAAGGCACGTCCGCCGAGCTCCGCAGCTCCGCCGTCTCGACGGGCACCGAAGCCACGGTACGCAGGTGCGCGCACCGCCGGCGCTCCTCGGGGTGGTCCGGCTCCATCGAGACGATGCGGCACGACGAAAACTTCCCGCTGGCCAGCTGTTGGCGCAATGCGGCGTCGAAGGCTTCGCCGCTATTGAGCCGCGGAATCACGATGAGTACATCCTGTGATCGGGTATCGATCTTTATGGCTTTAAAAAGCGAGAAAACCGGATCAAAAACACGAACAACGGACGTGTTCATACCCCAGGAACGCACCCGCTCCAGGCTCATGCCGTCCCGCACGCTCACCGCGACCGCGTTCCGGTAAACCGAGCGCGCGATCCGCTCCCCCAGGCGCGTCCGAAACGGCCCGACCCCCTGCGCGGCGAGGACGTAGGGAACCCGCAAGAACCGCGCGACGAGCGCGTGCCATCCCCAAAGCAGGCACGCCTGAAGCGACTCGATATCCGTATACAGCGTCCCGCCGCCGAAGATGACGATATCCGCCCGGCGCAGGACGCCGATCGTGCGCCACCACGGGCGCAGGATTGACCGCATGCCCAGCGGCAACCGGGCGCATTCCCCCGCCGCCGGCTTCCCGGCCACAAGCACGCTCCACTCGCACTCCGGAAAGCGCGAGACGAAGTACTCCCGTAGGGCCTCGTCGCCGAAATTCGCCTGCCCGTAATTGCCGATGAGGACCGCTCGGACCATTACGCAAAGCGTACCGATGCAGGAAACCCGGGCCAAGACACAAAAAAACCGGGGAGGGCCCCGGTTTCGATGGCGAATGGATGAGCTTACGCCTTGGCCTCCTCCTTGGCTGGCTCGGCGGCCTCCTCGGACGGCGTCTCGGCCGCGGGAGCCGCGACGGCGACGGCGAACTCGTCGGCGGACGTGAAGCGCTCGCTCATGCGGGCGGACTTGCCGCTGCGGCCGCGGATGAAGTTAAGCTTGGCGCGGCGCACCTTGGCGACCTTCTTCACCTCCACCTTCTCGAGACTCGGGGAGAAGAACGGGAAGATCTTCTCGACGCCGACGCCGGAGGCGATGCGGCGTACTGTGAACGTGGCATCCGTCGGAACGTGGCCACGGTGCACGGCGATGACCAGACCTTCGAAGATCTGAACGCGCTCCTTCTCCCCTTCCTTCACGCGCTCATGGACGCGGACGGTGAATCCCGGCTGAATCTCCGGGACTTCCTTGCGGTACTTCTTGGCCTGAGCGGACAGGATGGGCGACGGCATAGCTGGGAGAGGTTACTGAAGCGTAAGCCTCAAGTAAAGGCTTTCTTCGAAGGTTGCCCCTCGCAAAACCCCAAGGAATGGAACGTAGAGCTTAAGGCTTAGGGCTTTGAGCATGAGGCTATTTTCCCACGGCTTCCTCGATCTGCCGCTGGATCGTATTGAGCACGATCATATGGCGGGGATCCTGGAGAATTTCGAGGATGAAACGGTCTTTCAGGCTGAGGCGGTACAAGAAATCTGCCTCGGAGAAGATCGAATACTTGGCGTTCTTGAAGCCCGGATCCTGCAGGAGCAGGGCCTCGATCACCTCTTTGCGAACGGTGCCGACGATGAGGAGGTCCACCTTGCTCTCGGTCCCCGTGAAGAGTCCCGCGAGCGTCACGAGCTGGATATTCGGCAGGTTCTTGAGGCTCGTCACGACGGGATTCTCGGTCTGGATCTCCTTCGAGAAGATGCTCCTCAGCTCGGGATAGAGCGGGAACGTGGTATCGACGTGGTAGTACTTCTTGCGGTTCTTGTGGCGCGCCTTCACGAGCCCGATACGGCGCAGGTTCTCGAGTTCGCGACGGATGGAGTTGATCTGTTCCCCGAGGAGCCTGGTCAATTCACGGATGAAGTATTCCGTGTCCGGATGGAGCAGAAAGGTGGAGAGGAGCTTCACCCGGGTCTGCGAGCTAAAGAGGGCCTTCAGGGAGGTTGAAGACATGGTGCGCACAAACCTTACTCAGGGTGGTCGTCAAAGTGCAAGAAAAGTACTCAAGGTTTCGGGGTAGCGCTGTTTTTCAAAAAAATATCTATATGAAGCCAAAAAATAACCATTTATCCACCCTGCAAATTTACCAATGAATAACAATTGTACTCGATATTTTCCTGCTTTCATTGTGAAGTACTATTTCCATTGCTCCCCGAAGAACCGCGTTCTGAGGCCGATTTTTTGGCTTCGAGGATTGAGGGAAGAACTAAAAAATGATACAATAGTGGGAATGCCTCGGCGCTCGTACGCCATCGGGTTCCTGGCCTCCGTAGCGGGCCTGCTTCTCGCCCTGAACGGGGAGGGGCTCTTGAGCATCCCCGTCGCCTCCGCCGCCACGACGGCGACGGCGACGGATCCCGTCTCGAGCATGCTCGGACAGATGTCGGTGTTCGCGGGCTTCGCGATCTCCTCCCTGAACTTCCTTGCGTGGTTCCTGTTCTATGTGCTCGACATCATCATGGACCCCCAGTGGATCTTCGATCTGAAGACGAGCGGGGCCGACGGGAACCTTATGGGCATGCTCCGCGAGATCTGGCAACTCTGCCGCGATCTCGTGAACATGGCGATGGCGATCCTGCTCATCTACGAGGCGATCGTGATGATCGTGAAGGCGGACGGCACCAAAGTGAAGGAACTGCTGCCGAAATTCGTCCTCGCGCTCGTGGCCGTGAACTTCTCCTGGTTCATCCCGCGCGCGATCTTCGATGCCTCGCAGATCCTCACCTACACCGTCTACCAGATCCCGAACATGATCGGCATGGACGGTTGCACGATGCCGGTCTCGGCAAGCGATCCGACGACGCGCAGGCCCTGTGAAATCGCTTCCAAATTCGCCTTCTTCAGCGATACGGACCAGATGGTCCTCGTCGGCAGCGGATTTTACCGCAACGACGCGGAAGGCGGCTCCACGGGCTGGCGCTGCCCGCTCGAGAAGGTGCTCTGCGTCCAGATGCGCGAGTACACCCCGGAGGCGAACTTGAGCGCCCGATCGAAGGTCTTAAACGGCCTCATCATCAACTACGCTCGACTGCGCAACCTCATCTATATCACGGACGTCCGCCCGCCCACGGGGGGACCGATCGGAGCCACGGGCGGGGAAGTCTTCGCGCGGTCGGCCGGTTACCTCATCAAGCTCTTCATCGCGGTGATCATCCACATCGCGCTCGTCTTTCCGCTTCTGGCGATGGTCGCGGGCTTCGCGATCCGCATCCCGATCCTCTGGGTCACGATCGCGCTGATGCCGCTCGTGGCCATCGGCTTCGTCATGGGCGATAAACTGGGGGAATTCAACCCGATGAAGGTCATCTGGGAGCAGTTCCTTTCTGCCGTGTTCCTGCCGGTGAAGGTGGCGCTGCCGTTCGTGATCGGCTTCGTGCTGCTCAACGCCGGTTCCACCGCCGCTCCCCCCTCGGGGGACGCGTTCGCGGGGCTTTCGCGCCCGATCGCGATCTTCAGCGAGATCCGCGACTTCTGGCAGATGCTCTGGATGGTGATCGCGCTCGGCATCATCTGGAAGTACTCGTTCGAGATCCTCAAGAAAGACCCCCTCATGGGACACTTCGCCCAGGGTATCCAGGACATGGGCAAGAACCTCGGAAGCCTCGCCGCGAAGATCCCCATGTCCGCCCCGGTCATCCCGTGGGGCGCCGACCGCACGTCGCTCACGCGCATCATGCGCGCCGGCAACCTCCGCGAGATCAACACGCGTCTCGATACCCAGAGCATCACCGAGGCGCTCGCGGAACAGAGCCGCTTCCTGCGCAACAACCCCGCCGGCGGAGCCGGCGGCGTGCGCCAGGAGACGATCAACAACACCATCAACCTCAACACCAACCTCAACCGCAGCAACGCCGCGACGGTCACCCTTCTCAACAACGCGGCCACGGGCGGCCTCAGTGAGGAAGAGACGCGCAAGCGCCTCACCGCGGCGCTGGCCCGCGCGCGCAGCGAAGGCGGAGCGCCGCTCACCGGCGCCACGAACAACCAGGTGCTGGAGGCGCTGCTCCGCGAACACGCGCAAACCAACGGCGGCTCCATCAACACCGTCGACGCGGAGCGCCTGCGCAAGATCCTGCGCGAGTCCGCGCTCGGTTCCAGCACGGTGGCCACCCCCGCGCCCTGACCTGACCGTCCATGAGCTTCGAATTCCGCCAAGGGCAGGAAACGCTCGCTCCCGTCGTCGAGACGGGACCGAACGCGCGGCTCGCGGTCCAGACCCAAGGCGCGGCGGAACGCACGGCGCTCGCCTTCCGCATGACCCCCGGCCCGGCGACGACCCTCCTGCAGGAAACCTCCACGCTGAACCTCGCCCAGCGCTGGCACTCGCTGATGCATACCTCCCTAGTGCCCGAGCTCGCTGCCGGCCTGCGGGCGCGCCGCGACGAAGCCATGCAGGCATTGCAGAACTACGCCCCCACGCAGGCGGCCGTGCGCACCGCCATCGATTCCCTTCTTCAGCGTTCCGAGGCCTTCCTCAAGGATCCGAACGCCCAGGGCTTCTCCCTGTTCTTCCAGCTCGAACAGGTGGGTGAATCGATGCAGAAGACCATGCAATCGGCTCCTTCCGAGATCCAGGCGGCGCTGGCGCCCCTCGTCCAGTTCATCGGCGACCTGTATGCGCGCATGCAAATGGAGCGTCCGGCCATGCATCGCGAGGGATACCGCGGGCGCGACGTCGACCGCAAGGCGGGAAACGCGCTGCGCCTGCTGCTCGTCGTGGGCGCGGCCGGCGGTTTCGCCGTCCAAGGAGCGATCTTCGCCTTCGCGAGAGACGGCGAGGGCAACCGCGTGACGAATCCGACGGCGATGGCGCTCTACGGCACCATGCTCGGCATGGGACTCTTCGGAAACCGCCTGACGGGGATCTTCCGCGCTCCGGGCGCCGTGCGGATGGAGGAATCCGTGGCGCAGATGCGCTTCATCGGAGACAGCACCTTCGAGGCGATCACCCGTCAACACGGCATCGGCGGCCCGGATTGGGCACGCGTCGCGGAAGGCATCTACCGCATCCGCGGCGATCTCTCGAGCACGGTCAGGAGCGGACGGGAATTCAGCCCGTCGGAGCGGGAGCGGATCCTGGGTCTCGCCCCGAACGACGGCGTCCGCGCGCGTCTCGAGCAGATGCTCTCCGCGCGGGGCGGCCCGCGCAGTACGCCGGGACAACCCATGCGGGACTTCGCGGGACTGCTCTTCAACGCCCGTTCCGCCGAAGCGGAGCGCGCCGTGATCGCGTATTTCGAAGGCCGCGGCACGCCGGACCAGGTGCGCCAGCTCCTGCTCGTGTTGGATAATCCGCCTCCGGCGCCCCTCGCAACGCCGGGGCCTGCGACGGTGTAAAGAGAGAAACATTCTAAGTCCTCAGCACGAAATCCTCGTTTTGGGATTTCGTACTTGGGCTTTCTTCTAGGCTTCTTTCTTCTTCCACTCCCTGAGATACGGCTCGAGGACGTCTCCTTCCTGGACCTCGACCGAGATCTCGATGCGCATGCCGCACTCCTGGCCCTCCTTCGCCTCCTTGATGTCCTTGTCGACGTGCTTGAGGGACGTGATGCGGCCGACGCCGATCTCTTCGCCGTTGCGCTTCAGGCGGAACGGCAGGCGCTTGATCACGCCGTCGGTCACCTTTCCGCCGACGACCTGCTCGTTCTTCTTGCGGAAGAAGACGCCTTTCACCTCGAGGTGGCCGAGGATCTCCTCCTTCTCCTCGGGTTCGACGAGGCCCTTGAGCAGGGCGGTGACGTCGTCGAGGAGCTCGTAGAGGATCTTGTACTCGCGCACCTGCACGCCCTCGCGCTCGGCCGTGCGGCGCACCTCACCGGGCACGACGGTGTTGAAGGCGACCACGACGGCCTCGCTCGGAGAAGCGAGCATGATGTCGTTTTCCGTCACGGCGCCGATGGCGCGGTGGATGAGCTTCACGGACACGGATTCCTCCTTGGAGGACAGCAGCTCGAGCGCTTGGGCGATGGCCTCGAGCGATCCCTGGGCGTCGGCCTTGAGGACGACCTTGAGTTGCTTGAGCCTGCCTTCGGACAGGCGCGAAACCAAGTCGGAGAACGAGTGCTTCTTCTCCGCGCCGGCCTGCTCCTCGATCTTCTCCATGAGCTCGCGCGCCTCGCGCTCGCTCTGCATGACCTGCATGATGTCGCCCACGGACGACACGACGCTCATGCCGGAGACGCGGGCTGCCCCGGAGGGCGGCACCTCGGTGAGGCGCTTGCCGGCGGCGTCCATGAGGGCCTTCACGCGGCCCGTGACGGTGCCGCAGACGACGATGTCCCCCACGCGCAGCGTTCCCGTATTCACGATGACGGTCGCGAGCGGGCCGTGGGCCGTGTCGAGGTGGCTCTCGATGACGGTCGCGATGGCGCTGCGCTTGGGATTGCCCTTCACCCCCTTGATGTCCGCCAGCAGGATCACGTGGTCCAGGAGATCGGAAATGCCCTGCTTGCTCACGGCGGAACAGAGCACGAACGGCACGGTGCCTCCCCATTCCTCCGGCTGGATCCCGTGGGAAGCGAGTTCGCCCTTCACGCGGTCGGGATCGGCGCGCTCGCGGTCCATCTTCGTGATGGCCACGATCATCGGAACGTTGGCCTCCTTCACGTGGTTGATGGCCTCGACCGTCGTGGGCTGGACGCCTTCGTCCGCCGCGACGACGAGGATGACGATGTCGGTGACCTGCGTGCCGCGGGCGCGCATGGCGGCGAAGGCCTCATGGCCGGGCGTATCGAGGAACGTGATCGCGCGGTGCTCCCCGTCCCCGCCCATGGCGTGCTCCACCTGGTAGGCGCCGATGTGCTGCGTGATGCCGCCCGCCTCGCCTCCGGCCACGTCCGTGGAGCGGATGGCGTCGAGGAGGGACGTCTTGCCGTGGTCGACGTGTCCCATGACGACGACGATCGGCGGACGCGCGCTGAGGTTTTCCGGCTCGTCCTTCAGGAGTTCCTGGAGGTTCCTGCTGAAGAGGTGCTCGGCGGACGCGGCGCGCTGCTCGCGGGACACCTGCACGCCGAGCTCCGTGGCCACGATGGCCGCGGTGTCGTAATCGATGGCCTGGTTGATCGTGGCCATGATGCCGTTTTTCATCATCGCGCCGATGAGCTGGGGCACCTGGATGCCGGTCTTCTCGGCGAGTTCCTTCACCGTGATGAGCTCCGGGAGCGTCACGATGCCGTCCTTCCTCTTGATCTGCTGCTGCTTCACCGTCGCCTGGCTCTTCTCGCGCGCACGCGCCTTCTCGAGGGCCTTGCGCTCGGCGAGCTTGGCCTCGCGGTCCGCCTTCGTGGGACGCTTGTCGATCTGCTGCTGGCGGCGGATGGCCTCCTTGGACACGTCCTCGAGCGTGAGCTTGCGGAGCACGCTCAGTTCCGCCGCGGCCTTCCGCTGGGCGGCGGCCTGCGACATCGTCGGAACGGTGGGGATGAGGTATTTCTTCGCCGCTCCGGTGGCCGGGGCCGGCGGTGCCTCGACCGGGGCGGCCGGGGCCGGTACGGCCTCCGCTTTCTCCCCTTCCTTCGTCTCTTCGCGCTCCTCTTCTTCGGCCTCGTCGGCAACGGTAGAGCCGAGATCGTCGAGGTTCACCTTGATGCCGTGCTTGTTCGCGAGGAAGCGCACGACGCCCTTCGCGACCCCGTCGGGAATCTCGCGGTCCGTCGGCTTGATGCCGAAGTTGACCTGGCTGAGCTCGTGGCGGAGCTGCTGACCGGTCATGC
>CAYRGC010000012.1:0-36826 GCA_964423795.1 uncultured Candidatus Peribacteria bacterium | reverse complement strand
TTCGACAAGGTCTTCCTCGTCTCCGACGGAAGCAAGGTGACGATCGGCGCCCCGCTCGTGAGCGGCGCCTCTGTCGAGGCCAAGGTGCTCTCGCACGGCCGCGGGGAGAAGATCCGCATCCAGAAGTTCAAGCGCCGCAAGCGCTACCGCCGCGTGAAGGGTCACCGCCAGCACTTCACGGAGATTGAGGTGACGGGCATCAAGGCGTAAGAAGAACCAAGTCTCAAGCGCCAAATCTCAATCAATTGGTTTTTCGTATTTGGAATTTGGTGTTTATTTGGACTGCTCAAGATTCTTCCGTAACTCCCTCATGACCTGGAGAGTGACCCCCAGGTTCTGCATGCACGCGATCGTTTCGCCGTACCGTTCGCCGGCGCGGAGCAGGTGGCAGAGGTAGGACTTCGTGTGCTCGCGGCTGAGCGGGGAAGGGGAATCGGGATCGATCGGGGAGTGATCGTGCAGGAGCTCGGGCTTGGTCGCGCGGAACTTCGTGCCGTCGCTCAGGTACACGGTGCCGTGCCGCGCCTCGCGCATCGGCAGCACGCAATCGAACATGTCGATGCCCTTCGCCACCGCGGTACGCATCTGGTCGAGCCGGCCCACGCCCATGAGATAGCGCGGCTGGTCCTCGGGGAGAAGGGGACAGACGGCGTCGAGGATGCCGTACATCTCGTCTTCCGTTTCACCGACGGCGAGCCCGCCGACGGCGTAGCCGTCGAAGCCGATCGCGCGGAGCTCCTCGGCGCACTTCTCCCGGAGATCGCGCTCGAGTCCGCCCTGCACGATGCCGAACAGCAGCACGGCTTTGCCGTGCTGGGCCTTGAATTTCTCGTGATGCCGCTTGCAGTCGGCGGCCCAACGAAGCGTGCGGTCGACCGCCGCCTGCTGGTCCGCGCGCGGCGCGGTGGACGGCGGACACTGGTCGAAGCACATGATGATGTCCGCGCCGAGCGCATGCTGGATGCGCATCGCCTCCTCGGGACCGAGGAAGAGGGGAGCGCCGTTCAGGTGTGACTGGAAGTGCACGCCATTCTCGACGATCTTGCTGATGCCACGGAGCGAGAAGACCTGGAACCCGCCGGAGTCCGTGAGCATCGGCTTCTTCCAGCCGATGAACTCGTGGAGACCGCCCGCTTCCTCGACGATCGCCTCGCCGGGCTGGAGGTGCAGGTGGTAAGTATTGCTGAGGAGGATATCGGCGCCGAGCTCGAGGAGCTCACGATGCGAGATGCCCTTCATGGCGCCGGCCGTGCCGACGGGCATGAAGAAGGGGGATTCGATGACGCCGTGCGCGGTCGTAAGGCGGCCGCGGCGACCGGACGGTGATGTCGAAAGCAGCTCGAACACGCTCGGAGCATAACCGGAAACATGGCGTCTGTCAGACGAAAATCCTTATCGGAAGCACTCTGACTTCCTGTAGCTCCACTCCAGGATACCCGCGACGATTCCCGCATACGCGACGGTCAGCCAATACCCCTGCGGCAAACGGTACATGATCCAGGATGCCGAACCGATCACATGCCACAACGTGACGGTGAGCGAAGCAATGAACGCAGCGCGTCGGGGTAACGCGCGAATGAGCAAGACGATGATCCCGACATACGCAAGCGTCGCGCCGATATGCAACAGTGGATGCGAACGCATGGTGAACGCCCACAGGGGGCTGAACTCGTTTACCGTCGTGAACTCGCCTCTCCAATACGCATTGGGCTGGAACCACTGGGTGAGAAACGTATCGATGGCGAGCAGCAGGAGCGGAGGCAGCAGCAGCCACCTTCGAAACCGCGATTCTATCCGGCGTTTCGTCACTTTTTCGGGGACACCTTCGCGATGATCTTGTCGATGAGGCCGTAGTCGAGGGCTTCCTTGGCGCTCATGAACTTGTCGCGCTCGGTATCCGCCTTCACTTTGTCGACCTTCTGGCCCGAGTGCTCGGCGATCATCTGATTGAGCGTGTTCTTGGTGCTGATGATGTGCTCCGCGTGGATGGCGATGTCCGTCGCCTGACCCTCCGTGCCGCCGAGCGGCTGGTGGATCATGATCTCGCTGTGGGGGAGCGCGTAGCGCTTGCCCTTGGCGCCGCCCATGAGGACGATCGCGCCGCCGCTGGCCGCCATGCCGAGACACACCGTGGAGACGTCCGGCTGGACGAGCTGCATCGTGTCGTACATCGCGAGGGTGGACGTGACCTGGCCGCCCGGGGAGTTCACGTAGAGGGTGATGTCCTTCTTTGGGTCCTGCTTCTCGAGGAAGAGGAGCTGGGCGATGACCGAGTTGGCGACGTCGTCGTTGATGCCCGTGCCGAGAAAGACGATGCGCTCCTCGAGGAGGCGCGAGTAGATGTCGTACGCGCGCTCGCCGAAGGGCGTCTTGTCGATGACGGTGGGGATGATGAAGTCCTGGATCGGCATGCCGCGCGAGAGCTTGGCGGAGATCGAGGAGAGGGGGTTCTGGCGCATGGAACGGGGGAGGGAACGGTTCGCATCTATTCTACCGTTTTTTGGCTTCGGCCGGCACTGTACGCACCGGACGGATATGGTGGGATAGAATGTAAAGTTCATCAGACATCTCTCGCATCCGTGGTACGCTCTCGTCGTGCGTGAACCGCTCTCTATCGCCATCGATCTCGCGGAGAAGCATCTCGCGTCGTCGAAAAAGCCCCTTCTCGTCGTGCTCGGACCGACCGCGAGCGGGAAGACGGGGCTCGCGGTGGAGCTCGCCCTCTGGATCCGGGAAAAGAAGCCTCGGGACTGGACCGACGCCGAGATCGTGAACGCCGACTCGCGCCAGGTCTACAAGCATCTCGACATCGGGACGGCGAAGGCGACGATGGAAGAGAGGAAGGGAGTCACGCACCACCTCTTCGACGAACTCGATCCGAAGGAGGAGGTGACGGCCGCGTGGTACCAGGCGCGCGCGACGGAGACGATCGACGGGATTCTCGCGCGGCAACACGTCCCGATCCTCGCGGGCGGCTCGATGCTCTACGTGTCCGCGGTCGTCGACGGGCTCTCCTTCGCTGGCAAATCCAACCCCGCGGTGCGCGAGCGGCTCTCGCGGGAGTATGACTTCGACGAGGGCAAATCGCTCCAGGCGCGCCTGCGCACCCTCGACCCGGAGGCCGCCGACCGCACGGAGCGACGGAACAAGGTCTACATGCTGCGTGCCATGGAAATCGCGGAGCAGGCGGGAAAGGTGCGCGACGCGAAGGCGAAGGCGCCGTCGCGGTACGAGACGTTGCTGCTCGGACTGCGCTGGCCGCGCGAGCTTTTGAAGGAGCGCATCGAGCGGCGCGCGCAGGCGATGCTCGACGGCGGCTGGATCGAGGAGGTCCGGGGCCTGCTTGCGCGGGGCTACACGGCGAAAGACCCCGGCATGATCAGCCACGGGTACCGCGAACTCCTCGAGGCGCTCTCCTCCGGGACGGTCGACCGGCGCGCGCTCGGGGAGACGATCGCCCGCAACACCCGCCGCTACGCGAAACGGCAGATGACGTGGTGGGGGAAAGACGAGAGGATCCAGTGGATCGACATGCAGTGACGTACTTTTCAGCAAAAATGTCATCCCGAGCCTGACGAGGGACGAACCATGACAAAAGATGTCATGCCGAGCGAAGACGAGGGATGATTACGCCGCGCGCGTGCCGTCCTCCGGCAGCCTTTGTCCCCGCAACTTCTGCTGCTGCTGTTCACGGATGCGATTGTCGAGCTCCGCGAGCTTCGCGTCGATCTCCAGCGACACCTCCTCCTTCACGTCGCCGAGGGTCACCGGTTTCTCGTTCCTTTCCGGCGTGCCGGACGGTTCGTTCTCGCGCGGGCCTTCGGGAAGGATCTCGTTCTTCGGAGGCGGCATGGTCAGAAGCGGAAGAGGGGACCGTACTGGTCTTCAACCGTCTTTTTCATGTTCCACAGGTGCTCGATCATCGTCTGCAGCTCCGGCGACGCGTCGGGGATGGACTTGTCGCGGAAGAATCCCTCGATGCGCTGGATCTGGCTGGCCATGTTCACCGCCACGATATCCACCTTGCCGCGATCGAGCTCGCTGAGCGCGTTGTACTTGGCGGGATCGACGAGCGAGGACGGGGCGTAGGCATCGACGGTCTTGGCGTCGAGCACGGCGATCAGCTTCGCGAGGTACTGCTTGTGCGCGGCGGCCATGTCGTCGCCCGCGGGCTTTCCCGCTTTCTTGATCTCGTCGTCGGACGCCCCGGAATGCTGCGCGATGGAGGAGAGGAGATCGGCCATGTCTGGAATACTAGAGTACTGGAGTACTGGGGAAAAAGAGAAGAAAGGACGGGAAATCTATCTCCCAGTATTCCAGTCCCCAGTATTCCAGTATTCTAGGTGTACATCCATGCACCTCTCGACCGTCCTCACGACCGGCATCCTCGGGACGACGAACGACTACATCGAGGCGCTCGCGAAGCTGAACATCCACACCGTCCTCGACCTCCTGCTCTACCTGCCCCGCTCGCACGAGGACCTCACGCAGATGGACACGGTCGGCACCGCGCCGCTGGATGAGAAGGTCACGATCCGCGGCGTCGTGGAGGACGTGAAGCTCGTGTACACGAAGAGGGGCAAGCGCCTCGTCACGGCGACCTTCACCGACGGCAACGGCGAATCGGTCGGCGTCGTGTGGTACAACCAGCCGCACATCAAGCGCATGCTCAAGGACGGCAGCGAGGTGGTGCTCACGGGCAAGCTCGCGGAGATGGGATACAAGCTCGTGTTCCAGAGCCCGTCGATCGAGATGGCGGGCAAGGGGCCGTTGCTGCACGCGGGCCGCCTCGTGCCGATCTACCCCCAGCATGACGTCATCACCACGCGCTGGCTCCGCCAGAAGATGCCGCTCGTCGCGAAGGCCGTCGACGAGCTGAAGGAGACGCTGCCGCCCGACGTGGTCGCGGAGGAGAAGCTCATCGCGCGCAAGGACTGCATCCGCGCGCTGCACTTCCCGGAGAATCCAGAGCAGATCGCGGCCGCCCGCGCGCGCCTGACCTTCGAGCACGCGTACGCGCTGCAACACGAGGCGCTCGAGCGTCGGCGCGACTGGCAGAGCGCGGTGCAGTCCCGCCTCAAGACCCCGATGGACATCGAGCTCATCCGCGCGCTGTTCGCGTCGCTCAAGTTCACGCCGACGGGCAGCCAGAAAGTGGCGATCTACGAGATCCTGAAGGACATGGAGGGGGCGATCCCGATGTCGCGCCTCCTCGAGGGCGACGTGGGTTCCGGCAAGACGCTCGTCGCGGTCGCCGTGATGGCGAACGTCGTGCGCGCGGGCGCGCAGGTCGCGCTCATGGTGCCGACGGAAGTGCTCGCGCGGCAGCACGCGGAAGGCATCACGAAGCTGCTGCTCAACTTCCGGCACTTCCTGGAGATGTCCAAGGAGTATCCGAAGCTCAAGGAGTTCCAGCTCCCCGCGGTCGCGCTCCTCACGGGCTCCACGCCCCGGCCGGACGCCGACCGCATCAAGCTCGGCGTGGCCTCGGGGACCGTGGACATCGTCGTGGGCACGCACGCGCTCATCGAGGAGGACGTGCGCTTCAAGGACCTGCGCCTCGTGATCGTCGACGAGCAGCACCGCTTCGGAGTGCGCCAGCGCCAGCGCCTGAAGGAGAAGGGGAGCCCCCACTTCCTCTCCATGACGGCGACGCCGATCCCGCGCACGCTCGCGCTCACCGCCTACGGCGAGCATGACCTGTCGGTGCTTCTCGAGAAGCCCGGGCGCCGCCAGCCGATCTCGACGCGCGTCGTGGGCCCCAAGGAGCGCCGCACGGTCGAGGGTTTCATCGACCACCAGATCGGGGAGGGGAGACAGGCGTTCGTCATCTGCCCGCTCATCACCGAGAGCGAGCAGCTCGCGGAAGTGAAGAACGTCGAGGCGGAGGCCAAGCGCCTGCGGCAGGAATTCCCGCACCGGCGCGTCGCGCTCCTCCACGGGAAACTCACGCCGCAGGAGAAGCAGCAGGTGATGCAGGAGTTCCGGGACAAGAAGAGCGACATCCTCGTCTCGACCTCCGTGATCGAGGTCGGCATCGACGTCCCGAACGCCACGATCATCCTCATCGAAGGAGCCGAGCGTTTCGGCCTCGCGCAGTTGCACCAGCTCCGGGGGCGTGTGGGACGCGGCGACCACAAGAGCCACTGCTTCCTCTTCGCGACCTCGCAGGAGCAGGCGGGTTCGCCGCGCCTCAAGGCGATGGAGCAGCACGAGTCGGGATTCCTCTTGGCCGAGATCGACCTCAAGCTCCGCGGCCCGGGCGAGCTCTACGGCGTCCGCCAGAGCGGCATGCCGGACATCGACGCCTCGGCGCTCTTGAACCCCGAGCTCATCACCCGCGCGCGCAGGGCGGCATCACGATCTTTGGGCTTGGCGGAGGCCGGAACCTACGACCGACCGGTCTGAACTTGCGGACGGGATTTTTGAGCGTAGAGTCCCCGCGATGACGCACGCGCGCCCGACCGCCGGCATGATGATGGCGATGATGATGTCCCCTCTGCGAGGCGGGTGTAGCTGCTGAGAAATATTTCCTCCCTAAGCTATCCATCCCCTCGCCCCCGAGGGGATTTTCGTATCTGCCTTGCTCATGGAATCCCTCTTCATCCTCTACCTCCGGACCGATTGCATGCTCATGCGATGAGCGGCCTTCCTCTCTTTTTTGCCTCTTCCTTTTCCCACCCATGCATTCCTCCACCAACGCACCGTCGCAGATCGACATCCTCTCCGGCCCCTTCGGTTCCGAAGCGGCCAAGCTCGGCACGTCGACCAGAGAGATCTTCGCTCAGGAGAAATTGGACGTTGCGCTACGCATCCACGACGCCTTCAGACGCGCCGGAACCACGACGGGCGTTACATCCACATTCGCAGCTGCACCCCGCGGGCTCGAAGAAAAACCGTTCGATTGGGAATTTTCGGAGTGGAACAAGCACGCGGTACACGTGACGAGAAAAGTTTACGGCAATGACGTGATGGCTTCGTTGGCACCGGCGCTCGATACATCCGGCGGAAACGACAACGATGTGCCTACCCTTCCAGCCGATTGGTTCCTGCGTCGGCACGAAGGACAGGCGACGGCTCTCCGGAGTCACGGTATCAAACGCGTCCTTGGCGAGGCGTTTCGCTACGTCCGCGAGGCGAGGGAGGCCGCACGACTGCTGGAAGATCTCGGTTTCGAGGAATTCGTCTGCTCGTTCGAAGCACGTCATCCCTCGGGTCGTCATCCTCATCAGCCCGATCTGACCTACGAGCAGGTGCGAAACGAGATCGTATCGGCAACGCGCGGAAAGATCGACGTCGGCGTCGGCGTGAACTGCGCGAGCGTGCAGGACTGCCGGCGCGTGCTCGAGCAGGAGCCGGACGGCGTCATCCGCGCGGCGTATCCGAACAAGGCCAAGATCGGCACGGATGCGGCGGCGCGGCGCTTCGTCGAGCTTGCGGAGCGAGGCAACAAGCGGACCGCGCTCGAGCGAAAAGAGTTCGAGAACCTGCGCCTTCAGGTCGAGCATTCGCAGGAAGAACTGCTCGGACTGCTTCGGATCTGCCTGGAGAAACGGGTCGGTTACGTCGGCGTCTGTTGCGGCGGCACCCCGGAAGACATTGCATTTCTCAGCAAGATGGTGCAAAACGTCGCGCCCGCTCACTTCCCGTCACTCACGTGAGTCTATGAACCAGGAAATGCATCAACGGCATGCCGAAAACGAGTCATCGAGTTATGGATTTTTTCAGCGCAAAGAACGTGATCGCGGTCTGATTTCCTACGAGATCGAAGCACTCAACGTGAACATCACACAAATTGTGATGCAAAAGCGCGCCGAACTCCAGAGACCCGTTCGCGTGCTTGACATCGGCTGCGGAAAAGGCGGAATGATTCGCGGATTACAGGAAAAATTTGGCGTGGACGTGCAGGCATGGGGGATGGATCTCCACGATTATAACGATCGGAATGAGATACCGTTCGTCCAAGCTTCCATCGAAAAAGGAATTTCTCCGGATGCGTTCGGGGGAGAATTCGATCTGATTTTCTCCGCATTCGTCTACATGTACATACGCGACAAAATGCGTGCGCTTCTCAATACAGCGAAGCTGCTCGCCGACAATGGGCGTGCCTATATCCATCTGCACAGCTTCCTCATCAGCACGGATCACGAGCCGGTATTTTTAAAGGAATACGACACTCACGCGGAACGGCAAAGATTCCAGCATGTACTGGATAGGATAATTCCGGGACAACGACAATTGCTTCGCTACGTAGAAGGCAGCAAGTCAGCAACGACAAGCATGTTTGACCCTTCGTACTTTATCATCGAAAAAGGCGCTGAAAACTGCAAGATGCCGCGATATATCAAGAGTATTGAGGCCCCGTGGAGTGACCGATTCTGCTATTCCCAATACTCAATGCAGTGTGTTTCATAGCATGTAAACCAATTGTCAGAAGATTCTTTTCTCTGTAGAATTCGCTTGATTTTCCCCGCCTATGGCCGACCCCCAGCAGACCTCCGGCTCTCAACCCACTCCTCCTCCGCCCCCGCGTCCGGGCGATCCGGTGCCCGCCGAGGGCCTCGATCCGACGATGGTCTTCGCCGCGGCCCCCACGCCGCCCGCAAGCAGCGCCGGCGCGCAGGGCCAGCAGGGAGCGCAAGCCGGCGACGGCGGCGCTTCCCCGATGAAGGATTCCGGTCCGCCGCCCCCGCCCCCGGGCACGGTCGCCACGAAGGAGATGGGCTACGACGACGAGGACCTCAAGATCCTCGCGCAGGTGGGCAACTACCGCTTCGGCGGCATCACGAGCGCGCTCAGCAACGAGAAGATCGTGATTCCGGCGCACCCCGAGACGAATTTCGACACCGCGACGTTCCTCACGCTGCTGCGCGGATCGATCTCCCTCACGCGCGACGAGAAGTGGCGCATCATCCAGGCCGTTCCGAAGCTCAGCCAGTTCCAGATCGACGAGCTCCAGAAGATCCTCGAGGACGAGCGCCGCAAGTTCAGCGAGCTCTCCCCGAAGCACCTGCTCCAGCTGATGAAGCTCGAACAGAAGCACGCCGACGACTGGAAGGACCTGCAGTCCATCATGATCCAGAAGGACGCCAAGAACGAGGAGCAGGCCCAGGCGGACGCCATCCGCAAGCAGCTCGGTCTCTGAGCTTGCATGCCTGATTTCGTCTCCGTCCCTCAGCACGGTACCAATTATCGTGTTTCGGTAACGCGTTCGGAATCCGGAAAAGCCACAGCGGTCTTTCTCCACGGATTGCAGTCGAATAAGACCGCCTTCGGAATCTGGAAGGATCGAACCATTGCACTTGGATTCTCTTTTCTTGCGATCGACTGCATTGGATTCGGCGAATCGGACAAACCACGGGAATTCTCTTACGACCTTCGGGATCAGGCATCGATCGTCGCGGACGCGATCAGACAAACGTGTGCGGGGCCGATCATGCTGATAGGCCATAGCCAAGGAGGCATGATCGGGACGCTCCTGCTTGAGAAGGAACTCGACATCGCAGGTTTTGTGAACATGGAAGGGAATTTCGTGCTTGCCGATTGCGGCGCGAGCCTTCCCGCTTCCGAGAAAACGGAGGAGGACTTTTCGCGGAATTACTATCCGGCGCTCCTGAGGGAACTGAAGTCTTCCGACGACCCGAATGAACGCCGGCGCGCCGAATGGCTCTCGGCGACACCCGACTACGCTTTCCTTCGAACGTCGCGGTCCATCGTCCAGCTTTCGAGAAGCGAGGAGTTGATTACCACTTTCGCGACATCGACGGTTCGGAAACTTTTCATCTACGGAGACAAAAACCGACGGAAAAAGGATGTGATCCCGGCCTCGGTACCGACCGCTGAAATCCCGCATGCCGGCCATTTCATGTTCATGGACAATCCCGAAAGCACCTGGGAACAGGTCCAGACGTTTCTTACTGGTCGCTAGTCACGAATCACCAATCGCTTACATGTTCGCCCGAAACGCGAGGAAGAGCACGATGCCGATCATTCCGAGCACGATGCCCTTGAACGCGCCGCCGCCGAGCCAACGGAAAACCGTGTGGAGCAGCAGGAACAGGAACGCCGCGACCGAGAAGGCGAGGATGAGCGGGGAGAGGAAGAGTTCGTCGACGAATCCGAGCGAGAGCGGCGCGCTTCCCAGCCACTGGTACGATCCGAGCGCGTACACGAGGAAATAGAGCGCGAGGAGCCACCCGGCGTAGAGACGCATCGTATCCGAGAGCGGAAGATAGTCCCGTTTGCCGCCCGCCGTCTCCCATTCCGATTCGGGATCGGGATTCGCGAAACGCTCGGTCTCGCGGAGCTCCTCCACCTGCAGTTCCTGCGCGCGGAGCGACGCGTGCGCCGCCTGCGCGTCGGGCGCATCGATCGTCCCGGCGACGCGCTTGCCGTGGGCGTCGCGCGCGGCATAGGAGAAAACGGACATGGGGGGAGTATAGCCCTATCCGGGCGGACGATGAAACCTCAGAGAAACGATTCGAGATTGGTGATGGCGAAGGAGCGAATCACTGATCGCCAATCACTGCCCACCGGTCACGTCGGCAGTGGTGATGCTCTTCGTCATGTACTCGACGGCGCCCTTGAGACTCACGGGTCCGCGGATCTCGAAGTGGCGTCCGCCGGTCCAGGCGCGGTAGCCGATCACGCCGGCGCCGCCTTCGGATACCGTGCCGTCAGGAAGCCCGAGCGCGCCGTCGACGAGCTGCAGGTTGAGAACGCCGTCGCCGATCGCCTCGATCGCCTCCGGGCCGAACTCCACGTACCAGCGGGCGGACGTCTGTCCGCCAAAGGACGTGTAGTACCAGTTCTTATGGACGGGGACGCAGAAACCGGCGGTCTGGGAGCAGTACGACTGCGTGAAGGTCCCGTCGCTGACGGACGCCTTGGCCATCGCGGCCGCCTTGGCGGAGGAATCGGTGCCGGACATCGAAGAGGAAGCCGGGGGAGGAGGCGGAAGGGGAGCGCTGCTGACCGCCCGCGCGGACGAGGACGTCGGCGCCCGGGAGGACGAGGCGGGAGCGGGTTTCGACGACGCGGCCGCGGAAGAAGCCGCCGACGAAGACGCCAACGAGGAGGATTCAACGGACGAACTCGCCGCCTCGGACGACGAGCCGAGAGAGGAGAGCGACGAGGAGGATTCGCCGAGATCGGGAAGATCCTGATCGATCACCTGCACGGCGGAGACCGCCACGACGGGATATCCCTGACGGGAAATCGACTCCATGCCCCCGATGCGCACGCGCGTATCCACGTACGCGTCGAGGTCCGCCCCGTCCTGCGTGAGCGCGATGAGCCCGCCGCCGTCGAAGACCAGGAAATGCGTGCCGCCGATGACGGAATCCACGCCGGTCTTCTGGAGGAGCCCCTCGTACTGCACCTGCTTCGCGCGCACGGAGGACGACTGCGAGGAGGAGCCGACGGATGACTCGGACGTGCCGAGCAGCGACGCGGGCCATTCGCACGCGGCGAGCGACGCGCAAGCGAGTCCGGCGAGGAGCGAGGAACGGAATTTCATAGCGGAAGAGCGGAAGAAACGAATTACTTCTTGCCGAGGATCGGATCGATCGCCGCCTCGAAGCTCGCCTGCGGAACGGCGCCGGAGATGAACTGCTGCTCCTTCGTCTTGTTGTTGATGACGAAGTTGCCCGGGGTGCCGCGGACGCCGAAGGACGACCCCTCGGTCATCTGGTCCTTCACCTTCTTCTCGTATTTGCCGCTGTCGAGACACGCCTTGAACTTGGCTTCGTCGAGACCGATGGCCTTCGCCGTCGGCACGATCTGGTCGAGGCCCATCTTCGTGACCTGGAAGATGGCGTCATGGAATTTCCAGAACGCGGCCTCGCCGCCCAATTCCGCGGCGCACTCCGAACCCTCGGCGGCCTTCTGGGCGCTCGGGTGGAAGCTGAGCGGATAGTGGCGGTAGACGATGTTCACGTCGTTTCCGTACTTCTTCGCGAGGCCTTCGATGGTCGTGAAGTGCCGGCGGCAGAAGGGACACTCGAAATCGGAGTATTCGATCACCGTGACCGCGGCGTTCGCGTTGCCAAGGATGTGATCGGTCTTGTCGGCGACGCGGACGTTCTTGGCGGGAGCACCGGCGGCCGCGGGGGCGGCAGAGGGCGCGGGCGCGGGAGCGGCTGCACGCGAACCCGAACCGGAAACGGAATACCCGACGGCAAAGCCGATGAGTCCGGAGGAGACCACGAATCCGGCGATGATGCCGATCACGAAGCCGGACCAGGCGGAGTAGGGGGAGGTGTGCGTCGTCGTGTTCATGACGAAAGTGGGGAAAGGGGCTGCGGGAAAAACGCC
Organism: uncultured Candidatus Peribacteria bacterium; assembly: GCA_964423795.1. Taxonomy (GTDB): domain Bacteria; phylum Patescibacteriota; class Gracilibacteria; order Peribacterales; family Peribacteraceae; genus CAYRGC01. The sequence continues at coordinate 24,511 of CAYRGC010000012.1, read as the reverse complement.
CGTATCCTACCCGAGGGCCAAAGACGACTGCGCGAATACGATTTGACTCTCCTGGCGAATTCCGGAGAAATCAATGATCACTTTCCGTGGTGAGCGCGACGGTGCGCAGGACGACGGACGCCACGGGATACTTCGAGGGAAGGGAGCGTGGGATCGCGTTGTAGCGGGAAAGGATGACGTGGCGCTCCTCGATCTCGCCGCGTAGCACGCGCTGGACCCAGGCGATCTCGTTTCCGCGCAGGTGCTTTCCCTCCTCGAGGAGACCCTTCGGTTCGGTCGACTGGAAATACGGCCCCTCGAGCACCGTGCGGCGCGCGTCGGCGGCGCCGTAGATGTTCACGAAGGCCTCGTTGCCGTCGTTGTAGGACTGCACGAGCAGGGGGGCGCCCGTGTCGTTCATGAACCGGAAGTCCTGCTTGCCGGGGAAGACGGTCGCGTCGAGACCGACGCCGTACTTCTCATAGTAAGTGACGTAGAGACTGTGGTTGGCGCGCGCGGTGATGGGGAACCCGCCCTGGAGCACGGCGCGAAACAGCGTCGTCGCCACCTGGCAGATACCGCCGCCCGGCGCGGGTTGGAGCTCGTTCCCGTTGAAGATGACCAGCGCGTCGGCCCAGCCGTTACTCGGCGTGACGGGACCGAGCACGGCATTGAAGGAGAACGACTCGTCGGGTTGGATCACGATGCCGTCGAGATGGTCGTTGAGCGCCTTGCGGACGTTGACCTTGCGCCCGGCGCCGGACCCCGCGAAATCGGAGTGCCCGACCGAGAGAAGGCGAAGGTCGCCGAAGGCGTACCCGGACGCGTTGAGGATCCTCCCGTCGCGGTGCGCAAGCGGAAGCTGGATTTCCTTCTCCCCGCGCTCGAAGGCGTCCACGACGGCGGTCGCGGCGGCGTCTATGTCCGCGTCGTACCCGCTTCGCGCGATTCCTTCCACCGTGGCGCGGAGCACGCCGCGCTTGTCGGGCGCGACGGCGGTCACGGTGGCGTCCACCGGAGCCGGGGCGATCGCCGCGAGGCGATCGCGGAGATCGGCGGCTACGACGGAGCGGTCCATCGCGAAGCGGAACGATCCGTCCGATTCGGCCGCGCGGATCCAGTGCGGGGACGACTGCAGCGTCAGCTGCCACCTCTCGGCGATCTTGCCGTCATCGGATTGCACGACGAGATCGACGGCGCGGCCGTTGAGCGCCTGCTGCCACTCCACCGCCTTCACGAGATCCGAGGCGGGCGCGGCCGCATGGCCGGACTTCTCCAGGCGGCGGGCGATGCGCTCGGCGCGGCGAAGGGCGCTCGACGAAGAGGGGAGCGCGGAATCGTCGACCTGTGCCTGCAAACGAACGGCCCCGACGGTCGCGATCGCCAAACACAACGCTCCGGTCGCCGTCACTTTCTTTGTATATTTGAACATTTTTTTTATTATAGTCAAATTTCGATCAACATGCAAGGAAAAAGAATGATCGTGCGTTCACATCTCCCGCAGACGGCCGCTCGGTCGGTTTCTTACGGTCGGATACCGCGCCGCAGACGGCTCCGCGGCGCTTTTCCATCGACGAAGCATCCGGCGTATCATCGGCTCCTCCTCCCTTTCCCTTTTCCAATGACTCCCGCCTCGAAGCGCGCGTCTCCGCGACGCAAGTCGATCCTCCTCACGATCGCCCTCTTCGTCTGTCTCGGCGTCGCCGCGGCGGCGATCGCCGCGATCCGCTCGCTTCCCGCGCAGTGGAACCCCGTCGCCGTCCTCTCGGCGAGCGCGGCGGGTCCGCTCCGCATGGAGTTCCCGGAGCCGATGGATCACGCGAGCGTGGAGCAATCGCTGACGCTGCCCGCCGGGACCAAGGGCACCTTGAAGTGGGACGGCAACGCGCTGCTCTTCGTGCCGGAGTCGCCGCTCGAGCGCGACGCCACCTACGCGTTCTTCCTCGGAAAAGAGGCGAAGACCGCGAAAGGGGAGCCGATCAACCTGTCTCTCGAATTCCGCTTCAAGATCACGGGAAATCCCGTCGTCACCGCGAAGATCCCCGGCCCGAACGCCGCCGACGTCGCGACCGACAGGCGCATCACCGTCGTCTTCGACCGCCCGGTGATCGCCCTCGCGCAGGTCGGCACCACGGCCGCTCCCGCGGGATGGGAGAAGGTGACGATCGAGCCGCGCACGGCCGGCCGATGGCGCTGGCTCAGCACGTACGCGGCCGAGTTCGTCCCGGAGACCGGGCTTGTGCCTTCCGAGCTCTACACCGTGACGGTGCCCGCCGGACTCACGACGGTGAACGGCGAGAAGACCGAGCGCGAGGAAAAGTGGTCCTTCGAGACCGTGCGTCCGAGCGTGACCGCGATGGAGCCCGAGGATCAGGCGGATACCGCCGGGCCGACGACTGCGCTCACCGTGCGTTTCAGCGGCGACGTGGATCTGCAGAGCGCCGCGAAGCACGTGGAACTCGTCCTTCTGACGGAGAAGGCGTCGGGCGGCAGCTCGTCGGGCACGGGAAGCGTCCGGCTCAGCGTGAAGCAGAAGATCGACTGGAAGAACGTCTCCTACGGCAAGCGGCAGGAAGAAGGCGGCGACTGGGTCCAGGACAGGAGCGCGATCGTGGCGACGCCGGCGACGCCCCTCGCCTTCGCGTCCGCGTACGCGCTGCGGGTCACGCCGGGCGTGCAGGCGCTGAACGGAGGAAGCCTCGGCAGCAAGGCGGAGGCCGTCAGCCGGTTCACGACTGTGGGGCCTCTCACGGTCGTCGGCACCGAGTACCGCGACGGCGCGCTCACGCTCCGCTTCAGCAATCCCGTCTCGTCAGGATCGCTGCTCGGCGCGGTGATGCTCGATCCGAAACCGGAGGGGTGGAACGACGTCGCCTTCGAGCCCAACGGCTGGGAAGGCAACAAGGCCGTGACCCTCTACCCGACGCTCAAGCCCGGACAGAAGTACGCGATCACCGTGAACACGACGGCCGCGGACGTCTTCGGCCAGACGCTCTCGACGCCCCCCTTCACGTCGTCCTTCACGACGCCCGACCTGGATCCCCAGGTGACGATCGGCAACTCCAAGGGGGACTTCGGCGTCTTCGAGCGGAGCAAGCCGCCCGTCTACCTCCTGCACTCGGTGAACGTCGGCAGCGTCGACGTCGACCTCGCGAAGCTCACCCTCGAACAGTTCCTGGCGCTCCGCAAGCAGCAGGGCGACCAGTGGGATTTCGCCCCGGACCTCTCGGGGTACGCCACGCACAAGCATTGGAAACTCCCGGCGAAGAACGCGAAGAACCAGTGGGAGACGCTCTCGGTCGATCTTCAAGACCTCCTCGCGAGCTCCCTCGACGGAGGCATCTACGCCCTCACCGTGAAGGCGCCGGGTTTCGTGACGCCCTGGGACAAGAAGCCGGGACAGCTCACGCAGTACTTCTCGCTCACGAACACCGCGCTCACCCTCAAATACTCGGGAAAGAAGGCGCTTCTTTGGGCGGTGGACATGCAGACGGGCAAGCCCGTGGCCGGCGCGCAGGTCGCCTTCCGCGCGCTCGACGGTTCCACGCCCGTGACGGGCAAGACCGACGACCGCGGCTTCCTCGAGACCGGCATCCCGATCGACAAGCTCTCGGCCGGCTCGAACGCGTGGCAGCCGGAGTTTTGGGTGACGGCGACGAAGGGATACGATTTCTCCTTCGTGAGCAGCCGGTGGACGGACCCGGTCCTCACGGGCGACTTCAACATGTGGTGGGATTTTCAGTCCGCCGAGTCGCCGGCGTTCCGCTCGCTCTCGTGGGTGCAGACGGACCGCGGGGTCTACCGACCGGGTGACACCGTGTCGCTCAAGGGCTTCGTGCGACGGAAGGACTGGGACGGCAAACTCCAGCTGCCGGACGCGAAGGGCGTCGCGACGGTCACCATCCAGAACCCGGAGGGAACGGAAGTGCTCCGGCGCGAGCTGCCCTTCTCCGAGTTCGGCACCTTCGCCTTCACGTTCCCGACCACGAAGGAATCGGCACTGGGCTCCTACTACGTGATGGTGTCGACGGGCGACGGTCCCGACCAGCAGTACGGAGCGTCGTTCCAGGTGCTCGCGTACCGCAAACCCGAGTACAAGGTGGACCTGACGCCGCGCGCCGAAGAGGTGATGGCGGGCGACACGGTGACGGTCGACCTCGCCGGTTCGTACTACTTCGGCGCGCCGCTCGCGGGCGCCCCGGTGACGTGGAGGGCCCAGACGCAGGACTACTACTTCAACAAAGTCACGGACGACTGGTACGCGTTCTCCTCCGAGGACTCGTGGTGCTGGTGGGACTGCCCGCAGAACCAGGAGGTCTTCGCCGAGGGGCGCGGCACGTTGGACGAAGCCGGCAAGCTCACGATCACCGTGCCCGCGCGCATCGCCGAGAAAAAGCTGTCGCAGATCCTCACGATCGAGGCGGACGTGGTGGATGCCAGCAACCAGACCGTGAGCAACCGCACGTCGGTGATCGTCCACAAGTCGCAGGCGTACGTCGGCGTGCGCATGGAGGATTACGTGGTCACGCCCGGCTCCTCGGCCAAGGTGAAGGTGATCACCGTCGGCACGGACGGCAAGCCCCTCCCGCGCAAGATCGTCACGCTCACGCTCTCGTCGAGAACGTGGAACACGATCCGCCGCAAGAACGTGGACGGCGGGTACTACTACGAGAACGATCCGCAGGACGCGGTCGTCCGCACGCTCAGCGTGACGACCGGCGCGGACGGCAAGACCGTCGCCGCCGTCCCCGTGGACAAGGGCGGTCAGTACGTGGTGAAGGCGACTGTCACGGACGAGAGCGGGCGCACGACCGAGGCCAGCACCGGCCTCTACGCCTGGTCCAGCACCTACGTGAACTGGCCGCACGCCAACAGCGACCGCGTCGACGTGCTCGCGGACAAGCCCGAGTACAAGGCGGGGGACACCGCGAAGCTCCTCGTGAAGTCGCCGTTCCAGGGCGAGGGCGTCTCCGCGCTCGTGACGGTGGAGCGGGAGAACGTCCTGACGCGCAAGGTGATCCCCGTGAAGAGCAACGCCGAATCGATCGAGATCCCGATCACCGAGGACCTGATCCCGAACGCCTACGTGTCGGTGGTGATCGTGAAGCCGCGCGTCGGCGAGACGTTCGACGAGAACGGCCTCGACACGGGAGCGCCCGCCTTCAAGATCGGCTACGCGCAGCTGAAGATCGAGACCGAGCGCAAGCGGCTCACGGTGGAGATGACGCCCGACAAGGAACGCTATCTCCCCGGCGAGAAAGTCACGACCGCGTTCCGCGTGACGGATGCCGACGGCAAGCCCGTGCAGGCGGAACTCTCCTTCGCGGCGGTCGACGCGAGCGTCCTCGCGCTCACCGGCTACGCGCGCCCCGACCTGGTCTCCACGTTCTATACGCAACACGGCCTCGGCGTGTACACCGCGCCGATGCTCCAGTACCTCGTCGAGCGCTTCAAGCCCGGCTCCAAGGGAGGAGGCGGCGGACTGGAGGACAGGATCCGCGAGAACTTCCGCGACACCGCCACGTGGCAACCGCAGATCGTCACGAACGAGAAGGGAGAGGCGACCGCCTCCTTCACGCTCCCGGATAACCTGACGACCTGGCAACTGCTCGCCGTGGCCGCCACGAAGGACAGCAAGTTCGGCGCCACGGACAAGGAAGTCGTGGCGACGAAGAAGGTGATCCTGCGCCCCGTGCGCCCGCGCTTCGCCGTCGTCGGTGACACGATGACAATGAAGGCGATCGTGCATAACTTCCTCGCCGAGAAACGGGACTTCACCGTGACGCTCTCCGGCAGCGGCTTTGCGCTCGCGAGCGGCATGCAGGCCACGCGCACGATCACGCTCGCGCCGGACGCGCAGCAGACCGTGTCCTTCCCGGTGACCGTCAACGACGCGAGCGGAAAGGGCCTCGCCCTCCGCATGCGCGCGGAGACCGACGGCGCCAAGGACGAGATCGTCGAGACGATACCGACGTACGCGCCTGGCACGCCGGAATCCACCGCGACCTGGGGCAAGACCGACGCGATGACGAAGGAAACCGTGACGGTGCCGCCCGCCGCCGACCGGACCGCGGGCAGCCTGCTCGTGACGATGTCCCCGAGCCTGGCGGCGTACCTGCCCGCCGGCCTCGAGCACGTGGCGGACTTCCCGTACGGCTGCGCCGAGCAGACGGCCTCCGCCTTCCTCCCGAGCGTGGCGCTCAAGCGGCTCCAGGGCTTCGACGTTTTCTCGATCGTGCCCAAGCAGACCCTCGACGCGAAGGTGACCAAGGGTCTCCAGACCATCTACTCCTTCCAGCGCGCCGACGGCGGCTTCGGGTACTGGGAGGGAAGCCAGCAGAGCTACGCGCCGCTCACCGCCTACGTGCTCTACGCGCTTTCGACGGCCCGGGACGGCGGCTACGCCGTCGACGCCGACGTGATGCGCCGCGCGGAGGACTACCTGCGCGCCGCGCTGCGGTCGGGTGACGGCTCGGTCGACGACGCCACGCGCGCTTACGTGCTCTTCCTCCTCGCGGAGATGGGCAAGGGCGACGCGAACCTCGCGCTGAACCTGTTCGAGCGCCGCGCGACCCTTCCGGTCTTCGCCAAGGCGCAGCTCGCGATGGCGCTTCAGGCGGGCAACTCCGCGGCGGCCGCGCGGGCAGCCGGAACGCTCGCGGACGAGATCGACTCGCTCGTCATCAAGGACGGACGCGGCGCGCACGTGGAGGAGAAATGGACATGGGCATACGCCCCGCTCATGCAGACCAACGAACGCGCGACCGCCGTCGTGCTGCGCGCGCTGCTGCGCATCCGCACCGACGACGTCCTCATCCCGGACCTCACGCGCTGGCTGCTCACGAACCGCCGCGACGGCCACTGGGACACGACGCAATCGACCACCGAGACGCTTCTCGCCCTCACGGAGTACCTCCGGAAGACCGGCGAGCTCGACGCCAACTTCACCGCGGGCGCCGAGATCAACGGAGCGATGAAGAAGACCCAGAAGTTCGACAAGTCGAACGTGCTCACCAAGGCCGATCTGCTCCTGCTCCTCGGCGAGCTCAAGGAAGGCGACAACGCCGTCACGATCGGCAAGGACGGCACGGGCACGCTCTACTACGACATGCTCTTCACGGTGGTGCCCTCGCATCTCTCGACCAAGCCGCAGGAGGAAGGCATCAGCATCCTGCGCGAAGTGCGCCCGCTCTCGGGCGACGGCGAGGGCGAATCGGTCGCGACCGCCAAGCTCGGCGAGACGTACGCGGTGACGCTCACGATGACCGTCCCGCAGCAGCGCTTCTCGGTGGCCGTGGAAAGCCCGTTGCCGGCGGGCTTCGAACCCATCGACACCTCGCTCCAGACTTCCGCGCAGGTCGGCGGCGCCGCCGATACCGAGCGAGCCCAGGCGCGCCGGGCCTGGTGGGAAAGCGACGGCAATCTCTGGTTCTTCACCCATAAGGAGCTGCGTGACGACCGCGTCTTCCTCTTCGCGGACACGCTGCCGGCGGGCACCTACCGTTACACCTACTTCGCCCGCGCCACGACGCCGGGCACCTTCCAGACCCGCCCCGCGCGCATCTGGGAGATGTACCGCCCCGAGAACTTCGGGGCGACCGCGGGTTCGATCTTCACGGTGAGCGAATGACGCCCGATGCGACGACGCTTTGGCGGCGGGGCGGAGCGTTTCTCCGCCCCCGCGCCTGGCGTCGCGCCGCCGTGATCGCCGCCGGAACCTGTTTCTTCTCGGTCGCGGGAAGCGTTCTCTGGCCGCTGCCCGCCTCGTTCGTGCGCCCGCCGCACGCGGAGCCGGCGCGCCTGCTCGACCGCGACGGCGCGCTCCTGTACGCGGTGCGCAATCCGCGGGCGGGGGACAGCGATCCGATCCCGCTCGAGCGGATGCCCGCGTCGTTCGTGCGCGCGGTGCTCGATACCGAGGATCGCCGGTTCTTCCTCCATCCGGGCATCGACCCCGTGGGGCTCCTGCGCGCGCTGGTCCAGAACCTCTCCGCCGGACGCGTGGTCTCCGGCGCGAGCACGATCACGCAGCAGTTGGTACGCATCCGTCATGGAGCGCGTCCGCGCGGAATCGCGACGAAACTCTCGGAGATGCGGGACGCCGTCCGTCTCGAGCTCGCGCTCCCGAAGCGCGAGATCCTGGAGAGCTACCTCAACAGCGCCTACTTCGGCCACCAGGCGTACGGCGCGGCCTCCGCGGCGCGCACGTACTTCGGCAAGAACCTCTCGGAGCTCTCGCTCGCGGAGGAGACGCTCCTCGCGGGACTCCTGCAGTCGCCCTCGGCGTACGACCCGTACCGCTCGTGGGATCTGGCGAAGAAACGGCAGGGGATCGTGCTCTCCGCGATGGCCGACGCGGGGGACCTCACCGCGGCGCAGGCGGACGAGACGCGGGAGGAGACCCTGCGCCTCACGGAGGACCGCGTGCCCATCGAGGCGCCGCACTTCGTCTTCTGGGCCCAGGCGCGGGATCCCGGGCGCTTCGCTCCCGGCGCGGTCGTGGCGACGACGCTCGACCTTTCCCTCCAGCGGGAAACCGAACGGATCGTCGCCCGGAAGCTCGAGAAGCTGAAGGAGAAGAACGTGACGTCGGCGGCGGTCGTCGTGCTCGACGCGCGCACGGGCGACCTGCTCGCGATGGTCGGCAGCGCGGACTACTTCGACGCCGCGCACGACGGGGCCGTGAACGTCGCGGTAGCGCCCCGTCAGCCCGGCTCCGCGCTCAAGCCCTTCACGTACGCGCTGGCGCTCGTCGGGGGCGACACGCTCGCGACGACGGTGGCGGACATCGAGACCCGGTACTTCACGGAGGAGGGGAATCCCTACACGCCCCGCAACTACGACTACGAGGAGCACGGGCTCGTCCGCTATCGCGAGGCGCTGGCGAACTCGTACAACATCGCGGCGGTGAAGGTTCTCGAGCGCGTGGGCGTGGAGCGCCTGCTGCGGTTCCTCGCGGCCGCCGGCATCACGACTCTCACGGACACGCCCGAGCACTACGGTCTCGCGCTCACGCTCGGCGACGCGGAAGTGAAGCTCCTGGAACTCGCGCGCGCGTACGGCGTCTTCGCGCGCGGGGGCGACACGCTGGGACTGCGCGTGTTTGCGGACGACCCCGTGGCGCCGGGCGAGAACGTGCTCGATCCGAAGGCCGCCTGGCTCATCGCCTCGGCCCTCTCCGACGACGAGGCGCGCATGCGCGAATTCGGCCTGAACAGCCCGCTCAGTTTTCCGTTTCCCGTCGGCGCGAAGACCGGCACGACCCGCAACGGACGAGACAACTGGGCCATGGGCTTCACGCCCGAACGCATCGTGGGCGTCTGGGTGGGAAACCCCGACAACACCCCCATGCGCGACATCTCGGGCGTCACCGGCGCGGCGCCGATTCTGCACGATGTGCTCATCGCCGCGACGCGGGGCCTGCCGCGCGCGGGCTTTCCGAAACCGCCCGGCATCGTCGAGCGCGAGGTGTGCCGCCTCTCGGGAAAGCTTCCCACGCCGGCCTGCCGCGAGCGCGTGAACGAGTACTTCGTCTCCGGTACCGAGCCTCAAGAGGAAGACGACTTATGGAAGACCGTGCGCGTGGATCGCCGCAACGGGCTCCTCGCTGGACCGTCCTGTCCCCCGGGCCTGACGGAGGAGAAGACGGTCGTGGCCTTCTCCGCGGAACTGCGCTCCTGGGGCGCGCAGCACGGCTGGCCCGCCGCGCCGACGCGGTCGTCTCCCCTCTGCCCGAACGCGGCGGACGTCGGCGGAACGCGCGGCCTCGCGATCGCCTGGCCGCACGACGGCGACATGTTCGAGCTCGATCCGCTCATCCCGGACGAGCGCGAAACGGTGACGCTCCGGGCGCAGGCGGACCCGGGAACGGAGAGCGTGACGTGGTACGTCGACGGGAAACCGATCGGTACGGCAACGGCACCGGACTACGCGGTGCGGTGGAAACCGGCCGAAGGGACGTGGACGCTCGAGGCGAAAACAACGGATGACTCGACGACGACGATTCGCGTGACGGTGAAAAAGAAGGGGAATTGAACCCGCTCACAATCCCCGTGAATCTCGGATCACCCTTCTGCCGCCGCCGGTTTGCCGCATGGGACCATCCGTCGTTACTCGAAAGGCTGAGTTCCATTCATCCTGCACATCGGGCTGCCCTTTGTGCTCGGTCCGGAAAGCGGTCATCGCTTCCCGCAGAACCAATTCGACGTTTTTCAATCGACCCCTGTACCCCCGGACGAGACGCTCAAGTCTCGTCGTGACCTGCGCTTCCTCGAGTCCCGTCTCTTGACTGAGGATCGACGCTGCTGCCGCGATCGGGCCTTCAAATTCCTTCATGTTCTTCTTCATGAAAACAGAGTAAAGCGACCATTTTCCCTATTCAAGAAGAATAAACGCGTTCTCTCACCCCAAACTCCTCCTGATCTTCGCCGCCTCCACGATGTCGTGGCGGATGGCGGACTGATCGACGTCGCCGATGACGCGCTGCGCGATCGTGGACGTGACGTTGCGGTGGATGACGTGATGCGGCTTCGCGGGACCGAGCGGTGAACCGAGCCATCCCTCGATCGCGGCGACGTCCTCGATCACGGACTTGAGCGCGGGCTGCGTGCGGGAGAGGAGCTCGAGGTTCTCCCGGTTGAAGTACTTGCCCGCGTGGACGAGGTCGTTACGGAGCGCCGGGTACGTCTTCTCGAGGAGGGGAAGCAATCCCTCCTTCTTGGCGAGCGTCAGCGCCCGTCCGGTCGTAAGCAGCTCGGGGGGCACGCCGATCGAGTAGAACGCGGCGGTGAAGCCGATCGCGCGCGGCAGCGTCACCTTGCCGACGCCGCGGCTGTAACCGAAGAGGCCGATGTGTTGCAGGCGTTCCCGGCGGGGCGGGATGTGCTTGGCGATCTGATTGATGAGCGGCGCGAGCGGCTCGATGGTCGTCTTCCACTCGTCGATCATCGTCTGACTGAAGCGAAGCAGCCGTGCGCGCTCGTCCTCGCTGAGTCGCAGCGCCTCGTGCCGCGGAACTTCCGCGCGCATGCGCTCGAGGGCGGCGTGCACTTCCTCCCGCGGATAATCGTACCGGAACGCGGACTGGATGGAGTACGTGCGCACGCCCGCGTACTGCGGGAGAAAGGTATCGACGTACGTCGGGTTCACCGATCCCCGGAAGGGGAGCGACCCCGTGCCGATGACCGGATGGACGGGGATCGACAACTCGTCCGAGAGGTCGGCAATCACGGAGAGCGCCGCCTTCGCCGCGACGACGGCCGGGAGGAGACCGGCGTTCATCGCCGGATCCGAGCGCGCGAGGAACACCCGCAGTCCGCGCTCCTTGGCCTCCTTGTCGCCGAGCTCGAGCGTCTTCCAGTACGGCGCGAGGATCTCGCGGATGCTGAAGAGCGACTCCACGTCCTCCACGAGCGGCGTCACGTGGATGCGATGCTCGCGGTTGCCCGCGCGATCCGACGTGCCGAACACCTTGCGGTGATAGTCCGCGACGTCGAGGAAGGCCTTACGGACGGCGATGAGGTGCTCCGCCTTCGTCGTGAGCGGCACGAACATCTCCGTCACCGGGGGGCGGGGGAGACGCATCTCGGCCGCCATATCCCAGAGCGACAGCACGTTCATGAAGGCCCTGGCGGTGCGGTGCATCTTCCCGTCCTCGTACGCGGGGATGCGGAAGGTGAGATGCTTGTCCTCGCCGAGCGGATGCGTGGAAAAGAACTCGTGCGCGCGGGCGTAGAGTTTCTCGCCGACGGCCTCGTCGACGTGCTTGCCCTCCCAGTCCCACATGTATTCGTCGACGGGCAGCTCGCGGAAGAGGAGGAGCAGTTCGTCCAGCTCCTCGTACGTGGACACGAAGGGATCGGGCTTCCACCACGGCGCCCCCGCGTTGTCCGGGTGTTGCGTCGCCATGGTGATGGGTGGCCAGATCACGGATCGAGTGTAGCCCAGAGAACGGCTGCACGCAGGAAACTCGGCGACATTGCGAAATCAAGTCCGGAACGCGGTTTTCGCGAGCATTTCGGCGTATTCCCCCTCGAACGGATGCCCCGTGCGTCCAAGCCACGGCTTCGCGGGACCGATGAAGTGCACGATCGCGGGATCGACCGCGAAACGCGAGAGCGTCCGGGGATCGGTCCGGTCGTCGGACCAGGACAGCGCCGACGAGGTCCGCAGGCTCCCGAGAAGCGAGTTCCACCGGGGATCGAGCGGCTTCCATCGGTCTCCCGCCACGACGTTGAGCCCGTCCTGCTCCGGCCATTGCACGTCGTCCGGATGCGATGCGACGTACTCGATCACCCGCTGCGATACGCGCTCCGCTCGCCAGCGGAGGAGATCGATCAAAAGAACCCCTGCGTTGCAGTACGGGCGATCGTGGGGCAGCCCGAGCTCCTCGTACTTGCGCAGTCCGAACCGAGGCTCGGAGACCGTGAGGCACCCGAGATCCTGTACTGCGCCAAACGCAGCGTCACCGAGATCGATGTCCCAAAGAGAAGTGACGTCGGCGCGGACGAGCAAATCAGCATCGAGGTAGAGGAGACGCCTCTCTGAAGAGGGGAGAAGCTCCGGAAGAAGTAGACGTGCGTACGTGACGGGAGGAAAACGCCCACCTGCCTTGAGAGCCAGCACGGGCGAGGGATCGAACGGCAGCCAACGGATCTCCGGCCTACGCTCCTCCCACGACTGCCGAAGCTTCTCTCTCGTACCGGAGGAAAGTCCGGCATCGATGATGAAGAGGCGTGCCGTCACGTCAGGGGAAAGGCGCTCCAGTAGTGAGCGGACGGTGGCCGCGAGCCCCGGCGCGAATGCCTCGTCCGCGGCACAGCCAATGAGGAGAACGGGGCGCACGAAAGCAGTCTGCCACGGATCGCGTCGGCGGAATATTCGCACGCGCGCGTCAAAGAGAAGTCCGAACGGAAACGGGTACCCTGTGGCGGTGCCCGTGCACCACGCATCCCGGCTTTCTCTTGCGGCGCGCGTCTGCGGCTGGCTCCTCCTGATCTGCCTCGTCCTGCTCGCCGCCGAGGCGGGATCCTGGATCACGCTCTCGCTCCTCGAGCGCAAGATCGTCACGTACGGCGGGATGGATACGGAGAAGGCGTCGATCGCGGGAACGCGGCCGGCGGCCGCGAGCGCGACGGGCGCGATCAACCTCAACGCCGCGGATCGCGAGGTGTTCCATCCCTACTTCGGCGTCGGTCTGCGCACGGGTGATCGGAAGAACCCGCGTCCTTACGGCGAAGAGCAGCTTGCGGATTACGGCTTCGAGCAGGATGCCGGGCCGCTCCTGAAGAAACGCGATCCGCGAAGGTTCGTCATCAACATCACGGGCGGTTCGGTCGCGCGCGGCTTCCTCGACTGGGGCGGGGACGACGTCCTGCGCAAGGAACTGAGCAAGCTTCCCGAGCTCAAGGACAAGGAGATCGTCTTCAGCTCGACGGCCTTTTACGGGCACAAGGAGCCGCAGCAGCTCCTCGCGATCGAGTACGTGATGTCGCTCGGCGCCACGTTCGACATGATCGTGTCCCTCGACGGATTCAACGAGGTGACGATGGGGAAGATCTACAATCTCGACTACGGCGCATCGCCCTTCTATCCGTACGGATGGTTCGGCCGCCTCTGGCAGGCGAACGCGGATCCGGAGCTCACGCTGCTGCGGGCCGGCGGCGAATTGCTCGCCCGCCAACGCTCCGCGCTCGCGGCGGCGTTCGCGCGATCGCTGCCCGGACGGCTCATGACGGGAAACCTGCTCTGGAAAATCCTCGATACCCGCGCGGCCGGAGAGCTCGAAAAGACGGGACGCGAGCTGACGCTCTACAAGCCCGGCGACCGCCTGCGCGCGCTCATCGATCCCGGGCCCCTGCCCGACTACCGCAGCGCCGACGACCTGGTGGCCGACGCCGCCTCCGTGTGGGAGAACGCCACGCGGCAACTGGGGCTCCTCAGCCGCGCAAACGGCATCGCGTATCTGAGCGCGCTCCAGCCGAACCAATACGCGGGCGCGCACGCGATGACGAAGGCGGAGAAATCCCTCGCCTGGGACGAGCAAAGCCCCTTCAGGCCGTACGTGGACCACGGCTATCCGCTCCTGCGGGAAGCGGGAAAACGCCTCCGGGCGGAGGGCATCGCCTTCGCCGATCTCTCCGACGCGTTCGACGGGATTCATACCGCCGTCTACACCGACAACTGCTGCCACTTCAACGCCCCCGAGCCGAACGCCGTCCTGGCCAAAAGGCTCGCGAAGGAAATCGGCGATCTGCTCCGCAAAGGGCGGCAGCCCTAGAACGCATTGAGAATTCCCTTGCCGGTGCTACACTCTCCCGGCTCTCATCGTGACCCTGTAGCTCACCGCGTCCGCAAAGCGGACCAATGGAAGAAGAGCGCTCGGTCCCTGAGACTTTCACATCATCGATCCACGGAAATATGGCCCTGTAGCTCACCGCGTCCGCAAAGCGGACCAATGGAAGAGCGCTCGGTCCCTGAGACTTTCACATCATCGATCCACGGAAATATGGCCCTGTAGCTCACCGGTAGAGCGCTGCCCTGAAGAGGCAGGCGTAGTCAGTTCGATTCTGACCGGGGCCACCATTTTTTCGTGAAGAAAAGACCTCGCAGCGTGAGCGACGAGGTCTTTGTGTCGGTCTACCGGCCGTCGGTTGGACGGCCCTCAGGGCTGATCGTTGCCGAGACCCCCTGCTGCCCGTCCGAGAAGGAATACTCCACTCTCGTAACGAGTTTCTGGCCCAAAACGGTGGCAGGAAGCGGGCTCTCGAACCGAACGTTGACGTTCAGTGGGGGAGCGCTTTTGCAACCAGCAAGGGCGAGCACCAGAGCCGCGGCGGCGATGAGATGTTTCATCGAATTCCCTTTCAATGACCGATGCCAGTTCCCTCGTCGATCCGTCGACGATGATCAGGAAATGACTTGTTATATTATACAATATTTTCTTTTTATTGTCACACATCCGTCGCCACGCATGCTCGAACGCCCGATAAGTGCTAGGATCGAGGGATGACGACCTACACCCGATACGCAGAGCTCCGTAAGCCCTCCTGGGCCCCTTCCCCCAGGGTATTCGGCCCGGTCTGGTCCGTCCTGTACCTGATCATCGCCGTATCCTTCGGCGCGGTGTTCGTGCAGGCGCTGCGAGGCGCGATCCCAGGAGTCATCGCCGTTCCGTTCCTCCTCAACCTGGTCTCGAACGCCGCCTACACGCCCCTCCAGTTCCGACTGAAGAGCAACCTGCTCGCGACGCTCGATATCCTCGTCGTGCTCGTCACCATCGTCTGGGGCATCATCGCCGTCCACGATGCCCTGCTCTGGGTGGCCTACGCGCAAATGCCGTACCTGCTCTGGGTAACGTTCGCGACCTGCCTGCAGATCACGATCACCTGGATGAACCGGAAGCGATGACGATGTTGGTGGAGCTGAGGGGAATAATTGGGAACGGAATTTTGATATGCTCGAATTGGCCAAGAAGTTCACAGAACTCAAATACTCGCTCGATAACATCATATTGATCCTGAACAGCCAAGCAGAGGAGAAGACTGACCTGATCCTATAAGGAAAGATACGTCAATGAGCTGTCGGGAACGATTGGGAACTTCTCTTCAGAAAAATCAAAAATACAGTAAAATCCGATTTATGACAGTGATACCGATATTCAAGCGCTGCGTGGAGGCAATTCGTCAGGGTGAATTGATTCAGCGTGAAAGTAGTAAAGACAAAGAGTTTCATTTCCAAAATTGGTTTATTAAACGTCTCGAGGAAATTGGAATGAATTTTGATCAAGGTGGTCGCAATAGTTACCCCGATTTTAAGATTGTTAGTGTGACCGATGGCTACGAGCTTAAGGGTCTTGCATATCCTGGTAGAGATGCCAATTTCGATTCAAATAGTCAGGTTCCAACAGGGTTTCACAATGGTCGAAGCATCTACTACGTATTTGGTCGTTACCCAAAAAATCCTGATGGAGACAGCTTTCCAATCCTTGATCTAGTGTTCTGCCACGGTGACTTTTTAAATGCAGATCATGAATATGCGCATAAGAATAAAAATGTTAAAGGCTTTGGAAGCTACGGAGATATTATGATTCGTGATCGAAAAATGTACGTCGTACCTACACCATTTCATCTTGTTAATGGAATTGCACACCAGAGAACTTTAATTCTCCCATCAAACATTGATGCAGGAGATGGACTTGTAGAAATTGGAACTTTAAAAAGAGTTGAGGCCGCCGAATTGATCACCGGTTACACTTTTAATTTACAGACCAATGAGCTTATTCCTCAGAAAATACCCAATCCTGGTGCTGGGCGTGAACATATTTTCCGTGCATGGAGAGTCGCGGGAGAGAATACAGATACCGTTTCAATGAACGTAATTGATACTACAAACATTCGTCTCGAACCCGAAGATGATGAAGATTAACGATCAGATGCGGCTGATCGAAAGCGATACTTTTCCATTCGAGTTTCTTTCACAGATTGCTGAAAGAGAGAGTTGGCGTAAAGAAGTACATCGTCCCATTTATCATGTCCATAAATGGTGGGCTAAAAGACTGGGTTCAATTTTTCGTGGCATTCTACTAGGTTCGACCCTGAGCAAAGATAGGAATTTAGAGAGTGAATTTTATAAGCCTCATGCATTTTCAGGCATTACTGTATTTGATCCCTTTATGGGTTCAGGGACAACAATTGGTGAAGCTCACAAATTGGGTTATACGTCGCTCGGAAGAGATATCAACCCTGTTGCAGTTGACGCTGTGCAGGTTGCTTTGGGTCCAATAGAGGAAGATAAATTGCAGAATGCTTTTGATGAATTATCTGAAACTGTGGGGAATAAAATCAGTAGTTTATATAAATCAAAGGATGCGCAGGGAAATGAGTGTGATGTGCTCTACTACTTCTGGGTCATGCAGACGAAATGCGTATCATGCACGCATTTTGTTGATTTATTTCCTAGTTGGGTAATTGCGAAAAATGCTTACCCTAAAAAGAAACCAGAAGTGCGTGTTCTATGTCCTTCTTGCGGAGATATATTCGATTCTTTGATTCACCATGACGAAGTGTCATGCCCTTCTTGTGATCATCATTTTTCTTCAAAAAATGGAACAACAAAAGGTGCAAAAGCCACCTGTCAGGTCTGCAAAACTGAATTTAAAATTTTAGATGCAATAAATGGTGAACGTCCTGCCTTTCGTCTTTATGGAAAACTAGTGTTGTCTAGAGATGGGAAAAAAGCATATCTGCCTGTAACAAAAGAAGACCATGAAGCTTACGCCGATTGCTCTGCTTTGTTAGAGAAGGAAATTAAAGCAGGTAATATTTTGCTGCCCTCACTGGAATTAGCCCATGGGAATAATACAAAACAAGCAATAAGTTATGGCTTCAAAAAATGGTGTGATTTTTTCAACGATAGGCAACTTCTTGCGCTGGGATTACTTTGGGGAGCCATTCATAAAATAAATGATCCTTCGACAAAAGATGCATTGATGACATTATTTTCTGGTGCGCTTGAATTCAACAACATGTTTGCTTCTTACAAAGGAGAAGGAACGGGTGCTGTGAGACACATGTTTTCGCACCATATTCTTAAGCCTGAACGTACTCCTATTGAAGCAAATGTATGGGGAACAGCAAAAAGTTCTGGTTCATTTTCGACTCTTTTCCGCAGCCGCCTTTTGAGGGTTAATAACTATCGGTTGGCTCCAACAGAAGTGAATGGCACGGAAGACGGAAAGGGATTAGTTTGCTCTCCTCCATTTAGTGGGCAGGTTGAACAGGAATGGCCAGAGAATGGCCCGTTCAAAAAGAGAGGGATTTATTTATCGTGTGGCGATTCAGCAGTGACAAATTTGCCTAGGAAGTGCATTGATCTAGTAGTCACAGATCCCCCTTTTTTCGATAATGTTCATTATTCGGAATTGGCGGATTTCTTTTTTGCCTGGCAACAAATTGGTAAGAAAGAAATAGGCAAAAGTACAAGGAGTATTAATGAGGTGCAGGATGCTGAAGCTCAAAGTTTTTCTCATAAATTACAGAGGGTTTTTAGTGAATGTTCTAGAGTTTTAAATGATGAAGGTCTTCTGATTTTTACTTACCACCATTCTCGAGATGAGGGCTGGAAGTCACTTTCAGATGCAATTCTAGGCGCAGGATTTGTAGTAGTTAACTCACAGCCTGTAAAGGCAGAGATGTCTGTAGCTACACCAAAATCCCAAACAAATGAACCGATTCAAATTGATGTTGTGCTGGTTTGTAAAAAAGCTTCTCAAGTAGCAAAAGTTGTTACTGCCCAAGAAGCCTATAAATCAGCAGCGAATAAAATTGAACGACTAGAGAAGGCAGGATTTACTTTATCTAAAAGTGATAAACGAATTATTTTAATGGGACAATTGCTCACTACACTCAAAAAAGTAGAAGATTATGATCTGCGAGAAAAAAACTTCGAAAAGAAGAAGTCGGGGAGGGTCTTGGTTGCAGCTTAAGCTATATAAATTACGAAATTGGAATTTGTAAAATCTCAAATCAAGCCATGAGTACCCGAATCAAGCTTTGGGAACTCGAAGAAAACCAGTACACAAAGCCATTTTCAGGGTTTCGCTTCTAGAATTCTCCAAAGTGGGAAAACTCGGTTGGGAACTCTTTCAGAATCGCTTATATCCTCAATATTCTTGATCAAAATGCGGTTTTCAGAGTTTCAATTCCCGAATGGTGGAGCTGAGGGGACTTAAACCCCTGACCTCTACAATGCGAATGTAGCGCTCTATCAGCTGAGCTACAGCCCCACGATGTGAACGAAGACGCGACGCGCATTCTACGGCAGTCGAGGTGAAAATCCAGGCGGAAAATGGCATTTGCCGCCCGCGGAGAGGGCGATGGCACGCGCGAACGCGGGCAGGCTTTCGTCCCGCCTTTTTTCAGCGCATGCCAATGAGGAAATTTTCCCGTCACCCCACTTCGGTCACCATCGCGAATGAACATGCGCGGAAGCAATCGTATCGTTCCGCCACTCCTTTTCCCCCTCCCGCTTATGAACGAAGTCGGACTGGAGACGCGCACGGACGCTTCGCACGAGAACCGATGGGATACATGGCAACGGACGCGCTACCTCGAAGCCGGTGCAAAGGGTGGCGACGGGGATCCGCCGTACGCGCGGGACATGAGCCTGCTTGCTGGCAAAACGCGCTCGGAATTCGAGAAAACGGGTGTCTTCCGTTACCTGCGCGAAGGGGATTGAAGGGCGCATCGGCGTCGGGCTCTCGAATTCCGCCGCCGTTCACGGGCGATTTTCGGGTACCAAAAGCGGTACACATTCGCCATGGCAACGACAACCTTGATCTCGCGGAGCACCATGCTACGGTGTGCCGCTATGGCCCCAACAAGAATGGTGGAGCAGTCATCCGACGCTCTCCTTGTCGAAGATGTTCGCACGTTGCTTCTCAAAGCGCAGGAAACGGCAAACGGCGTCGAAGACCCCGCGATTCGCGCGCTGCTCTTGGAGCAGACGCGGGGGGTGCTTTCGGCGATCAAGTACGTGATCGATGCGCGGCAACCGGTCGCCGAGTCGCACGCGGCCGATGGTTCCGATTCCAACGGAAAAAACGGTCATGTCGCGCTTCCCGTCGCCGACGCGAACGATCAAGACGCCGAAAGGAGACGCTTCGAGCAAGACGGATCCTTGATAAAGGACCATCTGCCCCGGGCACTCAAGACCGCCGAGGAGCATCTGCAGTTCCCCGCGTTCGCCGGCGTCGCGCGAAGCGATGTCCTGCAGATGGGCTACCTCAGCCTTAAATGGACCGCGATGAATTTCCATCCGGAGACACACGCCGATTTTACGCAGCAGCTCGAACGGCGTTTGCAGGAAGATCTGTCATCGTTGCCCGCGTATCAGATCGCGAAGCAGGAATTGAAATCGCCGATCCCAAGCGAGCAGCAGCAGTCCAGGCGCAGTCGATTCACGCGATGGGCACTGGAGCAAAAGATGACCCGAGGCAAGTCATTCGACGATCTCGTCCTCGCCGTCTATCACGCCAATCTCCCGCTGATCGAAGAGGCCGTTCCCCATGCCTCCGAAAAACTGCGATGTCCGCCGGAGGAGGTACGGCAGGAGTTCCAGTACTGCTTCGCCTGCTGCTGTTGGACGTACGATCCAGCGCAAGGCGATTTTGTTCGGTTCGTCACCGCCAATCTGGAAAAAGCGGCGCACAACCTGGAAGCCGCCACGCAACGCGAACCGGACGGCCACCTCAAGAAAGACGACGAACCGTCCGCGAACGGCACGCCGCACGAGACCCCGCAGGAAGACCCCGTGACTGAAGCGCCGCTCCAGGCCGAGGAGGGTGGAACTCCGGCGAAGGACGACGCTCCGCGAGCAGAAGAAGAGGTGCCACTGGAAGACAAAGCGGCAGCGGAAGTCCCCGTGCAAAAACCCGCTCCCGACGCGGCTCCGGCCGAACCGTCCGCCGCGGGGACCACACCCGTACCCGTCGCCGAAAATCCGCCGGCACCCATGACGGCGGAGGACAAAACGAAAACCGACGAAAAGAACGCGGAACAACTTGCGAAGGAAAAACAGGAGCGCGCCTTCAGGGCGTGGGCACAACAGGCGTACGGCATCACCGGCAGCACGATGGGCGAGATCTACGACCGGCTCAGCAAGCAATTCGAGCCTCTGGCGATGGGAGTCGCCGGTAAGACCACGATTGGAAAAGCAAAGATCGATCGTGCGACCCTTCGCAAACGCGCCATACAGCAGTTGCGAATCGCCATTCCGCGTTTTGACCCGTCGGGAGAAACGCGTTTCGATGACTTCCTGAGAGATTTCATCGCCCGAGACCTCAATCAGCTGGTGATGAAGGCGGATCGGATCGAGGACCCGGACGACGGAAAAAAGAAAAGGAAGAAACTCTGAGATCCGCGAGCGCGGGAAATCATCGGCCTCCTCCACAATGCTCTTCCGCTCGGGCGTTGCCCGTGCGCCTCAGGAGCCTCACAGATAGTCTGCCACCTCCGTCTTGCCGATGAAGACGGGGCCTCTCGAAGCCTGGCGCAGCTTCTCGAGCGCCTTCACGAGCCCGATGCGCTCGATCACATCGCGGAAGCGGCGGACGGCGTTGGGCTTGGAAAAGTCCGTCATCACGGTGAACTGCTCCAGGCGACGCCCCGTTACCTTGATGCTGCCGTCGGGCTGCGCGTCGATCCTGTAGCTGCGCATGCGCGCCTCATCCACGTGAGGACGGAGAACGGGGATCTCCTTCGCTTCCTGCTCCTCCAATTCTTCCTCGCGTTTCTGGCGGAGCTCGCGCTCCTCGAGAACCACCGGGAGCAGGCGGCTCACCATGTCGTCGACGCCGCTGCGCGTCGCCGACGAGATCGCGGCGAACACCTCGATGCCGGCCTTCTTGAGCGCCTTCTCGATCTCCTTCGTCTCGAAGTTCACGAGGTCTGCCTTGTTGAGGACCACGAGCTCGCGCTTCTCGGCCAGGGCGGGGGAGTAGGCCTCGAGCTCGTTACGGATCGCGCGGTAGTCGTTCACGAGGAGCGAGGCGTCGAGGTCGGAACCGCCGGCGAACGCGCGCTCGATATCGAGCAGGTGGAGGAGCGCGCCGCAGCGCTCGATGTGGCGAAGGAATTCGTGGCCGAGGCCCTTGCCCTCGCTGGCGCCTTCGATCAGTCCCGGCACGTCGCACACCACGTAGCGGCGGTCGTGCGCCTGGACGACGCCGAGGTTCGGCACGAGCGTCGTGAAGTGGTAGGCGGCGATCTTCGGCCGCGCGGCGCTGATCACCGAGATGAGCGTGGACTTGCCGACGCTCGGATATCCGATGATGCCCACGTCGGCCACGAGCTTGAGTTCGAGTTTCACGACGCGTTCCTCTCCGGGCTCGCCGAGCTCCGCGAAGTCCGGCGCCTGGCGCGTGGAGCTCGTGAAGTGCGCGTTGCCGTAACCGCCGCGTCCGCCGCGCGAGAGCATCACGATGTCGCCGTGTCGGCGGAGATCGCCCAGCAGCATCTGCGTCTCGCCCTCGGGCAATCCGTCTCCCGCCACCTGCGTCACGACGGTCCCGGGCGGCACCTTGAGGTAGAGATCCTGTCCGTTCTTTCCGCCGCAGAGTTGCCCGAGACCGAAACCGCCGGCTTCCGCCTGGAATTTCTTCGCGGACGCGTAGGCACTGAGCGTATCGGCGTTCTCGTCGGCGATGACGAAGACCGATCCGCCGTCGCCGCCGTCGCCGCCGTTCGGGCCGCCCATGGGCACGAACTTCTCCCGGCGGAAGCCCACGCAGCCTTTGCCGCCGTGGCCTCCCGTGACGGTGATGATCGCCTCATCGAGGAACATGTGCGCAGGATACCCGATTTTCGGCTTCAACGTCAGGGAATTCTTTCCCATTGGACTAATTGTTAATTTTACAATTTTATTGTAGAATATACTTCAAATGGCACGCAGAACAGTCGTGGATACAGAGCCAGAACCAAGGGAATACACGATCGATGAGATCTCCGGCATGTTCAGAGGCCCGTCCCTGGACCTCGGACAACTGCCGAAGCAATGGACCACGTATTCACTCCGAATCCTATTTAACATGGGCAAGCGGGTGGACGAGGGAACGAAGAAGGCGATCGTGATGCCGACAGGGAACGATCGCGGCCTCAGCGTCAATATCGACGTTCCGCCGAAGGACGGGGAGAAATTGTTCCTGCATAAGATCTACTACGAGAACGAAAACTCCCTGCGACGGATCGGAGAGACGATCTACGTCATCATCCCGACCGGAACCGTCCTGGAACTCCGGCCCGAAGCGTGGACCGCAGAAGAGCCGCAAAAACGCATCGGTTGGTTCCGTGCCCTTTTTGGCGGCATTTTGCACCGGCCGCAAAAGGGGACGTAAGCTTTTTTTGAGGTCCGCACGGTACCTGCTACGCTCGCGCGCTGCGTATGGTGCTCGACCTTACACGCGTGCTTCCGGCAGAAGACCCCGACGGCCATTCGCCGGAAATTTCGAGGTGGCTCGGGGAAAAACTCGATCTCCTGGTGCGTCGCGCGAAGACCGCCGTGATTCTCCTTGTGCAAACCGACAATCAAGCGATGCGCCGATTGAAAACTGACTTGCTTGAAGCGATGCGAAGCGAAGATGGTGACGCGCAGATCGATTGTCAGGACCGTCTCGTCGCCCTCGCGCCAAGGATTCACGTCGATACGCAGCTTCCACGAACAGGGGCTGAGATCCGCACGGCACGAGAGGTCTTTTTGTTTCTCTATGGCAGCTGTCTGGCGCACGAGCAGCTGACGCGTACCGCGCAACAAGATGGCCCCGAATTCCAAGATTCAATCGATCTCATCAAACGCACGATAACGGAAACGAAACGTGCGGAGCGCAACGGGATGCTGGCATCTGCCATGCGACGACGCGGAAACATCATCAATGAACTCCGCCTGCGGTACGCAACAACGACGCGAAGCGGTTTCATCGACAGCCGCAATACCCTTCGCGCCTTCGCGAGAGAATACGCCGCGGAATAAGAGGAGAGGCTGTTGACGACACCATTTTAGCACTCTATACTTCCGAGTGATAATTCCCCACGACTTATGAGCAAGATCATCGGAATCGACCTCGGCACCACCAACTCCTGCGTCGCCGTCATCGAAGGCGGAGAGCCGGCCGTCATCCCGAACGCCGAAGGCAACCGGACCACGCCGTCCGTCGTCGCGTTCAAGGACAAGGAAGTGCTCGTCGGCGTCGCCGCGAAACGCCAGGCCGTGACGAACCACCGCAACACCATCTTCTCCGCGAAGCGCTTCATCGGTCACCGCTTCTCGGAGGTCACGCGCGAGGCGGCCACCGTCCCGTTCGACGTGCAGGAGGGGAAAGAGGGGAGGGCCGTCATCCGCGTGAACGGCACGGACATGCTCCCGCAGGAGGTGTCCGCGAAGGTGCTCCAGAAGCTCAAGAAGGACGCCGAGGCGTTCCTCGGCCAGACCGTCAGCAAGGCCGTCATCACGGTGCCGGCGTACTTCGACGACTCGCAGCGCCAGGCCACCAAGGAGGCCGGAGAGATCGCGGGCCTCGAGGTGGTGCGCATCATCAACGAGCCCACGGCCGCCGCGCTCGCGTACGGCCTCGACAAGGGCAGCAAGAGCCAGAAGATCATCGTCTACGACCTCGGCGGCGGCACGTTCGACGTGTCGGTGCTCGAGCTGGGCGACGGCGTCTTCGAGGTGGTCGCGACCAACGGCGACACGCACCTCGGCGGCGACGATTTCGACCAGACGATCATGGATTGGATCCTCACGGAGTTCAAAAAGGATTCCGGGATCGACCTCGCGAAGGACACCGTCGCCCTCCAGCGCCTCAAGGAGGCCGCCGAGAAGGCGAAGATCGAACTCTCTTCCGCGATGGAGACGGAGATCAACCTGCCGTTCATCACGGCGGACGCCTCCGGCCCCAAGCACCTGAACCTCAAGCTCACGCGCGCGCAGCTCGAAGCCCTCGTCCAACACCTGATCGAGAAGACGGCGGTGCCGTGCGAGG
>CAYRGC010000011.1:0-38120 GCA_964423795.1 uncultured Candidatus Peribacteria bacterium | reverse complement strand
AGGAGACGGAGATGGTGCGCACCTACACGTTCGACGGCTCGCTCGGCGCCAAGCCCGGGCAGTTCGTCATGGCCTGGCTCCCGGGCGTGGACGAGGTGCCGTTCTCGGTGGCGGAGGACGACGGCGCCACCACGAAGATCACCTTCTTCGCGGTCGGCGACATGAGCAACACGCTCGCGCGGTGCAAGGTGGGCGACCTCGTGGGCCTGCGCGGACCCTTCGGCACCTTCTACGAGTGGAAGCCGGGGCAGCACATCGTGCTCGTGGCGGGCGGCTACGGCGCCGCGCCCATGTACTTCGTGGCGAAGGAGACGGTGAAGCACGGCTGCACGCTGGAGGTGATCGTCGGCGCGCGCGGCAAGGAGCACCTGCTCTACCTCAAGGAGCTGGAATCGCTGCCGCACGTCTCGCTCCACATCGCCACGAACGACGGTTCCGTCGGCTACAAGGGCTTCAACGTCGATATCCTGGAGCAGTTGCTGAGCAGTTGCCCTCGCCATTCGGACAAGGCCAAGAAGGAAGAGTGCTCCCCCATCGACCAGGTGTTCGCCTGCGGCCCCGAGATGATGCTTAAGCGCGTGAGCGAGATCACGGCCGCGCACCAGGTGCCGAGCCAGCTCTCGCTGGAGCGCTACATGAAGTGCGGGTACGGCCTCTGCGGCAACTGCGTGGTGGACCCGCTCGGGATCCGCCTCTGCGTGGAAGGCCCCGTTCTCAAGAACGACCGCTGCCTCGCGATAACCGAGTTCGGCAAATACCACCGCGACGACGTGGGAAAGAAGCACGAGTTCGCGACACCGACTCCGAAAAAATGACTGTCATATCGAGAGAGCGAGAACCCGCCCGGCAAAACAAAAACCGTCGCCGACGACTGCGGTGACGGTTGATGTTTTTGTCGTCACCGGTGAAGCGCCCCGAGGGGCGTGACAATCGATGACTTTAACATAATATCATATTTTATTATTTTTGCAAATTCCGAAAAAAGTCCGGAAAATGCCGAAGCGGATTTTTCACGGATTGCTCGATTTGATTGCATTTACCATTTTCCAGCCGCCGATCATGTCACTCGTCAAGAGTGAGTGCTAGACAGGAAAGTAGCCACGGATTATACTGCGGATCCTTTAGTTTTTCCCCCGATCCCCCATGACGCACGGTGGTAACGGTGGCTGCTCCTGCGGCTACACCCTCGGCGGCGGTTGCGGTGGCTCCTGCGGCCTCGTCGGCGGCGGTTGCAACTGCTAACTCCGTTCAAGAGAGAAGAAGAGCGGTCCCGACTCGTCGGTGACCGCTTTTTCTTTGTCCCGTTCAGGCGAGCTTGCCACTGAGCGCGACGCCCAGGAAGTACGGCCAGAGCAGGAGCGCCAGCACGCCTTTCCAGAACGAGAGCTGCAGGAAGCCGATGGAAAAGAGCCACAGCGCGAACCACGCTCCCCCGGTGGCACTGTGTTGCTCGATGCGGATTTTTTGCATAAGACCGATGATACTCTCCTGAAGCGGTTTTCACGATTGCGGAATGACCGGGGATGATCTTCTCGTGACGGGGGCGGTATGGGTATACTCCGCCAGCGCTATACGGCCCCATCGTCTATCGGTTAGGACAGCGGGTTTTCAATCCGTTAAGCGGGGTTCGACTCCCCGTGGGGCTGCCAACCGTCTGACCCCTCACAGAAGCCGCTTGCGGTTGTTAATAGTATTTGATACAATATAAATGAATTATGTCAAATACACACCCGCATCGCCTCCATCGCTTCGTCACGGCCGCCTTCCTGGTGACCGGCATCCTCGTGACCGTCATGAGCACGAAAAACCTGCTCCAGGCGAAGCTGCAGCCGGTCGGCCTTACGCGGATCGAGGTGGAGAGCGGCGAGGAACTCACGCAGGTGAACGGCCACTTCGCCGCGGACATCCTGAACGACGACGATACCGGCCCGATCGTGGTGGGCATGCTGCTCGTGCTCGCGGGCTTCAGCTTCCACGCCCTCTACGTGGTGCGCCATCGCGAACCGGTGCACGTCACCGTGAAACGCGAGCGCACGGCGCGCCGGCGCGCCGTGCGCCGCAAGCGCTGATTCAAGCCTCCGGAGCCGAATCGAACCGCTTCTGGAAATCCTTCTTCCAGGCGTCGTGCCGGTCGGGAGACGCGGCGATCGCGGCCATCTCGTCGTAGGTCTTCTGGTGACGGGGATCCGTTTTCGCGAGTTCCTCGATGTGCTTCGTCGCGGCCGCGGCGATATCGCCGGAGGTCTCGCCGGTGAAGACGGCGTCGCACGGGCCGCCCATTTCCTTGCAGGTGAGTTTCTTCATGAGAATCGGGGGAAAGACACAGGAGAAGACGTCCACCCGTGCCGAGCCTTACTTCGTTACTTATGGGTGACCAGGTAGGTCTTGTCCATCGCGATCCAGAAGACGCGGTTATCGATGCAGAGCGGGTTCTCGCCGGCGTCCTTGCAATCCCCGTTCTCGAGGATGTTCCCGTACTTCACGAAGCCGGAATTCGGCACGTCCTCGTAGGGATTGGCCTTCACGTTCTCGACCGTCGCCTTGTGGATCTGCTCGCCCGACCAGTCGGGATGCGCCAGGGCGATCGAGTCGCGCTGACGGTTGTAGGCGGCGGCGAGGCCCACGAACATCTCCTTCTTCGCCTGCTCCTGGAAGGAGGTGAGCGCGTGGTCCACGATACCGACCGCGGCGAAGGCGTCCCCGGCGACCGTCTTGGCGATGTCCTCCACCGACTCCTTGAGCCTGCCCGTCGCCTCGTCCTTGGCCTTGCCGACGAGGGTGTCCGTCACGCGGGTGAGCCGGCTTTGCTGCAGGAAGTCGTTGTCCTTCTGCCGCTCGAGCATCTTCCCATAGACCGTGAGCGCGTCCTCGGCCTTGTCCCGCTCGCCGGGCACGTCGGCGCCGGCCAGCTTCTCCTTCAGGCGATCGAAGAACCCGGGGGCGAGGATGGAACCCGCCGACATGTTCTCGACGGCGTCCTTGGGATCGTAGCTGTCCACAAAGATCTTCTTGAGCTCCTGGAGCTTCTCGAAGGTCGTCGCGACCTCGTCGAGCTTTTCGCCGGACTTCTCCAGGAATTCCTTGTACTTCTCGAGGCCAGCTTTCCGGGCGGGATCCGCCTCGTGCTCGATGTCCCAATCGAGGAGCCTAACGTAGCCGCTCTTGCCGGCGTCGCCGATGGTCTTGAGGTCCTCCTTCACCGCGTCGGTCTCGAAGGGATTCTCCGTCTCCGCGGGCTGCGCCTTGGGCATCTCGCAGGCGCCGCTCGCGGCGTTCCACACGTACTCGCCGCCGCAACCTTTGCCGTTCCTCGCCCAGCCGGCCCGGCACTTCATCTCGTCGTCGGCCGTCGCGCAATCCTCCGCCGTGTGGTTCTTGAACGCGCCCGCGAGGCATTCCTCCTTCGAATAGCTCATGAACCCCCCTTCGACGCCGTCACAGGCTGTCGGATCACCCGTATTGCCGGCGATTTGGAGAAAGCATTTGTCCCTGGGCGGATTGGAGCCCTTGAAGCCCTCGCCCGCGATCTTCTCGCAAGTGTCGGGCTCCGCTTCCTGCACCGCGGCGGCCTGGTAGCAATGATCGGAATCGGGGCTCGCCTCGCAGAAGATCTCCATCACGTCGCCAAGGCATCCGGCCAGAAGAAGCGAGCAGAGGGGCGCGAGGAGGAGACCGCTCTTTTTCATCGCTTGCGTTCGGGGAGGAAGGCGGGGAATCCGATGACGAGAGCGATCAGCGAGGCGACGAGCGTGCCCCAGAGCAGCTCGCGCGCGCCGAAATCGATCACCGCGCGGGCGATCGGCGTGTAGCGCGGCTCATCGAGCAGCACCCACGCGAAGACGAGCGACGGGGCGATGCCGAAGAGCACGACGAGCGGATGCAGCCATGCGGCCTTGCGCATGCGCAACAAGCGCCGAAGCAGATTGAGGACGCCGATCAGCAGGAACGTCAGCACGGCGAAAACCGGACCGACGCCCCAGGCGGCGAGCGCGACGATCCGCTGGATTTCCCCGTTCCCGATATCGGCCCCGGAGGGACCGAGAAGCACGAAGGCGACGGCGGTCGCGATCGCGAGATCGAGGCACACGCAGAAGGGATACCAAGCCGACGCGAGGAAACGGCGCATTGCCCGCCATGGTAGATCCGCTCCCCCCGCCCGCACAACGCCTCCCGTCAGCGGCGCTCGCGCTTCAGCAACGCGGCTTTGCGCGCGATGCCCCACCGGTACCCCGAAAGCGATCCGTCGGATCGGACGACGCGGTGGCACGGGATAGCCACGGCGATGTTGTTCGCCCCGCACGCCTGCGCGACCGCGCGCGTCGCGGAAGGGCGCCCGATCGCTCTCGCGATCTCGGCGTAGCTCGCGGTGCGACCGAGGGGGATCTTCATCAGCGCCTGCCAGACGCGCCGCTGGAAGTCGGTACCGTGAATATCGAGAGGAAGATCCCAGGTCTTCGTGGGGCGTTCGACGAACCTAACGACACGGTCCACCACTTTCTGGAATCGCCGGTCGCCTTCTCTAAAGTTCATATGCGGAAAACTTCTCTCCAACTCATGAAGAAACATTTGAGGATCGTCACCGAACATGACACTGCAGACGCCCACTGCCGTCGCAGCAACTAGGATTGATCCTAATGAGCATTCTGAGATGGCGCAGAGCGGATATTCTCCGATGCCGAATGTGGAAAACCTGTCACCCTGGATCATAACCAGGAAGATACACGATCTTAACGGGAAGCTTCTTGAAAATACTTTTTCAAAAAAGCAGGAAAACAAAATTCCCTCCTCTTGCATGATATTGCGCCCTCATTCATCTGCATCAGACTACTGATAGTTAGGATGCAAAACTACTTGAATAGATCTACGGAAGGACTTTTTCTAAATTCGTGTCGTCCGTCATCATGATCCGGGGCAGCTTGAGCAGGTCGTCCTGGGCGGTCGCCGGACGAGGGTCCATGATCGTGCCCGTGACGTAGCCTGCGGCGGTCGTCTTCTCGCGCACGGTCTTGTTATGGGACGTTCCGGGATAGGCCACGTGCAGCACCTGCTTCCCGAGGAGGTCCTCGAGGGTCTTTCTGCTCTCCTTGAGCTCGCGGTCGATCTCGTTTCCGGGCAATGCCGTGAGCACGCGATGGGAGATCGTGTGGGACTCCACGTCCTGTCCGCGGGCGTGCAGATCCTTCGCGCGTTCGGTATCGATCATCCCCTTGTTGGAGAGATGATTCGTGATCAGGTAGAACACGGCCAGCTGATGCCGCTTCTCGAGCATCGGAAGCGCCACGTCGTACTGTGTGAGGTTGTTGTCGTCGAACGTGATCACGATCGGCTTCTCCGGACCCCGGATCTGCCCCTTGAAGATGGCCGCGAGGGTTGTGAGATCGACCGTGGTGTAGCCGTGGTCCTGGATCCATTGCAGCTGACGCTCGAAAACGGAGGGCGTCACCGACATCTTCCAGCTCCAGGTGGTCTTGGGATACGGCTTGGCGTCGCGGATGTGGTGATAGACGAGGATGGGCACCTTGAGCCCGGCCAATCGGGCGGGATCGGGCGGGAGCGCCGACGAGAACGCGGAGGAGGAGGAAGCCGCGGAAGAGGCTCTGCGGGAAGAAACGGACGTCGCTGCCGCACGATCGTCACGGAGCGGGATCCCGGGCCGGACCGAGGAGGAAGCCGCTTTCGGGGCGGGCCAACGGGCACTGACCATCCCCGTGGGATCGAGCCTGCCGACGGTGCCGACGGCGGCGACGAAGAGGACGGCGGTGAGGACGAATCGACGCATGATGCCCACTCTACCCGCGAGGAGCCGGGGCGGACAACGTCGGCTTCAGCGGTACTGGGGACGGATCTCGAAGAGGAGCCAGAGACCGACGACGGCGAAGAGCAGGCTCGCGATCGACGAATCGCCCAGGAGGACCCCCAGGATCGTCGAGACGGCGCCCAGGATGGAACCGTAGAACAGGTAGTTCCAGCCCTTCTTGCGGCGCGAACGGAGCGGGCCGAAGGCGAGGAGATCGAGGATCGAGCCGATGAGTCCGACGGCCATCGCGACGAACATGAGTAGTCCCGCTCCGCCGCCGCTGAGGAGGATGAACGGCGAGAAGAGCAGGCTGAAGAACCCGAGCGTTACCATGGCGAACACGCCGAGGACGCCGAAGATGAGGGCAAGCCACGGCGCGATGGACGCCAGCGTCTTGCGACCGTTCTCCGGTACGTGCGGGAACTTGGCGAAGAGGGGCTCCATCCAATGTTCGAGCTTGCCCATCTGGGCGGTGAACTCGGTACCCAGGTCGTTGCCGTGGTGGGGAGTGTTCATGGGAAGGGGGAAGGACACCCCTCACTCTACGGAGGATGCCCGGTCGCGGGCAAGCCTCAGACGAGGTGCCGGACCGCCGCCCCTTCCGCCTCCAGCGCGGGCGTGATCGCGTACCAGCGATGACATCCGGCCGGCCGGCTTTTCGTGGGCGTCGGCGATCGCTCCGAACAGAGGACCGCCACGGTCTCCGTCTCCGCGAGCGTCAGAAGTTCCCGAATGCCCGCCGCGAACGTCTCCGGCGGGATCAGCTTGGCGTTCTTACCGCCCAGACTCTCCCCCATCCAGCGGTACCGCAGGGGAAGACGCCCTTCCAGAAAGGAGCGGTTGTACTGGGGATGGAACCGGCTCCTGGGGACGGCGCGGACGTCCGCGACGAAGGTAATGCCGGCGGACGCGAGCAGGGCGACGAACTCGTCGAACGGACGGGTGGAGTGGCCGACGGTGTAGAGGACGGGTCCCGCCACGCAGCCGAAGACGTCACCGAAGTCCTTTCCTTGCAAGACGTCGGCGTTGCTCGGGCCGCGCGGAGGGATAGCATGCGGCATATGCCCATGAAGCTCCGCTACATCGTCCTGATTCTCCTGGAACTCCTGCTCATCCGGACGCTGCCGCTCGGCGTGATCGCGATGCTCGTGAACCTCTGCATCGTCCTCGTCGCCGACAAGGTGGAGCGCCGAAACAAGCATGACGCGCCGCTCACCGCGTCGGAGAAATGGATGGTGATCCCGCTCCTCTTCCTCAACCTGCTCATCGCGGACGCGTTCTTCTACTTCTGCTGGAAGGAGAAGCTTCCCACGAAGGCGAGCCAGGCGAACCGCTATGCCATCGCGGTGCTGTGCGCGTGGGTCGTCCTCATCGGATTGTTCTATGCGTTCCTGCGGAACTTCCACTTCGGCCCCTGATTTCCGACGGAGTCCCCGTCCTCACTCCACCCAGAGCAGGAGACTTTTGAGATAGTCGACTTCGGGATGGAACAGGTTCACGGGGTGGTCGATCGCCTGGCGGTGACGCTGCAGGATGCGCACCGAACGCTTGGCCTGGCGCGCCGCGTGGAACACGATCGTCTGGAACATCTGGGGATCGACATGGAACGAGCACGAGCACGTGAGCAGGAGGCTGCCCGCGGGGAGCATCTCCATCGCGAGGCGGTTGAGATCGGTGTACGCGCGTTTCGCCTGCTCGATATCCGAGCTGCGCTTGGCGAAGGCAGGCGGATCGAGGACGATGAAATCGTACGGGCGCGGGGCGGGGCGGCGGCGCAGGAACTGGAACACGTCCTCCGCGTACGCGCTGAAGAGCTCGTCATCGACCCCGTTCTCCTTCACGTGTTCGCGCGAGCGCGCGAGCGCGGCGGCGTCGTAATCCACGGCGTCCGCCGAGAGGGCGCCACCGAGAAGGGCCGAGAGCGAGAACCCGCCGACGTAACTGCAACAATCGAGGACCCGGCGCCCCTTGGCAAGCGAACGCACCAGGGAACGCATCTCGCGCTGGTCGAGGAAGAGACCCGTCTTCTGGCTGCCGGAGAGCTCGATCAGGAATTTGAGCCCCCGCTCGACGACGGGAATGCGCGTCTCGCCGCCGCCGCGGATCCAGCCTTCCGCCGGAGGAAGACCTTCCTTCTTGCGCGCGGTGCCGGTGGACTTCTCGAAGATCTTCGCGAGGCCGGTGACCTCCAGGAGGACGTCCGTGACCCAGGACTTCATCTTGTCGATGCCGAGCGTCGTGCACTGGATGGCGAGGGTATCGCCGTAACGGTCCACGACGAGGCCGGGAAGCATGTCCCCTTCCGCGTTCACGAGGCGGTAGGCCGTCGTCTCCGCGTGGTCGAAAAACCGCTCGCGAAGCCGCACGGCGCGCTCGATCGCGCGGCGCACCTGCTCCATCGGATCCCCTTCCTCGAACGCGATCGCGCGCGCGCAGATGTAGGCCTGGGCGTTCCAGGTGGCGTAGCAGAGGAATTCGCCCGTCGAGGACCGGACCTCCACGATCGCGCCGTCCTCGGCGCCCTGGGGGAAGCGCCCCACGGCCGCGCGGAAGATCGCATGGTGGCGGTTCTTCAGGTGCGCTTCCTTGCCTGCGGCGATGGTGAGGACGGGGTAACCCATGAGACGAGGAGTCTACCGAGACTTCTCGTCTGAGGGAAGCCGAAATCAAAGCGATGACCGCCAGTCTTGGAACTCTTCCAGGGGGTCGAGGAATTCAAAATGCCCCAATTCGGACGGGTGACGATTCACCTCATCGTCCTCGGGCTCGTTGAGCAGGCGGTCGTCGGCCATGTCGTAGTCCATGTCATCGCCCTCGTCGAGACGGAGAATGTCGCGGATGCGCGCCTTGAAGTAGTACACGATCGCCGGGGCCTTCTCGGGGGAGAACGGCCCCGTGAACAGTCTCGAGAACTTCCCGCGCAAGTCATTCGCGAGGCTTTCCGCCTCACCGAATTCGCCCTGATCCTCCGCCATCTCGAGATCCTGGCGCGCGTCATCGATGGCGTCGAGCGAGTAGCTGCAGACGAAACTCTGCTGTTCGTTCATAGGAAAAACGGAGGCCGGACTGTAGCCTGATCGGGTATCCTCGTCGACGACATTCCGTCGCATTCTCCACTATGTCGCTGCTCCAAGCCGTTCTTCTCGGCGTCGTCGAAGGCCTCACGGAGTTTCTCCCGATCTCCTCCACGGCGCACCTGATGCTCTCGTCCGCGTTCCTCGGCATCCCCCCGACGGAAGCGGTGAAGACGTTCGAGATCGCGATCCAGTTCGGCGCGATCCTCGCGGTCGTCGCCTTGGAATGGAAGCGGATCCTCACCTCGCGGGCCGTGTGGACGCGCGTCGCGGCGGCGTTCGTGCCGACGGCGATCGTGGGATTCCTGGTGCATGACCTCGTGAAGTCGGTGCTCCTCGAAAGCATCCCGACGGTGCTGTGGTCGCTCTCGGTCGGCGGAGCGCTGCTCGTCCTCTACTCCCTCCTCAAGAATGAGATGCCGACGGACGCGAAGCGCATCGAGGACGTGAGCCACGGCACGGCCGCGGCGATCGGCCTCTGCCAGGCCGTCGCGGTGGTCCCGGGCGTCTCCCGCGCGGCGGCGACGATCGTGGGCGGCGAACTGCTCGGCGTCTCCCGTCGGACCATCGTGGAGTTCTCCTTCCTCCTCGCCGTGCCGACGATCGGGGCGGCGGCGGGCCTCGACCTGCTCAAGTCCGCGGGCGCGCTCTCGGCAAGCGATTTTCCGCTCCTTCTCGTCGGCGGCGCCGTCGCCTTCGTCACGGCGTACGCGAGCATGCGATGGTTCCTCGCCGCGGTGAAGCGCCTCCCGTTCGCGGTGTTCGGTCTCGAGCGGATCGCGGTCGTCCTGCTCTTCCTTCTCTGGTGGACGCTATGACGCCGCTCGTCTCCGCCCTCATCCTCAACTACCGCAACGGGCGCCAGGCCGTCCGTGCGGCCAGGCATCTGCTCACGCAGACGATCGCGGACGCACTCGAGGTGATCGTGATCGACAACGGCTCGGAGGACGACTCGATCGGCTACGTCCGTAACGACTTCCGCCGCGACCCGGACCCCCGCCTGCGCGCGATCGAGACGGGCGGCAACCGCGGCTTCGGCCACGGGTACAACCGGGGAGCGCGGTACGCGTCCGGCCGCTACCTTCTCATCAACAATCCCGACAAGATGCCGGAGAACGGCGCGGTGGAAACGCTCGTGAAAAAAATGGAATCAGACACCTCGATCGGCATCGCGGCGCCGAAGCTGATCCATCCCGACGGAACCCAGCGCATCTCCGCGCGCGCCGAGCCCCGGCCGATCGACCTCATCGCCAAGCGGACCTTCCTCCGGCGGCTCCTTCCCGGCCACGTGGAGCACTACCTCCAGCAATCCCGCGACCAGGAGCGCGAGCAGGACGTGGACTGGGTGGCCGGAGGATCCTTCCTCATCCGACGGGAGTTCTTCGAGGAGCTCGGCGGATTCGACGAGCGTTTCTTCCTCTTCTTCGAGGACACCGACCTCTGCCGGCGGACACGGCTCGCGGGGAAGCGGATCCTCTACTGTCCGTCCGCGATCGCCTACGACAAAAAGCGCCGCCTGAGCGACATGAGCGCCTGGCGCATGCCGTTCAATCGCGTCGGACGGGCCCATTTGATGAGCGGAATGCGGTATTTCCGGAAGTGGCGAGGGAAACCGTCGGCCTCGAAGGCGGGGATTTGACGACGCCGTCCGGAAAAAAGAGGTGTTGACCGAGGTCGGTTCATCCCCTACCCTGCTGCCCTCGTGGAGATGATTACCCTCCAGGCAAAGGCCCGTGACCCGAAAGCCAGCGTGAAGTCGCTGCGCCGCGGCAGTCTCGTACCCGGCGTCGTGTACGGTCACAAGACCAAGGACCTCCTCGTCCAGTGCGAGGCCCGCGCGCTCCGCAAGGCGCTGACGCAGGCCGGAGAGAGCTCCCTCGTGGAGCTCGACGTCGACGGAAAGAAGATCCCCGTCCTCTTCAAGGACGTCTCCTTCCACCCGGTGACGGACGACGAGATCCACGCCGACTTCTACGCCGTGGACATGGACAAGAAGATCGAGACGCTGGTACCCGTCCACTTCACGGGCGAGTCGCTTGCCGTGAAGGCTCTCGGCGGCGTGTTCCTCGTGGTGCACGACCACGTCCGCGTCCGCGCTCTCCCGAAGCATCTCCCGAAGAACCTCTCCCTCAGCATCGCCGGCATGGAGAACTTCCATGACCACGTCACCGTCTCGCAGATCGAGGTGCCGGAGGGCGTGGAGGTGCTCGATAAGGCCGACGCCGTCGTCGCCCTCATCCAGGAACCCCGCGCCGAGGAAGTCGTCGAGACGCCGGTCGCCGCCGCCGCGACTCCGGGCGCCGAGGGTGCCGCCGCCGCTCCCGCCGCGGACGGTGCCGCCGCTCCCGCCGCCGCCGCTGTCGCTCCGGCCGCGGATGCGAAGAAGGAAGCCAAGAAATAACGCTGAGGAGAGAGGAAAGAGCTTGGCAAGCTTTCGTCGTACCAAGCTTTTCAAGCTCTCTCCTCTTTACTGCTTTTTCAGTCCCTTTGCGCCATGCGGGCTTGTTCCCTTCCCGTGTGCATCTCCTTGTATCGCTTGATCTGCGGCTCGATCTTCTCGACGCAGCGATCGATGGCCTCGACCACGCGGTTACGGCGCGACTCGGCGCGCAGCTGCTTATGCGGAAGCTCGACCGTGAGCATGACTTTCACCTGGTCGCGGTCCTTTTTGGTCTCCCGGCGCTCCGCCTCCACGCGGATGAAGGAATCTTCGTTCTTCAATCGTTTGCAGTATGTGGCAAGTTTTCCGATTTTCCGCGCCAGGATGAGCAATTCCTTATCGCTGTAGTGCAGGTCCTTCTCGAAATGCTGGATGTTCATGGAGAGGGGGGAGAAAGGATTCTTCGAGTCTAGCACCGTCCCCGGGAGACGCACGCCGATCGGGAGGGTGATTGACTTCCAACGGCTTCGTGATGCCGTGGATTGAGGGAGAAGCCGAAAAAAGGTAGAATATCCTGATTTCCTTCCACAAAAACCCACATGGAGACCGCGACCCTGCTTGTGCTCGTGGAGAAGAGCTATCTGCTCTCGGAGGCACAGCGGACCTACTGGCGCACGCAACTTCCCCGCATGGACGAAGCGCAGAAGGCGAAGCTCGAATCGATCCTGCGCGGAACCGACCAGATCCCCTTCCAAAAGGAACTGGAGCGGTATCTGACGACGATCGGGCAGGCGGCCGCGAAGCTCTACGGCACGAATCCCGGTATCTCCCAGGCAGCCTGATCTCCCCCTTTCACACACACTCCCATGCCCGGTGAAATTCCCAGCGGCCCCTCCGAAAATCCGGAGATTCAGGTTCTCCAAAAGGAGATCGAAAGCCTCGTGAAGGCGATCAACGCCGGCACGGGCGCGACCACGACGGTGAACCTGACGGTCGTGCGCACGGCTCTCGCGGCGGCGCAGACCTCGCTTGGCACCCGCTATGAACCGCTGCTGAAACAGGTGCTCGACGGCGTGCACCGCATCCAGCGCCTGACGAATCCGGCCGCTCCTGCGCCGACCGCGATCCCCGATATCCTCGCCATCCCGGCGATCGCGCGGGCGCCGCTCGTGGAAGGTCTGACGAAGGCGATCGCGAATCTGAACGCCGCCCCCTCCTCCGAACGCGAAACGAAGACCAAGGAATACATCCAGAAGGTACGCGGCGACCTTGCGGCGCTCCGCCAGAAGATCGAGGCCGACGCCGCGGCGCAGAAGCTCTCGAAGGAGGATGCCTCCAAGAAGACGCTCGACGAGGCCACGCGCAAGCAAATCGATGCGATCCGCGCGCTCATCGAGAACGCGCCGGACGACATCCGTTCCGAGGAAGCCTGGAAGACGTTCCGCGAGCAGACCCTGAAGAGCGTCGAGTCCCTCGGCACGCTTTCGGTGGCGCAGGCCCAGGAGCAGCTCCAGAAGCTCGCGCCGAACATGCCGGCCGGCGATCCCTCTTCGGTGATGGCCGACAACATCGACGCCCGCCTGACGCAGCTCGTACGCCCGGACGGCCCCCTCGCCCCGCTCTTCCAGATGCTCCAGAAGCAGCTCGGCATGACCCCGGAGAGCACCGCCTCGATGATCCTCGCCTCCGTGCGCGGCTTCTTCGCCGATTACCTCACCGGCATCCAGCTCCCGGCGCCGCTGCGCGACCTGCAGGCCAATCTCCGCAACCAAGGCGTCGCCCTCAAGTGGCGCACGCTCCTGCAACAGGAGATCCGCACCCAGGGCATCGTCATCAGCACCGCCACGGCGGGCCTCAACCCCCTCGGTAGCGCCCTGACGGCGACGGAAGCGCAGCAGGCCTCCCAGGAGCCGAGCACCCTCGTGATGATGCAGCGCCTCGGCCTGGACGACGCCGCGCGCCAGCGCTTCTTCAACTGCTACGGCGAGTACATGGCCGTGCGCGACGGCGGCAACGCGAACGCCCGTCCGCCGACCATCGCGAACGTCCGTACGGAAGCCCTGGCCAAGCAGTACTCCGATGCCCTGCGCGCGCCGGTCACTGCCCCGGCCACCACGCCGCCCGCGGGCCCCGAGAACGCGCCGATCGGCGGCCTCGCGATCCCCGCTTTGGGTCTCGACGTGGGCACGACCGAATCGAAGATCACGCATGACTCCAAGGAGGTCAAATTCGTGAAATCCAACACGAACGAGCACGAGTACCGCGTCGGCTTCGGTACCGCGCCGAACGCGCGCTCGGTGATCCTGCGCGTGGGCGCC
Organism: uncultured Candidatus Peribacteria bacterium; assembly: GCA_964423795.1. Classification (GTDB taxonomy): domain Bacteria; phylum Patescibacteriota; class Gracilibacteria; order Peribacterales; family Peribacteraceae; genus CAYRGC01. The sequence goes on along the minus strand of CAYRGC010000011.1, from coordinate 24,551 downwards.
GGCACCGTGAACTCGACCAAGCTCCTGCGCCCGGAGAGCGGCACCGCCACGGGCGACGTCCGCGTGCAGCTCAACGGCCAGACCGCCGTGAAGCTCGGCGAGGTCGTCACGAAGATGGAGAGCGACACCAACGCCCCGCGCCGCACGCACCTGAAGATCGAAAGCGGCAACCTCACCCTCGAATCCTGATCTTCCCTCCCCTCCCATGAGCGCCACGCTCAACGCCTCCATCGAAGTCGTCCGCAAAGAGCTCCGCCCGGGAGAAGGCGCCGGCAGCGCCGCGCTCGCGCAATTGAGGGCGGAAGTGCAGGCCATGCAGCCCGCGACGACCACCGAAGATCAGCGCAAGCAGTTGGGAAACCTCTACCAGGAGATCCAGAAGCGCTTAAACGCCGTCCCGGAGGCGGATCGCGGCACGCCCGCCTACGTGGATATCCGCGCCGAATCGCAGGCCATCGAAAAGGAACTGGTCCGCCTCGGGGTGAATACGCAGCTCCAGGCGCAGCAGAACTCCATCATGGAAGGCATGATGAAAATGACCGATGAAGCGCGTCAGAAGCTGGAGAAGTTCTCCAAGGAGAATCCGGCGGTGATGCCCGCCGTCGCCGTCGTGGGCACGGCCGTGGCCGGCTACGGCCTCTACCAGCTCGCCGCACACGGCGCCGATCGCGTCCGCGGATGGTTCGCCACGCTCTTCGGCGGCGGCGCGGCGGCGGCAGGCGCGTGGTTTTTGCCGCAGGACGTCAGGAATTCCCTCAATGAAAACCTGACGCGCGCCGGCGAGTTCCTGCAGGACAACGTCGTCGATCCGATCGTCGATCTGGGCCTGCGTTTTCTCCCGGTCTCCGAGGAATTCCGCAAATCCGTCCTCGATAACCGCGCCAAGCGCCGCGCGGAACGCGAGAAGAACCAGGCGGAACAGAAAAAGAAACAGGCCGAGTCGAAGGCCAAGGAGGCCGAAACGAAGACGAAAGAGGGGGAAGTGAAAGCGAAGGAGGCAGAAACGAAGGTCAAGGAGGCGGAAGACACAAAAAAGGCGGAGGAGGCGAAGAAAGCAGAAGAAGTGACAAAGGCTGAAGAGGTGAAAAAGGCTGAAGCCGCGAAGAAAGCGGCGGAAGCCGTCCCCGAGTTCGCGAGCGCATCGGCACTCCTGAGCACGATCGGCGACGGACCGCTTCTCGGGAACCTTCCTCCTTCGGTGCGAGTGGACGGCGTTCGTCTCGACGTGCGTGATGGCAACATTTTCGCCAATGACCGGCAAGTCACCGCCAGATTTTCGATGGGTCCGCTCGGCTCGTGGCGGCCGCTCGATCTCGCAACGGTCAGCCGCAATGGCGCGAATTTTCAATTTCCCGACGGAACCGCTACGCGCAGGACGACCGTCGTCAGGGCCGGCAACGAACTCGCGTCGGCGCTGACCGCGTTCCGTAACGGACAGAACGTCTATCTGGGCGGCATCCCCGGCATCGCTAGAATCGAACTCCGAGTCGCGTAATACTATCCACCATGTACCTCCTCCGCTCCTACCCCTTCCTGATCCCCTGCGTGGTGATGATCCTCACGGAGATCGCCAAAGTGATCGTGGAAGGATTCAAGACCGGCAACTGGCACGAACACCTGTTCCGCGCGGGCGGCATGCCGAGTTCGCACTCGGCGTTCGTCACGTCGCTGCTCATCATCGTGCACCGCAAGCTCGGACCGCACTCCACGGAGTTCGCGATCGCCTTCGTGTTCGCGGCGATCACGTGGTTCGACGCCATGAGTTCCCGCCGCGCCATCGGCGAACAGGCGCGGATCCTCAACCGGCTGCAGAAATGGGAGCACTTCACGGAGCGCCTCGGCCACACGTTCGCGCAGGTGGTGGCGGGCATCCTCTTCGGCGCCGTCACGACGGCTCTCGGCATTTGGATAAGCGCATAAACACTGCTACTGCTTTGTGCAAACTACGGTGCACTGTCACCCTGAGTCTGCTTCGCTTTTGATGGTTGTGTTCGCCTCACCCTAATCCTCTCCCTCACGGAGAGGGAATGCATGTGTTTTGTTTGAGAAATAGAAAAACAAACAGAACATTCCCCTTCTCCTGCAGGAGAAGGGGTGAGGGGAAGAGGACACAAAAACAACAAACATTTATCCCCCTGCGAATCCCTTCAGCGCCACTCCCACCCCGTACGCGATCGACGCGGTGACCGCGCCGATGCAGACGATTTCGGCAATGCCGCGGTAGATGCGCTCCCGCGTGACGAAGCTGCGCGTGATACCCACAAGCACCAACGCGAGAAACGTGCCCAGGATCGCGAGCGAGAACGAATTGGCGGTGTTTGTCCCGAACAAGTACGGCAGGAGCGGCACGGAGCCGAAGATGCCGAAACCGCAGAACGTGGCGATGCCGTGCATGAGCGCGTTGCTGCTGTCGCTCTCCTCCATCCCGTGCTCCTCGCGCATCATCGTCTCGGCCCAGACCCCCTTGTCGCGCGTGATGACCGAAACGACGCGCTCCAGATCCTCGCCGGCGAATCCCTTCTTGCGATAGGCGTCCCTGATCTCCTCGCGCTCGACCTCGGGATCGGTCTCGATTTCCTGGAGCTCCTCCTTGAGCAGGCGGCGGTATTGGTCCCGCTCGGAACGGTTGCTGAGGAACGCGCCCGCGCCCATCGAGACGCCGTCGGCAAGCAGGTTCGCAAGGCCCAGGATGATGACGATGCCCGCCGACAGGTTGGCGCCGGCGGTTCCCGCGACGACGGCGAACGTCGTGACGATGCCGTCATGCGCGCCGTAGACGATGTCGTGGATCCAGGGGCCGAGCGCGCTGCCGTGGATTTCCGCCTTACGGTGCTCTTCGAGGGCTTTTTGGAGATCGCGGGGGGACATACGGTGGAGTGTAGCAGACGGGAGGTGGCCTAGGAGAACGGCTACCCGCTCCAACGATTTGACAGTACACTCCCTCCATGCCCCGCATCGCCGATCAGAACAAGGATTTTCCGCAGTGGTACCTGGACGTCATCGCGCAGGCCGATCTGGCCGACTACGCCGACGTGAAGGGCTGCATCATCTTCAAGCCCTACGGGTACGCCCTGTGGGAGCGCATCCAGCGCGATCTGGACGCGCGCATCAAGAAGCTCGGCGTGGAGAACGTCTACTTCCCGCTCTTCATCCCCGAATCGAACCTCAACAAGGAGAAGGACCACGTGAAGGGCTTCGCGCCCGAGTGCGCGGTCGTCACCCACGGCGGCGGCAAGGAGCTCACCGAGAAACTCTACGTGCGCCCCACGAGCGAGACGATCATGTACCCGACCTTCGGGAAGTGGATCCAGAGCTACCGAGACCTGCCGCTCAAGGTGAACCAGTGGGCGAACGTCGTCCGCTGGGAGATGCGCACGCGGCCTTTCCTCCGTACGCTCGAATTCCTCTGGCAGGAGGGCCACACGGCGCACGCCACGAAGGAGGACGCCGACGCGATGGTGCACGCGGCGCTCCAGATGTACGTGGATTTCGACCGGGACTTCCTGGCGCTGCCCGTCATCCGCGGCAAGAAGCCGGACCACGAGAAGTTCGCGGGCGCCTTCTACACGCTCACGACCGAAGCCATCGCCAAGGACGGAAAGGCCATCCAGGCCGGCACCTCGCATAACCTCGGCCAAGGCTTCTCCGAAGCCTACGATGTCGCCTTCCTCAGCGAGGCGGGCAAGCGCGAGCGCCCGTGGATCACGAGCTGGGGGCTCTCCACCCGCATCATCGGCACCGTCATCGTGGTGCACGGCGACGAGAAGGGCCTGCGCCTGCCCCCGAAACTCGCCCCGATCCAGGCCGTGATCGTGCCGATCTTTAAGACCGACGAGGAGAAGGCGAAAGTGATGGCGGCGTGCGAGGAGTTGCGTGACCGCCTGCCGAACATCCGCGTGAAGATCGACGACCGCGAGGGAAAGTCCCCCGGTTTCAAGTTCAACGAGTGGGAAGTGAAGGGCGTGCCGCTCAGAATCGAGATCGGACCGAAGGACCTCGAGAAGAAGCAGGCGATGCTCGCCCGGCGCGACACGTCCGCGAAGGAGCCGCTGCCGATCTCCTCCTGCACGGAGGAATCGATGGGCAAGCTCCTGGAGGACATTCACGCCACGCTCTACCGCCAAGCGCAGGAGTACATGGAGAAGAAGACGGTCACCGTGAGCACGATGGCCGAGCTCGAGAAGCACATGGAAGCGGGCGGCTGCGCATGGGCTCCGTGGGACGGCACCCCGGAGACCGCGAACGCCATCAAGGACAAGACCAAGGCGACGATCCGCCTCCTCCCCGAGGACGGGAAGCTCCCGCACGGAAAAGACGTCTTCTCCGGCAAGCCCGCGGTCGCGATGGCCCTGTACGCGAAAGCGTACTAATTATTCGTGAAAGAAAAAACCTACGGCTCCCAGCGACAAGCTCTTGAGCGAAAGCGAAAGGCTTGGCGCGCAGCCCCTGGTGGGTTTTTCCTCTCACGGACTCTCCTTTTCCCTTAGAGGGTGAAGGGGAAGGCTCCGCGCCGCAGCGTTCCTCGACGCATCAGACCCGAAACCCTGGAGGGCCTGATGCGGAGAGACGGAGCTGAGTGGAAGAGCGATTGGCGGCGGTGCGCTTTCTTTTCCCTCTTTTCTTTGTCGGGCAGACAAAGAAAAGAGGAGATTCAGGAATATGCACCCGTGTGGAATCAATGATTCCAGACAATGCGGCCTTAGAAATACTATAGGTCTACTCACGGCGTCGGCGCTTCCTCGATTTCGCGGCGATGGAACGCCACAATCGCGTCGCTGATCACCGCCGCGACATGATCCACGTGCGGTACGTACGGCAGTCTCACGTGCTCGCCCGTCCCTTCCTTGAGGTCGAACACGAGCCGCCCGAAGCGAAACACGTTCCCCCACTGCGTCTCGTCGCTGACGCTCGCGAGGTTCTCGAGGGTCATTTGGCGGATTTTGCGGCGAAAGACCGTGTTCTGGTCGACAATCACCACTTCCTCGCTCGTGACGATGACCGCGTCCTGCGTCCAATCGATGAGAGTGTTCAGGAACGGCCAGGCGCCGATCACGAACCAGACGAGCAGGATGAGCCACGGCGTCGAGGGAGGGAGCGCGATCGCCGAATACCATTCGACGGCCGCGACGGCCAGCGCGGTGACGATGAGGAACCGCAGCACGCCGGGCACGAATCGGATCCAATGAAACCGCGAATCGAGGAGAACCGTCTCGTCGGGAGCGAGGAGCGTTTCCAGGAGTTTCTGCCGGTTCGTTTCGAGGGCGAAAATGCGCATGGTCAGCGTGTATGCGTATGGAGACGCTTCTTCTCCTCCTTCGTGAGCTCGATCTTCCACTTCTCCATCTCCTTGAGCACCTCCTCGGGCTGCACCTCCTTCTCGAGTTCCTCCAATTCCGGATCCCTGCCCTCGCGAAGCCCCATCTTGTCCGCCATCGTGTCGACGATCCGCAGGATCTTCGTGATCTCGTACTCGGCGAGCAGGTTCACCTGGAGATCGAGATCGGCGCGCTGCTCGCTGAGTTCCCCGAGATGGTTCTGGCTGATGAGCACGAACGTCGAGAGGAAGATCGCCTCGAGAGAGACGATCATCGTGAGGAGTCCGAACGGGAACGGATCGAAGGGAACGAGTCCGAACCAACCGAGATTCCAGCCGATCCAGACCCCGAACCAAACCACGTGCAGGTACGCGAAGACGGGATTGCCGCAAGCGCTGGCCACGAAATCCGCGAAGCGCGTCTGGATGCTGCGGCGCGCTTCCATCTGGCGACGGACCTCGAGCAGGGTCGTGATGTTGCGCTCGAGGACCTTTGCGAGACGGGAACTCACTTGGGGACGGTGCGGTTTCTTCTGCGTCATGCAGGGTATTGTCCGAGCTTCGCGACGGAGATGCAACCTCAGGGGAAATCTCAAAGCCCCTTGGGCTTCGTGGATGGAGATCTGGGATTTCCGTACGGATTATCCTCTCCGCATATCGAGACTCTGCGAGGCCTTCTTCTTGCCCAAGGCATCGGTGACCGTGATTGTCCAGGACAGGTTCACCTTGATCGCTGGACGGGTATCCGAACGGATCGAGAGCCGGAGCGCCTCGCCGGCATCCACGCGCACGGGCTTAAGCACCGGCAGATACAGTTGCTGCCAGTGCGTCGGCGGCGCGGAGGGATCGGTGCCGAGGGTGACGCCGGGCGCGAGATCTGCCTCCCACGAGGCGCAGAACCCGTAGATCGCCACGGACGATGCCGGCGTCCACGAGACCTCGCCGCCGCGCACGCTGTCGTTCTCGCGCGTGAAGTCGACACGGTCCCATTCCTTCGCGGCGTCCGCTCCGGGCAAAAGATCCGCGGGACGGATCTCGCGGACGTACACGTTCTGCAAGGTCTTTTGCTCGGCGGCCGCGAACGTGAGGCCGTGGCCGACGCCCGGCCAGATATCGAGCTCCGTCCACAGGCGGTCGGAGACGACGGGCGCGACGAATTGCCGCAGCGCGCGCGGGATCATCGTGCCGCCGGGAGCGAGAAAGCGGCGCGCGGCGTCCGCCATCGTCTCGAGCATCCCCTCCTCAAGGGCGTAGTTCCCCAGCGTCTCGGAAACGACGACATCCGCCTTGCGGGGCTTATGCACGTCCATCGAGTGCCCCGCGTGGAAACGGCAGTTGGCGACGCCGTTCTCCTTCGCGAGCGTCTTGCTGAGCGTGAGGATGTCCGGGTTCATCTCATACAGGTCGCACTCCTTCGCCCCGAGCTTGCTCGCGAGGAAGCTCAAGAAGCCCGTACCCGATCCGATGTCCGCGACCACGGTCCGCCCCGGCAGGATCGCGGCCTTGAGTGCCTTCGCGAACGCGTCGTTGCGGACGCGATCGCCCATGAGGAGACGCTGGAATTCGATCACCCGCCCAGTGTAACGGGAAAGCGAGCGCAAAACGATCCTCGTTTTTCGCATGCAGAAAAAACCGGAAAATTGGCAATCTCCTTGCCCAAGTGACAACGGCGGATTATCGTGCCAATCCTTTCCCGTTCCTCCCATGAACACCCCCCTGATCGACGCCATGCAGTGGCGCCACGCCACCAAGAGTTTCGACGCCGCGAAAAAGGTGTCCGACGCCGACCTCGAGGAACTTCTCGAGGCGCTCCGCCTCTCCGCCTCCTCCTACGGCACGCAGCCGTGGGCGTTCATCGTGGTGACCGATCAGGGCCTCAAGGACAAGTTGTCGAAGGCGGCGTACGACCAGCGCCAGGTGCGCGAGTGCAGCCACCTCGTGGTGCTCGCGAGCTTCCGCACGATGGACGAGGCGTACGTGGACGCGTACATCGCCTCGATCGCCGAGGAACGCGGCATGACGGCGGAAAGCCTCAAGGGTTTCCGCGACACGATGGCGAACAAGGTCCGCACGACGTCTCCGGAGGACCTGCGCGTCTGGATGGAAAAGCAGACCTACATCGCGCTCGGCACGCTCCTCACGGCCGCGGCGCTGAAGAAGATCGATTCCTGCCCGATGGAGGGCTTCGACAAGAACGCTGTGGACGAGATCCTCGGCCTCGAGGCGCAAAACCTCCACGCCGTCACGATGTGCCCTCTCGGCTATCGCGGCGAGGCGGACTACCTCGCGATCATGAAGAAGGTCCGCTGGCCGAAGGAGAAGGTCATCATCCGCCGCTAAGATCGGGGCACACCTTCCGGACGAACCGGGTAGACTGCCGTCGTGACCCTTGCCTCCCTTAAACGGGATCTCCGCGCCGCGGCCGATCCGAAGAAAGCCGCCTTCTTCCCGCGCTTCTTCAAGACCGGTCCGGGACAGTACGGCGAGGGCGACCGCTTCCTCGGCGTGACCGTGCCCGCGATGCGAGTCATCGCGAAACGGCATTCGGAGCTGCCGTTACGAGACATCGAGGCGCTGCTTCGAAGCCCCTGGCACGAGGAGCGCCTCGTGGCGCTGCTGATCCTCGTCGCGAGGTTCCGGGCGGGAAACGGAACGGAGCGGGAGACCATCGCTGCGTTCTATCTCGCGCACGCGGACCGCGTGAACAACTGGGACCTCGTCGACGCGAGCGCGTACCACATCGTCGGCGAGCACCTCGTCGAGACGCGCGCTGGCACGGCCCCGCTCAAGTGCCTCGCGCGGTCGGAGAACCTGTGGGAGCAACGCATCGCGATGGTCGCGACGCTCGCCTTCCTGCGCGCGGGCGACCTGCGGCCGACGGCGGAGATCGCCGCGCTCTTCCTCGATCACGGACACGATCTCATGCACAAGGCGACCGGCTGGATGCTGCGGGAGATGGGCAAGCGCGATCCGGCTGCGCTGCGCGAATTCCTGGAGGAATACGCGAAGCGGATGCCAAGGACGATGCTGCGGTACGCCATCGAGAAGTTCCCCGAACCCGAACGGAAGCGCTGGCTGCAGCGGAAAACGACGCTCCCCCGTCGCTGATCCGGACGACACGAAAACCGGGATTTTCGCTAGGAGAACAGGATTTTTCATGTATCCTCTCCCGGATGAATTCTCCGAACTCCACCGGCGCAAGCTTCGACGCACTCGGCGTCGCCCCCGTGTTCCTCGACGTCCTCTCCCGCAAGGGCATCGCGAGCCCGACCCCGATCCAGCACCAGGCCATCCCCTCGGCGCTCCAGGGCAAGGACATCATCGGCATCGCCCAGACGGGCACCGGCAAGACGTGGGCCTTCGGCCTCCCCATGCTGCAGCGCCTCAGTAACGAGAAGGGCCGTGCGCTCATCCTCGTGCCCACCCGCGAACTCGCCGAGCAGGTGGACGAATCGCTCTCGGTCTTCGCCCCGGCCGTCGGCATCCGCACCGCCGTCTTCATCGGCGGCGCCTCGTTCGAGCGCCAGCGCGAGATGCTCAAGCGCGATCCGCGCATCCTCATCGCCACCCCGGGCCGCCTGAACGACCACCTGGAGCGCGGCACGGTGACCCTCCGCCACGTTTCGATCCTCGTGCTCGACGAGGCGGACCAGATGCTGGACATGGGCTTCAAGCCGCAGATCGACCGGATCATCGCGCACGTCCCCAAGGAGCGGCAGACCATGCTCTTCTCGGCCACGATGCCGCATGAGATCGTTTCGCTCGCGACGAGCACCATGCGCATGCCCCTGAGGATCGAGGTGGCACCGCAGGGCACGGCGGCGGAGAAGGTGGAGCAGGAACTCTTCATCGTCCGCAAGGAGGAGAAGATCCGTCTTCTCGAGAAGGTCCTCGAGGAGCACTCGTCCACCGTCCTCGTTTTCTCCCGCACCAAGCACGGCGCCAAGAAGATCACGCGCGCCATCCGGGCGATGGGCCACAGCGCCGCGGAGATCCATGCCAACCGGTCCCTCAACCAGCGCCGGGAAGCGCTCGACGGCTTCAAGAAAGGCAAGTACCGGGTGCTCGTGGCTACCGACATCGCCGCCCGCGGCATCGACGTCACCGGCATCGGCGTCGTCGTGAACTTCGACCTCCCGAACGACCCCTCCGACTACGTCCACCGCATCGGTCGTACCGCGCGCGCCGGCCGCGACGGTCTCGCCATCTCCTTCGCGAGCCCCGACCAGGCGATGGAGATCAAGCGCATCGAGCGGCTCATCCGGTTCACCCTCAACCGCAAACCCCTTCCCGTACTGCCCCCTCCGCGCCCGTCTTCGTCGGCGGAACAGAATCATGACGGCGGCGATCGCGGCTTCGGGCACCGCCCTTCCTCGGGATTCCGCGGAGGACGCGGCGGCCGAGGAGGAGGCCACCGCCGGCGGTTCTGAGCGCCCTCGGGCACGGATCAGCCATTCGCGAGCAGTTCCTCTTTTTCCCGTTTGCGGAGCTTCTTCATCGCGGCTTCGCGCCGGCGCGCGTCGCCGAGCGTCTCGAACGCCTCGTGATAGACGATGCGCACAGGACGGCGCGAGCGCGTGTATTTCGCGCCCGTGCCGTCGTTATGCTTGGCTTCGCGTGCCGCGAGATCCACGCAGGTGCCCGCGTAGAGCGAGCCGTCCGCGCATCGCGCGAGATACGCGTAGTGGGTCACTCGGCCTTGGGACCGGTGCCGATCGTGATGGCCGTCTTGTCGCCGGCCGGCATGATCGACAGGCTCATGGCGCGGTTGTCCTTGCTCGCGGACAGAACCGTGCCGCCGTTGAGCTGCATGGTCGCGTCGATGGTCCACTTCTGGGCGGCGAGCTGGGTCTTGTAGAAAGCGATCACGTCGGTCGTGGCGTCCGAGGACTCGAGCATGGCGGACGCGCCCGGATCCGCGGCTCCGGGATTCATCACGCCGGAAACGCGCACGGTGGCTCCGGGATAGGCCGGGATGTCCTGAGGCCAGTTGTCGGGCAGGGTGTTCTCATTCGTGACGGTGCCCTCGGACGTCGTGACCTTGACGGTCCCGTCGGCGTTCACGTCCACGGGGGACGGGGACGAGGAGCAGGCGGCGAGTGAGAGGACGGCGACGAGGAGCATGAGTGTGCGACGGGTCATGGCAAAGGGGGGAAGACGATCGGAGTATCCCCCATCTGGCGCGCGTCACGCAATTCCCGTTCCCGCCGCCTCCGCCGCTTCGCGGAATTGGTCCAGGATCATGAGGAAAAGCTGGTTCACCTCCCCTTGGTGACGGATATGGAACCGCGCGGAGGACGCGCGACGGTAGCCGATGCCGATGCACGCCGTCCCTTCGACGGCGAAGGCCTCGTCATCCGCCACGTCGTCGCCGATAAAGAGCGCCCGCCGCCTCCCGGCATGGGCCAGGCATTCCCTGAGCGCGTCCCCCTTTCGTGGGAGCTCCCATGGGCAGGATATTCACCGTCCCGATGCCGAAGAAGACCCGGCAATCGGGAAACGCCCCTTCGGTGATGCGCGCCGCGATCCCGCGCGCGATCCGACGCGCGAGGCGCTCGTCCTTCTCGTGCAGGGTGACGGAGTACCGCTTGTCCTCCAGGCGGGAGGATCCGGGCAGGGGGAAACGCGAAGCGCTTCCCTGATGCCGGCGCAGTCGCGCTCCGCCTCGGCCTTCTTCACGGCCGTCGCCCACGGGGACTCGATCCCGTAGTTGCCGAGCACGAGGAGCGTCGACGGATCAAGATGGCCGGAAACGTCTTCCAGCGTCCGGCCCGTGATCACCGCGAGGGGGGCGAAGGCCTTCAATTCACGCAGCAAATAGAGGGTCTCGGAGGAAACGACGAGCTGACCCGGCGGAGGCGCGTGCGGCACGAGCGTGCCGTCGAAGTCGAAGGCGAGCAGCGTTTCCGAGGCGACGAGGGAGCGGATCTCCACGCGGCCGGGAGGTGTCCAAAGGAGTGGCATAGGAAAAACGGTTAGGAAACGGAACGAAGTTCGGAAGGAGCCATCTGCAGGATCGCGGCCTGTCTGCCGATGGCGATGCCCTGGTCCTGAAGCCACCGGAGGATCGCCACGTTGAGGTCCTGCTGGATGTCCATGTAAAGCGTGTAATCGGCGTCCTCGACGACGTAAGCCGTCTCGAACACGAACCCCGCGTCGCCGAATTCCTTGAAGTGCGATCTCTCGAGCGAGGTCTTCTTGTTCGCGCCGATCAGCTCGCGGACGAAGCGCGCGATGTCCGGCAGGCGCTCGGGGGGCGTGGAGTACGCCACCGAGAACGCGAATTGGATGCGGCGCCGGCGCATGCGCTTGAAGTTCTGCACCCAGGATTCGGTGAGTTCCTTGTTCGGTATCACGATCTCCTCACCCTGCAGCGCCTGGATGCGGGTGGTCTTGATGCCGATCTTCCGCACGGTCCCCATGTGGGGACCGGCCACGATGAAATCCCCGAGCCGAAACGGCCGGTCGAGGTAGAGGGAGAACGCCGAGAAGATATCGCTGAGGATGTTCTGCACCGCGAGCGCGATCGCGATGCCTCCGATGCCGAGGCCCGCCACGAGCGAGAGCACGTTGATGCCCAGGTTCGACAGGATGAGGAGGATCCCCACCGTCCAGAACGCGATCCGGATCACGAGGGAGCCCACGTCCGCGAACTGCTTGGCCTCGTCGTTGCGCTCGAAGACGAAGCGGCGGAACACGTGGAGCGTGACGTACTGCAGCGCCGCCACCGAGACGATCACGGAGAGCACGAAGACCGCCGCGTGCACCGCCTCCTTCCCCGCGTCCGTCAGGTTCAGAAACCGCACGGCGATCGCGAGGGAGAGGACGACCGTCATGAAGACGCTCCACCTCCCGATCGCCTCCGCCACGGCGTCGTCGGCCTTCGTGGGCGTGCGCGCCGCCGCAAGCTTGGCGTTGCGCACGAGGATCGAAAGCAGCATCCGCAGGAGCAGGAACGAGGCCGCGAACACGGCGAGGGCGATACCCCACTGCTGGAGCGGATTCCCGGCGATGACGAAGGAGTCCAATCGCATGCGGAAAGGTTGCGGGACCGTAGCTGCCGGGGAAGGCAACGACGGCGTTTCACGTATGAAGACGCGGGAAAAACCGTTTTCTTACGAGACGGCCGCTTTCCGGGAAAGAAAGCCCGCGGCCAAGCGTCTCCTGCGGCATCCCTCCCCCTCACGCATGAATCCAGCCACCTGCGCTCACGAGAACCTCACGCTTTGCGCGGACTGCGGAAAGCCGATGTGCGCCGACTGCATGGCCGCCTGCGATTGCGATCACGCGAACGCGGCGGAATGAGCGGCGAAATGCGAATCCGACCAAGGGCGGGAACCGGGGCTCCCGTCCTTTTTTCATTTCTTCAGACGGCGGCTCCGGCGAGATGCTGATGGATGCGGTCGACCAGGCGGTCGATCCTCCAGTCGGATTTCACGATGTACTCCTTCACTCCGTACTCCATGCTCTTCTGGCGGTACTCGGGGTTGTTGTAGTGCGTCACGACGAGTACGGGAACGTCCGACCGGTTCGCGCGCATGTGCTCGAGCACGGCGAACCCGTCCACGCGCGGCATGCGCAGATCGAGAACGAGGATATCGGGCTTGCGCTCGGTGAGCGTGGAAATCGTGCGCTGGCCGTCCGGAACGGAGACGATCTGCCAGGGAAGCTGGCGCTTCTCGGATTCGAACATGAGGATGTCGACGAACATGGAATCGTCGTCGGCGATGAGGAGTGTTTTTTGCATGTTGTGTATATTATAGAATATTTTTACATATTTAGCAACTATGAACGAACCGGCGAGGATTCCTGCCCGAAAGCCGCAAACCTTCCAAATCCCCTTGGCCCGAAGCCCTTCTTTGTTATACTCCGCGGGCTCCGCGGCACGCGCGGCGCACCGCTCTTTTCTTTCGTGGCCCCATCGTCTATCGGCTAGGACAACAGGTTCTCATCCTGTAAAGCGGGGTTCGATTCCCCGTGGGGCTGCCAACACCTCATGACTTCGATCAACATCCAGACCGTGGAACGGTATCTCGACGGCTTCCGCAAGACCGATCACGAGGGCATTGTATCGTGCCTCACGGACGACGTCGTCTGGGAACTCCCGGGCGCGTTCCGCCTGGAAGGCAAGGACGCCTTCGACAAGGAGATCGAGAACGACGCGTTCGAGGGGCGTCCGGCGATCACCGTAAAAGGCATAGTGGAAGTAAACGACGTCGTGACCGCGGATCTGGAAATCCGCAGCGCCAAGAAGGGCGGCGCGCCGTTTTTCGCCGTGTTCCGCAACGTGTTCGAGATGCGGGACGGGAAGATCCGAAAACTCACGAGCAATCTGATCGAGGCGCGGGGCTGAGGGTATGCTTCCCGCATGTCCAAACCGAAGACCGTCGCCGAGTACGTTGCTGCCGCCCCGAGGGAGGCCAGGGCGAGCCTGAAGGAGCTCCGCGCGATCCTGAAGGACGCGGCGCCGGAAGCGACGGAAAGCCTGAAGTGGGGCAACCCCGTCTTTGAGGAGAAGCGCATCCTCTTCGCGTACGCCGCTTATAAGAAGCACCTCAACTTCATGCCCACGCCCGCGGTGATCGGGGCGCTGAAGAGCGAGTGCGGAGATTTCGTTACCGGGAAAGGATCGATCCAATTGCCGTACGACCGCCCGCTGCCGAAGGCGCTCATCCAAAAAATGGCGGCGTTGCGACTGCAGGACCTCCGCGAGAACGACGCGCGGTGGATGTGATCACAAGAACCACCGCCAGAACCGCGCCCAGAAGGAATCGTGCGCGGCGCGCCGATCCAGGCAGAGGTCGGCGAGCGTTCCCCCGTGCGCGGAGCACTCGGCATCGAGCCGATCCGCGTCCCATCCGTGCACGTCGCGCAGGTACCAGAGAACCCGGTCGACGCAGAGCCCGCGCGCGTCTTCCGACGCGAACGCCGCGCAGTACGGCAGCGCGACGGACGCGTCCTGGGCGAGATCGATCGAGGCCATCGCGGCGCCCGTGACGCACGCGCGCAGGTGATCGCCCGCGCTCCTCTCGCAGACGGCGGCGACCTCGGAAAACTTCCCGAGCCGAAGCTCCAGGCTCGTGTCGCGCCCCAGGCCCTCGAAGCAGCGGTCGGCGTCGGACCCGAGTAGAGCGCAGAGCGAGGCGATCGCCTCGGGTTTGAGGCCACGCGCCAGCAGCGCCTTGGGTTGCTCCGTGTAGCACATGGCGCGGTACGCGGGGTCGACGGCGTCGCACGGATAGAGCGGGTCGTCCGCCTTGAGGTTCCGCAACTCCGTCTCGTCGGTGATGATGTTCTCCATGAAGACGCCGAGTTGGCAGCTGAGCCGCCCCTCGCGATCGGGCACGAGGTCGCATCCCCGCAGCGCGGCGGGCAAATCGTAGTCCACGCCGCTCAACACGGCATGGCCGAGCCCGTGCGTGCACTCGATGCGCTCCGCCCTCCCTTTCCCCACGGCATCCCCGTCGCACACGGTGGGAATCCTTTCCCGCAGGTCCTCGATCGTGAAATGCTCGCGCCGCAACTCGTGGAAGAACAGTTGCTCGATGACGCCGTGGATGCAACCCGCCTGGCACCGGTAATCGCACGCGCGGTACGCGTCGGCGAAGGACGGAGACATCCGACCGGCGAGGCGTCCGATGGCATGCGCGACGAAATGGCATTTCTCCGCGAGGAGCGGCTCGGATCCGCCCGCCTCGTCCATCTCGTCGAGGAGCGCGCGCGGCGTCTTCCCCGCGGAGAGCGCGGGGAGTTTGCGGTCGAGGCACGCCTGCGGGCCGCCTTCGACGCCGAAGCAGCAACGGAGGTCCGCGAAGGAACGGACCGGCGCCGAGAAGCACGCGTCCTCGAAGGAGCCGGCGAACGCGGGGACCGCGATCGCGAGGCCGGCCAGAATGTGAATCCATCGATGCTTCACGGCGTCAGTGTACACAGAACACGGCCCATCCTTCTCGGAAGAATTGATTGCATTTTTTTATGAGCGCACGATGCAGCGGGTCTCGCGGGCCCCGCTTCGGAGTGTCTTTTTTCCCGAAGGGTGGGTCCGCGGGCAGACGGTCCTGAGCGAAGACGAAGGAAGGCGGCCACTCCGCGGATCAGTGATGATACCCCGAGCCCCTCCGGATCTCCTGCGCGCGGTACAGCTGTTCCAACGCGACCAGGCGGCAGAGCTCGTGGGGGAAGGTCATGTCGCTCAGGCGGATCGATCCGCGGGCCGCGGACTTCACGGCGTCGCTGAGGCCGTACGCGCCGCCGAGAACGAACGCGATCTGCGTGCCCCGGTCGGCGGCCTTGCCGAGAAACTCCGAGAAAGTTCGTGAGGCGAACGATTTTCCGGTCTCGTCGAGCGTCCAGATCTCGCCGCGGATCTTCCCGGCGGCCGCGAGCAGACGTTCCCCCTCCTCGTCCTTCTGCCGCAGCGGGTCGCGCTCCTTGCTCGCGGGCACCTCGCGCACGTCGACGCCGCGGAGCCGCCCGAGATATTCGCCGCAACCTTCCGCGATCCAGGAAGTCTTGAGCTTGCCCACGCAAAGGAGAGTGATCACCTCAGGAATCTACGGCCTTGCGGGGAGTAAGCCAAGCCATGGAGTGTTTCCCCTGCCTGCTGAACCCGTCGGCCCAGAGAAGATTCTCCAGCGCCTCTTCCCCCTTGGCGAGGGAGAAGCGCAGCACGTGCGTGGCGTTCCGGATCACTTCATCTTTGCATTGCTGGATGAGAAAGCGCACCACCGGCTCCCACGCGACGCTCTCCGCGACCCGCAGTTCGAGGATCTCGCGCACGGATTTTCTCCGGAACGGACCGCGCTGCGGTCTGTACGGCTGCGTGATCGCGAGTCCGGCGATCTGCCGATACGGCTTCAACGGCTCGAAGGGCTTGAACGCAGAAACGTAGACCGGATGAGAGAAGCTATCCGCAGTAATTTTCTGCAGATCCTCCCGAAAATTCGCCAACGCGAAGTGGTAGGACATGCCGCGGCGGATTTCGAGCTTCATCTCCCCGATCGTCGGCAAGAGATCCTCGAATTCCTCGCGACCTTTGGCTTCCTCCACGAGAGCCACGCTGACCGCCGTCGGCGCGTGCAACTGCAGGGGCTCGCGGCGGGATTCGGGAAGCGGCACGGCGCGACGCTACTGCGCCCGGCGAGCGGTCGCCAGCTTTTGGAGAAGCCCCTCAGTCTTTCCGCTGCAGCAAAGCCACCGTTTCGATGTGCCCCGTGTGCGGGAAGAGGTCCACGGGCTGGACCGTGCGCAGCTCGTAGCCGTTCTTGAGGAAATCGCCGAGGTCGCGGGCGAAGGTGGAGGTGTTGCACGAGACGTACACGACCTTCTTCGGCTTGTGCCCGATCACGGCGTCGCGCGCCTTGGGATGGAGTCCCGCGCGCGGCGGGTCGACGACGATGACGTCGAACGCGTATTTCCCCCCGGGCTTGAGCTGGCTCTCCATCACCTGTTCCGCCCGGCCTTTGTAGAAGCTGATGTTGGCGATGCGGTTGCGGCCGGCGCTCTTGAGCGCGTCGTCGACGGCCGTCGGATGGCTCTCCACGCCCACCACCTTCGCGCAGAAGCGCGCGAGGTACTGGCCGATGGTGCCCATGCCGCAGTAGAGGTCGAGCACGGTGTCCCGCTGGGTCAGGTCGGCGGCGTCCGCGATCGCGCGGTAGAGCTTCTCCGCGGCCAGCGTGTTCGTCTGGAAGAAGGAGAACGGCGAGATCTCGAACGTGAGGTCGAAGAGGCGCTCGGTGATGCTGGGCTTCCCCACGAGCGTGTGGACTTTGGGGAACTCCGGGCGCTCGTGCGTGCCCAAGTGCTCCACGATGAGCAGCGACGCCAGGTGCGGCCGGCCGCCGAAGGCGCGGAGGAAGTGCTGGAAGAGCGGCTCGAGCTCCTTTTTGCGGGCGTGCATGACGAAACAGATCATCTGCTCGCCGGTGTAGACGCCGCGTCGGAGCAGCAGCGTGCGGAGCATGCCCTTGTTGGTCTTGGGGTTGAACACGGGCAGGCGCGTCTGCTCCATGAACCGGCGCACGTCCTGCAGGAGCATGCTCGTCTGCTCGTCGTAGAGGTGGCACTCGGCGATCGGCAGAACCGTGTCCCATTTGCCCGGCTGGTGGAACCCGACGGTCGGGCCCTCGTCGAAGTACAGGCGCCTGCCGTTCTTCTCCTCCGTCCGCATGCTGGTGTAGCCGAAGCTGAACTCCATCTTGTTGCGGTAGTTGAAGATCTGCGGACTCGGGACGATGCCGAGCACGCGCCCGACGAGCGCTTTACGGGTCGCGTCGTCCACGGGGGTGAGGTGCCCGAGGGTCTCGCGAACGATCTCCTCCTTGTATTCGATCTGCTTGTTATAGGGCAGGTTCTGCCAGACGCAGCCGCCGCAGTCGTGGAAGTGTGGGCACCGGGCCGGCACCTCGTCTTTGGCCTTGCGCAGCACCTTCTGCACCTGGGCCTCCGCGAAGGTGTCCTTGCGCTTCGTGATGACGATCTGCACCTGCTGTCCCGGAATGGAGTCCGGGATGAAAACGGGGAGGGTGTCGATCCGGGCGAATCCGGAGCCTCCGAAGGTCAATTTCTCGACCGTAACCGTATGAATCGACCCTGCGGCCGCAATTTCCGATGGATTTGACATCTAAGGAGAAATGTAGTAAAAATAGTACCTTTTGCGCCCCATGAAACGAACCCTTTCCTTCATCGCGCTGCTGATCGGGAGCATCCTGCTCCCCCTGCATGTTGGAAGAAGCCTAGCAGCGAAGCCTGTTTCCGCAAGCTCAAAACCGCGTGTTCTGACCGTACGGGTAGCCCCGTTGAAGCGCTCGAAAACGCCCCAGGCGCCCTCCCCTTCGCACACGCCCTCGCCTTCCCCCGTCATCGCCCAGGCGGCTCCGCGGATGCCCGCCCCTCTGCCGGTCCCCCCGCGCATCCCGCCGACGTGGACCGCCCAGGTCACGGCCCCCGCCGCTCCCGCGGCTGCCGCGGCGCCCGCACCGGCGCAAGACGAGCTGCGCGCGGTCGACGAGGCGACGATGACCGATCGGCACCGGCAGCTCGCCAAGCTCGTGCTGGGGCTCCTCCCCCGCGACTGCCAGGCCAAGCTGCAGTCTTTCACCGTGCTCTACGATAATCCCAAGCACCGCGGTCTCGCGGGGAAGGGGGTGATCCTGCTCGCGGGCAACGTGCCCGACAGCGAGTTCGTGGGACTCCTCATGCACGAGGGCCTCGGCCACTTCGCCGACCTCACCTGCTGGAGCGGCACCCCGCAGGCGGGAGACTCGCCCTTCATCGACTCCGGCGACGTGATGTACCGCGACGACCCGAGCGTCGCGTTCTACTCGCTCTCGTGGAGCGAATCGAAGATCCGGCGCATCGACAGCCGCGCCGAGGATTTCGTCTCCGGGTACGCGCTCACCGACACGTACGAAGACTTCGCCGAGAGCGTGGCGTACTACTTCCTCCAGGAGGAAGCGTTCGCGCAGCGCGCGCAGACGAACCCCGTTCTCGCGGGAAAGCTCGCATGGCTCCGCGCGCACTACCCCAAGACGAATGTCTCGATCACGGGAAGCGCCTGGAACGGCAAGATCCCGTGGGACGCGACGAAGGTGGCGTACGAGTGGCCGACGTTATAAACGTATCTATTTCCCCCTATCCTATGGAAAAATTGCCAGAAGACCCGCAGGAGAAACTTGCAAGAAATCTGAGACAGTTTGAATCGCTGATGCAGAAAGGAGTGGAACTGTACCGTTCTGCTGAATACAACAAGTACGGCGACGGTCTCAAGGCATATGCGGCAGTGGCTGAACTTCAAGCCGATAAGGGCTTCGACACGCTGAATCTGACGCTTGCGCGTATCATTGAGGCACTTGTGGCGTTAGACATACCTGGAGTGTCAATGAATCCCGCAAAGATGAAAGACGTGCATGTTCTTCCGGATGCTTCTCCGCCCCGCCTCGAAGATATGCGTTGAGCTCACATGGCAGGAGATCACCGTCTAACTGCTAGACTCCTCCCGTGACCCGCCCCCGCTTCCTCCTGCTCCTCTGGCTCCTCACGGACGTCGCGCTCTTCGTGGGAACGTACGCGCTCGCGTACTTCCTGCGCGTGGGATGGATCCTTTCGACGGATCTGCCGTTCGATCGCTTCCTGTGGGCCGTGGCGATCGGCGCCGTGCCCTGGCTCCTCGCGCTCGCGACGACGCGCACCTTCGCCGTGACGCGCTCGCAGCTGGAGATCCGCAACGCCGCCTACATCGCGTACGCCGCGCTCGTCGGCGTGGCGCTGGTCTCGCTCGCCTACTTCTTCCTTTTCCAAGGGATCTTCAGCCGCAAGCTTATCGCGGAAGCGGCGATCCTGAGCGCGGTCGTCCCCTTCCTGTGGCACGCCGTGTACGAGCGGTTCCAGCGGGCGATGCTGCGTCGCGATCCGCCGTGCTTCCCGCTCCTCATCGTGGGCGTGACCCGCGAATCGAAGAAGCTCGTGGAGCTGCTCGAACGGAGGAAGAGCCCCCTCAAGCCGGTGGCGATCCTCGACGGCGCGGGCGCCAAGGAGAAGGAGATCGCGGGCGTGCCCGTGCTCGGCAAGTTGAACAAGCTCGGCGAGGTGCTCGCGGAGAAGCGCATCACCCACCTGCTGCAATGCAGCGACCTGGAACAGTCCTTAAACCTCCTCTCCGCGTGCCGAGCGCAGGGCATCACCTACATGGTGCTCCCGTCCGTGTACGGCATCGTGGAGAAGGACGATCGCATCGATTCCCTCGAGGGAAACGCAGTGACGGTGGTGAGCCCGCGCGCCGGGTTCGGGTCGTGGTTCTTCCGGTAATCCGCCGGATACCGAGGATTCCGAGGATACCCACGATATTGAGGATGGCAGGCAGTTCGTCGGAATCTTCGGTATCCTTGGTATCGTCGGTATCCCCTCCATGCACGCTTTCCTCCTCGCCGGCGGCTTCGCCACGCGGCTCTGGCCCCTGACGGAACGGCGCCCCAAGCCGCTCCTGCCGCTCGCAGGCAAGCCGATGCTCACGCACCTCGTGGAGAAGATCCCCGCGCATATCCCCGTGACGGTGAGCACGAACGCCGTCTTCGAGGACGCGTTCCGGGAATGGATCGCCTCCGTCGGGCGGAAGGATCTCGCGCTCGTCGTGGAAGGCACGCGGAAGGACGACCAGAAGCTCGGGGCGCTCGGAGCTGTGGCGCAGTGGATCGAGGACGAAGGCATCGATGACGACCTTCTCATCCTCACCGGCGACAACTACCTCGGCTTCGATCTCGACGCGTTCCTCGCGGCCTTCACGGGAGCGTCCCTCCTCGCGGCGCACGACATCGGCGACCTCGAGCGCGCGAAGGCCTTCGGCGTGGTGCTCGCGGACGGCAAGCGCGTGACCGGCTTCGAGGAGAAACCCAAGGAACCCAAGAGCACGCTCGTGAGCACCGGCTGCGTCCTCCTGCCCAAGGCGGCCCTGCCGGTCCTCCGCGCGTTCGCGAAGGTGAAGCCGGACAATCTCGGCGGGATCTTCGAGGAACTCCTCGCGAAGGGCTTGCCGGTGGAGTGCTTCACGTTCCGCGAGCCGTGGATGGATATCGGCTCGTTTAGCAGTTACCTCGACGCGCACCGCGCGCTCGTGGGCGACCGCGTCATCGCGGACAAGGCGGTGACGCTCGAGGGAACGACGTTCTCGGGCGCGGTTTCCCTGGGAAAGGGCACCGAGGTCCGCGGGAGCGATCTTCGGGACTGCATGGTCTTTCACGACGTGCATATCCGCGACTGCACGCTCAGAAACTGCGTCATCGACGACGGCTGCGTACTCGAAGGACTCGATCTGTCCGGCCAGATGCTACGCGCCGGCACGGTTCTCCGGCTCTCGTGACCGGACGATCTCCATGGCCCGATCGCGCAGCGGCCGCAGGACGAAAGCGAGCGCCTCGATCTCCTCGATGAGGATCGAATGCCTGTCGAGGGGCAAGCCGCGAAAACCGCCGACATGCAATCGGTACGCCTGAACGACCTCCTCATAGATCGTCCGCTCAAGCGGGAGCAGTTCGGGCAGCACGTTAGCGATGGGGAGCGCCGTGCCCGCGAAGGACTCGCAGGCATCCAGGAAAGCGTCGGGGGGATCAGGACGAACTGCCGGCGGCGACGGGATGTCTTCGGAGGACAAGACCCTATGCTATCATGCGCCGCGGCTCTTTTGAGCGCTTTCCCCCAACGATCATGAAACGCCTTGTCCCCGCTCTCGTCCTTTCCGTCGCGCTCGTCGCCTGCAGCGGCGTCACCGCACGCTGGAAGGTGACCTTCCTCCGCGCCACCGATGCGCAGAAGGCGGAACTCGGCGGCGCCATCGAGCGCATGATCGAAGGCCGCACGCTCGCCATCCAAAAGAAGCTCGTGAGCAAGAAGTTCTCGCCGTCGGGCGACGGCGGCACCCTGTCCGTGACCGTCGGCGACGCCGAGACGTCCGCGAGCCTGAAGGAGCAGCTCCAGATGCCGTTTTCCTTCGAACTCATGACCCAGACGCCCGTGGGTCAGAAGGGAGACGTGGACACCGAGAAGTTCGGCAGCTTCAACAAGTCCGGGCTCGACGCCTCCAAGGTGGACTGGGTCGACGCGCGCGTGCCCCCCGCGGGCGGCGCGACCACGGTCGCCGTGATCTTCACGGAGGAGGGCCGCACCCTCTTCAAGAAGATCCTGTCGGAGAACCAAGGAAAGCTCATCGGCATCTTCGTCCGCGGCCGTCTGATGTCCCTCAAGAAAGTGGAAGAGAAGGACCAGAGCGACTCCATCGTCATCGACAACGTCCCCTCGGCCCAAATCGCGGCTTCCTTCGCGGATGACGTGAACGTGAGCCTGCACGCGAAATTCACCGCGGAGTGATGGCCAAAACCCGGAATTCCGAGCCGGCCGTCAGGGACAATGGTCCTTGACACTTGGTCCTTGGGATTTCTCCTGATAGCATCCAGTCCCCTATGCCTCAAAAGCGCTCCCCCGCCCGGTACCTGCCCGCGATCCTCGTGGGCGTCTTCGCCCTCCTGATCGCGCTCCCGCAGAGCATGCGCCAGTGGGCCCCGTCCTTCGTCCGGAACCCCGGCCTCCACCTGGGCTTGGACCTCGCGGGCGGCACGCAGCTGGATTTCCGCATCTCCGAGGAGGAGATCGAAAGCCAGCTCCGCCAACTCGACGCCGATATCGCCGCCGCCAAGGCGAAGGGCGCCGCGACGCAAGATCTGAACAACCTCGAATTCCAGAAGCGCTCCGTCCAGGAGCAGCAGTCCAACCTGGTGGAAGCCATCCGCGGGGTGCTCGAGCGCCGCATCAACGCGCTCGGCGTCAGCGAGGCCGTGATCACGCCGTCGTACATCGGCAACGAGAAGCACCTCCTCGTGGAGTGCCCGGGCGTCGTGGACGTCCAGGAGTGCATCCGCGTCGTCGGCAAGACCATCCAGCTCGAATTCAAGGAGGAATCGCACGAGATGACCGCGGAACAGACGGCGAAGATGCGCGCCGAGGCGACGCTCACGCTGCGCCGCGTCACGGAGAGCGGCTCCACGCTGCAAAAAGAGGGCCAGGACCAGGGCTCGAAGCTCGGCATGGCCTACCAGGACAGCGTCCTCTTCTATAAGGACACGCTCCCCAAGGGTCTCGAGGACCTCTGGACGGCCCCGCAGGGGAAGGTGATCCAGCGCGAAGGCTCCGTGAAGCAGCCTCAGCAGGGAAAGAATGGACAGATCACGGAAACGGACATTCCCGGCATCTTCCTGGCGCAAACCCTCTCCCCGCTCACGAGCACGGGCCGCACGCTCAACGAGGCCGCCAAGGCCTTCCAGCAGCTTGCCAAGTCCGAGCCGAACCTGCAGTACGCGCTGCGCGAGAACGTCCTTCTGGACGACAAGACGGACGCCCGCGTCAGTGCCGCCCTCAAGGGCTTGCAGCCGGGCGCGCTCAAGTCCGTGGGGCTCGACGGCTCGGCCAAGGTGCTCTTCCTCCGCTCGCAGACGCCGGGCGGCGAGAAGGTCGACGCCAGCAACATCCTCATCGCCTACAAGGGCGCGAGCCAGGCCGATCGCGGCGTGACCCGCACCAAGGAGGAAGCGCTCGCGAAGGCGAAGGAACTGAAGTCGCAGCTCGACAAGGGCGCCGATTTCGCGGCCCTGGCCCGCGCGCAGTCCGACGGCGCTTCCAAGGCGTCCGGCGGAAAGATGGAGCCGTTCGGCCGCGGGGAACTCCCCGCCTCGATCGAACAGGTCGCCTTCACGCTCAAGCCGGGACAGGTCAGCGATCCCGTGGAAACGGCCTTCGGCTACCACTTGGTCCGCGTCGACCGCGCGCCCTACACGCTCGCGTCCAAGGCGGATTTCGAGGAACTGACCGTCACGGGCACCGGCGCCCTCAAGCGCGCGGATGACATCATCAGCCGTCTCCAGAACGGCGAGGTGCAGTCGCAGGAGCAGGCCGTCCGCGCCCGCGTCCTCTTCTTCTCGCTCGCTCCCACGGGCTGGAAGGACACGCAGCTCGACGGCAAGCACTTCCGCTCCGCCGCGGTGGTCTTCGATCCCACCACGGGCATCCCCGTCGTGCAGATCGCCTTCGATACCGAGGGCGGCAAGATGTTCCAGGAGCTCACCAAGGCGAACGTCGGCAAGCAGATCGCCATCTTCGTCGGCGGCGAGCTCGTCTCCGCCCCGCGCGTCCAAAACGAGATTGCCGGCGGCACGGCCGTCATCACGGGCAGCGGCAACGTGGATGAGGCCAAGCGCCTGGCGCAGGACCTCAACACGGGCGCCATTCCGGCCCCGATCTACCTCACCGGCCAGTACACGATGGAAGCCACGCTCGGCTCGAGCGCGCTCCAGGCCTCCCTCCTGGCCGCGGCCATCGGCATCGCGATCCTCGCGATGTACATGATCGTCGTCTACCGCATCCTCGGCATCGTGGCCGACATCGGTCTCGCCATCTACGCGATCCTCCTCTTCGCCATCCTCAAGCTGCCGCTCTTCCTCGTGGGCAGCGACTACATCGTGCTCACGCTCGCGGGCATGGCCGGCATCATCCTGTCGATCGGCATGGCCGTGGACGCCAACATCCTCGTCTTCGAGCGCATGAAGGAGGAACTCCGCCGCGGCAAGTCCCTCAAGTCGGCCGTCGAGGCCAGCTTCGTCCACGCCTGGCCCGCCATCCGGGACGGCAACGTGGCCACGCTCATCACCTGCGGCATCCTCTTCCTGATCGGCACCTCCATCGTCCGCGGCTTCGC
>CAYRGC010000010.1:0-41010 GCA_964423795.1 uncultured Candidatus Peribacteria bacterium | reverse complement strand
GACAAGAAGATGGGCAAGAACATCCGCCTCGGCGACATCGCCAAGCAGACCGTCGGCCTCACGGGCGCCGATCTGGAGAACATCATGAACGAGTCGGCGATCTTCGCCGCCAAGCGCAAGCGCGCCACGATCACGCAGCGCGACCTCGTGGACGCCGTGGAGAAGGTGACCGTCGGCACGGAGAAGAAGTCGCGCAAGCTCACCCCGAAGGAGCGCGAGATCACCGCCTACCACGAGCTCGGCCACGCGATCGTCGGCCATCTCTGCCCCGCGAGCGACCCGCTCCACAAGATCTCCATCGTCTCGCGCGGCTCCGCGCTCGGCCTCACGTGGTTCCTCCCGCAGGAGGACCAGTACACCACGAGCAAGAGCAAGTTCTTGGACGAGATCTGCGGGCTCCTCGGCGGCCGCGCCGCGGAGGAGATCATCTTCGGCGAGATCACGACCGGCGCGAGCAACGACATCGAGCGCGCCTCCGCGATCGCCCGCAACATGGCTACGCGCTACGGCATGGCCGACCCGTCGCTCGGGCTCGCCTCCTACAGCGAGAACCGCGGCTCCTACCTCGGCGCGGACATCGGCGGCTCGCGCAACTACTCCGAGGAGATCGCGAAGAAGATCGACGACTTCGTCCGAAAAACCCTCGCCGACCAGTATGACCGCGCGAAGGGCTTCCTCACCAAGCACCGCCTGAAGCTCGACGAGCTCACGAAGCTCCTCCTCTCCGAGGAGACCATGACGGTCGAGCGCTTCCTCGAGGTCTTCGAGGGAGAGAAGGCGAAGGAGAGGGAAGCCAAGAAAAAGGAGAAGGTGGAGCCGGCTCCGGAGGCGATCGAGGAAGAGGAAGAGTGATTTCCGTTGTGCTCAAAAGGCAGGTCTGAGGACCTGCTTTTTTGTTTTGTTTGTACTGACGGGCCGGAAGGCCCGTCCCTAATGGTTTTGCCCTGGTGGTTTTGCATGTGTGCCTTGTTCCTTCGGGGAAAAGAACTGAGTTTTCCTTTGAAGGACAATAAAAAGATCCTCTCATCCTCAATATCTTTTTCCAGGGGACGGGCCTTCCGGCCCGTCCTGAAGAAAAATTTCCCCATGCTCCAGAACCATCACATCTTTGAAAATCGCATCGTACTTGTGACAACAAACACAAAGAACCGGATGCCCGTTTTCCACTATCCGCCTTTTGCACTGGAAGCGATTCAGACTCTGTATCGAACTCAGGAGCTTTTCCCGTTTTTCTTGTACGCCTTTGTCTTCATGCCGGATCACTGCCACTTGTTGATGAGAGTGCCTGGAAAGGCAGGGTTGGCGACGGTCATGAGAATTTTCAAGGGAGGCGCGTCACACAACATCGGTCTCGGTCCCCTCTGGCAATCGAAATTCGACGCGAAGACCTTCGATGACCCTTCGATCGCCCTCCACTACATCCATCAAAACCCCGTCAAAGCCGGTCTCGTCCAAGCAGCGGAACTCTATCCCTGGTCTTCCGCCTCGGGACGATGGGACGTCTCCGATCTCGATATCTGAGAGTTCTGCTACGCTGACGCCATGGAAACCTCCATCCTCCAACGGCCCAGCTATGCGGCGCTCCGCTGCGTGCTCAAGAACGGCGAAACGATCCGCGCGGAATCGGGCGCCATGCTCGCCATGGACGCGACGGCCTCCATCGAGGGGAAGATGGAAGGCGGACTCTGGAAAGCGATCAAGCGCACCGTGCTCACGAGCGAAAGCTTCTTCGTCACGACGATCACCGCGAGCAAGGACGAGACGGAGGTGTACCTCGCCCCGCGCGCGACGGGAGACGTCGAGGAGATCGCCCTCTCCGACGACGAGTACGTGGTGCAAGGCGGCTCCTTCCTCGCGTGCGAGAAGGGCGTCGAGACCGATTCTCACTTCACGGGCTGGAAGGGCTTCGTGAGCGGCGAGGGCATCTTCATGATCAAGGCGAAAGGGACCGGCAGGATGTTTTTGAGCAGCTTCGGCGGCATCCTCAAGAAGGACCTGAAGCCCGGCGAGACGTTCATCGTGGACAACGGACACATCGTCGCGTTTCCCGCGTCGATGGCGTACGAGATCACGCGGGCGGGCGAGGGCCTCAGCATGGTCACGACCGGCGAAGGACTCGTCGTCCACTTCACGGGCCCGGGCACGATCTACATGCAAACCCGTAACCTCCGCTCGTTCGCCGAGCAGCTCAATCCGTTCCTCCCCGACCGCCAGAAGGGCCAGGGAACGGGCGCGATCCTCGGCCAGGTGTTCGGAGGTTGAGATTGGCTCGGCGCAGGGGAAATCTGTCATTTTCGGCGAAAATCGGGTAGAATGGAGATGTTCCCATGCCCCAGCCCCTCTCCCCGCTCTCGGCCCTGTCCCCCCTGGACGGCCGCTATGCCGCGCAGCTCGGGGAGCTGCGGGCCTTCTTCAGCGAGGAAGCGCTCTTCCACGCCCGGTGCGAGGTGGAGCTGCGGTACCTCGTCGCGCTCGGAGACGAGAAGGGCGTGGCCGACCTGCCGCCGTTCACGGCCGCGCAGAAGCGGGAGCTGCTCGCCCTCGCGGAGGAGTTCTCGGCGGAGGACGCGGAGCGCATCAAGGAGATCGAGAAGACCACCCGCCACGACGTGAAGGCCGTGGAGTACTTCCTCAAGGAGAAGCTGAAGGCGAAACCCTGGATGAAGGGGAAACTCGAGTTCATCCACTTCGCGCTCACGAGCGAGGACGTGAACAACTTGAGCTACGGCCTGCTGATCGGCGAGGCCCTGGAGCACGTGATCGTGCCCCGCCTGGAGGAGGTGCTGAAGACGATCCGCACGATGGGACGGAGCACGAAGGACATGAAAATGCTCTCGCTCACGCACGGCCAGCCCGCAACGCCCACGACGCTCGGCAAGGAAATGGAGGTGTTCGCGCTCCGGCTCGAGCGCCAGCTGAAGCAGCTCAAGGCCTTCCGCATGCAGGGCAAGTTCGGCGGCGCCGTCGGCAACTTCTCCGCGCACCGCGCCGCGTATCCCAAGGCGAACTGGCGCCGCTTCCGCGAGACGTTCGTGAAGGGCATGGGCATGGATCCCATCGCCGAGACCACGCAGATCAACCCGCACGACGACCTCGCGGAACTCGGCCACCTCGTGAGCCGCATCAACACCATCGTCCTCGATTTCTCGCGCGACATGTGGATGTACATCTCCCGCGGCGTCTTCAAGCAGAAGGTGGTGGCCGGCGAAATCGGCTCCTCCGCGATGCCCCACAAGGTGAACCCCATCGACTTCGAGAACGCGGAAGGCAACGTGGGGCTCTCCACGGCGCTCTTCCTGCACCTGGCCGAGAAGCTGCCCGTGAGCCGCCTCCAACGCGACCTCTCGGACTCCACGGTCCAGCGCTCGATCGGCGTCGCCTTCGGTTACCACTTCCTGGCCGTGACGTCGCTCCTCAAGGGGCTCGGCCGCGTGTCGGCGGACAAGAAGGCGATCGCGCGCGAGCTCGAAGCGCACCCCGAAGTGCTCGCCGAGGCGATCCAAACCGTACTCCGCCGCAAAGGCGTAACGGGCGCATACGAGAAGCTCAAGGAGCTCACCCGCGGCGAGAACGTGACGAAGGAGGACTTGTTCCGCTTCGTCGACACGCTGCCGCTCACGGACGCGGAGAAGAAGGGTCTCACGTCGATGCTCTGATCAGACCGACGTGCTCAGGCACCGCTCCATCACGTCGCGGGCCCGCCGCGTGATGTTCCAGGCGCTCAGGAAATCCATATCGCCGTTTCTGACGCGGAACAGGCAATCGTCGCGCAGCAAGCGCCATTCCTCTTCCTGCGGCGCCTTCACGTCGTTCAGGAGGACCACGATCGCGAAGCGCGCGCGATGGGGATCGATGTGAAGGTCGATCAGCCGGTCATCCTGTGTCTGGAGGCGCAACACGCAGTTTTCGACGCACGACAAGGCCGCGGGCCCTTCCGCCGATATGAGTCCGTCGCGTTCGAGCAGGCTGCGGATCTGCCCGATCGTCTGGCGCTGGAACCAGTCGGAAAAGAACGTCGTGGCGTCCAGCCAGCGGCTCTGCTCGGCGGGATCGATGATTTCGCCGTCGGACAGGACGATGATCGACTTCAAGCGCGCACAGGGTGGACATATGCCGCAGACTTGGCAAGATGGAATCGACCTTCCCTTCCCCTTTCATGAGCATCATCAAAGAATTCCGGGAATTCGCCGTCAAAGGCAACGTCATGGACATGGCCGTCGGCGTGATCATCGGCGGCGCCTTCGGCAAGATCGTGAGCTCGCTCGTCGGCGACGTCATCATGCCGGCGTTCGGCGTCGTCACCGGCAAGGTGAACTTCTCGGAACTGGCGTTCACGATCGGCGACTCGACGATCGCCTACGGCAAGTTCGTCCAATCGATCATCGACTTCGTCATCGTGGCGTTCTGCATCTTCCTCTTCGTGAAGCAGGCCAACCGCTTCCGCAAGTCCGCGCCGCCCCCGCCGCCGCCCGCTCCGACGAAGGAAGTGGAGCTGCTGACGGAGATCCGGGACGCGCTGAGGAAGGGGTAAAAGGGAGAAAACGGACAAAAGGGGAAAGAGGTACCGGCGCGACACGTGCCGTGACGTCCTTCTTTTTTCCGTCCTTTCCCTTTTCTCCTTTTTTACCTCACTCGCGGATCTCCCCGTTCAGCACGTGCAACGTGAAGAGCACGAAGAAACCCATGCCCACGGCCACCGCGCCGAGGACGACGAAGTGCAGCACCGGCGGCAACAGGTGCAGGAAACCGAGCAACGACGCGATGAGCACGTTGAGCGCGATGCCGCTCAGGGCGGCGCCGTTCTCCTTCACGCGCTTCTCGGCGATGAATTCCAGGTAGGCACTGTCGATGAGGTTGGTGGCCGCACCCATCGCGGCGCCGAGCAGCAGCGAGTAGAGCACCATGAACTGGAACGTCTGCGTGAGGACGGGGAAAAGGACCACGAGCGACGCGAAGGAATACGTGGCGACGCGGAACCAGAACCAGCGACGGGCCCTGGGCGTGAAGAGCGTGAGGGCGTTGCCCGCGACGGCGCCGGCGGCGGAGGCCATGAGCACGAGCGAGCTCACGGACTCGCGGACGCCGTAGGCGTGCTCGGCGTACGGGATGGACTTGATGCTCACGATCATGGAGATCGCCCAGAGTCCCGCGGACGGGATGAGGAGCATGTGGCGGTGCGCGAAGACGAAGGAGAATTCCCTGCGCACCCGCGCGATCGATTCCCTCAGCGGCAGGATCTCCTCCTGGTCCCCGTACCGCAGCCAGAAGGAGAACATGGCGATGAGCGCGAAGAATCCGATGAAGATCCAGAGCGTCTGCACGCCCACGAGCTCGAAGAGGCGCGCCGAGACGAAGGCGCCGATGAGCGTCGCCGTGATCACGAGCAGCATCACGATGCCGTTCACGCTCGTGTCGCGCAGGCCCGTCCTGCGGATCTCGTAACAGCTGATGACGGTGCGCGCGACGGAGAAGAGCCCGAAGCAGAATCCCAGCACGATGCTCGTGAAGACGAGCGTGATCTCCGACGCCAACCCGAACTTGTACTCGAAGAGGAGCGCCGACACGGCGATGACCGCCGTCAGGAAGACGAGGAAGCGCTTGCCCATGCTGTGGCACACGCAGCCGCCGATGAGGAAGGCGAGCACGCAGCCGACGCTGAGGTACCCGACGACGCGCTCGAGCAACAAGCCGGGTTCCATGGCCAGGTGGTTCACCGTGAGGTTCTTGATGAGGAACTTCATGCCCCCGAAAGACAGGTTCCACAGGAGCACGACGCACAGGAAAGGCACGAACGTCGTGATGCTCGGACGGCGCCGCAGGAAGCGGGGGAACCACATGAGGCTCCGAGTGTACCCTCCCCCGTTCTTGACTGCCGGGAGAACCGAGGTGCCGTGCTATCAAAGACGCGGGCACCCTCGGAGAGGGCGCCCGCTGCCGTTTTCAGCCGTTAGAGCGAGCTCGACGAACTCGATACGCCGGAGACGCTGGAACCGAAGGAGGACGACGAGCTGCTGAGCGAGGAGGATGAAGAGGAGCTCATGCCGGAACTGCTCATGGACGACAGGGAAGAGGACCAACTGCTCATCCAACTGGAACTCGAACCGAGCGAGCTCCTGGAAGAGGAACTGCTCGAGGATCCCCTCTCGAGTCGGTCGAGACGCGTGTCGAGGGCATCGAGCTGGTCACGGATCAATTCGTCGTACCGTGCGAGCACGGTCGCGAGCTGGGCGCGGTTGGCCACGCCGGCGGGATCGAAGGAGCCCGGCATCGTGTCCGGGCCGTTCATGATGCCGTTGGTGCTGGCCCACGTGACGCTGTTATACGCCCAGTGGGACGGCGGCACGTCGCGGAAGAGCGCCGAGAACTGCTCGAAGAAGGGCTTCGAGAGATCGACGGGGCGCCCGTAGTCGAGCGGATCCCACGCGTCGCTCCACCAGATGTCGCACTCGTAAATGACGTACGGGGACCGCGGCGGGTGGTACGTCACCACCTCGACGCCGCTCCGGTCGCAGGTGCGCCGGTACAGGGCGGAACGAGAGACGGGCGCTGTGCATGTCCACGGCGGGGGAACGCCCATGCGTCCGTAAAACACCAGGTCGCCCTCGGTGACTTCGTACGTCGCGGCGCAAAGGCGGCAGGCTTTCTACGCCGACGCACTATACAGAAGGACCGCGCGTGGCGATGCGCTTTCCTTGTGAAGATACTTCTTCGCCAAATTTGGCAAATGTGCGAGAGAAACAGGAAAAGACATTGAATTTCGACTCATGATCGACACGGCGATCTGCCCCCAGTACCGTCCGGACATGAGACGACTTCTGCTGCTGGGCGCAATCTTCTTGCTTCTCCCGTCCTGCAAGACGACAGCGCCGGTCGCGTACGAGCAAGAAACCTCACGCTTCCCGACGACGGTGACGGGCGAGGCTTCGTCCCCGCTCACGGAGGAGCAGTGGAAGGCGGCCCTCGGCCCCGAGCGGTACGCCGTGCTCCGCGAGGCCGCCACCGAGCGCCCCTTCACGAGCCCGCTCCTGGAGGAACACCGCGCGGGCACGTTCGTGACGGCGGACTGCGGCGATCCCGTCTTCCGCTCGGAGACGAAATTCGATTCCGGCACGGGCTGGCCGAGCTTCTACGCGCCGATCTCGCGGGACGCGATCGTGACGAAGCCCGACCGCTCGCTCGGCGTCGAGCGCGTGGAGGTAGTGAGCCGCTGCGGCGGACACCTGGGGCACGTCTTCACGGACGGCCCCGAGCCGACGGGGCTGCGCTACTGCATGAACGGGCTCGCGCTCCGCTTCGTCCCCGACGGGGAAAGCCCTAGCGCAGGCGCTTCCCCTCCGCCGTCTCGACCTTGAGGAGCGAGTGCACCACGAGGTAGGCGACGCAGAGGAACGCGCCGAAGACGAGCGAGACGCCGACGGATCCCGGATACGTGGACGCCTGCGTGACGCGCGCCCACAGGTCGGCCGCGAGTTCGCGCGGGCTCGTGAGCACGTCCCAGCTGTTCCACCGCAGTTCCCTCCCGACGTACACGCCGAAGCCGCACAGCACGTTGATCGCGATCACGAAAAGCCATCCGACGAGCGCCCCGACGCGCTCGCGGATCACGCACTGCACCTGGTAGAGGGAAACGCAGCCGAGCATGAGCCCGGTCCAGGCGAAGGAGGAGAGGAGCGCGATATCAAACCAGAGCGGCACGTTGGCGCGCTCCTTCAGGTGCACGAAGTCGGTGAAGATATAGGGCGCGTTCGGGTAGAAGACGAGCCAGCCGAACCCGAGCGCGAGGAGGAAGACCACGGACGCTTTCCGGTGATGGAACTCCTCGAGCAGGGACGAGAACACGAACGGCACCCACGCGAGGATGAGGTTCCACGGCAGGAACGTATACGTGATCCTCCCGGTGTACGACATCCGGGCCATGACGAGCAACGCCGCGAACAGCGAAGAGAGGCAGAGTGCGACGACGATCGGCCGGCGGCGGAGGGGGTGGCGAATGCTCACGAAGTCCTATGAAAACAGTAAACCGCTTGTTGATCAACGCCAGGGGGCCTAGAGTGCCGGCGATGCACACATCCATTTCCGAACGAGAACGCAGCCTTGCGGTCTTCATCGATCTCGAGAACCTGGCCCTGGGCGTTCCTCCCCAGTCGAAACGCGGTTTCGAGATCGCCAAAGTGCTCGAACGGCTCCTGGAGAAAGGAAAACTGATCGTGAAGAAAGCGTATGCGGACTGGAGCCGCTTCCCGTCGTACACCGCGCCCTTCCACGAGGCGGCCATCGAGCTCATCGAGATCCCCAAGCGTACGCTGACCGGCAAGAACTCCGCCGATATCCGGCTCGTGGTGGACGCCATGGATCTCGCGTGGAGCAAGGCGCACGTCGACACGTTCGTCATCGTCTCGGGTGACAGCGACTTCTCCCCCCTCGTCTCCAAGTTGAAGGAGAACGGCAAGCACGTCATCGGGCTCGGCATGCGGGACTCCACCTCGCATCTCCTGAGCGAGAACTGCGACGAGTTCATCTACTACGAGGACCTGGAACGGGAAGAGGACCGCAAGCTCCCCGTGCAGCTGGAACCGTCCCTGCCGGAGAAGAAGCGCGAGGTGTTCGCTCTGCTGCTCGACGCGTGCGCGGCTCTGCGCCGGGAGAACCACGAAACGCTCTACGCATCCATGATCAAGGACACGATGAAGCGCAAGAAACCGTCCTTCGACGAATCCTACTACGGCTATCGCAGTTTCACGCACCTGCTGGAGGACGCCGCACGCCTGCAGGTGGTGGACATCGAACGCGAATCACGCAGCCGCACCTACATCGTCACCCGTTCCGGCGAGGAGCGGGAGACCCCGGCGTCTTCCGGGCCCTCCGAACGAGGGCGGCGCCGCGGCCGCCCGTCTCGTTCGTCGTAAAGGAGGCGCCGATTACGCAGCCTGCGCCATGTCCGCGCCCTCTTTCGCGAGGCGCACGTTATCGGCCTTCGGGCCGCGTTCGCCCTGTCCCAGATCGAACTGCACCGTCTGCCCGACGCTCAGGTTGTCGTACTGGCCGCCGCAGGCAGAGTGATGGAAAAACACGTCGTCCGAACCCTGGACGGCGATGAAACCGAAACCTTTGTCGGTCTTCGTCTTGATCGTACCGGTAGCCATGGAAGAAAAGGGGAAGAAAAAATGTCAAAAGACAGTGGATGATACTCCTGGTTTCAGGTCAAAACCACCGTTTTCCGCTAGAATATGCGGAAGAAAAACTCGCTATTGTCTCCGATCACCCATACCATCGTTCCTCGACCTTCCTTCCCCCTCCTCCCATCCGTATCAACCGCGAAATCTGCCCGGTGAGGGCCTGCGGCAAACCGACCGGGGGGAAACCGTATTGCCCCGAGCATGAGACGGTGGAATCGCGGAGGGTGCTGCCCGATGACATGCGCGGCGTGATCCGTTCCGCCTGCTGCGATGCCGCGTGCATGAAGGGACCGGTCCACGAAGGAGGCGAACAGTACTGCGCGGCGTGCAAGGATCCGTGCCACTGGAAGATCCCGTTGCGACCGGGGGAGTGAACGGCACGGAAACGGCGTATTCTCGGGATTTGCGGCTCGAATCGGCATTAGGGACAAGGGCAATCCCCTCATTCTGCGGTTTGCCTTCAGTCGAACGACTGGTACAATTCGGCCCCTCGCGGATTTCATCCGTTTATGGATCTTGCCCAGGTGGCGGAATTGGTAGACGCACTAGCTTGAGGGGCTAGCACTCGCAAGGGTGTGGAGGTTCGAGTCCTCTCCTGGGCACCAGAATAAGAAAACCAAGAACCCGGTCATGAGAATGCATCTCTCTCCGAAGGAGAGGACGAGAAGTTTATGGTGAGCGAGGAGTCCGCCGCAGCGGACGACGAGACGAACCAAGCCCTCTCCTGGGCACCAGAATAAGAAAACCAAGAACCCGGTCATAAGAATGCATCTCTCTCCGAAGGAGAGGACGAGAAGTTTACCCTGAGCGACGACGAGCGGAGCGAGGAGGAGTCGAAGGGAGTCCTCCCTGGCCGTCCGTAGCCCGCAGGCGAAGGCGGCTCCTGGGCACCATCTCTCGGCTCTCATCGCTTCTTTTCCGCAGAGGCGTCTTCGACGATCGACACGAAGAGCTCGCTTGCCACGTTGAGAGGTTCTCCCGCGTGCGGATGCTGGAACAGATACAGGCCAGGCATGGCGTTGAGCTCGAGAACCACGGCATTCCCGTGCGCGTCCACGATGAAATCGACCGCGATGAAATTCATGCGAAGCGAACGAGCGATGGACTCCGCGATGGAGCCGAGTTCGTTCTGCCATTCGTTCTTACCCACGTTCAAAACACGCTTATGCCAGGGATGCTCGGGGGAAGGATCGAGTTCGCGCTTCTGCACTCCCAGAATCTCACCATTGAGGAGCAGATACCGGTACTCCGTACCTTCTACATATTGCTCGAAGAGCGTGTCTTCCAACATGCTCCAATCGATATCCTTCCGACTTGATATCAAGTGCACGTTCTGCGATCGCATGCCGAGAAGGGGTTTTTGTATCAGGGGATGATACCGATCGAAAAATGAATTGATCTCCGTTTTCTTATTGGAATAGCAGAAAGGAATGGTCGGCAAAGACTCTCTCGCCAGAAAACACCTCATCAGGCTTTTATCCTGGCAGATCTGGCTTCCGAGCTGGCTGTTACCATGGATCTTCGCGTAGTAGACGAGAACATTTTCGCCGTCGAGAACAAAAGAGAACAAGCCGCATCGGCTTTCCCACCGGGGTTCAAGGCCCCGTCGTTTGGCTTCTTCAAAAAGCAATTCTGCGCTGATGTGCCGTTCAAACATGACCGCGGCATCATACGACAATCCAGCGACGAAAACCGCCCCTTCCCGGAAAGGCGATCGTTCTTGTACCCTTCTCCACCGTGGAGAAGACGTCCACTTCCGCCCAAAACGCAGCGCCGCGTTTTCGCGCGTGGCACGCGCTCCTGATCGGAGCGGGCGTCACGGTCCTGCAGCTCGGGCTCGCGGTGGGGGTCCAGCGGGGCGAGACGCTGCGCGGCGCGTACGCCAATCTCTTCCAGTGGGACAGCGAGCACTACGATCGCATCGCCAAGGACGGGTACTTCGCGAACCTGCCGACCTTCGGCGAGGGAACGGAGCTCACGCCGGCATCCTGGATCAAGAACACGAACGTGGCGTTCTTCCCGGGGTACCCCTTCGCCGCGCGGCTTTTGCGGCCCTGGATGTTCCGGAAATTCGCGCTGCTCCTCACGGCGGAGCTCGCGGCGGCGGGCATGTGGACGACGCTCGCGCTCCTGCTTCGGCGCCTCGGCGTTCGGCCGGGAATCGCCGCGCTGACGATCGCGTTCGCGGCCGCGCAGCCCGCGGCCTTCTACCTCGTCGCCGCCTACTCGGAGTCGCTCTTCCTCTGGGGGCTCCTCGGCATGCTCGCCTGGACCCTCGCGCGCGGCAACGGCTCCTGGATCCTCGCGGGCCTGCACGGATTCTTGATGTCCGTCACGCGCATCTTCGGCCTCGGCGTCGCGGCGCTGCCGCTCGTCGGGGCGCTCCTCGAACACCGCCGAAACCCGAGTACGCCCGAAGCGAAGGCGGCGATCCGCCGCGGCGCCGGCGCTTCCCTGCTCGCGGCCGCGGGGACGCTGGTCTTCTTCGCGTACTGCCAGATCGCGTTCGGCCTCTGGAACCTGTACTTCCTCCGCCAGTCCGCCGGATGGAACATCCACCCGCACTACCTCCTGTGGGACGCGCACGCGGTCGGCCTCGTACTGCCGGATTGGCCCGCGGACCTCGCGGACGGCCAGGCGATGAGCAGGCTGAGCGCGTCCGTCGCGTTCTGGTTCCTCGCGCTCGGCTTCGGCCTCGACGCATGGACATCCTCGCGCGACCGGGATCCGGCGTTCGCGACGCGCGCGCTCCTGTGGCTCGGCGCGTTCGCGCTCTTCTACCTGCCGGGCGCGGCGCTCATCGGGAACGACTGGCAGAGCATGCTCCGCTACGTCTTCCCGACTGTCCTGCTCGGCTCCGTGGCCCTCGCGCAACGGTGGTCAACGGCACGGCTCTCCCGGCGCGCGAACGCGGCGATCGGAGCCGCGGTCCTTCTCGTCACCGTGCTCCTCCTTGCCGAACAAGTCGTCCTGATCCGTGCGTTCGCCGCGGGCAAGTGGGTGGCGTGACGCTCAGCGGCAGCGCGCGTCCCTGGAAACAAGTACGAGCACCTTCCTGTCGAGCGCGACGGTCATTGTACTCTGCAGCGGTCCCAGCTCTTTCGCCGAAAGCTTGCGGCGCAGCGCGGCATCGATCACGACCGTACAGGACTGGCGCATGATCGGCACGAGATCCTTCTCCTTGAAGGTCTTGGAACGGGGCGGGCGGGCGACGAACGGATGGAGCGACGGCGTGATCGTGCGCCCGGCGTCGAGTGCGAGTGCCGGCATCATCGTGAAGACCGGGTCGGGCAGCTCGCGCAGCAGCGTTCTCACCGTGCCGAGAATGGCGGACGGCGGCTGCAGCCAGGCATGCAGGAGCTGCGGAAGGACCAGTTCGACCTGAAGCGCGACGCCGGACAAGACGAGACCCGCGGCGAGCAATCGGCGCTTCCGGAAGATGGAAAACGATACTGCGGCGAAGGCGGCGACTCCGTACGCGAACGCCGGCGCTGCCTGCACCAGGTAGTGAGGCATATACGTCGACGGCAGGAGGAGCACGAACGCGATCATCGCCAAGAACGACGCCGACGCGACGCGCGCCTTCGGGAGCGCGACGAAGGAAACGAGGATCGACAGCGTCGAGAGGCAGAACAAAAAACCGTCGGACCCCGACAGGACGGTCGCGGAGAAGCGGCCGATCCTGCCGTCCGTCACGGGACGCAGCATCTGCTCGACCACGACCTGATGGAAGCTCCCCGGCACCGCGAGGAAGTACGCGCACACGAGCCCGAACGCCACGAGGCCCATGCCCAGCGTCCGCCGCAGGAACGCCCGCCGGTGAGCGCCCTCGTGCGCGAGGGCCGCCGCGGGCACGGCGAAGGCGATCACGACGAGCGACGGCAGCAGCACGAACGGCGAGAGCGCCACGAGCGCCGCCTGCGCCGCGATCGACGCCTTTCCCTGCCGCGGCAGGGTGGCCAGGAAGAACCAGCAGGCGAAGAGGATGTTCACGGCGTTGCGCAGGGACGCGAAGCGCATGTCGTGGTCGGCGGCCTGCGCGAAGGCGTTTCCGAAGACCACGACGGCCATCACGGCGAGCGGGAACGCGCCCCGCAGGGGAAGGATGCGCCGGTACGCGTACGCGAGCAGGCCCGGCACGGCGCATCCCCCGAGAAGCAGGAGCAGCCGCGCGGGGAGCAGGCTATGGAAAAAAGAGGCGGAAAGCCCCAGGAGAAGCGGCAAGCCGGGCATGTGCCAAAAGCCGAAGCTCACGTGCGGCCACTCGCCGCGCATCATGCGCATGCCCACCATCGCGTACACGCCTTCGTCGCTGCCGAAGTTCATCGCCCACGGCAGCGTCCACGTCTGGAGCAGGAAAAAGACGGCGGTGAGGGCGACGCAGAGCGCGAGCGTCCAATGGGGCCAGCGACGCAGGGTCCGACACGGCCTCGACAGCGGTCGTTTCACCATGGCTCGCATCGTACCTCACTCCTCCCTTGAGCAAACGCCCCGGCAAGCGCATTCTCTGGACGCATGTCCGTGATCATGATCGACCTCCTCCGCCGGGCGTTCCACCGCTGCAACCGCGCCGGGACGACCATCGGCGTCCTCGTCGCCGTCGTCGGCGCGGGCCTCGTCGCGCTACAGCTTTTCGCGCCGGGATACGCGCTTCGGCAGATGCAACCCGCCCTCCCCGTCCTCCTGGGACGGGAGGAGGCCGTTTGGTTCGGGCAGGAACTCTCGCAGGCGCGCGTCGGGACGAACGACGCGCTGATGCTCGCGGGGGAGACGGCGCTGGCCGTCCAGGCCGCGGCGGACCGCCTGCCGCTCGAGAAGCAGGACGCCATGTTCGAGGAGGCCGGCGCCTCGCTCGGCGGCTTCCTGCGCGTCGCGCTCATCGTCGCGGGAGCGGTGCTGGTCCTGGAAGTCGTCGCGCGCGTCGTCGCCCTCGCGGCGGTGACCGCGCCCGAACGGGGCGGCGTCCTGCGCCGCGCCATCGCCGCGACCCCCAGGCTGATCGGCGTATGGATCGCGCTCGCGGCGGTCACGGGGCTGTGGCTCGCGCTGCTCATCCTCGCGGCGGGCTTCCTGTTCCCGGGATTGCTCACGCCGCTCGCGATCCTCTCCCTCGCGCTGCCGCTGCTCCTTTATCCCCGCTTCGCGCTCGCGCCCGCCATCGTGCTCGCCGAGAACGCCGGCGTGGCGAAGGCCGTCCGCCTGAGCTACCGCCGCACGAAGAACCGCTACTCCTTCGCGCTCCTCGCGCTCGTGACGATGCAGGTCGCCGTGCTGCTTACGGACCGGATGGGCAACGTCGTCGTCGGCACCGTCGTCTCGGTGGCGTCGGCGCGCTCGCCGTACGCGCCGGTGATCGGGCTCGCTCTCACGTTCGCGCACGTCGTCTTCGTGGCGTACCGCGCGGGATTCGTCGTGGAATTGAACGAACGCATGGCCGCAATACGCAAGCAGCAATAAGCAAGGAAAGGATCAATTCTTTGATCATTGGATGGCTCTTTGCTGATTGCTTCTTGCTGATTTTCACCCCAACTTCACCACCAGATCGTACGTCTCCTGCGTGATCGCCCCTTCCTTGAGCAGGCGCTTGGCGTCCTTCTCGAAGGTGATCATGCCGTGGCTCTCGCCCGTCTGAAGCACCGAGGGAAGCTCCTGCGCGCGGCTCTCGCGGATGATGTTGCCCACCGCGGGCGTGTTCACGAGCACCTCGCGCACCGCGACGCGCCCGCCCTTGGCGCCGGGCACGAGGCGCTGCGCCACGACGGCCTTGAGCGAGAGGGACAGCTGCGAGCGGATCTGCGCCTGCTGGTGCGGCGGGAAGACGTCGATGATGCGGTCGATGGTCTGGGTGGCGTTGGGGGTATGGAGGGTCGCGAAGATCAGGTGGCCCGTCTCCGCGAGCGTGAGGGCGGCGGCGATGGTCTCCGGGTCGCGCATCTCGCCCACGAGAACGATCTCCGGGTCCTGGCGGAGCACGTGCTTGAGCGCCTCCGGGAAGGAGAGGAAGTCCTGCCCGTACTCGCGCTGGCGCAGGACGCCGTTGCCCTGCGGGAAGATGAATTCGATGGGGTCCTCGAGGGTCACGATGTTCACCGCGCGGTCGGCGCGCATCGCCTCGATGATCGAGGCGAGCGACGTGGATTTTCCCGCGCCCGTGGGGCCGGTGAAGAGCACGAGTCCCTGGCGTTCCGAGCGGAAGCGCTCGATGAGGCCGGAGAGCCCGAGGCTGTCGGGCGAGGGAATGGCGCTCGGGACGATGCGGGCGACGACGCTCACGTTGCCGCGCTCATAGTGGCAGTTCACGCGCAGGCGCACGCCGGCTGAAATGCCGAAGGAGGCGTCCGCCTCCCGCTGCTCCTCGAAGCGCCCGAAGCGCTCGCCGAGGACGGCGCGCGCGAAATCCTCCGCCTGGGCGGGGGTCACCGCCTGCTTGGTCTGGGGGACGAGGGTGCCGTCGATGCGGAAGAGCACGGGGCAGCCGACGGCCACGTGGACATCGGAGGCCTTGAGCTCGGCCGCCTTCTCGAAGACCGCGGTGACGGCGTTTGTATCCATCCCCTTATTCTAGCACTTTTTGGCTCTGGGAACAAGCGCAGGCCACTTTTTGCCGCTGTCACCTTTTTCACCTTTCACACCTCCTTTCGCATGCGAAACATCCTCCCAAGTGGAAAAAGTGACAGAAGTTACTCCCCGCTCACGCGGCTCATCTTCATCACGAGTCTGCAGATGCCGCTGACGGACGGGACATGGAGCCCCTGCTCGTCGGCCATGCCCTCCCATTCGTTGATGAATTCGGCCTGCGTGGCGTCGTCGAACACGCCTTCGTCCTCCTCGAGCGCCTTTTGGCAGAGGTTCACGCGTTCCGCCAGCAGGTCGACGATCTGCTGATCGAGCTTTTCGAGCTGTTCGCGGAGGCTGTGGGAGACGGGCATGCGCGCATCTTTGCCGAATCCCGTCCGATTGCAAGGGACATTTTGCCCCGAGGATTGTGAAGAGGCAGAAAAGCACGAGCCCTACGCACGAAATCCCGCGCAACTCCAATCCTGCGTCCCGTGATTATCCCCACCCTGCAGAATTTCGCGCTTAGAATTTCGGATTTTTGGATGCTATTCTTTTGAGGATGGATCGAGAGAAAGCGCAGCAGCGGGTTCTGAAGCTCCGCGAGGAGATCAAGCGGCTTAACCGCGCCTACTTCATCGAGAACGAAACGCTCGTCTCCGAGGACGTGCGCGACGCCCTCAAGCAGGAACTGATCGCGCTGGAAAAGGAGTTCCCGGACCTGATCTCCCCCGATTCCCCCACCCAGCGCGTGGGCGCGCCCCTCGACGGCCGTCTCCCGAAGGTGCCGCACCTGTCCCCGAAGGAATCCCTCACGGACGCCTTCTCCGAGGAGGACCTCGCGGAGTGGGAGGAACTCATGCGCCGCTTTTTGGGCGACATGAACCGGACGTTCGAGTACCTCGTGGAGCTCAAGATCGACGGCCTCAACATCTCGCTCATCTACG
The DNA here is from genome assembly GCA_964423795.1 of uncultured Candidatus Peribacteria bacterium. GTDB lineage: Bacteria > Patescibacteriota > Gracilibacteria > Peribacterales > Peribacteraceae > CAYRGC01. Next base: position 24,332 of record CAYRGC010000010.1, on the reverse strand, counting down.
CGCTCGACCCGAAGGCAAAGGCGCCGACGTACCGGCTGCTGCGCGCCGTCACGCGAGGCAACGGCATCGAGGGCGAGGACGTCACGCACACCGTGCGCGCCATCGAGACGATCCCCTTCGTCCTCACGCCGAAGACGGTCGCTCCCGACCACCGCTTCCTCGAGGTCTCGGGCGAGGTCTTCATGACGAAGGCCGCGCTCGCGAAGGTGAACCGCGACCTCCCCGCGGAGGAGAAGTTCGCCAATCCCCGCAACGCCGCCGCGGGCAGCGTGCGCCAGCTCGATCCCGCCGTCGCCGCGAGCAGGGAGCTTCGGATGTTCTGTTACTCGCTCGACCTCGCCTCCACCGACGCGCTCGGACTCCGGACGCAGGAGGAGGTGCTCAAGACCTTCGACGAGCTCGGGCTCCCCGTCTCCCTGGAGTTCCGCAAATGCTCCAGCCTCGCGCAGGTGCAGAAGATCTTCGCGGAAGTGGGGAAGAAGCGCGACGCGCTCCCCTTCGACATCGACGGCGTCGTCATCAAGGTGAACGAGCGCCGCACGCAGCGCGAGCTCGGGTCCACGGCCAAGGCGCCGCGCTGGGCGCGCGCGTACAAGTTCCCGGCCGAGGAGAAGACGGCGCAGGTGATGGACATCGTGCTCCAGGTGGGGCGCACCGGGGCCATCACGCCCGTGGCGCACCTCACGCCCACGCAGCTCGCGGGCACCACGGTGACGCGCGCCACGCTCCACAACGAGGACGAGATCGCGAGGCTGGACGTGCGCATCGGCGACACGGTGATCGTGCGCAAGGCCGGCGACATCATCCCCGAGGTGGTGCAGGTGCTGGAGAACCTCCGCCCGAAGGACGCCAAGCCCTTCCGGTATCCCAAGAAATGCCCGAGCTGCGGCACGCCGCTCGTCCGGCCGGAGGGCGAGGTGGTGCATCGTTGCCCGAACCCCGACTGCTCCGCGCAGCAGCAGGAGAAGGTGGAGCACTTCGTCTCGCGGCTCGCGTGCAACATCGAAGGGCTCGGCAAGGAGACCATCGCGGACCTGATCGAAGGGGGCTTCCTGGACGATCCCGCCGACCTCTTCACGCTCACCGCGGAGGACTTCCTGCAGCTCCCACTCTTCAAGGAACAGAAGACGCGGAACGTCCTCGAGTCCATCGAGCGCGCCAAGCGCCTCCCGCTCGAGCGCCTGCTCTTCGCGCTCGGCATCCGCCACATCGGACGCGAGACGAGCGAGGTGCTCGCCCGGCGCATCGCGTGGCCGGAATCGACCGTGACCGTGGAGGTGAGGGACGACGTGCTGCACCAGGCCTCGCTCTTCGGCGCGGAAACGCGCACGGAGGAGGTGCGCGGCGTGCGCATGAAGGACGTGCTTGAGACCCTCGAGCACCTGAAGCCCGAGGAGATCGACGCGCTCCACGGCATCGGCGACACGGTGGCGGAGGCGCTCACCGGCTGGATCGCGGAGGAACGCGGCAAGGAGCTCCTGAGGAAGCTCGACGCCGCGGGCGTGATCGCCCTTCTGCCGGAAGGCTCGGGTGCCCCGCAGATCTTCGCCGGGAAGACGTTCGTGCTGACGGGGACCCTCCCCGGCCTGAGCCGCGAACAAGCCCGCTCGCTCATCAAGGAGAGGGGAGGCAACGTGAGCAGCGCCGTGAGCAAGAAGACGACCTACGTCCTCGCGGGCGCGGATCCGGGCAGTAAACTGGACGACGCGCAGGCGCTCGGCGTCACGGTGATCGACGAGGAGCAGTTCAAGAAGCTGCTCGGCTGAACCGGGCCCCGGGAGCAGGGCGCGCCCGGCCATTCCGCAGGAGGAGAGAACGTCTTTTTGTCCTTAGGGAAGCCCTAAAGTAGGTATTCCTTCTTCGGGAAAAGAACGCCCTCTTGCGGCATGTATCTTGACCTTTACATGAAAAATCATTCTGATCTTTACAGCACGTTTCCCATGCCGTAGAGTGCGGATTTGTCGTGAATTCCCTGCCCCAAAGCATCGAATCCGCTCTTGAGGAGGCCGGATTTTCCGGGACCGAGATCCTCGTGATCAAGCGCCTCCTCGAGGAGGACGCCCTCACGGTCCGCGAGCTCGCCGCCAAGACCGGCAAGAGCACGGGCGTGCTCGATCAATCGATCAAGAAGCTGTTACGCAAAGGCATCCTGGACAAGCAGTGGATCAACGAGACGAACCGCTACACGCTCCACTCGCTCGACGCGGTCGCCAAGTGGATGGCGGAGGATCTGCAGAAGAAGCACGAGCAGATGCTCCGCAAGCACCAGAACTTCGAGGCGTTCGTCTCCACGCTCAAGGTGGACAAGAACCGCCCGGACATCCGGTACTTCGACGGCCTCGCCGGTCTGGCCCAGGCCTACCGCGAGCTCCTCAAGCCCGGGACGGAGATCCTGTCCTTCGTCCCCGTGTTCTGCGCCGCGGAAGACGATCCTCTGCGCGATTTCCGCGTGGAATTCTTCCGCGAGCGCCGCCGCCGGGGCACCTTCCAGCGCGTGATCGCCCACAATACGCCGCTCGGGCGCCGCTTCCAGAGCCGCGATCCCTTCGAGTACCGCCAAACCCTGCTTCTCGAGGAAACGCAGTTCCCCTTCACGTTCGAGAAGCTCATCGCCGGGGATTTCGTCGCCTGCATCAACCACGCCGAGAAGCGCGCCTGCGTGATGCGCTATCCCGAGATGGCCTCGCAGGAACGCGGGGTGTTCGAGGGCGTCTGGAAGAGCGGAGGCAAGAAGATCGAGGCCGTGATCGACGAATCCTCGGCGCAACCGATCCCCGCCACGTCCGCGATCACCACGCTCGTGCCCCTTTCCACGCGCACGCTCTCGGCGCTGCGCGAGTTCTTCCTCAGCCGCACAAGCATCGCCGCGTTCGCCGTCGTGGCCGCGAGCGCGACGTTCGGCCTGCGCGCCTACACGAAGGACATCGAATTCCGCCATCTCCGCGAGACGGTGCAGTCCATCGCGTCGACCGGCGCCCTGCAGTTGAACCCCGCCGACCTGGAGGAGCTGCGCAACGAGGAGGACTGGAAAAAGCCCCAATGGAGCGCCACGGTGCGCCAGCTGGAGCAGATCCGCCGGTCCAACGAGGACATCGCCTTCGTCTACGTCATCCGCCGCGATCCCGCCCATCCGGACCGCCTCGCGTTCGTCGCGGATTCCCATTCCATCAATCCCTACGCCAACACGGACGACGATTCCACGAACAACGTGGATGTGGACCACAACGGCAAGATCGACGGCGCGGATTATCTCCAGTGGCCCGGGCAGCCCTATCCGGACCCCCCGGCGGAAGCGTTCAAGGGCTTCGACGGCCCGACGACCTCGCAGGATTTCTATACCGATACGTGGGGCACGTTCATCTCCGGCTACGCCCCGATCCTCAAGGATGGCATGCCGGTCGCCGTGCTCGCGGTGGATATGACGCCGCGCATCCTCGAAAGCAAGCTGAGCGCGGTCTTCAATCCGATCTTCTTCTTCCTCGGCCTCTTCGCCCTGTTCGTCTTCATCCGCCTGGCGGCGTTCAACCGTTCGCTGCTCCAAGAACTCCTCCAAGTCATCGATCTCAAGAAGATCGGCCTCGCGATGGTTTCCTGCGCGGCGCTCTCCGGCCTCATCACCTACGGCCTCTACCAATGGAAACTGGCTTCGGTGAGGGATCGCGCGATCGAGAAGGTCTTATCAATTGCTGCGACTGGCACACTTCAATTCGATTCGCGCGACTTAGATCAACTTCGAACAGAAAAAGACATATCAAAGCCTGAATATGCAAAAGTTATAAAAAATTTAAATGACATTCGCTTTAAAAATACTGGCATTAAGTATGCCTATATCATGCGCCCAACAAATGATCCTCGATTTTTTGAATTCATCGCAGATGCAGATTCCCTAGATCCATATATAACGGGTGACGTAAACGGTGATGGAGTAGTTAATGATGTAGATCATCTATCTCCGCCTGGAGAAAAATTTGATATCTCAAAAAGGGAATATTGGAAAAGAGCAATCTTAGAACCTATTTCATTCTTAGATGAAGAAACCCAATGGGGGTCCTTTGTGACAGCTGGAGCACCTATAAAAGATTCCATTGGTAAAACCATAGGAATCCTGGGTATTGATACTGCTCTTACAAATGTCACCTCGACTGCCTATGCACAATTTCCTTTTGCTATTTGGTTTTTTATTTTACTTTTTCTAACACTAGTTCTTTGGCTTTTTATAACCAACCAAAAGTTCGCATTAAAAGTAATAACTAAATTTAAAATGAAAAAAGTTATTGTAATGTTTCTTTTATGTTTTGAAATTTCTCTCGTCATATTTTTGTTTTTCTTTCTTTATAAAAGACAGGAATTAATAGAGACGAATGGCAAAAAACTAATGGCTATAGCTTCAACAACTGCAACTACCCTGAATCCCGATGAACTAAATAATATTCAAAAATATAGCGATATTTTTTCAGCTGCCTACATGCACATTCATGATCAGCTGCAAAAAGTTCGCTCCCGAAATCCTGATATCGAATTTGCTTATATCTTTAGAGTAGATAAAGAAACAGGCGTGTGGACTTGGATTGCGGACGCTGATACTACACCGGAGACTCCGTATTTTACGGATGAAAACGCCAATGGACCAGATACCCACGACGTAAATACGTACCCCGGGGTGAGCTATGTTACCCCGATTGAAAATTTTGATTTTTCAAAACCTTCATACACAAAGAAATTTTACTCTGACCAATGGAGTACTTTCCTAAGCGGCTTCGCACCGGTTTATAAAAATAATAAAGTTATCGCGGTGGTTGGAATAGACACGAATGTTTCCGTAGTTCTAGAGGAGCTACGCAGTAATTTAAAAAATGAAATATTTGCTGCAATAGGTGTAATGCTACTTGCGCTTGCAGGATTGAGTATCCAAAAATACTTAAAATAGAGAGCATCTCCGGCGCATACGTAAGCAGCCTCCTCTCAATTAGTTTTCACTTTGAACACAATTTTTTACTAGTGCAGATTCTTCTGATGCGAAAATCGAAATAGTAACTTAACAAAATAGGAATAAGATAATTACGCATGTGGTTATTCTACATCTTACTAAGCACAATAGCCTGGGCAGGCGTTAATGTCTTAAATTCCGTTTTAGTTCATCATCATCACAAATCACCAGTAATACTTTCTTGGATACAATCAATTTTATCGATGCCAGTTCTTTTAGTATTATTTTTTGCTATAGAAACACAAACTTCTTGGGCACTTCCATTATTTGTAACCGGAATGAGTGCTTACATCGCTGATCTATGGTTTTTTCATGCGGCCGATAAGATAGATATCTCTGTTTTAAATGTTGCATGGTCAATTTTGTCTCTATTTTTAACAGTTATTGGCGTGTTTTATTTCCATGAAACGTGGTCAATACATCAAAGTTTTGGTGCAATTTTAATAATTATTGGATCTTTGCTTTTAACTTTTTTTCACAAACATATAAATCTTCATCGAACATTGTGGCTTGTAACAGTTCTGGCACTTCTTTATGTGCCTTTTTATTCAATAAAAAAAGTGGCTATTAATTCAAATGTAAGTGCATTTTCAGCTTTTTTTTGGCTAACCATTGGGCGTGAAACTCCATCCTTTGTTTTGCCAATGCTTTCAAGAAATGTTTTTAAAAAAGCAATGACTGCAATTACTAGTAATTATTTATTTTGTCTAAAATCTTTAATAATAATTTTTTTCTATTTTTTAGCGGAGCTCTTAGGTGCATATGCGTATCAATATGGCCCTTTATCATTGGTTGCTATAACCTCTAATACCCAACCTTTTTTTGTAATTATAGGCGCTTGGATGTGCATGCTTTTCTGGCCTGCATTCGCTCCAAAAGAGCTATTAACAAGGCAATCCTTAAAGGTAAAGACTGCAAGTTTTTGTTTAGTATTTGCAGGCTTATTGCTAATGCCTCCGCAATAAGTTTTAAATAAACCATTTTTTGATCTAAAATAGCCAATATGAATACTGCAAAACCAGCGGCTTCATTGTTACTTCGATTGACCTTAATCATAATAGTTTTAGCTCCTATTGCTTCAGCTTTTTATAAATATTTTTTCACTAAAAATTACGATTTTATAATCGAAGCACCTTGTAACTTAGAAATACAAAAATGTTTTATTAGAGACTGTACAAATTCTGAAGATTGTCCTCCGAATAAATTAAGTAGCTTTAGAAAGTTCTTGATAGCTGCAAAAGATTTCAGAAAATGTAAAGATGATTCCTGCTTAAAAGAATGTGTATCTAATTTAATTACTTGCACCGAAATTAAATGTGGCGAAGGCCGAGATGATGTCTGTTCTATCAAATGAAAAAAAGTCATGAGGAATTAATGGGTGATAAAAAACGCTTACGTGAATTTTTATATACAGATATTGAAAAGGTTTTTAATGAATTAAAAAATCGGCAAGACAATGATTTTTTAAGTAAAAAAGTTATTGAGCTCTTAGGTAACTCACTGCCAAGTCCGCTTGAAAATAAAATTTCTGCCGTTCTTTCACGGCAAGTTGCTTCTCCAAATTATGAAATTAAGTTATTTCTGGACAAGGTTAAAGATAAAAAAATGGACCCTGTAATTTTTGAATATTGCGATGATAAATTCATTTCAGCAAATCCATTAAAACGTGCTTTAGGTGTAATGAAATTTCAGAATATGCTTTCAGAGAAATTTATTAGAACAAAAAGAAACGTTATTAATTTTCATGAATCAGATGGAAAAAAAATTAGCAAAATTAAAACCCTATGGGGCGAATCGCTCGTTGATTTTCATCATTCTCTTTTGCAGAGAATTTATCCAAATTGTTCTGATTTTGTTTTTGATGGCTCAAATTGGTTTACGACTAATGGAAAAAGTGCCAAAGAATATTACAAAAAATACTTAGGATTATTCCTTCAAAGGGCATGCTTGTTTGAAAATTTTATTCCCGAAGGGCGAGAATACGATTTCCTAGAAAATACTGTTTTGCCAGCTTTTTTTGAGCTTTACGAAGTAACAGGATATAAGCCGCTAATAGTGCAATTATTGCCCTCACAGGTAGAAAATAACGAATATTGGACATGCTACCCCTTTAGCATTTTACCTTTTATAGAAGCGAAGAATTCGGTATAATAGATAGAAATGCAAACAAGTACATGTTCTGCCATTAATTATCTTACTATTGCGTATTACTCGCATCTGATTCCGCTGATCTTGATTTTAGTGACCAGTACTTTGGTCGTTTATCGATCAAATTTTGCTCTTTTGTCACGCTGTTTTGGACTCTTTGCTGTATTTTTCTGTCTTTGGCTGCTGGGTGATGTTATCGCCTGGACTGCAAAAAATTACTATTTAGTAACTTTTGTCTGGGCCCCCTTAGATTACATTAATATTCTTTTTTACTTGTTTGGAGCATATTTCTTCTTAGTTCTTCTTAAAGAGAGCGACTTAGCAAAAAGGTGGAAGATACTTCTTTTTTCTCCGGCCGCACCTGCTTGGCTGATTACCGTATCAAATAATTCAATTAGCAATTTTGAGCAGCCAGTTTGTGAAGCTTCAAATAATGAATTTCTTTCTCAATATAAACTCTGGGTTGAAATCGGGGTTATAGGTTTAGTCATTATTGCAGCAATTATTGCATGGCATAAATACTGCAACAGACGGTGGCAAATTGCAGTTGTTGCCATTGCTCTTACACTTTTCTTTGATGTTTTCGGTCTTACTGAATACATCTCAAGCCAAACTGGAATTTATGAAATTAATTTGTACAGCCTATTCGTCCTACCAATTTTTGTATTTTTAATAATTTATGCAATTACGAATTTAGAAATTTTCAAAATCAAATTACTTGGGTTCCAACTTTTGGCATATGCATTAATCATCATGGTTGGTTCTCAGTTTTTCTTTCTAGAAGGATCTACATCGAAAACACTTGCCATTATTACTTTTCTCTTATCTCTTGGTTTTGGCCTTCTTCTTGTAAGAACAGGACAACGAGAAATTGAAGCGCGAAAAAAGATTGAAGGACTGGTGGATGAACTTGAAATGGCAAATGTGCATCTGAGAGAACTCGACCGTCAAAAAGATGAACTGCTCAGTATCGTGAGCCACCAGCTTGCGACTCCGATCACGTCCGTGAAGTGGTACCTGGAAATGCTTCAGGACGGCGATGTGGGAGAGCTTCAGGAAGATCAAAAGAAGCATGTGAAATCGATGCAGGCTATCGCGGCGGATCTCACGGATCTCGTGGGCATGATTCTCGACGTCTCCCGCATCCAGCTCGGGCGCATGCGCATCGATAAGCAGTCACTCGATCTCGGCGAGTTCTTTAAGGAAATTCTGGAGACGGTGGAGCCCAAGGCCATCGAAAAGCACATGACCCTCGTGAAGAACCTGCCCGCCGCCTTCCCGCAGGCCAACCTCGACAAGCGCTACACGCGCATGACCATCGAGAACCTGCTGACGAACGCCATCAAATACACGCCCGAGAACGGCAACGTGACGCTCGACGTGCGCATCAAGGATAACAAGCTCCTCTGCTCCGTGAAGGACACGGGCTGCGGCATCCCCAAGGCCGAACAGGACAAGATCTTCGGCAAGCTCTTCCGCGCGAGCAACGTCCGTAACAGCGTGGACGGCAACGGCTTCGGCCTCTACGTCGCCAAGGGCGCCGTGGAAGCGCAGGGCGGCTCCATCCGCTTCGAGAGCGCCGAGGGCAAAGGCACGACGTTCTTTGTCGAGCTGCCGCTGGCCTAAGCTACTGCGTCCACCGGAACGTCTCAAAGATCTGTTTGGCCATGGCGGGATCGTCCTTCATTTGGTTGATGCAGATCACGACGGTCTTGCCGTTATGCTCGGAGCAGAGGGCGTAGCCGGCAGCACCTTCATTTGTTGGCGGGCGGCAAATGGGTTTTTGTTCTTCAGTTTCAAATTCACCCATCTTCTCGTTTTCGAAATGATCAACTCGACCCCATTCTGCCCTACCCTTACTCAACGAGAGCAAAGTGAGCGCGGAGGCTCCAGTGAGAGAAGTAGAGCAGGGGCGGGATGGTAGTGGCCTTTCGATAGACATGCCTTTCATTGAATCTGGATGCCCAGAAGGATAGTCCGCAGGATATGCAACCTGAAAGGAATCGATATCGTCGATGTAGGTTAACCAGTGATCTGGATAGTTTCTTGCTGGCGGATAGATGCTATGGATCACAGGCTTTTGTTTTCCGCTTTGAGCTAATTCAGAACGAATTTCATAGCGATCTGTCACAATATTTACTGCTTTTTCGCTCATTGAGCAGAAAGTTAGCAGCAGTGCCAATAAGATAATGAATGGCTTCTTCATTGTAATTGTTGCTCAGTTTTATAGAGCGATAGAGAGATAAAAGAAAATTTACCATCCTTTTCTCTCCACACAGAACGAGAACCACTGACAGGATTAACACTAATCCATGTAAACTTTTCCTTTTTGCTCACTACATCAATTCCCGCGCTTTCCCACACCACCCTCTCCATCTTATCAAAATCCTTCCCCGCTTCCCACGCATACCAATATCCCGGCGTTCTTCCTGTCGCATCCTCCTGATTCAGATGGCTATACAGAACTCCTGCCAATACACCTGTTCTCTCTTTTGGGATCCAGGCATTCACTTTGGAATCCCAAACCACGCTACTCGAGACGTTATCACCAGACGTTCCCACTTTTCCATCAGGTCCCGCATCGCTAGCAATAACACTATTTAATTCCTGAGAAAGCAGCTGACGCATATCCACACTTTGCTCCTTCCCATTGGCATCGATAAAGCCCAATTTCATATGGAGATGATCCTCATAATAATCATCTTGTCCTTCACCCCTACCTCCAACTCCTCCAACTTGGACGCTTCCCTTTACTTTTGTAACACCCGGAACAAAAGTCCAAATTTGATTTCCATCTTTATCGCGAGCCTCAAAAATGCTCTTTCCTGAAGCATCTTTCTTACCCGTGTCATTTACGAGTAAGTGAAGGTATTCAACAAACCATTTGACCTCCTTCCCCGCAATCAGGGTTTCGTACTGGATACGAATGACTCCGTAATCACTTGCATATTTCGACCCTACATCCATGATTGTTCCCTCGATATCCCCCGAAACAGGCGTAAAGACAGGAAATCCTTTTTCATGAGTGCGATCAACTTTGTTCAAATCGACAGCATCGTAGTTCTTGCCGTAGTGATAGTCAGAGCCAATATCCCACTTCCAGTCTTTCATATTCCCGAGAGGGAAATTCTGCTTCAACTGATTCAAGAGTATGTTTTCAATGTTTCTGTTCGGATCCCCTTCCGGCAATGTCGAGAGATCGGAAGATGATGAAAGTGTGGGCAAATCCACATTAATGTAGAACGATGCCTCTCTATTCCCCGGCATTCCTGAACCGGTATTGCCGGGTGCGAAGAGTGCCAATTTTATCTTAAACGAACCGGTGAGGTGATCATTGATCGCCGCAACATGCAGCGCGCTCAGAGGAACATGAATTGTGTATCCATCTTTAAAGCCGTAGAGAAGCGGCTTATCCCCGCTCCCGATTTGCAAGCCACTCTCGGTAAGCAAATACACGCTCGCCGTCTCGTACAAGGACTGTGATTGAGAGAAATTCGGAGGAAGTTGCACGTCAAAGGTCACGGGAAGATATCCGCCCGTTGTATTCACCTCGCCGACCTTCACGTACGCCACCGTGGGAACTGGGGGCTGGATGGGTGCGGGCTCGGGACCATAAAAGAGGCTTCCGAAGCCGGCATCTGAACAATACTTTTTCAATGCTGAGAAACTCCGCGCAAAATCCCCGTCCTTTTTCGCCGGATACAAAGTGAGATACAGAATCTCGGCGGGAACCCCGATCATTCGTTCAAGCTCAACTGCTAACAGTCGCTTGGTGGAATCGCTCGCTTGAGTTGCTGAGTGAAAGAAGGAAGCAACCATACGCCCCACAATCGTGTCGGTACGCAAATGAACACCATCAAAAGTTACGGGGACATCGGCGAAATACGTCAGAACGTCTTTCTGCATGTCGACTAGCGTCATCGTATTGTCGCTCAGCGCCTGATTGAGTGATTTCCTTAGAGTTTCATAGGTCGGCAAAGATGTTTGAATACCATTTGTCTTTGTATCGGTCATCAGAGAAGCAAGAAATTCTGAGTTTTCTTCCGGAGAGAGAACTATTGATCCTCCCATCCCTAACAAAACGGGTTGCACCATCGCCGTTTGCACCGTCTGGAGCGCCGCGATGTCCTGCGAGCGGATCCAGCTGACGCCACCTGTGAGGGCTTGCTGCAATGCGCCCGGCCCGAGCGACTTCGCCATGCTGATGAGAATCTCCTGACTGGCGCCCGCACGAGCGGCGGAGCCGAGCATTTTGGCATCCTCCTTATCCTGATCGATCTGCGCCTGACCGGACGCGACATAGAACCGTCGCCACTGATTCTCGAGCATCTGCTGGAACGCGACGTCCTCCGCCTGGCGCCCCTGGATTGCCTGATAGATCTGGAGGAAATGCGTCTCCACCGCCGTCTTCACCTGATCTTTCGTGGGAAAAAGCGGGAAGGACCCCTTGTCGAGGCGGGAGAAATCGAACGATCCCACCTCGTACCCCGCGTTCTTCGCGATGAGATATCCGGCATAGTCGTTCGCGGCGTGCACCAGATCCTCGGAAGCGTGGTAGACGGCCTTCCAGGCGTTGTCCCAGTCCACTTCGCCGGGCTTCCACCCGGTCGCGAGAAGCGAGGCATAGTCGCGCTTCACGAGCGCCTCCCGAGAATCCTCCAGGAAAGACGTGGCGATGATCGAAGAGAGACCCGTCGCGGACCACACGCTGTACGGCACATTCGCGGCGACGGCACCGTTGTTGATGGAGATCGGCGCATAGTACGGCGCGACGTGCGCGGAGAGGACGGAACTGAAGTCGCGGATCTGCGCCAGTTCGCCGGCGGCAGGTTCGGGAAACGTGCCCGCGGGAACGGGAACGGACGTATCGCTGAGCGACGTGGTCTCCCAATGCACGCCGAGTCCGCGCGAGGCGGGATACCACTCGACCCAGACGGTGGGACCGGGCCGGCCGTCGACCACGAGGCGCACCTCGTACTTCTGGGACCGATTGGCCTCGACGCTGCCACCCATGAGGCCGTTGAAGGGAATGACGCCCACCGGGAGGGCCATGTCGGGGGAGGTCGTCGCGGGAACCGTCATGAGCGTCTGCATGCCGTAGCGATCCCCAGCGTTCCAGGACACCACGAATTCCATATTCTTCGCATCGGGAGCATACGCCTGCACGACGAGTTTGTTCTGGCTGACTCCGAGCACGTCGAGACGCGGAGCGGTCGGAAGCGTCTCGGGAGTGGTGGCGAGGATCGCCTTGCACATCGCGATTCCGTGCTGTGACTCCCGAAGAAGGGTTTCGTATCTCTCCAGATTTCCGCGGGCACGCTGTACGCCGATTTGCCACATCTGATCCCGATACCATGTGGGCGTGAGGTAGCTGTCGGCGATCATTTTCTGAGTCTCCGCGATGAGGCGCGGCATGTCGGCGGCCGTGGCGACGAACTGATCGTACGCGTACGCGACGGCGATGCGATCGCCGAGGCGGAGACCCTCGAGGATTTCTGCCTTTTCGCGGGTTTCACGCTCCTCGCGAGCGAGCTCCTCCGCGCTGAGCGTATGGAACAAGTCGGCGAGGGAGCGCGGAATCGAGAGATCGCCGGGGCTCCACTGCATGCCCACCGTCCCGAGCGATTCCTGCATGCTGAGCGCGATGCGTTCCTGCGGCGACGGCAGCGCGTCGATCGCGGCGGCCTCGGAGGCGAACGCGGCATCGAGGGCGGCCCGGCTCGTTTGGGCGGCGGTGAGAGCCGTTTTCGCTTCCTGGAGCACGGTTCCGGCCCCGGTGACGCGGGACTGCGCGGACTGCACGCCGGCTTTCGCCGCGTCGAGGGCAGCCTGCGCCGTCGGCACCTGCTTGTCGTTCGCGAGGTCGGTCTTGGCGGCCCGAAGCTTCGTATCCGTGTCCGTGACCGACGCCCGCGCGGCGGAAAGACCGTTATCGGCGAGGATGAACTGCGGATTGATCCAATCGGCGGAAACGGCCGTCCTGCCGTCCGCGCTCAGCGCGACGAGGACGACGCTTTTGACGCCCGCGACGTTGACCGAGAAGGACTTGGCGGCGTTCTTCGTCGTCATCACGCCGCTGTCGAAGAGCTTTTTGCCGTCGCCCCACACCTGGAAGACGGCGCCGGCGTTGCCCTTGGTCTCGGCATCGACGCCCACGAGACCCTGGAACCGGGAGTACCGGGCGTCGGTACGGAAGGTGAGGGACGATGCGGTTTTCACGCCGAGACCGTTGGCGTAGCTGACGCCGTTCACCGCCATCGTGCGGCCGTCCAGGGTTCCGGCTCCGCCGTTACTCATGTTGCGCTCGGCGGGACCGAGGGCGTTTTGGGAGGACTGGATGAAGAGGTCGGTGGCCCGGATCGAGCGGGCCGTTCCCGTATCGGGATACGTGAAGCGGGCATTGGCCCAATCGGCATTATCGGAAACGCTGTTGTCGCCGGCGTTCGTCACGACGAGCTGGACCTTCTGCACGCCGCGGACATCCACCGAGATTGAGCGGCCGGGCATCGTTCCCGTCATGATGCCGCTGTCGAAGAGCTTTTTGCCGTCGCCCCATACCTGGAAGACGGCGCTGCCCGCGCCCTTCGTTTCATCATCGATGCCGATGACGCTCTCGAACGTGGCGAACTGGCCGCTCGCGGGAATATCGATGGAGGAATTCGCATGAACGCCGAGGCCCTTCGCGTACGTCACGCCGCGGATGGACTCCAAGCGGCCGTCCGCGGGACCGGTCTCCCCGTTGCTGCGATCGCGCTCGAAGACGCCCCATCCGTTCGCGGAGGCGGGAACGTACAGGTCGCTGGCGTACACCGAGGGCAGGAGAGCGGCATACGCGTTCTTCGCATCCGTGAGCTTCTGCTCCAGCGCGGCGACGTTGGCCTGCTTCGCCTGGTAGGAACGCGTCGCCGCGTCGAGCGCGGCCTGATTGGTCGTGAGCGACGCCTGCGCCGCGTCGAGCGACGCCTGCGCGTCGGCAAGCGAGCGCATCGCGGCGGCCACCTGGGACTCGTAGCTCGTCACGGTCGCGAGCGAACCGAGGAGCGATGATCGCGTGTTTTCGTGCCGAGAACGAAGCGACGCATCCACGTGGAGATCTCCTTCCCAATCGGCGAAGGCATCGGTGAAGGCCTTCGAGAGCGTGTCCGTCTCGGTCGCCGCAAGATCATGCAGTGTCGCCGCCTTCTGGAGCGCGCCCGCCGTATCCGACGGGATGGAACCGATCTCCGCCCCCATGGCATCGAGAAGGGGGACGCTCGTGGGAAGGATCTTCTCTTCTAGGGATTCCAACGACGGACGGAATTGGTTCGACGTGGGGCTCGACTTTCCCCCGAACAGGGCGCGGATCCAACCACCGACCGTGGCAAGCCGGGACGAGACCGCCCCCGACCCCGGGGTTTCCGATCGCGATTCCGATCGTGAAGGAGCATGCGGTGCATTCGAGAGTCGACGGGCGTCCATGGAGAAGGAAGGGGAAGATTCACGATCATCAAACAAGGGTTTTCCAGTGAGCAGGAGACCTCCCGGAAGGGGAAAAAGTATCAGTAGCTACTTTTCGGCTTCTACCAGGGCTCCACGAGGTTCTTCGCCCTCAAAGAACGGGGCCGGTAAGAGCACGAAAAAGGCCCCCGGGCGCATGGCTCCGGAGGCCTCGGACAGAACGGCTTGCTTCTTACCGTCCGCGCACCGAGCGAGCGGACGACGACGCGGATGAACCCCGCTTGGACTGGCGGACACGCGGCGCCCGCAGGGGTTTACGCGCACGGGAAGATGCGGACGACGCGGAAGAGGCCGACCCGACGGACGAGCGCGCGGCGGGCGCCTTGGATTGGCCGTGCCGCACGGGGGCTTGATCGCCCACGTACGCCACGGATGCGACGACCGCCTCAAAGACCGGGGCGTATGTCTCGAAATTGCCCGGAGGCGCGTACATCGTCGCCTCGATGATCTTGCCCTCCGTCACCGTCAGGATGGAAACGCCCCGGACGGGAATGCTGCTCCAATCCGACGTGTACTCGAAGCGCATGCCGCTCTTGCCGAGGAACGAGACATCCCGCGAGGAGGTCAGCGCGAAATTGGAGCGGTACCAATCCGTGCTGCTTCCATCGATGGTCGATTGGCCGATGAAGTAGTTTTTGAGTTTCTCTCCCTCGAGCGGCACCGATGCGCGCTCGACGGCCACCCATATGCGCGCGGGAAAGGTGCGGGTGTCCACCATCTCGTCGGGCCGCGGCGGCGCGAACGACACGGTGGTTAAGGCGGGCAAACTGTTCTCCTCCCAATCCGCGGGTATCTGGAAATGGACGGGCCCCACGGTCACGGAACGCATGTCCGTCGCGAACGCGGAAGCGGGCAGGAAGAAGAAGGCGAATGCCAAGGAAACGAGGCGTTTCATAAAAGAAGGGGAAGGGATGCCCTCAGTAGAGCCCTCCGTGGCGTCCCGCGGGAGACTCCGGCAGGGGAAGAGAAACACAGCCATCGATTTTTTGGCTTACCTCAGGGCTCCCCGACGTTCCATGGACGAGCAGAACGTCCCCGTCATGCCGCCTTCCCCTTCACAAGTTCCTTCTGCACCCTGCGGATGGCGATAAGCTCCTTGAACATGTTCACGATCACGTAGAGCTTCGCGCCCGTGGGGTTCCCGGCGAGACGCGGGTAGTGCGGGACATCGACCGTCTTCCAGGCGATGCCGTTCACCTTGAGGCGCATGTACATCTCGGTATTGAAGAGCTTCTCGTACCCCACCGTCGGCTTGATGAGCTGCCAGAGCGACCGCTCATAGGCCTTCATCCCGCAGTTGACGTCGCGCACCCACAGCCCGAGCACGAGCCAGTTCATGAGGCCGAGGACCTTGCCGAAGCTGTTACGCACGAACCCATCCGCGCGGTGGCGGCGGCGGCCGGAGACGAAGCGGTACTCGCCGACGAACGGAAGGATCTTGCTCAGGTCCTCCGGACGGAACTGCCCGTCGGAATCCATGTAGGCGATGACGTCCATCGTCGCGGCGTCGCAGCCGGTGGCGATGGCGTTGCCGTACCCGCGATTCTTCTGGTGATGGAACACCTTCAGGCGGCGGTCGTCCTTGGCCATGTCCTCGAGCAGCTGTCCCGTGCGGTCCTTGGAGCCGTCGTCGACCGCGATCACCTCGCCTTGGATCTTCTCGGCATCGAACCAACGGAGGCACGCGCGCACCGTGCGGGGCACGTTTTCCTCTTCGTTGTAGCAGGGAAGGACGAGGGAGAGCGTCGACATAGGGCCAAGGCATGATCCCGGAGGGGCGAAGGAGGGTCAACTCTCCCGACCGGGACGGAGACGACGGACGACGACGGAAATCCTGACGCGGAAACCCTCGAGATTGGCCAACGAAAGGCAAAAGATGCAATTCGTCCCGGTTGTTGCGCGCGAGGGGAAACCGTAGAGTGTCGGCCAATGCGTCTCTCGCAGCGATCGATCGAGGCGATGATTCACGTGGGCCTCCTCGCGGCGGTTTCGGGCTTCGTCCTCCTTCTCCTGCAACTGACGACGCCGGTCGTGCGCTCCGTGCGCTACGGCTACGACGGCAGGCCGACGCAGGAAGCGTCGCTGCCGCTCACGCTCGATTCGGCGGGGACGAACCTGGCCGTGACCGTGACGCTCGACGCGGGCAACATCCACTCGTCGAGTTTCCGCGTGTGGCCGGACGACTGCCTGCAGAAGCTCACCGTGAACGGCGTCGACGTCGCCGTGCCCGAGAATGCCTGCCTGCGGGACGAAGGGTACGTGCTGGATCTCGGCGACGCGTTGAAGCCCGGCGAGAACCTGCTCGCCTTCTCCATCCGCGACAACGGCGGCAAGGGGGGCCTCAACATGCGCGTCAGTGGGACGGATCCGATGCGCGTGCTCATCCTCTGCCTGGTCACGCTCTCCGTGGCCTGGGTGGCGACGCGCCTCAGCATCTTGAGCTCGCGCGGCATCGGGAAGTTCCGCAGCGGCCCGATGTGGCTGCTGCCGATCCTCGTCCTGGCCCTCGCGATGCGCTTCTCCCTCGTGACGCATCCGGGCTTCGGGTTCGACGTGTCCGTGAACCAGGGATGGGCGAGAAGCGCGGCGCTCTACGGCTTCGGCCCGTCGTACTCCCGCCAGGTGGACGGCAACATGCTGCCGAATTACCCGCCGCTCTCCATCCTCATGTTCGGGAGCATGGGGTATCTCTACAAGGCCACGGCGCTCCCCGCGCTCGATCAGAATCTCCCCGTCTTCCGCGTCATCATCAAGACGCCCGCGATCCTGATGGACGTCGCCCTCGCGGCGTTCTTCTGGTGGTTCATCCGCAAGATGACCAAATCGGACAACGCGGCCAACCTCGCGGCGCTCGCCATCGCCCTGCATCCGATCCTCATCCATAACAGCGCCGTGTGGGGGCAAACGGACGCGCTGTACGCCGGAACCATGTGCTTCGCGCTCCTCGCCGCGATACGGCGGCGATGGATCCTGGTCGGGTTCTGCACGGCCGCCGCGCTGATGTTCAAGATGCAGGCGCTCGTCCTGCTGCCGACGATCGGCATCCTCTCGCTCGCCAACTGGCGCAAGGCCTGGTGGCGGGTGCCCCTGGGGGCGCTCGTCGCCACGACGCTCGTGCTCGCGGTCTTCATCCCGGGGGGCGGCGTCGCGAGGATCTGGGACGTGTACACGCACTCCGTGGGCAACTACACGAACCTTTCGCTGGAGGCGGACAACCTCTGGATGGCGCTCTACGCGAGCGGCGCCGGCCGCAGCGACACGCAGCTGCTCTTCAACCTGCTGCCCTTCCGCACCGTCGGCTTCCTCCTGTTCTTCACCGCGGTGGCGTGGCTGCTCGCGCTTTTCGGACGCTCGGCGATACGCGCGGTCCAGAAGCCGAAGCGCTACGGCTTCTTCCCGTTCCTCCTGACGGGACTCATCGCCTCGTCGTTCTTCCTCTTCAACACCGAGATGCACGAGCGCTACCACGTGGCGGCGTTCCCGCTGCTCCTGCCCATGCTCTTCCTCAGCCCGCGCGCGGCGAAGCTGTATGCGCTCACCGTGGTCGCATACCTCTTCAACCTGCTCCACGTGGTGCAATTCGGCTGGCTCGACAAGACGATCGTGGACGAGTTCTCCGGCGGCATCCGTCCGACGGTCGCGGTGCTGCAACTCATCCTCTTCTTCTGCAACGTGCAGGAGATCCTCCGCGTGCAGCAGGCGCTCGACGGCGAGGAAACGCACTGGGCATGGGCGATGCTCACGGACGGGTGGACGACGCTGAAGGGATGGGTGGTGATGGATTGAAGAGAGAGAAGGAGGAGGAAAGAGGAGAGAGGAAAGAGCTTGGAAGCTTGCATCGTCGAAGATGGTCTTTCGTCTGGCGAAACAGGGTTCTGGGGTTCTGAGGTTCTGGGGTTTTGAGGTTTTGAGCGCGGGAGACGGAAAGGGCTTCGCCATGCAAAAGAAAACCGCCGGGATTCCCGCGGCGGCTTTCGGTACGAGAGGATTGAGGCGGATTACTCGGCCGAGGAGTCGGCGGAGGCGGCGGCCGAAGCGGCCTCGGACGCGGCAGCGGATGACGCCGGAGCCGAGGGGGCGGCCTTCGGGGCGGCCTTGGAAGCGGCCTGCGAGGTCACGGCGCCCTGCGCGGACGAGGGAGCCTGAATCTGGACCGGGACCACGTCGATGATCATGTTCTTCGACGAGCTGTACAGGATGGCACGGTCCTTCGTGATGACGAGGTTGTCGCCGTTCGAAGCCTTCGCATAGAAGGGGTTCTTCTCGCGCAACTTCTCGACGTCCACGATCGTAGCGACCGTGGGTTCGACATCCGTCGGGATAGTGATGAGCTTGCGCACCTGTTCGACGATCGCGCGCGCGGCGGCCTTGTTTTCCTCGGCGTTGCCGGAACCGCCGCCCGTCACCTGATTCAAACGGACGGAGAGCTGGGCGAGCTGATCCTCGGCGGCGCGGCGGCGCATGTCGAGCACCAACACGAGAGCGACGAGGCCCACGACGATAAGAAAACCGAGAGGCTTGGCGCGGGAAGGCTTGGCATCCATGGGAGCTGGGGGAAGAGAAGAAGTTCGGATGTCATCCTACGTCTCCCGCGCGAACACGGGCAAGATGGCGCACTTCTTGCAGGTAGTGCAACGTATGTGTTCACGAATTACCCCTTAAAGAGTGGCTCCGTCCTGCGAATTTCCGGAATCCGGCTCCGGTGAGGGAGATTGTATATCGCCAGAATAATCCTCGTAAGTCGAGGAAACTCCTGCATCGGGAGACGCGGTTTCCTCCGACGAGGCGGCACTCATCGAAGAAGACGACGCTGGAACGGACGATTCGGCGGACGCCGAGGAGGAGACCGAAACGGACGACTCCGAGCCGGTCGTGTCGGCGGGGACGGATGACTCGCTCGCCGCCTCGGACGAGGACGAGCTTTCAACCGGCTCCGCGGAGGACGATGCCTCCTGGAGGATCAGCCGGTAGCCGTCGGGCAGCACCAGCGTCGGCGGGGTCGTCTGCGTGTTCCACGTGAAGGAGATGCCGAGGTCCGGGTGATCCCACACGTACGCGTCGTGGTAGCGCGAGCAACTGAGGGGGTTGCCGTCGGCATCGAGCGTGACGACGTTGCGGATGCAGCCGTTCCAGACGGGATTGCTCGAGAGCGGGACGCCGAGCGCGTCGACCGGGAAGCCGATGGTGTCGGCGGCGGCGAGGGACGACGCGGACGAGACCTCGGGACTGAAGCCGGAGCTGCCGGTGCCGCTCACGACGCCCACCGCGAACCACGAGAACTTCACGGTGCCCGGCACGGGTTTGTCCGCGCGAAGCGTGAAGCCCGTGGCGGACGAGGAGTCCACCCACCACTCGGAGCCGACGCGTCCGTTGGGCGTCGCGGTGACGACGGGAGCCTCGAGGAATGGCGGATCGAAGGCGATGGTGACGGAGGTGCCGCTCTGCGGGATCTCGGCATACCCGGCCTGGCGGCTGCTGACGCGCAGTTCGCCGCGGATCTCGACATCCCCGAGGAACTGGACAAGCCCTTCGAACGTGACGGGGCCCACGACCTGGAGGGCGCCTTGCACGAGGAGCTTGTCGACGGTGACCGTGGTGCCGGAACCGGCGACGAGCGTGGCGCCTTCCGCGAGCTCGAGCGAGCCGCGCAGGAGCACGGAGCCGTTGAGCGTGGCGCCGGAAGCCACGTCGAGCGTGCTTGCCTGGAGAGCGCCGTTGACGCCGAGGGTGCCGTCGACCGTCATGGCGCCGGGGACGAAGAGCGATGAGACCTTGAGGATGCCGTCGAGCTCGAGATCGCCGGCGACCCGGGCGTTTCCGCCCACCATGAGCGTGTCCTCCACGTTGAGCGTGGAAGCGGCGAGGTCCGCGCCGAGCACCGTGCCGCTCGAGACGACGCGGCGGTTCTCGAGGGCCTCGACGCGCGCGCTGAGCGCTGCCACCGCGGACGCGTCGCCGAGCGAGACGGAACCCGAGAGCGTGCGGAGGCGCTGCTCGAGAGCCGTCACGCGGTCGGCGACGGACTGCACGTTGAGCGCGGCCACCTGGCGGTTCACTTCGTCTGCGATGGGCCGCATGAGAGCGCCGGACCCGCTCACGCGGTCGATGGCGGCGTGGAGCGAAAGCTCGAGTTCGTCCTGGATCTTCAGTTCCTTGATGGTCTCGAGGACGCGATCGGAGACCGCCTCGCTGGTGAGCGAACCGTTGCGGCGGGCGATGAGGACGTCGACCGTCCCCTCTCCCGAGGCAAGCCCGCTCAGGGCGACGCCGACGGTGGGTTCGCCGGCGACGGCCTTGCGGACGAAGCCGGGCTTGGAGGCGCTCGTGAGGCCGTCGCCCGCGCGGATCGGGTTTTCCGCGTCGACGATCGCCTTGGCCCGCAGCTGGCCGATGAGGCCGACGAGCGCGGTTCCCGGCACGGGGAGATCGTCGCCGATGACATCGAACTTGTTGCCGATGAAGGCGGCCTGCTCCTTGCTCGAGACGATGCCCATCACGTTGGGATCGCCCTCGTTCTCGCAGCGCTTGACCGCGTTCTCCGCCGCGACGTCGATACAAACGACTTCGCCGAAGACGAGATCGGACGTGGTCGCCGCAAAGTACTCGGCGTAATCCGCGCCTCCGCCGGTGAAGGAATTGTCGGCGGTGACGGTGCCGTCGGCGGTGACGCGAAGGACCGCGTCGTCATCCGAAGCGTAATCGGAGAGCACCGAGAAGATGGCAGTGGAGCCGGATGTCTCATCGGTATCGACGACGGTGTCGTTGAGCATGACATTCCCCGTGGCCGTGAAATCCACCGTGTTCAGGGATGCACTGAAGTTGCCGGTCGTGGAATAGAGGTAGCTGATGTAACCCGTGGTCGCGCTGACGGAAGCGAAATTGACGGCG
Organism: uncultured Candidatus Peribacteria bacterium; assembly: GCA_964423795.1. Classification (GTDB taxonomy): domain Bacteria; phylum Patescibacteriota; class Gracilibacteria; order Peribacterales; family Peribacteraceae; genus CAYRGC01. The sequence continues at coordinate 2,812 of CAYRGC010000010.1, read as the reverse complement.
CTGGAAGAATTGAGGTACTGGTTGATGTCGTTGAGGTAACTGTTGTTGAGGCTGACAGTGACGGTATCCGAAGCACTCACGACGACGTCGATGTTCGTACCATCCGTAAAGGTGATGACTTCACCATTCGTCAGCGTTTCGGTACTAGAGCCGTCGGTGATGTTAAAGGAGCTCATGTTGCCGACCGTGGCGGTGCCGCACGTGACGTTGCCCGAGGGATCGGTGTACAGGTAGGTGCAATTGTTGAAGCCGCCGGAACTGAAGGTAAGCGGTGTCCCCGACGAGATCGTGAGCGTGCCGCCCATGGTGTCGCCCGAGGCGTTGACGTAGGTGTTGCTGCCGTCCGCGAACTGGCTGACGTCCTCGCCAGAGAAGGCGACATCGCCGTAGCTGCACGCGATGTCTCCGTTGGCGTCCGTATAGACGAGCGTGCAGTTCGCGGCGAGACGGCCCTGATAGTGCGCGTCGTTGCTGAATTGGCTGACGGCCTCGCCAGAGTAAGCGACGTCGCTGGAACCGCATTGGACGTTACCGGACGGATCCGTGGTGAGAATGGTGCAGTTGGCTCCCGGCGTGAAGGAGACGGTGACCGTATCACTGGCCCCGACGGAGACGTTGATGTTCTGACCGTCGGCGAAGCTGATGGTTTCGCCGTTCGTCAATGTTTCGGTGGCAAAGCCGTCGGTGATGTTGAAAGAGGACATGTTGCCGGTACCGACCGTGGTGCTGCCGCACGTGACGTTGCCCGAGGGATCGGTGTACAGGTAGGTGCAGCTGGGATAACTCTCGAAGGTCACGTTGTTGCTGACACCGAGGGTGCCGTTGACGTCGAAGGTGTAATCGGGGCTCAAGTCGCTGCCGACGCCCACGTTGCCGCCGCCGTTATTGAGGATGAGCGGCGCCCAACCATCGAGGTTCGCCGTATGCGCACCGATATAGGCGCTGCCGTCCGCCTGGCCGATGACGACGCGGTTGCCGTTCGTATCGCCGAAGGCGGCGGCTACCCAGCCGTTCGCCTGGCCGGCGTTGCCGGCGTTGAATTGCGTGAAGTGGTTGCGGGCGTTATCCGCGTTCGAGCCAAGGGGGCCGGCGTTCATGAAGCGCGCGGCGTTCGCGATGCCATCGACGTCGAGGAGATAGGACGGCGTGGTCATGCCGATACCGACGCGCTCATTATCCGAATCGACAACCATGACCGCGTCCCCGCCGTCCGCATCGTTCACGCGAAGTAGTTCCGAACTGTCCGTAATCGGAGAGATGACGAGCGCACCCGTCATCGTGTCGCCGGATTTCTTCACGTATCGCGCATCGCCAGACGCAAAATCGAGCCCCGATCCGACTGAGTCATCCGTGCCGCAGTTCAGCTGGCCGTTGATGGTCTCGAGAGCGGTGCAGTTGGCGTAGTTGTTGAAGTAAACGTCCCCTTCCGCGACGAGCGAGCCGGAGGACGCGAGACGATCCATCGCAAAGACTTTGCTACCCGAGGCCGTTCCGACAATTTCCAAGGCCAGACCCGCATGCGCACCATTCGCCGCAAGCGTCCCATTGGCATTGATGATCATCGATCCAGAAACGGAGAGTGCCGAGCCAGGCGTAGAGGTATTGATTCCAACACGTCTACCTGACGGCAAGAGGGAGAAGTATCCTGCATTCGTTGTCTGTAGGTCCGTGTATACGGTTTCGTCCGTGTACGTCAATCGCGCCTGAGGTCCCGAATTGCTCAATACATCCAACTTGCGATCAGGACCCGTGGTGCCAATGCCGAGCAATCCACCGGACGTGATGCGCATTCGTTCTCCGCTAGTAGCGCCATATGCATGGGTCCAGAATGTAAGTGTCGTGCTATTGCTGGCACCACCCGTGTGCAAGAACTGTATCCCGCTCGCTCCATTATTGGCTGCAAATGTGCCATCTGTCCCCGTGAGTCCGATAAACGATGATCCGTTTGCTGTTGAATTCCAGCGACCCAGACTGATACCGCCTCCGGATGTATCAACGGCTACATCAAGCTTTTGTAGAGGCGAGGAAATACCGATGCCCACTCTCTTGTTTGTTGCATCGTACACGAAACCTTTACTGTCGACGACAAGGATATTGCCGGTAGAAGTACCTGTGTATTTCTTAATAACAACGGCTCCCGATGACAGCAGAGAATTTTTCGCAAACACAGTGGAACCCGAGAGGGTGGAGAAGCGGACGAGGGAGCCGGAAATGGTAGAATTCAAACTGAAAGTGGAGCTCGCAAGAGTAAGGCCCTGGCCAGCCACGTAGCTGGAACCAGCGGAACTGCACACGAGGTTGCCGGAGGCGTCGGTGGTGAGAGCGCCACAGGAGTTGAAGCCGCCGGAGGCAAGACGGAGATCGGCATTGAGGTAGGCCGTGCCATCGATGGCGAGGGATCCTGAAGACTGGAGGACGTCCTGAGCGTGCAAAGTGCGGCCCGAGGCGGTCCCGATCACCTCAAGTTTCGTATCCGCACTCACGGCGCCGATGGCGACGTTGCCACCGCTCAGGATGACCATCTCGGGACTGCCAGACCCGTTCCCGTCGAGCGTGAGGTACTGACCCGCGGTGTTATAACCGACGGAGCCCTCGTTGCCGTTCACGCCCACGTGGAGCGAGGCGCCGGAAAGGTAGAGGTCGCGCCAGCGGTTGGTCGAGGAGCCCAGGCTGTAGAGGTTGTTTGCGTTCGGGATGAGCGAGCCCGAAAGCTGCGCGCGGACGCTGACCAGATCCGACGTGCTGTCGCCGAGGACGACGTTGCCGTTCAGGGTGGAAACGCCCTCTACGACGAGCGAGCCGGAGGAGAACA
>CAYRGC010000009.1:0-56857 GCA_964423795.1 uncultured Candidatus Peribacteria bacterium | reverse complement strand
ACCGTGTCTCAGTTCCATTCTGGCTGGTCGTTCTCTCAAACCAGCTACCCGTCATAGGCTTGGTAAGCCGTTACCTTACCAACTACCTGATAGGACGCAGGCTGTTCCCGAACCGATAAATCTTTACCCTTGCGGGACCATCCGGTATTAGCCCACCTTTCGGCGGGTTATCCCTGAGTTCGGGGTACATGCCAACGCGTTACGCAGCCGTTCGCCGTGGGTCTAAACCCACTCGACTTGCATGTGTTAGGCGCACCGCCAGCGTTCACTCTGAGCTAGGATCAAACTCTTCAAAAAGAAGAATCGATCGAAGCAACGTGAAGTTGCTGTCGATAATGGTCACATTATTTTTCTTGGGGTGACCGACCAAGATAATTCCAAAGAATATTGGGTGATCACGACGTCCCCGGTGGGGGGATCGTCAGTGAAAGTTCCATGCTGCTCCATAATAAATTATGGAGAGATGGTTTCTGCTTCTCTACTACGCGATGCTGTGAATGATCTCCTGAGGGCGTTCACCGAAGGGTGAATGATCCTCTCTCCGCGCGGGGCCGCCTTCCGACGGGCCGGGGAGCCAATAAACCCCGCCTCTGTTGCGAAAACAGAAGCTGAGCCGGGCAATCTTACTCGTCCATGGCCGAGGGTCAAGGAGAATTTGCGAAAAAATGTGTTCAGCGGGTCGGGGGCGTCTCTGCCTGTCCGTTCCCGGTGCTCTGTGCCTCCGACGCTCAGCGTTCCGCGCGAGACGCGTCCGCCTTCGCCTGCTCTTTTCCTCCTCCTTCTTCTTGCAGAGGAGCGACAATGGGCCTGGCCGGTGCCTTGCGCGCGCTACCCGCCGGTTTGGAGGGCAGATGATCGAAGACGGGGCCGACGAGCAGCGTGTACACCGCGAGAATGTAGGGCCACTTGCTCATCACGACCGAGTCGGACTCGGGCGAGACGTGCGTCTCGGTGCCGGAAGAAGGATTGAGCCGATCGGGACCGCGGGGGGACACCCGGCTATCGTGGATCCAACCCCGTCAGCCGGTCAAGAAAGGGGAAACTGCCCTTGATCTCCGCGGGATGTGCTCTATAGTTTGCGTCCGTCCGTCCGCTTCGGCGGATGGAACGAGACTTTCCGCTGGCACTTCGCCACCGGATTTACCCAGAAGTCTTATGCCTACGCTCACGCCGTCCTCCGAGGACGTCCGCATCTACGAGTTCTGCATCCTCTATCCCTACCCGATGGGGCAGAAGGAGGAAGCGCTGCTCCTCAAGGAGATCGACGGCCTCTTCGCCGAAGCCGGCGCCAAGCAGGTCGCCAAGGACAAGTGGGGCCGCCGCGGTCTCGCGTACCCGATCAAGGGCGCGACCGAGGGCAACTACCTCGTCCTCTACGTCGAGATGGAGCCGAAGAAGCTCCGGGAGCTCGATCAGGCCCTGCGCATCCACAAGAACATCCTCCGCCACATGATGGTGATCCCGCCGAAGGGATACGTCGTGATGCAGTACGCCGACAAGTACGAGCAGTGGCTCAAGGAGCGCGAGAGCGTGGAGGACACGCGCCGCCGCGAGACGGAGGAGCGCGTCCAGGCCTCGATCGCCAAGAAGGCCCAGCGCAAGGCCAAGATGGTCGCGAGCGAGAAGAAGGAAGCCGGCGCCAAGCCCAAGCTCGAGGAGGGCGCCCTCACCGAGAAGCTGGACAAGCTCATTTCCGACGACTCACTTTCGAACATTTGATTCTCTAACCTCCGATCCCCATGGCCTTCCAGAAGAACCAAAAGCAGCGGCGTCCGGACCCCCGGTCCAAGAAGTGCGCGTTCTGCGCGCACACCGCCAAGTACATCGATTACAAGGACTATCCCGCGATGAAGCCCTTCATCGATTACTTCGGCAACATCCGCAAGAAGTACTACACGGGCAACTGCCTCAAGCACCAGAAGATGCTCAAGAACGCCATCGAGCGCGCCCGCTTCATGGGCATGATCGCGTACCGCAAGTGAGCGTCGACGGGCTTCCGTCCCCGCCTTGTCCGACAAAGAGACCGCCGCCTCCGGGTCGCGGTCTTTTTTTTCAGGCGTCGCGCCCGCAGGGGCCGGGCCTCACGACGAAGCGCCGTCCGGGAACGGGACGGCCAGCAGGAAATCGTTCGTCACCGTGTCCCACCGGAGCTGATACCCGAGCTCGAGGGTCGCGCGGTTGAATAAGACCTGCATCCGATCGGGATCGATGTCGTAGGTGCGTGACGCGTCGTCCATGCACCACGCGCGCCAGAGCGCGCCGAGAGGCAGCGCGCATTCCACGGGCGTGAGATCCGCGGTGACCCGGGGACGGGCGACGACGTCGCGGATGCGTTCCCGAAGGAACGCGTCGATGCCGTCTCGCACCTGGCCTTCGACGAGCGGGGTGAGATTGTTCGGCAGAGGAGTCTGCTGCGAGGGGGCGACGGGAGAAGGAGGGAGCTCCGTTACCGGCATTTGCCACCCGCGCTCCCGGAAGAGTGTTTCCGCCTCGTCGTGCAGATGGGTGGCGAGATGGGCGATCGCGGGGCCGTACACCTCCCAGAACCCGGGCTCTTCCCGCATGAGGCGGTCCAGGAACCCCGTGAGCGCCTCCCTGCCGGCATCCATCACGGCCGCGGAGTCCGTGCCCAGCGCCTCGATCATCGCGTTCCGTACGAGCATGATCGCCTCGCGGAGCAGCGCGTCGCGCCGGCTTTCGGTTTCCAGGGAGGTATCCGCCCGATCGGGGCTGCCGTCGCTCGCGATATCTCCCGGGAGATCCGGTCGCAGATCAGGAAGCGGTTTCCTGCCATCGTTCTTCTCGGGGAACGCTTTGCGGACGACGCGCATGATGTCCGCGTCCGTCCAGCCGCGGAAACGACCCGAGAGCAGGAGTCCCGTGCGGCAGGCTTCGTACGCGGACGTCCAATGCTGCGCTTTCGATTCCACGATCATGCGGTGCAGGAACTGCTCGAGCGCCATCGGAGGGGTTCCGACTTCCCGAAGCGCCTGAGGGTGCCGGGGCGGCATCGCCTCGCCTAAGCGCCGGAGGAGATCATCTTCTCTGTCCATCGGATGGGGATTGTGCCGTACTTCGGGGCGTTGGCAATGTTCAGTCGGCGCGCGTGAGTTTCGCCGGCGGCTGTAGTAGAGTTTTGGCCCATTCCTTCTCCAGCATGTCAGGACATTCCAAGTGGGCTCCCTCGGCTACGCTCGGGATGACAGCGCAAACATGATATTTCACTTCCTCCGCAGTTATGTCAGGTCATTCTAAGTGGGCGAACATTCGGGTTCGAAAGGGCGCGCAGGACGCCAAACGCGGCAAGATCTTCACGCGCCACGCCAAGCTGATCCAGATCGCGGCCCAACGCGGCGGCGATCCCGCCACGAACACGGCGCTGCGCCTCGCGATCGACAACGCCAAGGCCGAGAGCGTGCCGAACGCGAACATCGATCGCGCCATCAAGAAGGGCACGGGCGAGCTCAAGGGCGCGGGGCAGATGGAGGAGCTGCTCTACGAGGCGTACGGCCCCGCGGGGACGGCGTACATCATCGAGTGCCTCTCCGATAATCGGAACCGCACGGCGTCCAACGTGCGCACCGCGATCCAGAAGAACGGCGGAAGAGTCGCCGACGGGGGATCGGTGGCGTGGATGTTCGAGCGCAAGGGGCTCGTCGTGGCCGAGCGTCCGGCGTCCTCCACCCAGAGCCTGGAGGAGCTGGAGCTCGAGCTGATCGACTTCGGCGCCGACGACATCGCCGAGCAGGACAAGGTGCTTCGGGTCGTCACCTCCGTCACCAACTGGAAGCCCGTCGCGGACTTTCTGAAGGGAAACGGATGGAGCGTCCTCTCCTCCGGCCTCTCGTACATCCCCAAGCAGAAGGCCCCGGTTTCCGACGACGCCGCGGCCGAGAAGGTGCATGCGTTCATGGAGGCGATCGAGGAGGACGAAGACGTGAGCGAAGTGCATACGAACGCTGATTTTTCGTGAAAGGGCCCCTGCGCCGTCCCTCTCGCGGACTCACTTTTCCCTACAAGGTGTTCTCGGTCGCGGGGCCCACGAGACCCGCTCTTTCGAACTCCCTTGTAAAAAGCGTCAATTGGCGATTGGAGCATGAATGGACGCATGGTTCGCGAAATTGTCGCTACGTACTGCGGCGTTCTATTATTGACACCGTTAAAAATTCGTTGTCTCGATGGTTCTCGATGATACTGGGAGCACTTTCCCCCCTCGTCCCCATGGGCCACCGCGCGTACATGAGCGAGTTTCCTCCGAATGTCTTCGACGGTGACGGCGCTGGTGAGGGAGAAGCGGATCCGGAGCGTGAGGAATTGGAGCGCAAACGGAAGTTTTTGGAGCGCGTCGAGACGGCCAAGAACGCGGACGTGCAGCGCAAGGCGGGGGAAGACATCGGGTACCTGCTCATGCTCGCGCGCAAACTGTACGGAGACCTGCTCGAAAACGAGGAGCCCCTTCGCCCGGTCGTGGATCAAGAAATCATCGCCTTCATGCTGTCCGATCTCGATCGGCGCTGATCACCCGATCGGTTAGAAGCCCGCTTCGACGCATCCGCGCAGGGAGAGGAGAACGATGATCGTCAATGCCGCGAAGAGCGCCGTCCTCCAGCGTTCGCCGAACCGCTTTCCGAAGGCGCCCGCGAGCAGGACGGCGACGGAGGCGATCCAGAAAGCGATGGCGGCGGGGATCGGGAGATCTCGGGTGAGCGTGAAGCCGAGACCGATGAGAATGTATCCCGGCAGGAAGCGAAGGGAGCCTACGAAGAAGATCCAGGAGATTCCTATCGCCTGCGAAACGGAGAAGGTTCCCGCGGCGAACATCAGCAGCGGCACGAGGAGCGGCAGGCAGAGGAGCGAGATGGCGGTCATCCACCGGAGCGCCCTCGTGCTCCCGAGCCGCAGGGTGAGCGGCATGGTCGCGAGGAGCAGCGAGCCCGCGCACAGGGGCCATGCCTTGCCTTTGCTCAGGATGAGGATGTAGACGTCCCAGCAGAGGAGATACGAGGCGGAGGCGAAGGCGAACCAGAACCAGCGATGGCACAGGAGGGCGGTCAGTCGGCCGTAGAGGAGAGGCGGCTTCGGAATCATGCCCCCAGCGTACACCTCAGTTCGTGCTGCCGCTGGCCGTGTCGCCCGCTTCCTCCACCGTGATGCGCACGGTGTCCTCGGTAGAGTTGCCGGCGTCGTCCGTGGCGACGGCACGCACGGTGTGTCCGCCCGGCAGAATGAGCGGCGGGGTGTATTCGAGTTCGTACGGTTCGTGCGGCTTGCGGGTGAGCAACACGTCATCGAGGTAGAACTCGACGTACTTGAGCGAGCCTTCCGGGTCGTTCGCCTCGGCGCGCATGAGGATGCCGGAGCCCGTCGTCACGATGCTCCCGTCCGGGGGCGACGTGAGGAACACGCGCGGTCCGCTCACGTCCTGCGCGAAGGTGAAGCGCACGGAATCGGAGACCTCGTTGTAGTACTCGTCCACGAGCGTCACTTTCAGCGTGTGCATGCCCGTCTCCTTGATGCTGCGCGGCACGCGGACCGATCCCTCGAAGGGTTCCGTGGTCCACGGCGGCAGGTCCTTGTCGTCCACCGCGAACCGGATCTCGCGCACCTTGGAACCCACCGTGAACTTCAGATCCGGGCGGAAGGCGGGATAGGCGGCCGATCCGCCGTCGTCGGGGGAGAGGATCGAGAGCTTCGGCTTGATCTCGCGTCCCGGGGTCGCGGCGATCGTGCACTTCTCCACCGGCGCGAGGCCGAGGATGAAGGACGCGCCCGAGCCGCCCGTGGGCTTGCCGTCGGGGCCGATCTTGGGCTGGCGAGCGGACAGCCAGGAGACGATCGATTGCTTCCACTGGGGGAAGCGGTCGTCGAGCACGGAGATCGGTATGACGAAGCTGCGCATCTCGCGGGCCTCGGCCGGGCATTCGTCGGAGGCGAGCAGGCCCGTCACGCGGTCCACCTCGAGGTTGGCGCAACCCGGATCGGCGAGGGTCGGGGCGTCCTCGCTCAGGAACACGTCGCCGCGGCGCATGCTGATCGGCGTGCATTCCGTCGGGAGTTCGCCCGATAGCATCGAGATCTGCGGTTCCACCATTCCCTCGGGCATCGTGAAGTTCGCGGAAAGGGCGTGCGGCGTGCCGTCGGGGTTCTGCTTGAGGATCTCCTGCGCCTTCACCATGAAGTCGTGCCAGATCGGCGCGGCGAGCGTGAGGCCGTCGGCCGTGGGGCTGAGCGGCTCGGCCGAGGCGTTGCCCACCCACACGCCCGCGACGATGTTGGGCGTGTAGCCCATCGTCCAGGTGTTGTCCGGCCGGCGCTCGGTGCAGTTCTGCTTCTCGTCCCGCTTGAGGCACTTGTTGCTCGTGCCCGTCTTCGCCGCGGCCTGGTAGCCGGGGACGGAGAGGATCGTCTGCCAGTACTCGCCCGGGCGCACGGAAGCGTCGCTCAGGATGGAAGTGATCTGGTAGGCGACGCGCGGGTCGAGCGCCTCGGATTCGGCCGTGTCCTCCCCGGGGATCGGGAGGAGGTTCCCGCGGCGGTCGGTGATCTTCAGGATCGCGACGGGGGCCTTGGCGATGCCGCCGTCGGCGAAGGCGGCGTAGCCCTGGGCCATCTCGAAGAGCGGGGTCTCCGCGGCGCCGATGGCCATCGCGGGACCGTAGCCCTCGGAGGGGACGTTGCGGTTGGGCGTGGGCATGCCGAGCGCGTCGGCGAGCGCGAGGAGCTTGGGTTCCTCCCCCGCGAGGAAGTACGCCTTGATGGCGGGGATGTTGCGGGAGCCGCCGAGCGCCTGACGCGCGGTCATGAGGCCCTGGAAGCTGCCCTCGTAGTTCTGCGGCTCGTACGTGCCGAACTTCGTGGGCACGTCGTAGAGGACGGTGGCCGGGCTGTACCCCTGCAGGAACGCGCCGGCGTAGACGAAGGGCTTGAAGCTCGAGCCGGGTTGGCGCGGCACCTGGATCATGTCGATCTTCCCGCCCGCCTCCTCGTCCGCGTAGTCGGCGTTGCCGACGTAGGCGAGCACTTCGCGGGTCTTCGGGTCCAGGGCGATGAGCGCCATGTTGTTGGCCATGAAGCGCTTCTTGAAGTCCTCGCGGTGCGACGCGATGATCTTCTCGGCGGCCTCCTGGAGGCGCCAGTCGAGCGTGGTCTGGATCGTGAGGCCTCCCTGCTCGAGGATGCCTTTCTCCGCGCCGTCGGCGAAGTTCTTCTCCAGCACGTCCTTCGTCCAGAGCACGAAGTGCGGGGCGCGGATCGATTCGCGCGCGGGTTTGAACACGAGGGTCTTGAGTTCCTTCACCGCCGCGTCGTGGTCCGCCTGGGTGACGAAGCCTTGGGTCACCATGTTATGGAGCACCTGGTCCGTGCGGCCGCCGACGTAGACGGTCGTCGTGCCGGTGCCGGTGTCGGCGCCGAGCAGGCCGAGCGTGAAGTCGTCGTCGGCGATCTGGTCCGAGGAGGTGATGGTGCCGCTCGCGATGCGGTCGAGCGCTCGCTCCGACACGGTGGTGCGGACGTGCCTGCCGTAGGGACTCAGGTAGCTCGGCATCTGCGGGAGACTCGCGAGCACGGCGGACTCGGCGAGGGTGAGTTCCTTCACCGATTTGCCGAAGTAGCGCTGGCTGGCCTGCTCCACGCCGTACGCGTTCTGTCCGAAGGGGATCCAGTTGAGGTAGAGCTCGAGGATCTTCTCCTTGTCGTACGTGTGTTCCAGTTGGCAGCCGAGGATGAGTTCCTTGAGTTTGCGGTTGAGGACGTTCTCGTGCGTGAGGTCGAGGGCGTTGCGCGCGAGCTGGCGCGTGATCGTGGAGGCGCCGCCCGATTTGCCCAGGTGGAACACGGCGCGCGCGAGGGCGCGGAAATCGAGGCAGCCGCGATCGTAGAAGCGCTCGTCCTCGATCGCCACCACAGCGTCCTTCATGCTGCGCGGGATGTCCTCGCCGCGGACGTACGTGCGGTCCTCCTCGCCGAAGAGGCGGTAGAGCTCGACGCCGTTGCGGTCCGTGATCACCGTGCTCTGGGCGGCCTGTCCGATCGTCTGCTCGCTGATGCTCGGAAGCGTGAGGAAGAGGAAGAGCGCGTACAGCACGCCGATGCCGGCGGCGATGCCGCCTCCGCGCAGCAGTTTCGTCCTGCGGCTCGCGTCGGGACCGCCGAGAAGCAGGATCGTCCGTTCCCGCAGGGCGCGCCACAGCGTCCGCAGCCGGCTTCCGTCCTTCGGTCCGCGTCGGCCGAAGGAGGGTTCCCTCCGGGGAGGGGGGAGGGGGGAGGGTTCCCCCACGGAGCGGAGCGAGAATCGTGCGTCCATCGGGTGGAGTGTAGAGGAGGCCGGGCGCGGGAGGTAGGTCCGAGGCCGTAAAAAGAATCCAATCCCACAGCCCAAATCCCGGGGTTCGGGCCCCCTATGTTGGCTGCGGAAAGGACCTGTCGGGACGTGCCTTCGCATTCCAAAAACGCCGCTTTTCTGCTATAATTCCCCGATGTCCCGCCGTCTCTCCCTTCTCGGATTCCCGGCTTTCCTGGTCCCCGCCACGGCGGCCGCGCTCACCGATCGCACGATGGTGATCAATACGGGTGCCCGGATCCCGATCGAACAGCTCTTCGCGAACGTCTACGGATTCGCGGCCGCGAGCATCGTGAGCGTCGCCACCGTGCTTTTCCTCGTGGGAGCCACGTATCTCGTGGCGTCCCACGGCGACAGCAACATGGTCGACAAGGGAAAGAAGATCATGATCGGATCCCTCATCGGCATGGGCATCGTCCTCGGCGCCTACGCCATCCTCCGCACCCTTTTCGCCATCGTGTACTGACCGATTTTCTCGAAAAAATCCGAGCTCCCGGTTTTGGCTCACGGGTAAGCCCTTCTCCTCGCCGCTCTTCTCCCAAAAACGCCTCGAAGTAAGTGGCATCCATCATCCGACCGCGCTACACTCGCACTCCATGATCCACGACGATCCCACCCCCGAGACCCTCGCCCGCCTGGAGCAGGCCGAACAGCTGAAACTGGAGGGCCGGTACCGCGAGGCGATCGCCCTTTTGGAGGAGCTTCTCCTCGAGGATCCGGAGAACGTGGCCGCGTACGAGGAGATCGCCGACAACGAACTCAGCCTGCAGGAATACGAGCGTGCCGAGGCGGCGGCGACCCGCGCCGTTCAGCTCGATCCCGAGAGTTACACCGGCGAGTACATCCTCGGTTTCCTCCGTTCGCAGGACGAGGACTGGGAGAAGGCCGTGACGCATCTGCGCCGCTCGAATTCGCTGCGCCCCAACAACGCCGAAATCCTCCGTTGCCTCGGATGGGCCCTTTTCCATCTCGGCCAGCGCGCCCAGGGCATCGTCACGCTCGAGCGCGCCCTCAATCTCGACGCCGATTCGCCCCTCACGCTTTGCGATCTCGGCGTGACGTACCTCGAGACGCGCGACTTCCCGCGCGCCAAGGTGCTCTTCCAGCGCTCGCTCGACTTGGATCCCCAAAACGAGCGCGCCCGCGAGTGCATGGAAGCCATCAAGCGCCTCGCGGTGGCGCCGACGCAGAAGGTGAAGCAGTCGCTCTGAGACGCAACCAAGCAGCCGGGCAACCAGGCAACCAGGATTTTCATGGTTGCTTGGTATCCTGGAATCTCGGTTGCTCGTCGCACCAGACATCACTCTGCCCACTCCCACAACGTGCGCGCGGGGCGTTCGTCGCTAGAATGAGCCCGTGACCTTCAATTCGCTTCTCGTCCGCCGGGGTATCCAGCGCGGACTGCTCGCGCTCAAGCGCGACCGCGCGTGGATCGGCAGCCTTGCGGCGCTGACCGGCGTTCTCGTGCTCGTCCATCTCTTCGCGCTCGTGCTGTTCGGCCTGCAGGCCGCGGGCACCCTGCTCACGACGGGCAATTCCATCCGGCTCGAGGTGCTCAAGAGCGCTTCCGCCGACGGCGTGCAGGAGTTCCTCGTGGCCGCGCGCGACGTGCCCGACGTGGAGCGCGTGGAGTACGTCACACGCGAGCAGGCGTACGAGCGCGAGCGACTTCGCGAGCCGGATCTCGTCTCGTTCCTCGAGCAGTTCAAGATCCAGAATCCCTTTCCCGACACGGTGGCCGTGACGCTGCGCTCGCTCGACGCGTTCGATCGTTTCTCGGCGTTCGCGCGCAAGCCGGAGTGGAGCCGCGTCGTCGATCCGGCGTCCCTCTCGGCGATCGGGGATCAGGAGAAGGAGGTGCAGGAGATGCGCGCCATCACGTCGTCGCTCCAGACTCTCGGGATCGGACTTTCCGCCCTGCTCTTCCTCGTCTGCGTCGCGCTCCTCGTGGAGTTCGTGCGCCGCCGCGCGCTCGTGCGTCGCGCCGAGCTCGTCGTGGAACGCGCCGCCGGAGCGCCGCCGTACTCCCTCCTCCTGCCGTTCGCCGCCGAGTCCTCGGTGCTGCTGCTCGCGGGCTGCGCGCTCTCGGCCGCGCTTCTCTGGGTCTTCATCGCCGCGCTTCCCGCGCTCGTGCCGAGCGTGGGCCCCGGCGGATCGCTCGCGGCGCTCAGGGTGGAGACGGGTCGCGTGCTTCTCTTCTGGAGCCTCCCCGCCGCGGTCGCCGAACTCGCGGCGATCCCGCTCGTGTCCCTCTTCGGCGCGTGGCTCGGCATTCGTCGCGACGCTGCCGCGCGGTACTGATCAGCCCCGGCGCAGCCGATCGCTCACTCCCGTCGCCTTGAGGGGGGACGAGAGGTGATCGCCGAGGAGCAGCGTGAGCAGCGACGTCAGGCGCGCGCTCACCGGAACCGAATCCGTCCAGAGGGCGTCGCCGCTCTTCCCCGTGGCGAGGGTGAGGACGAGTTCGTCGTCGCGCGTGAGCGACTGCAGCCGCCGCGCGTGTTCCGCCGTGGGAAGGAGGCCGAGGAGATGCAATAACCGCAGCGCGAAGCGGGGGTAGGCGTCCGGCAGCCCGAGCGCGCAGGCGCGTAAAAACGAGAGGGCGTGCGGGAAGACTCCCGCCGCGGGCTCTCCGTCCTGGAGCAGGCGCAGGAGCAGTTCGGCCCCCTCGCTCGCCTGCGCGAAGGCGGACAGCCCGAGCGGAGGACCGTCCTCGATCCGCTGCGCGGAGGCCACGATGTCGCCCGCGGAGGATTCCTTCAAGAGCACGCGCACCTCCGCGAAGGGCACGAGCGCCGCGCCCATCCGGCTCGTGAGCCGGCGGACGCCGGGCGCGCGCGCAGCGACCTTGCCCTCTTCGGCCGTGAGCAGGATGCAGAACCGGTCGGCCTCGCCCACGTCATGCGTGCGCAGGACTACGGCGTCGAGGGAGCGGGAGCGGGCCATATCCGGTGCGTCAGAAGACTCGCGGCGGCTCGGGCGTGTCGACGGCGGTGCCGGTCGGCACCGCGTTCGGATCGGCGCCCACTTCATAGTAGAGGGGGCGCGCCTCGTAGACGGAGAGCACGGGCTCGGTCGTCTCTTCCCCCGCGATCGTCGTGCGGAAGCGGTACCACAGCGCGGTCATGCCCGGGTGGCGGTCGCCCACCTTGCGCTTCTCGCCCGGGGCGAGCTCCGTCGTGTAGACCGTGCGGTCCGGCGGGGCGGTCTTCGTGCTCAGGATCAGCGGCCCCCAGACCTCGCTTTTCCGATCGTCCTTGGTGCCGTAGTAGATGAAGTACGCGTGCTGGTTCTCCTGGTACGTCTGCATGAGGAGGGCGCCGGGGCTGTCGTTCTGGAACCGCATGTCGGCGGAACCCGGATAGACCGTCGCGTCGGAACCCTGCGGGCCGTAATAGCTCACGGCGTAGCTGTGGTTGCGCCGCGCCACGATGGGGAAGCCGTACTCCCACACGCCGCGGTACGCGGTGGTGCTCACCTGGCAGAGGCCGCCGCCGTAATCGGGTTCCGTCTTGTCGCCCTTGATCACGAGCTCCTTGCGGTAACCGGTCGACCCGTTCACGGGGCCGAGTGTCTCGACGAAGGAGAAGGTCGAGCCCCGCGGGATGAGGTGTCCGTCGAACCGCTTGAGGCCCACCGTGATGTTGTGCTGACGGTTGACCGGGGAACCCACGAACACGGATTCGCCCACCGTCACCACTTCCTTGATGCCCTGCGCCTGGAGATCGGGATCGAGCACGGTCACGCGCGCGGGCGTCTCCGTCACGGGAACATCCACGGTGTCGGCGCCTTCCTCGAGGGCGAGGATCGCGAGCGTCGTCGCGCGGTCCAGGTCCACCTCCCGGCCGGGGAGGCCGATGCCGTCGAAGGTGATCGTGCCTTTCGCGTCCTTCGCGATCGTCACGGTCCCCGCCGGGCGGTCGAGCAGGGTGGACAGGTTCTGGGCGAGCGTCCGGCGGATGGCGGAACGGTTCCAATCCACGCGCGTCTCGAGCGTGACGCCGACGGGCAGGGGAGGAAGGACGTCGCCGTCCACGCGCCAATCGGCCGGGGGCTCGATCGCCCGTCCGTTCAGGGACCACGACGTCACCGGGCGCCGCCACTGCGGGTAATCCGCGGGATCGAGCTTCACGATGAAGTGCTTGTGGCGGAACGTGATCGTGGTCGGAGCGGCGGCATGAGCCGTCGCCGCGGACCCGACGGTTACCGCCAGGCCGAGGACGCCGATGACGAGGGAACGACGCAACACGCGCCGAGTGTAACGGGCGCGGGGAGGCGTGTCCCGGAAATGTCCGGACAATTCCTTAAAACGGCAACGTGGGGTTTCCTCGCAGCTGCGGGCGCCGAAGGGGCGCCGGCTGGGTATCGAGCGCCCGGTTCACGAGGGCGTCGGCGCGGTGGTTGTCCCCGCGAGGGATGTGGCGGAAGACCACGTCCGGGAAGCTCAGGGAAAGTTCCCGGATCTCGTCGATATAGGGTTGGAGCGTCTGCATCTTCACCTTGTACTCGCCGTTCACCTGCTTCACGACCAGTTCGGAATCGAGGTGGCAGACGAGGCGGTTCGGCTGGAACTTCTGCGCCATGCGCAGGCCCTCCACGAGGGCGCGGTATTCGGCGACGTTGTTGGTCTCCACGCCGATGCGCTGGCCCAGTTCCTCGAGCGTCACGCCGCGGGCGGGGTCCTCGAGCACGCAACCGATGGCCGCTTCGCCGGGGTTGCCCCGGGAACCGCCGTCCGTGAAGAGGTGCAGCGTGCCCCCGACGTGCTCGGGCAAGTCCTCGTTCTCGTACGTTCCCTGGGCGAGCGCTTCTTCGATCGCGTCCACGACGAAGCGCTCCCGTTCACGCGCCCGGGGGAAGATCTCCTGGAGGCGTCGTTCGAGGGAGGCGGGGAGGCGGAGCATGGAATTGAAACAGAGTATGCCGCACTTTAGACCATTTCACTACAATTTTGCCCGTAGCGCGGGGATGCTCAGATCATTCTCTTAGTGAAAACGGACTGAAATTTGTTCCGTGATCATAGGCATCAAGACCCTCGCGTTCCTTGATAAAGCGGATGATTCTGTACGTGAGTGGAAGCATGAGGATCTCCCACAGCGTGCAGAACACGACAGAGCTCAGGATGATAGGCACCAGCTCATCAGATGCGAAGACGCCGCTGACGATGTAGACGACGCCGAAGAAAATCGTATTGTCCACTGTCTGGCCCGCAAGCGTTGATGCGATGTACCGGAATCCCGCATGAGAACCCTTCGTCCAGATCTTCATCTTCGCCAGTACGAAAGAATTGGTCAGCTCGCCGCTGAAAAAACTCATAATGATCGCCATGGTGAGCACAGGACCGATCTGGAAAATCAGTCTGAATGCATCATCATGCTGATAGGAAGCACTGGGAGGGATGACGGTATAGAGGTAGGTGACGAGTGAGGCGATAATGATGCAAATAAAACCTGTCCAGACGATTCTACGGGTCACGCGATAGCCGTACACTTCCGTGAAAATATCTGAAAAAATATATGTGAACGGATACGCAAGAATCGAGACGGAGAAGACAACTGGCCCCAATATGAATGTTTTGGGTGCCGTGTAAATCGCGAGCAAGAGGAACGTTACCCAGAGCATGCCAAATATGCCCAGGTACTTGTTAGGATGTCTGGCTGCGACGACTGGATCTGTGATCAGCGGTCCCATAAAAGGCAGTATGTCCCTGCTAGGATCTATTGTCATTCACATCCACATTCCCCTCCGTCCTTGCACCCGCACGCCGACGGCATCAGCGCGTCCTCGGGAAGATCGAGCTTGAAGCGGTCGTCCCGGAAGTCGATGGTGGCGCCGCCGATGCGGCGGAGCGTGAGCGCCGAGGCGAAGAGGCGCACCGACGGTTCCTCGGGGTGGAAGAACACGCGCTCGCCCTCCTCGGGGTCCCGACGGAACTCCATGCAGAAGCCGCCGGAGCCGTCCACGGTCACGACGAGTCCTTCCCCCTCGCGCCCCTCGTCCTTCGCCACGCCGCCGATGGCCTTCGCGGCCGGAAGCGTCACGGTGATCGTCTCCGGGCGCGCGGGCATTTCCTTCAGGACGTCGTTCAGGTCCTCGACGAGCGCCTCGATCTCGTCGTCGCCGAATCCGTGGCCGAGGCAGCCTTGCTCGAGCGTTTCGTAGGAGCTTCCCGCGCACCCCACGCAGTGCAGGCCGTACTCCGCGAG
Organism: uncultured Candidatus Peribacteria bacterium; assembly: GCA_964423795.1. Taxonomy (GTDB): domain Bacteria; phylum Patescibacteriota; class Gracilibacteria; order Peribacterales; family Peribacteraceae; genus CAYRGC01. The sequence goes on along the minus strand of CAYRGC010000009.1, from coordinate 42,310 downwards.
CACGGGTTCCGCCTGCGGGCAGAGCGCCACGATGTCCGCGATGGAGGTATGCCTGTCGAAGGAAAGCGCCGCGAAGCTCATGGACCACGGAGTCTACAGCACCGGCGCGCGTTTCGGAGGAATATCTCGCCGTTTTCCCGTGACGCTCGCCGCGGTTGGGCTATGCTCTCCCCCGTGCAACGTTGGTTCCAGTTCGGCGGTATCACCCTCCTCGCCCTTCTTTTGGGATGGCAGGTCGGCGTGCAGCGCGAACACGCCCGTCTCGTACGGGAAGGCTGGATGGCTCCCGAGGTCCAGGCGCAAGACAGCGCCCTTTCCGCCCTCACGGGGAGCGGCGCCGTCACGGAACATCCGGAATCCGACGCGGATCTGCGCCTGATGTGGCGCGTCTGGCACCTTCTTCTCGATAACTACGTCGATCCCGGCAAGCTCCAGACGCAGAAGCTGGTCCGCGGCGCCACCGCCGGTCTCGTGAAGGCCGTGGGCGATCCCTACACCCTTCTCATGGATCCCCAGGAGAACGACAACTTCCGCGACGGGCTCTCCGGCACGCTCGAGGGCATCGGTGCCGAGCTCATCGATCGCGACGGCGAGATCGTCGTCGTGATGCCCATCAAGGGATCGCCGGCGCAGCGCGCGGGCCTCCTGCCCGACGACGTCATCCTCAACGTGAACGGCGAGTCCACCGAGGGCATGACCCTGCAGGACGTGGTGAGCAAGATCCGCGGTCCCAAGGACACGTCCGTGCAACTCGAAGTGGCTCGCGCGAAGAGCCGCGATTTCCTCGCCTTCACGATCGTCCGCGACGAGATCCACATCCCGAGCGTCGAATCGAAGACGATCCCCGTGAAGGACGGGGAGATCGGTTACGTGTCCCTCAACCAATTCGGCGACAGTTCCATCGACGAGCTCCGCCAGGTGTTCCAGTCGTTCCAGGACCAGAAAGTGAAGTCGATCATCCTCGATCTCCGGTACAACGGCGGCGGCTACCTCGACGGCGCCGTCGATCTCGTCTCGATGTTCCTCAAAGAGGGCAAAGTGGTTTCGGTGCAGCACCGCAGCGGCGATCCGGAGAACCACTTCGTCAGCGGCAGCCCGCTCTTTCCGGACATTCCCTTCGCGATCCTCGTGAACGAGGGCACGGCGAGCGCCTCCGAGATCACGGCGGGCGCGCTCCAGGATTACGGCCGCGCCACGATCGTCGGGCAGAAGACCTTCGGGAAGGGGACGGTGCAGGAGGTCATCGACCTTCCGGACGGATCCAGTCTCCGCGTGACCGTTGCCCACTGGCTCACGCCCAAGGGCAAGGACCTGGGCAAGGAGGGCGTGCATCCGGACATCGTCGTCGACCGCACGAAGGAGGACATCGACGCCAAGCGCGATCCCCAGCTCGACGCGGCGGTGGAATTCCTCACGACGGGGAAGAAGCCGGAGGCGAAGTCGAGTTCGAGCTCGAGTATCTCCTCACGGTAAGACCAGAGAAGGTTACAAAGGTGACAAATGCATGAGGTTTTTCTAAAGGAATACCTTTGTTCCCTTTATAACCTTTGTACCTTTTGTCCCCTTAGTAGGAGAACAGCTCCTCTGCCTTGAAGAACCTCTTCACCTCCGCCTCCGCGGCCTCGGGGCCGTCGGACGCGTGGGCGACGTTCACCATCTGGTCCACGCCGAACTCGGCGCGGAGCGTGCCCGGTGCGGCCTTGCGGCTGTCCGTGACGCCGAGCATGTCGCGCACCTTGGCCACGACGTCGTCCCCCTCGATCACCATCGCGATCACCGGAAGCGAGCCCATGAAGGCCTCCACCTCCGGGTAAAAGGGCTTCGCCGCGATGTGCGCGTAGTGCTCCTTGAGGATCTTCGGATCGAGCTTGATCATCTTGCAGCCGCGGATCGTGAACCCCGCGTCTTCGAAGCGCGTGATCACCTTGCCGGCGAACTTCTTTCCGACCGTGTCGGGCTTGAGGAGGATGAGAGTGCGTTGCATATGCGCCTACAGTAGCGAAAAGAGGCTAGTAAGTACAATAGCCATGAAAAAGCCGCCTCTCACAAGGAGAGACGGCTGGATCATTCATGTCGGGTGAACCATGCGGTTCTTATGCATCGAAGTCGATTCCTTTTGTTCGGAAGAGCGTGATGCTCTCTACATCGTCCATGAAATTCACGATGTCTCCCATGCCTGGCTGCACATTGTTTTTGAGGGCCAAATCCCCGACAACGTACGTGTCTCCTGACCAGACCACGATGAGGGCCTTCATCAGGGGGCGGTTCCCGTATTGTTTTTGGAGCATTCGCAGGACGGACATGGGAATCTTTCGTTCGGGGGCATCGGGCCAATTCGCCCATAAATGTGCCTGTATAGGCCCATTTTCCATCCCTTCCATGGACCAGAGGTACGGGGCATGCCTGTGTTCCTTGCATCGCATGATTTCGAGCTCCATTGTGGTGAGCTCTGTCACTCCCGCGTCCCTGAGGGTCGCTTGGATACTTCGTTCGACGTACTCATCGAGCAACTTCGACCATTGAAACTGCATGATTCTTCCCTTTCGTGTGAATGATCAGGTTCCGGAACTGCAACCATTCTACGACAATTGTCTATTTTGTAAAATATTATGAACAAGTATTTCTTCCCTACAATAAGAGCAATATTTACATTAGAAATGATTTTGTCTATAATTATGGACAACAAATGACTGATCGCTTGGACGGTATCCGGCCCCTGCTTCAGCGCATCGGACTCGATGAAAACGAGGCCGAGGTGTATCTGTCATTGCTGCCGCTCAAGATGGCGCGCGTGACGATGATTTCCAAGGCTGCCAAACAGTCGCGTACGAATACCTATCTCATTCTGCGGTCGCTTGTCTCTAAGGGTCTGGCGTCCGAAATCGAGCGCGGGAACATCATCCACTTCCTTGCCGAATCCCCGTCACGCCTCGTGGAGCTTGTGGAACAGCGTGAGCGGGAAATGCGGGATATCAAACCGTTGATCTCGTCGGCCGTGCCTTTTTTGTCCGCGATGACGGGGTCGCTCATCGGCGAGCCGCGTGTCACGATGCTCAAAGGTTTGCAGGGGATCCGTCAGACGTACCGTGACCTGCTCTCCCAGGACTTCGTGGGGATCTTCAATGCACAGGCGATGTTCGATGCGTTCGGAAAGAACATCGTCGCGGACATGTTCGGAAAAGACCGCGAGCTCCACGGCCGCGATCTTCTTGTGAGTAACGACGGCGCAAAACGGTACGTGCGCGAGATCGGGGAGCAGGACGGGTACGACATTCGCCTTCTGCCCGACGCTATGGCGTTCACGTGCGACATGATCATCGCGGGCGATACGGTGGCGCTTTTTGCGTATGACGACGAAAAGACGATCGTTCGCATTGAAAATGCTAATATCGCGGAGGCGATGCGCGCGTGGCATGCGGCGCTATGGTCGTTGTCATCGGGGCCGTCCTGAGCGACCCAACAAAAGACTCAGAGGGTGCCTTCCGTGGTTGAGAACGCCACCTGCACCGGATCGTCCACGCCGGCGCGGGTGAGCACCGGGAAGCCGGTTTCGGCGTTGAGATCGTACGTTTTCTCCAGGATGTCCATGATGGGGTGGCGCACGATGATGCAGCCCATGCTCTGGTAGCGGCTCTCGCGGGCGAACATCACCTCCTCCGCCGCGTGCTCGTGGATGCCGTAGTTGGTCACTTCCCCGTCCTTGTAGAGGCGGATGATGCGACCCTGCGGGCCGAAGGTCACGCGGTCGCCCTTGATGCCCTTCTCGTTCGCGTTCCAGTCCCAGTTGGGAGTGGCCGCGAAATACGTGAGGCCGATGTAGCGCACCGTGCGGCGCTGGCCGGTGATCACGGGGAACGCGACGTACTCGCCGTCCGGGTGGAGGAGATACCCCTCGTTCGCCTTCGTATCCACGACGAAACGGTCGCCGACCTTCGGCTGCCATTCCTGCAGCGAGATCTGGTGCGCGGCGGGGAGCGGGCTGATGACGCTGAACAACGCGAAGAGGCCGACGATGGTGCTGGTAGCAGTCAGCGGATCATTCTATACTTATCTTCATTTTTGTCAATGATTCGGAAGGCCATCTTTTACTCAAGGATAAGCCAAAAATACCCTTTTTCCCTCGTCGAATCAGGCCAAGAGCTTCAGGAGGCCCTCTTCCGTTTGATCCTTGCCGATCACGACGAGGCGCAGCTCGTTCTTCTTGAGCAGGCGCTTGGCGAGCGCGTTGACCTGCGTGAGGGTCACGCGGTCGATCTCGGCGAGGTATTCCTCCATCGAGCGGGTCTTCGGGTAGAGGAGTTGCTGCTTGCCGATGAAGTGCGCCCTCTCCTCGCTGTCCTCCATGCCGAGCGTCGTCTTGCCGCGGAAGAACGCCTTCGCGCGTTCAAGCTCTTCCTCGGTCACGCCCTTGGCGGCGCACTCCTCGTACTCGCGGATGATCGCCCCGATCGCCTCGTGCAGGCGCGAACGATCCACGCCGGCGCGCGTCGAGAGGGAACCGGCGTCGAGGTAGCTGTCCACCTCCGTGGAGATGTAGTAGCAGAGGCCCTTGGCCTCGCGGATGTTCAGAAACATGCGCGAGCTCATGTTGCCGCCGAGGATCACCGCGAGGAGCCGCTCGGCGAAGTGGTCTTCCGACAGGGCGGAGACGCCCGGCACGCCGATGACGAGGTGGCTCTGCTCGGTGTTCTTGTCGCGGAGGAACACGCGCTTCTTCCCGTACCGCGTGAAGGCCGTGAACTTCCTGTCGCTCTCGCCCGCGATCGGGCCGAAGAACTTCTGCGCGAGGGCCATGGCCTCCTTCGGCGTGATCTTGCCGGCGAAGGCGATCACGAGGTTTCCCGGCACGTAGAGTTCGTCGCGGTGCTTCTTGAAGTCCGCCTGCTGCACGCCCATGATCACCTTTTCGGTGCCGATGGTGTCCCAGCCGAGCGGGTGATCGCCGTAGAGGAGCTCCTCGAAGTCCCAGCCCGCGCGGTACATGGGAGTGTCCTGGTACATGCGCTCCTCCTCCATGATGACGCCGCGCTCCTTCTCGATCTCCTCCTGGGGGAAGGAGGCATGCAGGAGCATGTCGGAGAGGACGTCGCACGCGAGCTCCACCTCCGGCGCCGCGACCTTCACGTAGTACCCGGCGTACTCCTTGCCCGTGAAGGCGTTGAAGTCGCCGCCGACGCCGTCGATTGCCGCCGAGACCTCCTTCGTGTTCGTGTACTTCTTCCCTCCTTTGAAGAACATGTGCTCCAGGAAATGGCTGATACCGCGTTCCTCGTTGGTCTCATAGCGCGAACCCGCGCCCGCGAAGACCATCACGGTGACGGCGGCGGTGCCGTCGATGGGGGCGGTGAGGACGGGAAGTCCGGAAGGAAGGCGGTCGGTGGTGAACATGGGGCGAGTGTAGGGAGGAGGCGGGGGTTTTGCGAGTCTCGGAGGAGGCGACTAGTGACTAGTGATTCGGGATTGGAACCAGGGTTACTGACGATTCCTAGTAGTATTCCTGTCCAATCGCTGATCGCCAATCGCCAGTGGTCCGTTTCCGGCGAGGAAAGAGGAGAGAGGAAAGAGCTTGAACAGCTTGCGCAAGCTCCCAAGTGCCCAAGCCCTTTCCTCTTTCCTTCCTCATCGCGAAGGAAAAGGAAGATTGACCCGGACGAGCCGCTTCTGTAGGATCCCCCGGTCATGCTCAACAAGTTCAAGTGGCGCAAGCGGCTTCGCAAGCACGGGTACCGCACCCGTACCAAGACGAAGAAGGGTAAGCAGGTGCTCGCGCGCCGGCGCCGCCAGGGCCGCAAGCGCCTCACCGTCAGCCACAAGAAGAAGCACAAGAATCTGTGAAAGATTCATCAGCGTTCCTTGTCTTTTTGAGATGGCAGGAAGGTTTTGAGGTTAGAGCTTCAAGCGTTCGATCGTCATTACCGAAATCTAGAAGCTGAAAGCGAAAAGTTCTAAGCTACGTCCCGTGACCACCATTCTCCATCGCGTCTCGGGCGCCTGTTTCTATCTCCTGGGACTCACGTTCTTCCTGGCGTATATCGGCGTGCGCAACGACGTGCTCGCGAACGCCTCGGCGACGTGGATGCAGGTGGCGGATCTGCCGTTCGCCCTCTCGGCCATCGCGTACGGCGGTCTCAGTTTCTACCGCAGTCTCACGACGGAAGAGGGGTCCATGGCGCTTGCGCTCGGGATCGGGATCCCGCTCGCGCTGTTCTTCCTCGTGATCGTGTTCCTGAATTTCTGGAGCGCGTGATGGTCGAGGAGAGAGCTTGTACGAGCTTGAGAGGCGTACATCTTTCAGGCTCCGTAAGCTCCCCAAGCTCTTTCCTAGTACCGCACTTCTATCTCCTTCGCCCCCTCATCCACGTTCGCTTTTCGCGCGAGAAGGAAGAGTAGGTCCGACAGTCGGTTGAGGAGCACGAGCACTTGGTCATTGATGCCGTCGTCGCGGCGCAGGCGCACCGCCTCTCGTTCCGCGCGCCTGCAGACGGAGCGGGCGTGATGCAAGAGGGCGCTCACGCGATTGCCCCCGGGGAGGAGGAAGGCCGTCTGCGGGGGGAGCAGGGGCTCGATCGCCCGTATGCGCTCCTCCAGCCGGGCGACGTGGACCGGATCGACACGCTTCGTGTCCGCGGGAGAGCCGAGCGGAGTCGCGAGATCGGCGCCCACGCGGAAGAGGAGATGCTGGAGCGGCTCGATCTCCGTCCGCATCGCCTGCGCGAGATCCCTTTCTGAGAGCGCGACGCCGAGCAGCGCGTTGAGCTCGTCCACCGCGCCGATCGCCGCGATGCGCGGATGGTCCTTCGGCACGCGTGCCGCGCCGTACAGGCCGGTATCCCCGTTGTCGCCGGTCTTGGTGACGATCGATGCCATCGCGTCGAGTGTAAATCCCAGGTGCCAGAACCCAAATCCCAACTCGGCGAATCGGGAATTGGTCCTTGGGATGTGGTCCTTACAAGCTCGCTTGTTTGAGCACCTTGTCATGCGCCTTCTTTGCCTCATCCTCGGTGAGGGTGCGGTCGGAGGCGCGGTAGGTGAAGCGCAGCGTGAGCGTGAACTGTCCTTTCTCCATCGGCTTGCCGGAGTAGAGGTCCACGACGTCCACGCTCTCGAGAAGCGGGTCGGCGTGGCGGAGCTGGCGCAGCATCGGTCCGGACTGCTCCCGGTGACTGAGCGCGAGCGTGACGTCGTAGGTCACGGACGGGAACTGTGGCACGGGGGCGATCGCCGCGGTGGCGTCGGCCGGGAGCTCGAGGAGCGCGGTGACGTCGAGCGTCGCGACGGCGGCGCGTCCGCGCAGGTCGAAGGCCTTGCGGATCTCCGGGTGGACCTCGTAGATCCAGCCGATCGGGCGGGAAGCGGTCTCCGCCTCGCCGGGACGGCGGCGCGGGTGCGCGAACAGCTCCGCGGCGCGCCCTGGGTGCGCCGAGGACGGCGCTTTGCCGCCCGTCGAGACGTCGGCCGAAAGGCCGAGCCGGGAGAGGACCTGGGACACGTGGCGCTTCGCGAGCAGGAGGGGTTCCTCCTTCACGGAGACGTCCGTCGCCGCGAGGTCGGCGAAGAGGAGCGAGAGCTCGGTCTTTTCCGCCTCGCCCTTCCGGAAGACGTTCGCGACGTGGAAGGTACGGAGCACGGGGCCCGCGAGCAGGACGTTGCGCTGCGCGTGCTCCAGGAGGGCGGGGACGGTGGACGTGTGGAGCACGGCCCATTCCTCGCTCAGGGGGTTTTGGATGGCGATCGCCTGGTGCGGATCGAAGCCCGCCTTCTTCAGGGTGGCGGCGGACGTGAGCGAGAGCGGGACGATCTCGCTGTAGCCGAGGAGACGGAGCTCGTCGCGCACGCTGTGCACGCGCGTCTCGCGCTTGGCCGGGCGGATGCTGGCGGCCGGGAGAACTGGCGCCACGGCGTCGTAGCCGACGACGCGGCCGATTTCCTCCACGAGATCGTGGCCCGTGCGGATGTCGCCGAGGCGGAAGGCGGGCACGGTGACCTCGAGCGTCGGCTCCTTGCCCTTTTTCGCTTTCACGTCGAAGCCGAGGTCCTCGAGCGCGTTGGTCGCCTCCTTCGCGCCGATCGCGGTCCCGAGGATGCGCTCGGCGAGGGAGAGCGGCAGTTCGATCGTCTTCTCCTTGTCGACGGGGCCGACGGTCTCGAGCTTCGAGACCACCTTCGCGCCCGGCACGAGTTCGAGGAACAGTGTGACCGCGCGCTCGAGTCCGCGGAGCGCCGCTTCGCGCGGGATGCCCTTCTCGTAGACCGTCGCCGCGTCCGTGCGGTGGCCGGTGGCGATCACCGTGCGGCGGATGGCGGACGGATCGGCGATGGCCGCGTGCAGGTACACGAGGCGCGTCGAGTCCTTCGTCGAGCTGCGCAGGCCGCCCATGATGCCGAGGAGGTCGAAGATCCCTTCGTCGTCGTTCATGACGATGGCTCCCTTCGGGAGCGCGCGCTTCTCCTTGTCGAGCGTCACGATGGTCTCGCCCTGCTCCGCCGTGCGCGCGTGGACGGCGCCGCGGATGTCTGCGGCATCGAACGCGTGCAGCGGCATGCCCTGCTCGGTCGCGACGTAGTTCGTGATGTCGATCGGGAGGTTGATGCTGCGCCAGCCCGTCGCGGCCAGGCGCTCCTTCATCCACGCGGGCGTCTCGCCCGGGCCGTCGATCGCGATCGCGACCGCGCAGTAATGGGGGATGAGGTCCTTGCGCTCGATCACGAACTCGAACGGCAGCGGCTCCTTGCCGTACTTCACGACGGACTGCTTTTTCGTCTTCTTCCAGGTGGCGAGCCCGAGCGCGACGAATTCGCGCGCGAAACCGACGTGGGAGAAGAGGTCCGCGCGGTGCGTGATCGCGTGGTTATCGATGTGCAGCACGACGTCGCGCAGGCCCAGGTACTCCCGGAGCGGAGCGCCGACGCCGTCGTCGCCGTCGCCGAGATCCACGATCGGACGCTCGCCGTCCTCCGGCTTCGCCGGGAAGAGGGAGGCGAGGTCGAGCTCCTCCGCCGCGCAGATCATGCCCTGGCTGTCCTCGCCGCGGATCTTCGCGCGCGTGAGCGTGACCATCCCGTCGCCGTGCCAGCGGACGCGCGCGCCCACGTGCGCGAACGCGACGCGCATGCCGGGGCGCAGGTTCGTGCCGCCGCACACGACGGGCTTCGGCCCCTCGTCGGTCTGCACCTCGCAGAGCGACAGGCGGTCGGCGCCCGGGTGCTTGCGGACGGTCGTCACCTTCCCGACGACGCAGCGGTCGAGCAGCGCGCCCTGTACCTCGAGGTCGTCCACCTCCGCGACGCCCGCGGTGACGCGTCGCGAGATCTCGACCGGGTCGGTCACGGTGAGATCGACGAAATCCGAAAGCCAATTCAGGGAGATTTTCATAGCTGGTGCAAGTATAGGGACGCCCGCGGAAATTGATAATTGAGAATTAAGAATTCGGAAGTTTTCAAGAATTCCTCGTTTCTGCCGCAATTTTCAATTATCCATTATCAATTATTCATTTTGTTCGTCCATCGTCTTTTCCGCTGCCGTTTGGTACGTTTTCCCTCCGAGCCTTCCCCTTTCTCTCATGCTCTTCGGTTCTTCCAAGAAGTCCTCGGCCGATCCGGCGTCCCTCGCGATGCAGATCGTGGTCTCGGCCCTCCTCTTCCTCGCGTCCCTCGCCTCGCTCGTGGGCCTCGTGCTATCGCACGTGAACCTCGACCGCGGCACGCTGACCTTCGGTTCTTCCGGCGGATCGCTCGCGATCCTCGCGTTCGCCGTCACGGTGAGCCTCTGGTCCCACAGCATGATGTGTCTTCTCGCACCAGACGCGCCGAAGAAGAAGTAGCTCGGTTGAGTATTGAGTAGTACGTATTAGGTATTAGGGAATCTTCCTTCATACCTAATACTTTATACGTACTACATACTATTTTTTCCTCAGGACTGTTCTCCACCACGACCTCCGGTGCTCGACGGAGTGCCCCTCCGCGTCCTCGGTGAAGTGCGCGTACGTGCGGGGCTCCGGGATCGGGGTCATCTTCCGCGAGTAGACCTTCGTGAACTCGGCGCCGAAGAAGAGGATCTGCGCGGAGTAGTTCACCCAAAGCAGGAGCACGATCACCGATCCGGCGATGCCGTACGCCGCCGCGAGGTTCGAGCGCCCGAGGTAATACCCCAGGATGATCTTGCCGACGGTGAAGAGCGCGGCGGTGAGGAAGGCGCCCGGCCATACGTCCTTCCACGTGATCTTCACGTCGGGCAGGAACTTGAAGAGCGAGGCGAAGAGCGTGGCGTGGATGCCGAGCGAGACCACGGTGTCGATGACGGGGAGCAGCGGCTCGATGGGCGCGCCGCGCGTCGCGAGGAAATCGAGCATGTAAGTGATGAACGCGGACGCGACGAGCGACACGAGCAGGAGGAAGCCCACCGAGAGGATCATGCCGAACGAGAGCATCCGCTTGAGGACGAAAAGGAGGATGTGGTTCGCGTCCCTGTTCGTCTCGACCTTCCAGATGTAGTTGAGGGCGTTTTGGAGCGCGACGAGGAGCCCGCTCGCGCCCACGAGCAGCACGCAGAAGCCGATGACGGCCGCGAGGGGCGTCTGCGCGGACGCGTGCGAGGACGCGATGACCGAGCGCACCATCTCGACCCCCTGCTCGCCGAAGAGGGAGCGCACCTGCGCGAAGGCCGCCGTCTCCGCGGCGCCCGGCTCGATGACGATGCCCGCGAGCGAGATCGCGATGATCACGAGCGGCGCGAGCGAGAAGACGGTGTAGTAGGCGGTGGCTGCCGCGAGCTGCGAGGCGTTGTCTCGCTGCCATTCGCGGAAGCTTTCCTTGAGGAGCGGCCAGGCGTTCATGGATACGAGTATACGTCCCGCGCGCATAAACAAAACCGCCTCAGCGGTAAGACTGGGACGGTGTTTGTTTTGATCATCGGTCGGAAGGGAGAGCGGAGCTCTATTCCAGTTGATGACGTCCTCAGTATAGCAGAAAACCGCGCGGTTCGGAAGAGGGGTTTTCGGCTCAGAGAACGGGCTTCCGCCCCTCCTTGATCTCGGAATGCCGGTGTTTCTCCCGGAGCACTTTTTCCTTCGCCTTCCGGGACCGCCGCGCCTTCTGTTTCCGGAGACGGAATTTCTCGCGCCCGAGGCGCGACTCCTCGCCCTTCGCGCGTTCCTCCAGCTTGAGGATCAGGAGCTTCCACGCCGAGAGCCGGTTCTTGCTCTGCTCGCGGTGACGCCGCATGCGGATCACGATGCCGCTCGGACGGTGCGTGAGCTGCGCCATGCTCGCGGTCTTGTTGATCTTCTGTCCGCCGTGCCCGCCGCCGCGGATGAAGTGCTCCTCCACGTCCTCCGGGCGCAGGCCGAGTTCGGCCGCCAGGGCGGCAAGCGCCGGGGGGAGATCGGAAGGGAAGGGCACGATCGGCGGATGTGTGAAAGTGGCGAAGAGGAAAGGTCTCGTCCGCTACGACGGACTCGCTCACCATAAACTTCTCATTCCTCGCTGAAAAGCCTGTTATGGGCTCTCGCGGCGCAGTCAGCCGGACGGATGGCGGAGAGGGAGGGGGGGATCCCCTTCGTCTCGCTGCGGCTCGCTCAGGGTAAACTTCTCATCCCTCCCTTCGGAGAGAAGTGACTTCGTGGATCTGGTTTCGGGATATCTTCTCTGGCGGAGAGGGAGGGATTCCCTTCGTCTCGCTGCGGCTCGCTCAGGGTAAACTTCTCATCCCTCCCTTCGGAGAGAAGAGACTTCGTGGATCTGGTTTCGGGATATCTTCTCTGGCGGAGAGGGAGAGTCCAGAACCCAACCCAGAGGAGATTGTAAGAGTCCTTTCGAGGGGTCGAAAGCGATAGGCTGAGGTGAGTGGGTCGGAGGCCCATTCGGAGGAATTGAGGAAGTTTTGAGGGGAGGTAAACCGAACAATCCGAACAGTACGGGGGGAGGTCCGAATGAGACAAATGAGACAGTAGAACAGGGGGATGTCTCATTTGAAGACAATCAGGAGCAATTGCCTATTTCTGGCGGTATAATACGTATATGGCATCATCCCGGTATTCAGTCGGCGGCAATGAGAACGAATACATGGATTCGGAGCAGAAAATCTTGAAGAACAAGAAGGGCATCGCTGATTTGCATATGCTCTTTATCGAGGAAGAGAAGGCTTTAGCCAGAGCATACGAATTGCTTCTCGACGAGATGAGGTCCGACACTCCCATTTCATCGGACTTGATCAAACATGTTCATGGCCGCATTTTCAGCGATCTGTATGAGTGGGCTGGTCGATGGAGAACCGTATCGATCAGCAAAGAAGGAACTGCATGGCCGCCTCCAGATTACCTTGGCGAGACAATGATCGCATTTGAACGGGATGTGCTTTCGAAGTTCCCTGCAACATCACTCACGTCGGATGACCTCTTTTGTAAGGCGGTCGGTCACATTCAAGGAGAGTTTCTCGCCATACATCCATTTCGCGAAGGCAACGCCCGCACGATCAAGCTCGTCACAGATTTACTAGCCGTGCAGACAGGTCGCCTCGCTCTCATCTACGATCCATCAGATGCCGGCCGAAACGACTATATTGCCGCTGCAAAAGCAGCGATGCTCCAGAACTACAAACCGATGATCGCAATCATCGCTTCGGCGCTCAATGCTTCGAAGCAATCTCTTTGAGTTCCTGTAAGCATTCTCGCTTCGTTGTTTTGCTGAAAGCAGGTAGTCCCTCGATAACGCTGTTATTTTCGACACATCGCAGAATCATCTGATGACGCGCATTCTCATTTTTAAGGATGGGAGAGATCTGCCTTAGTCGAGTGCCTGTACCGAATGTCATGAACCTATTATAGCAGCTTTTAAGCGTAAATGGAGGCTTTTTCATGCGATTTCGCCTGGCCTTCCTTAGCGTGTAGCGGCATTCCTTGGTATGTCCATTCTTACCCCTTTACCTATGAACCCTTCGGCGATATTGGAAGAACGAGCGTATAAAACAGAGATCGAGACAGAGCCAATCCGCTACTGCCTCTATGCACGGAAATCCTCCGAGGATGACGAGCGGCAGGCACTGAGCATCGACTCCCAAATCAAGGAGATGCTGGCGGTCGCGAAGCGTGACGGACTGGACATTGCCGAGATCCGGCGAGAGAGCCATTCAGCGAAGGATTCCGGTCAGCGTCCGGTCTTCAGCCAGCTCCTCACAGACATCAGGAGTGGCATATTCACAGGAATCGTGACATGGGCACCGGACAGACTCAGCAGGAACGCAGGTGATCTTGGCTCATTGGTTGATCTGATGGATCAAGGAGTCTTAAAGGAGATCCGAACGACCGGGCAGAAATTCACGAATTCCCCGAACGAGAAGTTCCTACTCATGATCCTCTGCTCGCAGGCGAAGCTGGAGAACGACAATCGAGGGATCAACGTGAAACGCGGCTTGAAGAACAAGTGCGAGATGGGCGTGCGCCCAGGCGTTGCTCCTCTCGGGTACTTGAATGAGCGGAGTCTGGACCGGAACAAAGGAAGAATCGTCATCGACCCAATTCGTGCTCCAACGATCAAGCAGCTTTTCCGCTTCGTCGCTGAGCGAGGCGCGAGCGGCAGGACACTCCTGAAATGGCTGAACACAGAAGCAAACTTCAAAACGAGGGGCGACAAACGGATTACGCTCTCTGGCGTATATCGGATTCTCAATAACCCCTTCTACTATGGCATGTTTGAATATCCGAAAGGCGGCGACAATTGGTACAAGGGAACACACGAGCCGATCATCACGCAGGAACTCTTCGAGGAGGTCCGGGCGATGCTGGCAGTTGCTCCGAAGATGCGATACGGATCGAAGGAATTTGCCTTCACGAAGATGCTTCGGTGCGGCAACTGCGGGAATGGCGTGACCGCCGAGGAAAAGTTCAAGCAACTTCGCGACGGCACGATACGGAAGTACGTGTACTACCACTGCTCCCGCTTCGACCAAAATTGTAAGCAGCCGTATGTTCGCGAGGATGAATTACTAGCGCAGCTTCTCAATCTCATCGACCAGATTGATCTCGACAAGACGGGCATGCGGAAAAAGCTCCAGACGGAAGTGGAGAAGATGAACAAGTTTACCGCTGATGTTCTCGGCATGGATCAGTCGATCAAGATCCCGAAGATGGATGTGCGGGGATATGCGAAGTATGTTCTGAAGAATGGGACAGCGGAGGAGAAGAGAGAAATTCTGGGATCTCTGAAAAGTCAGCTCAGTCTCGCAAACGGAAAGATCAGCTTGGAATAATCTACCGGCCACTGCGTGTTGTGTATAACACAAATATATGATGTAATATAATTATGCCGCATCGTCCTATTCTCTCTTCAGGAATCAACCCACAATACGATTGGCTAACGCCAAAAGTTTGCAATGAGTACGAACGGACATGGGAAATATCGACCGATGAAGTCCACTACGGTTGGCTTTCATCGGGGGAACATACGCTGCAACTCCTTCGGGATGTTCAAGAAGGCTCTCCGGTATTGGATGCCGGATGCGGCATGGGAGAAAATGTCATCGCCTTGCGCAGAATGAATTTAGAATCGCATGGTTTGGATATTTCCCCACACATGCTTCGCAAGGCGCGAAAGAAGCTGCGCGAACATGGTTTGCCCGATGCAAACAAGCGACTGAAGCGCTGCGATGTGAGGGAAATCGCCTCAGCCTTTAAGAACAAATTTCACGCAATTCTTGCCGCATACTCATTAGATTTCCTTCCGGATCTGCAAGCCTTCCGGCAGTCGATCCAGATTGTTTCTGACGCGCTTGAAGATGATGGAACGTTCGTCATGTGCATTTCTCACCCCACAGCACATCCTCAGTATCCGCGTCTCATCAATGAAACGATGCGGACAAGTGAAGGAGCACTCTCCGTCCTCATCTATTCTGTACGGGACGCAGTTTCAGCACTGTGCGACTCTGGCATGGTGATAGAGCGGGTCGTTGAGCAGCAAACGATGAATCCTTCGCGCATTTCTTACGAGGAAGGACAGAAGTTCCCGTACCATTTCCATGAAGGCAAGAACCCTTGTGCTCCGTTGTTTGATCCTGTCTCCAACCAAAATCCCCACACAATAATTTACAAGGCACGAAAGCGGTCGTAGCATGAGGTTCTATGGTCGAAGAACACCTTGATCTCTGGGGAGAGAAGATGGTGATTCGACATTCCGAATCACTGCAGATTCAGGGGAATGGATTTCCATTACATGAAGTAAACGCAAGCGATGATACTCACGCAGTTGTCACCATCTGCTCAGAACGCATTACCTCTGACACCGAGGATGTTCTTTCGCTCATCGAGCACGTACTCAGTAAACATGGACTCCATCCGACTTTCGTGAGAACTGGTAGCCATCTGTTTCTTGATTCGGTCTCTCCATTAGACGAGGAAATCACACGGAGATTCGGCGAACATAGAGCGGGGATCGTTGCGCTGGTGAACGGACAGGAACCAGGGCAGGGCGCACATGCATTGGATGAGATGATCTTACACAAGGGGGATACGTTTGAATTGCTGTATCGTATTGGATCTGAAGAGTCGGCTCATGCACCTTGAAGCTTACACAGCCACTTTCTTTGCAAGATGCACATGTCGGTACCATCCGATGAGGCTGCTGACGAGAAAGGCAGCGCTGGAAATAGCAAAAACTGGCGATGCAACAAGGATGCCATATACCAGCCATCCGAATGATCCGAAGATAATTGAAACGCGCATTAGGTTATCTGATTTGAGAAAAGTCGAAATAATGATGAATGTCGCTGCGAGATATGAGGTGCCCGAAAGGATAAATCCCTCGAAGACGAAATACGTTGCTACCGTGTTGATTGCAAGGAAGAGAATCAGCCAGAGTTTGTTTGTGGAGAAAATGTTTACACCGAATCGTACCGCTCCAATGATTGACATCACTGCTCCCGTAAAAGCACTAAGCAGGAGAAACTGACCTGCATTCAGCAAATTGGCAATGATGAAAAACACCAAGAGCATTTCTCTTTTCTTACATTGCTGACTCCACACGGAGACAATGGTGGAAAGCAGGGCTAGAAACTGCGCGACAATGAAGGTATTTGATGTGAAATCCATGGCTCGATTGTACCTCTTATTTCTTCAATGAGTTAGGCCAGCCTTGAATTTGCTGGAGCGGATAATCGGAATACGAACTAAAAACGATAGGTAGGTGGGTCACCCCCGAACCGCAGCTTCCTCTATGTATGTGGGTCCATTAGGCCCAAAACATCATGGCGGAGAGGGAGGGATTCGAACCCTCGATGGTCTTGCGACCATACACGCTTTCCAAGCGTGCGCACTAGGCCACTATGCGACCTCTCCAGCAGGATAGAAACGGATCAACCGAATGAGCAACCGGCCACGGAGCTTGTCCTGAGCGCGTCGAAGGACGACCTCTCCGTGTGCGGCGCAGTTTGCCAGAAGCCGTGGTTCCAGTGAAGCAAAATTCCCATCCCAAAAATCACGCCAAACGGTCAATTCCTCCTCGATCCCGTGTTCGGTAGAGTGAAAGCCTCTTTCCGCCCTCACGTATGACGACGATCCAGAAATGCGCAGGAGCGTTCGCCGCCCTGTTTTTGCTGGTGTTCGTGCTCACGAACGTACCCACCTTCAACGACGCCCAGGGCCGGAACTTCGGACTCTTCGTGATCAACCCGATCGATAACGTCGTCCACTTCCTCACGGCCGTCATCGGAGGCGTCGCGGCGTGGAAGTCCCCGGGATGGTCGAAGCGGTTCCTCGTCCTCTTCGGCGTCCTCTACATGGCCGATGCCGCCGCGGGGATGCTCCTCCAGCGCGGTCTTCTCGACTTCACGATTTTCACCCAGCCCGGCGGCGGCCCGAGCTTCGGCCTGACCAACTGGCTGCTCAACGTGCCGCACATCGGCATCGCCGGCGTGATGATCTGGCTCGGCTTCGTCCTCGACCGTCCCCGCGCATGAAAAAGACGCACTCGAAGAAAAGACGGGCGCTCCCCTCGCGCATCCAGCTTCCGCCGCGGCTGCGTCGCTGGCTCAAGCCCGTGCATCGGTTCGTCACCGCGGTCGTCCTTGCCGTCCTGCTCTTTATCGTCCTCGTCCTGGCCGGATTCCGCGTCTCCGCGGGACTCCGCGAAACGCGCCCGCGCGCGGCCAGCGCGCCGGTGACGGGACGCTTCGTGCAGACCGACGGGGGAGAGGTCTTCGTGCAGGAGGACGGACCCGTGACCGGGCCCGCCGTGCTCTTCGTCCACGGGACGGGTGCTTGGAGCGAGATCTGGCGCCCCCAGATGGACGCGCTCGCGGCGAAGGGGTTCCACGCGATCGCGATCGATCTTCCGCCCTTCGGTTTCTCCGAGAAGCCCCATCCTCCCGCGTACGGCTCGCTTGACCAGGCCCGACGCATCGTCGGCGTGCTGGACGCGCTGAAGCTCGATTCCGTGACGCTCGTCGGGCACTCGTTCGGCGCCCGCGCCACGATGGACGCTGCGTTCACCATTGGCGATCGGCTCCGCTCGCTCGTGCTCGTGGACGCGGCGCTTTCCTTCGATACGCCCAAGCCTTCGTGGTCGATCGGCGAAGCGATCCTCTCCATCCGCCCGGTGCGAAACGCTCTCCTGGCCGCGACCGTCACGAATCCCATGCTCACGGGCACGCTGCTCCGCTCGCTCATCGCGAAGGACGAGGTGGTGACTCCCGCGCGCCTCGACATGCTCCGGCGGCCGCTCTCGGTGGAGGATGCGACGGACGCGCTCGGCGACTGGCTTCTGACGTTCCTCTACGGGACCGAGCCGACCTTCGCATCGGATCAGTCGCTCTACGCCGTGATCTCGGTGCCCACGCTCCTCGTGTGGGGTGAGCGGGACGCCGTCACCCCGCCCGCCCGCGGCGAGGAGCTGCATTCGCTGATTCCGGGCAGCACGCTCGTGACCATCCCGGGCAGCGGCCACATTCCCGCTCTCGAGGATCCGCAGGCCGTCTCGAAGGCGCTTCTCGATTTCCTCGCGAAGAAACGATGAGAAGGATGCGCCGCGCGATGGGCGGAATCGCCCGCCGGATCCGCCGGTGGCCGTGGAAGAGGATCGGTGTCGTTTTTGGCGGAGCGCTTGCGCTCATGATCGCCGTCACCGGATATTCCGCGTACCGCGAGTGCCGGACGATGCCCCCGCTTCCCGCCGCACCCGCGGACGGCGGCGGGTCCGTGCTCGACGAGCGCTACCGCCGCGACGAGGACAACACCTACCTCACGTTTCCCGAGTGGTACATCGTCTACAGCGCGGAGGAGTATGCCGCGACGCTCAAGGGCGGGCGGCCGAGCCGGTTCCCGTACGTCGCCGCATCCGGCCAGTACTGGTGCGCGTACGCGCGGGCGTACGGTCTCACGAAGGGGCGCTACGCCTTCAACGGCGGATACCACCTGACGCTCGGGGTGATCGGCGCGAGTTTCACCGTCGAGGAGCTGATCAAGGGCGCGTACGAGAATAGCGTCGGCCGCGTGTTCGAATGGCTGAGCTTCGGCCAGACCAGCACGGAGGACGACTATGCCCGGGAAGTCGCGGAGCAGTACGGCGCCTTCCTGCACACCCTTCCGTGGTACGAGTTCCCCTTCGGCTCCTCGCTTGCGGGACTGTGGAAGCTGGAGCCCTTCGGCGTCGCCCCCCCTGCGGAAGGTCGAAAGGAGAATCGTCCTCACCCTCGAATACGCCGCCAAGGCCGTGTACGCGCGTCTCATCGGATTCGGCACGGGGTCGGTGTACGCCCCGGAAGACCTCCTGATCCGCGTCGTCATGAGCGGTTCTTCCGTCGCGGGGTCGGGCGCGGAGGAAACCTTGCCCGACGGCCGGCGCGTCATCGAGCTTCCGCGCTACGAGGCCTTCACGAGGAACGTCGAGCGATTGGCGTCGGAGGGCGCCACGTTCGTGGAGATCGCGGGGAATGACGAGATACTCCTCACGGCGCTCGTTCCGTCGGCGGAGCCCATCGAGCTCCCCGGCGCGGTTCCCGTTCTCGCGATGCGGTCGCTCGTCGAGCCGGGAAAGACGCGCATGGGATGGCGGGTTCCCGTCGCGCGCCTTTCCGACGTCCTGGCCGCCTTCAGGGCGCGGGGGATCCCGATCGAGCATCTGTACGATTATTGATCTGGTCCGGCAGGTCAGGAGACCTGCCCCCAGGCAAATATTGTTTGAGCACGGGTCTTCTGACCCGTGGCTGCAAAGTGTTCTCTCCAAAATTTGGGGCAGGTCTCCTGACCTGTCTCACAGTGATGCTCCATACCGCTCGTACCAGGTGTTACTGAGGATCCCCTCCGGATCGCGCTTGCGCTTTTCCGCGAAGACCGCGCCGATCTCGGGGTAGGAGGCCTTGAGCTGGTCGGCGGTGTAGTGGAGTTGATAGGGGAGGAAGAACCGGCCGCCCATCGAGGACGTGAGATCGATCAGTTCCTTCGTGACGGCGGCCATGCGGTCGTTGCCCGCCTTGTCCGTCGCCTGGTTGATATAGAGCACCACGGCGAACGCGTCCTTGGGCGCGTAGCTCAGGGCGACGTCCTCCGCGTGCACCACGCGCACGGAGGCGTTGAGGAGGTTGGCGTCGTTCCTCCGGAGGATTTCCCGCATGCCGTCGACGAACGCGAGGAAGCGATCGCGGGGGATGAAGTACTCGTGGAGGATGTCGGTATCGTTCGGGAGGGGGTTTTTCAGGTACTTCACGGAGTCGTGCATCGGATCGTTTCGCGAGACGAGGCACGCCTCGGCGCTTCCCTGCGCCGCGTTGCGACTCACGGTGCAGCTCTCGAGGCGCGGTTCGACGTGCTTCTCCAGGAACCACTTGAGGCGCATGGCGAAGGATCCCAGCTTCGAGGCATTGATGGTGAAGCGGCGGAGCTTGGTGCCGCTCACCTCGCCGAGCGGCGCGATCCGCGCGTTCTCGTCGTCGGCCTTCTCGTACGTGTAGAGGATCATTTCGTTGAGGAAGGATCCCGGGGACGTCGAGAGGTGGCCGTAGAAGAGGCCGAGGGACTCGTCGGGCAGGATCTCCTTCTCGAAGACGGCGGGGAACTCCTCCGTCGCGATCACCCGGCGGCCGGTCTCGTACACGTCGTTCGGGACTACGTCGAGCTCGGCGTCGAGCACGATGCCGAAGAGTCCGTACCCGCCCACGACGAGGCGGAAGAGGTCGGGGTTCTCCGTCCGGCTCGCCGTCTTCACCGTGCCGTCCGGGAGCAGTACGCGCATGCTCCGCACGCTGCCGCCCACGGAGCCGGAGCGGTGGTCCATGCCGTGCGCGTTCACGGCGATGGAGCCTCCCACGGTGAAGATGTCCGTCGACTGCATCGCCTTGATGGCGAAGCGCGGATGGAGCATTGCCTGGAGATCGTGCCAGGTGGCGCCGCTCTGGACGGTCATCGTCTTCGTCCCCTCGTGGAGCGTCGCCTTGTTGAAGCCGATCATGTCGAGCACCACCGCCCCGCGCGAGAACGCCTGGCCGCCCATGCTGTGGCGCACGCCGGCGATCGAGAGCTTGAGCTTCCTCTCGCGCGCGAAGGCCAGCGCGTTTCGGATGTCCTCCTCCGTCTTCACCCGCACGATGCCGTAGACGCCCGTGCGATCGAGGCAGCTCGCGTCGTTGATGGTGCCGCCTTTCTGCTCCCAGGGGAGGGAACCGTACGCCTGGACGGACGGGTTGTCGACGACCGGGTCGTCCGACGAGGGGAAGAGCGGAGGACAGTCCTTCTCCCCGACGGGGTCGGCGCTGAGCGTGAGGACTTTCTTCGCGGCGGCGCCGGCGACCACAAGCAGGACGCCTCCCGCGATCGCGAGACGCTTCCAGAGGTTCTTAGCGGTGTGCATGGTCGGGATCGTAGCATCCCTCGGCTACGCTCGGGATGACAGAGGAAATGCCCGCATGTCGTGGTGAGCGTGGCCGAACCATGACATGCGCAAAAAAGCCCAAGCTCTTTCCTCTCTCCTCGCTTAGATCGACTTTCCGGCCATCAGGCGCTTGCTGAGCGTGCGCAGGTAGGCCGTGGAGACCTTCATCGTGCGGAAGGTGCCCGTCTTGGGATCGAACACGCGCTTCTTCTGGATGTTGGCCTTCCAGGTGCGGCGGGTGTGACGCATGGAGTGGCTGCGGGTGTTGCCGAAGCCAGTCTTCTTGCCGGTTTTGACGCACGAACGTGCCATGAGCCGGGAGAGAGTAAAGGCGTTTTGGCGTGGCGTCAATGGCTTCTTGGCCGCGAAAACCCGGGAGCATGCTCTATACTCCGCGCCATGTCCGGCTTCTTCAGTCCCATCGCCATCCTCGCGTTCCTCGTCGGACTCACGGTCCACGAGTGGGCGCACGCCTTCGTCGCCACCCGCCTTGGCGACCCCACCCCGCACAACAACGGTCGCCTGACGTTCAACCCCGTCGCGCACATCGATCCGCTCGGGGCTATCCTCTTCCTCACGGTCGGATTCGGCTGGGCGAAGCCCGTGCCCGTGAACCCCGCGTATTTCTCGGAGCCGAAGAAAGGCATGTTCCTCACGGCGCTCGCGGGCCCGGTGAGCAACTTCCTCCTCGCGCTCTTCTCCTTTTGGGTGCTCCTCCTGCTCGGCGTCCGTCCGTCGGTGTGGTCCTTCCTCTCGCTTCCCGCGTCCGGCTCGCCGGCCTTCCTCTTCTTCGCGCAGTTCTTCGCGTACTCGCTCTTCACGAACCTGGGCATGATGGCCTTCAACCTGCTGCCCATCGGCCCGCTCGACGGCTCCAAGGCCCTCGAGGCGTTCATCCCGCTCCGGTACGACGACCGGTACCAGGAGTACCTCC
Source organism: uncultured Candidatus Peribacteria bacterium (assembly GCA_964423795.1). Lineage (GTDB taxonomy): Bacteria > Patescibacteriota > Gracilibacteria > Peribacterales > Peribacteraceae > CAYRGC01. The sequence continues at coordinate 20,529 of CAYRGC010000009.1, read as the reverse complement.
GCGTCGGTCCGTACATCCTGCTCGCGCTGCTCCTCGGCGAGCGCTTCCTCCATATCGACGTCTTCGGAGTCTGGATCACTTCGATCATGAATGTCGTCGTCCAGGGCTTCTCCGCCATCGCGCGGATCCTGGGGCATTGATGGCTCAGTTCCTGTCCCAGATCATCCGCGTGAGGAAATCCGTCATAAACGCATCCTTCATCACGAGGTCCTGAGAAAAGGTCACGCCGATGACGTTGCTGTCCAGATTGAGAAGATACGTACGGGCGTGATCGCCGGCTTCGTACACGAATGCGTCTTTCCTTAGCCCAGGCGCGGCGTCGACGTGGAGGATTTGCGCGTCAGTCAGCTCGATGCTCTTGGTCAATTCATCGTATTTTTGCTGCGCGGTTTTCAGCTCCTGGTCTTCCATGGCGCAGATGGACTTTCCTTCGGGGCATCCTCTTAGCGAATAGTCCGTGATTTTCACGTATGAGTCACAGGCGTCATTGGCGCAGATCGTATGCTGGGAAGCCTCGTCCATGTCGCCGCAGCAGTGGAATGTCCACTGGGAAGGATACGCAAAGGAGATCGGGGGAAAATTGTAGTCCGCAGGCCAGTCCGTTTGCCTGTCCACCGTGGTCCACGAGGGATTTGTCAGAACGGCGACGGATGACTGCCGCGCACTGCTCGAAAAATTGTCATCGGAAGGCCGATTCTCGATCGCGGGCTTGGTCGAGCACCCGCAGATCGTCAGCAGGAAGAACGTTGTCAGGAGCCATGAGGTTTTTTTCATGCCCGGAGCATAGCAAATCGGACGATTCTAAAAATACAAAACGATTTCACCGCGTCGGTCCGTACATCCTGCTCGCGCTGCTCCTCGGCGAGCGCTTCCTCCATATCGACGTCTTCGGAGTCTGGATCACTTCGATCATGAATGTCGTCGTCCAGGGCTTCTCCGCCATCGCGCGGATCCTGGGGCACTGATTCCCGGTCGATTTCACCGCAGACTCTCCTTGTGAGGTAGAAGTCCGGCTGTTACCCTACGCGGGCTCATTTCAGGTCATTCTCGCGTTTCCGGGGATAAGCCGTCCTAGCTCAGAGCCCAGCTCCACGAAGTGGAGCGCCGAAGAAGGCAAGAGCTCGGTCCCGGAGAACGCATCCTTCACACGCGTCGGAACAAGCCGCCCTAGCTCAGAGGTAGAGCACTTCCATGGTAAGGAAGGGGTCACGAGTTCAATTCTCGTGGGCGGCTCCATTTTTTAGAGCGCTCCTCCCACGGTTTCCGTCCATCCCTGGGGCTCCTTGCCGGCGGCGACCCGGAGCGCGTTTTTCAGCGCGTGCAGGCAAAGGTACGCGCACTTGAAGCGCCGGGGGCCGATGGGAACGCCGAGGAGCGCATCGATCTCCTCTCTCGTGAGGGCGTCCGCCTCGGCGACGGTCTTCCCAAGAAGCTCCTCCCCGAGGATCGACATGCCCGCCTGGCTCACGGCGCAGCCCGCGCCGTCCCAGCCGAGGCCCGCGATCCGCCCGTTCTCGATCCGGAGGCTCAGCGCCACCTCGTCGCCGCAGCTCAGGTTCACCTCCCTATGGGTCACGGTCGCGTCCGGAAGCGGCGTCTTCCCGCGGGGGTGACGGAAGTGGTCGAGGATGTTCTCGGCGTAGAGGTCCAAAACGAGAGGTGTAAAAGGTTCAAAAGGTGGCCGACTAGTTGCGAAGCTTCTTCATGGCCGCTTCGATCTCCGTGAGCGCGCGGTCGATCTCCTCCTCGGTGTTGTAGGGCGCGACGGAGAGGCGGGTGGAGTCCGTGATCCCGAGGCGCGCGTGCAGCGGCTGCGCGCAGTGGTTGCCGGCGCGGAGGCACACGCCCTTGCGGCCGAGCACCTCCGTGAGGTCGTGGGAGTGGACGCCTTCCGTGACGAAGCTGACGCAGCCGTCGACCTTCTTCGCGTCGGCGGGCCCGAGCACGCGGACGCCGGGGAGCGAGCGGAGACCCTCGATCGCGCGGGCGAGGAGCCGGCGCTCGTGGGCGTGGGTCTCGCGTCGGTCGAGGGAGGAGAGCCAGTCGATCGCGGCGGCGAGACCGACGGCTTCCGCGACGGGCTGCGTGCCTGCCTCGAACCGCTGCGGGACGTCGGCGGGGACGTAGCCCTCGCGCGTCACCCGTTGCACCATCCCGCCGCCGCCGAGAAACGGCGGCAGTGTTCCGAGGAGCTCCGCCTTGCCGTAGAGCGCGCCGATGCCGGTGGGGCCGAAGAGCTTGTGGCCGGAGAAGACGAGGAAGTCGCAGTCGAGGGCACGCACGTCCACGGCCGCGTGCGCTACGAGCTGCGACGCGTCGACGAGCACGAGCGCGCCGGACTCGTGGGCGGCGTCGATCACGTCGTCGAGCGCGGGGCGCACGCCGAGCACGTTGCTGAGCCCCGTGATCGCCACCATCTTCACCGCGCCCGCGGCGAGGAGACGCTTGAGCGATGCCATGTCGAGCGCGCCTTCGTCGTCGATCTCGGCCCAGTCGATCTCCACGCCCGCCGTACCGGCGAAGCGGCGCTGCTTGAGTTGCAGCCACGGGACGACGTTGCTGTGATGCTCCAGTTCCGTGATGACGATGCCGCTCCCCGGTTCCAGCGTCGATCCGTAGGACCGCGCGACGAGGTTGATCGCCTCCGTGCCGTTCTTCGTGAAGACGATCTCTTCCCGCGAGGCCGCGCCCAGGAAGCGCTGCACCGTCCCGCGCGCCTTCTCGAGCGCGATCGTCGCCCGCTCCGCGAGCGCGTGCATGCCGCGATGCGCGTTGGCGTTCTCCTCGGCGTAGAAGCGGGTCACGGCGTCGAGCACCGCCTGCGGCTTCTGCGCCGTGGCGGCGGAATCGAGGTACGTAAGCGCGTGCCCGTCGATCGGACGGGCGAGGATCGGGAACTGCCTGCGGAGCGCGCGGACGTCATGCATCGAGAGCGCATCATAGCGTTTTTCGCCGAAAGAAGCCCGAATTTCCCGGCGGAAAGGCGTTCGGAAAGGCTTTGACGTGGTCTACACTGTGTTTCGTATGCAATCGAAAACCATCCGGACCCTCAGCATCGCGTTCTTCGTCTCGGCCCTTCTCTGGGGCGCCTTCACGTTCCTCGTCTATCTCGGGACGCCGTACCACGGCCTGAACCTCTTGAACGACGAGGGCTACGCGACCGTCGCCGCCTCGTGCGGCGGGGAGAAGGACGTCTACTCGACCGCGGATTACCTCTGCCGCGGAGCCGCGGCGTTCGGGCCGTTCCTCATCCGATCGATCGCGCGCATGGCGCCCTTCCTCGGTTACGCGGCCATCTCGCTTTTGGCGTACGGCGGATTTATGGCGTGGCGGCGGATGGCGACGCGCGAGAAGACGGTGACGATCCGGTGGACGCCGTGGAAGTTCGCGCTCGTGGCCTTCGGTATGCTTTGGCTCCTCTTCACCGTGGTCACGTGGGGCGGGGAGCGCAACGAGAAGTCGGTCCGGTTCCTCGTGGAGCCGCGCTCCGATACCTACACGGTGGGGGAACAGGCGCTGCAGGAGCTGCAGAAGGATTTCACGGCGCTCGAGGCACGCGACTGCCTCGACGAGATCGGCGTGACGCAATCGGGTGCCAAGGCGTATCTCCTCAAGCACTCGTGCATCCAGGCGGCCTTCGTCTCGCGCGTCTTCCCGCAGGCGCTCTTCGTCTTCGTCCTGCTCTTCGAGTTCCTCGTGCTCGGCCGCTTCCTGCTGGGACTCCTGAAGCTGCGCCGTGAGATGACGCCTCTCCTGGAAGCCGTCCTCTCCGCCGCGCTCGGCGCCGCGGGCTGGATCGTGCTGTTGTGGGTCGCCGCCGTGGCACATGTCTTCGTGCCGCTCCTGGGCTGGATGCTGGTGCTCGGCGTGCCCGTGATCCTGTTCCGCGAATCGCTCCACTGGGTGGACCGATTGTTGGGTCTCGAGTGGAAGAGCGAGCATCGCCTCTCCGACCCGGTTCCGCTGCTTTTCTGGCTTCTTCTCACGTACGTGCTTCTCGGCTTCCTCAGCGTCGTGCGGCCCTTCCCGATCGGTTGGGACGACCTCGGCAGCTACCTCAACCGCCCGCACCTGCTCGTGAGCTACGGGAAGTTCATCTTCTCCATGCCGGCGTTCGAGTGGACGTACCTGACCTCGCTCGGATTCCTCCTCTTCGGGTACGACAGCGTGTTCGGCACCACCGCCTCGATGATGGTGAACTGGACCGCCGGTCTCCTCGCCGTGACTTCGGTGTTCGTCTTCGCGCGCCGGTTCCTCGGCGGCCGAAGCGGTTATCTCTCCGCCCTCCTCTACGGGACGCTCCCGCTCGTCGGGCACTTCTCGTTCGCCGACATGAAGATCGACAACGCCGTCTTCTTCTACGGCGCGCTCGCGACGCTGCTCGCCTTCATGGCCTTCTTCGATCCGGAGCAGGAAGGGGAGGCCCGTCGATGGACCGATCGCGATCGTCTGCTGCTCCTCGCCGGCGTCTTCGCGGGAGCCGCGTTCGCGACGAAGGTCACGGCGATCATGGTGATCCTGAGCCTCGTCGTATTCATCTTCGGTCTCACGGTGAATGCCGCTGCGGCCGCGGGAGGAGTCGGCTTGTCGGCCGCCATCTTGTCGCTGCAGGGCAGTCTCAACGCGCAGAAGATCCTCGATCGCGCGATGGGAGGCGCCCCCGCTTCGGTGAACGCGATCTTTCTTATTATGAGCCTCGCGATCGCCGCCGCGGGAATCGGATACGGATTCTGGCGGAAGCGCGGATCCCGCAAGCCGTCGCTTCTCGCGCTCGGCGCTTTCGCGGCGGGACTCGTCGTCATGACGGTTCCGTGGATCGAGCATAACAACATCCTCCAGGGGAAGATCGTGCCGGGTCTCGCTTTCGGCGCCCCGAACGACCTCAGTCCCACCCTCATCTATCGCACGACCGACCCGGAGTCCGTCCGTTCCTCGCACGATGTCCGGATCGTGCCGAAGGAACTGCGCGTCGACGCCTCGTCGCCCGCCTGCGTATCCACGAGCGGCACCGAGGAATTGGATCGCTACTGGGGGCACATGAACAACTGGAGCCATTACCTCCTCCTTCCGTGGAGGACCGTGATGAACCTCGATTCGACGGGCTACTACGTCACGACGATCGCGGCCCTTCTCCTGTTCCCGCTCGTCCTGCTCTTCCCGTACGTGTGGACGGAGCGCGGGCGCTGGCTGCGCTGGCTCGCCGCGATCACGGGCATGACGATCGTCGAGTGGGTGTTTTTGGCCAACGGCGTCCCGTGGTACGGCATCGGCATGTTCCTCGGCCTCGTCGTGACCCTCGAGGCCTTCGTCGTCCGCGCTCCCGACGCGCCGAACCGTTGGTTCATGGGGCTCCTCCTCGGTCTTTCGATCGTCACGTCCCTCGGCTTCCGCATGGGGCAGTTCGAGCTCCAGCGCAGCATGTACGAGTATCCCATGGGCAAGATTTCCGCCTCGGCGCTCCGCGAGATCACGATCGCCAACTACGACGACATCGTGGGCATCGTCGAGGACCGCCGCGTGAACATCCCGGACCGTCCGTACCTGTACCGCATCGGCACCTTCATCCCGTACTTCGTGCCGCAGAACCTCGAGGTCCTCGGTGCGAACGACCAGCAGCTCGATCTCTTCAACTGCCTCTACAGCGAGCGCGATCCGGCCCTCACCGTGAAGCGCCTGAAGGCGCTCGGGTTCAACAGCATCATCCTCGACCTCAACACCGCCACGATCGAGTCCGACCAGCAGGGCACCCTCCACCAGAAGGTCCGTCTGTTCCAGGAATTCGTGAACGATCCGCGCTCCGGCCTGCAGGTCGTGATCAACGACGAGAGGAACGTTGCTTTCATCCTCATCCCATGACCCGACTTCGCCTCTCGTCCTTGTCAGCCGGTCCGGCGGTCTCCTCTTGCGAGGGCTCTTCAAGGCTTCGCCGGGTAGGCAGTCGCCGCGGCTTGTCCGGATCCGTTTCCCGTTCTCCTTGTCTCGCATGAAGATCGTCGCCGTCATCCCCGCGTTCAACGAGGTCCGCCGCGTCGGGCAGGTCGTCGAGGACGCGAAGAAGCACTGCGCCGCGGTGATCGTGGTCGACGACGGTTCCTCCGACGGCACGGGCGCCTTGTGCGCCGCTGCGGGCGCGACGGTGGTCCGCCACATCGAGAACTGCGGCGCGGGCGCCGCGACGATGACAGGCATCGAGGCCGCGCGTGCTCTCGGCGCGGACGCCGTGGTGACGCTCGACGCCGACGGCCAGCACGATCCCGCGGACATCCCGCTCCTGCTTAAGCCCATCCTCGAGGACTCCGCCGATATCGCCTTCGCCAACCGCTTCGGCCAGCGCAACCGCATCCCCGCGATCCGTCGCGTCTTCAACGGCATCGGCAACATCGTGACGTGCGTGGCAACGGGGAAGTGGGTGAGCGACAGCCAGAGCGGGTTCAAGGTGTTCGGCCCCAAGGCGCTCCGCGAGGTGGATATCCGCATGAACGGCTTCGAGTTCTGCTCCGAGATCGTGCGCGAGTGCGTGCAGCACAAATGGAGGGTCGCGGAGGTCCCCACGAAGGTGATCTACTCCGAATACACGATGGCCAAGGGGCAGTCGTTCGCCAACGGCGTGAAGACGGCATTGAAGATCTTGTTACGATCCTTTCTGCGTTGAGACCGAGAAGAATGCTGGAATACTGGAATACAGAGCCCTAGTATTCCAGTATTCCGATCCCCAGTACTCCAGTTTGCACCTGACGCCCTACCAAATCGTCGCGCCGCTCGTGTCCCTCGTGGCGCTGCTCTACGCCTGGAACCTCGCGTTCCGCCGGAAGAAGACCCTGTGGGAGGCCGGGCTCTGGACGATCTTCTGGGGATTCGTGGCCTATATCGCGCTGTTCCCGAGCGCCCTCACGTACCTCTCGGCGATCACGGGCATCGCGAACCAGGAAAACGCGGTGATCGTGACCTTCCTCGGCATCCTCTTCTTCGTGACCTTCGCGCTGATCATCCGCCTGGAGGAGCTCGAGCAGCGCCATGCGCGCCTCGTACGGAAGATCGGCCTGCGCGAGGCGGGATTGGACGAGCAGGACACGAGGGCGAAAGTGCGGTAAAGGCAGCGGGAATGCCGACTCGAAAGGGCTTTCTGCCATCCTGGCTTTCTGCCATCCTGCCCTCGTGAAGACGATTCTTCTCATCAGCCCCTACTGGAAAGAGAAACACCGCTGGATGGTGAGCTCCTTCAAGTTGGCGGAGTTGTGGCAGCGGCTCGGGTACCGCGTCGTCGTGGTCACGATGGGAGAGGCGACGGGCACCGAGGTCGTCTCGCCGACGCTCACGATCCACCGGAAGAAGGACGTGTTTCTTCCCGATCCCTGGAACTACGGGATCGCCTGCGGGTTCACCGGCCTCGTGCGCCGCGTGATCCGGGAGGAGAAGCCCGACCTGGTCGTCTGCAACAAGATCCTTTTCTGGTCGTCGCTTTCCGTGATCCCGCTCGCGCTCACGGGCCACAAGGTCATCCTGCTCACCGACGCGCTCGTCGGCATGACGTGGTGGGGACGCACGCTCGCGTTCCGCCTCGCCTCGCGCGTGTACGCGTGGACGCTCGGCTGGTTGATCCTCCTCTGCTCGTACCGCTTCGTGACGTTCCATCCCGAGCCCGAGGGCCTGCTCGGTCTGCTCGGCGTGCGCGGCAAGTGGCGCGTGATCCCCACCGGCATCGATCCCTCCCGGTACGATCCCGCGAAGCCCGCGCCCGATCCGGCATCGCGCTCGTGCGCGATCACCTACGTCGGACGCCTGGAATCGGTGAAGGGAGTCGACGATTTCCTGGCCGCCGCCGCGCTCGTGAAGAAGGAGCATCCCGAGGCCGTGTTCCGCGTGGTCGGCCTGGCGCCCGAGGGGCATCCGCTGCGCGTCCGCTACGGGGACGTCGCGGAATTCCTGGGTCTCCGGGACGACATCCCCGCGATCCTGAAGCAGACGGACGTCTTCGTGATGCCGAGCTACAGCGAGGGTCTCAGCAACGCCATCATGGAAGCCATGAGCTCGGGATGCGCGTGCGTCGTGACGGAGGTCGGCGGCAATCCCTTTCTCGTCCAAAACGGCGTGTCAGGATTCCTCTTCGCGCCGGGTGACAGGGAGGCTTTGGCCGCGCACCTGCGGCGACTGATCGAGGACCCGCGCAAGCGCGCGATGATGGGGCAGGCCGCGCGCGGCCGCATCGAATCGGCGTTCAGTTGGGACGTCGTCGGCAAGGAGTACGCGAAGCTCTTCACGGAGGTCTCGCCATGAAGAAGGTCGTGATTCTCTCGGCCTTCCTCACCCCTTTCCGCAGCGGCGCGGAGGCGTGCGCGGAGGAAGTGGCGCTCCGTCTTTCCGAGTCGTTCGACGTCGCGATCGTCACGGCGAAGCTCCGTCCGGACCTGTCGCGCGAGGACCTGCTCCGCGGGAAGGTCCGCGTGGTTCGCGTCGGCGTCGGTTCGTCCGCCGACAAGTGGCTCTATCCCTTCCTCGCGCCGTTCGCCGCGCGCCGTCTCCGTCCGGACCTGATCCACGCGGTGCTCGAGACGTTCGCGGGCCTGGCCCTCGCGCTCTGTCGCGCCGTCGTTCCCTCCGCGCGGCGCCTCCTCACGCTCCAGACCACGAACAGCTCCTTCCTCAGGACCTTCGTCCTGCGCGGCGCGCACCGCGTCACCGCGATCAGCCGGATCCTCGCGGACGACGCCGCGGCGAGGGGAGTGGCCGGCGTTCCGGTGATTCCCAATGGCATCGACCTGCCCGCGATTCGGGCCGCGGTGGACCGTCGCCAGAAGGTCCCCGGACGCCTTCTCTTCGTCGGCCGCCTCGAGCCGATGAAGGGGGTGGATACGCTCCTGTCCGCCGTCGCGACCTTGAAGGATCCCGCTTGGTCGCTCCATGTCGTCGGCGACGGATCGCTGCGCTCCTCGCTCGAGGCGCTCGCCCGGTCGCTCTCCCTCGGCGAACGCGTCCGTTTCATCGGCCGCCTCGCGGATGCCGCCCTGTGGGCGGAATACGCGGAGGCCGAGATCTTCTGCGGGCTTTCGCGCAGCGAGGCGCTCGGAAACGTCTTCCTCGAGGCGCAGGCCGCGGAATGCGCCGTCGTCGCGACGACGGTCGGCGGCATCCCGGAGATCGTGAAGGACGGCGAGGCGGGGATCCTCGTCACCCCGGACGACCCCGAAGCGGCTGCCGGTGCGATCGCCGCCCTGCGCGATCCCGCGCGCCGCGCCGCCATCGCCGGGGCGGGAGCGCGTTTCGCCTCCGCCTACGACTGGGCCGCGATCGCGGCACGCTACGCCGACGTCTACGCTTCCCTCCTGTCCTAATGCCGTCACGCCGCCTCGCTTCTCTCGAGATCTTCCGCCAGACCGTCCGGCACTTTCCCACCGTGTCCGTGAACATCGTCGCGCAGCGGCCGGACGGCGCCTTTCTCTTCCTCAAGCGGCGCAACAACCCCGTGAAGGGGGAATGGTGGTTGCCCGGGGGCCGGATCCTCAACGGCGAGACGATCCGGGACGCCATGCTGCCCGTCCTCCTGCAGGAAACGGGTCTTGCGGGCGAGCTCGTCGCCGTGTCGCCGGAATACCTTGAGGAGATCTACGACACGTCGTCGTTCACCGCGGACGATTGGAAGCTCTACGATCCCGCGACGACCCGCGTCCACTACGTCGCGACGGTCGGCTTCGCGCGCGTCTCCGAGGACGCGATCTCGCTCGACGACCAGTCCGAGGACGTGCTCTGGTCGAAGACGCTGCCGAGCGATCACCCGTACCTGCGGCGGTACTTCGAGGCGCTCGAGAACACCCTGGGAACGCGCCTGATATCCTAGTGGCACCTTATTATTGAAAAAATATAATATTATTTTATAATAACTATAGCCTATTCCTGTTCGAATGAGCGCGTGCTCATTGTCAGGGTTGGCAAACCATCCTTTTCAAAAGGAGGCGCATCATGCGCCATTCACCACGTTCCCTCCGTCATGTTCAGATCACGGATGCCAATCTCGGTTGGCAACCGGGAGAGGGGCCCGTTCTGTTGCGACAGGCGAGGATGGGAGTTTCCATCCATCGCGTTCTGTGGGAGCAGGAGGGTAAACCCCTCTACGATCAGCCGTTGATCGTCGAGCCGTCCGGCGCGCTGTGCCTGCCGATCGACCGGGTCACCGGCAGGATCGGATTGGTCCAAGCCCAGCGTCCGCTCGCTCGAGACCTCTCTGCCTATAACGCCAAAGTGCCGGATCTCGATCCCGGCAATCTCGGCGTGCTGACATGGGAGTGTCCGCGAGGTCTCCCGAAAATCGGGCAGACCGAGCGCCAGGCCGCAGCGGACGAGGGCGAAGAGGAGACCGGAGGACGCGTCCTCTCGGTTGAATCGTTGCTCATTCGCGCAAGTCTGAACTCGACGTACTTTCCGCAGACGATAGGATGCTACGTGCTGGAGGTCGATATGAGTCGACCCGCCCTCACCGTGGATCCGAACGAGGGAATCGTCGGCAAGGCGACGTTCTTTTCACTCAGGGAGTTCGTCGCATTGCAGGAAGCCGGAGATTGCTTCGATGTGGCCGCGGGTTACATCGTGAGTTATCTCATGATCCGCAGGCCCGGCCTGCTCAAGTAGGCCGCGGCGAAGAAACGCAGGTCACCACGGAGGCGCGTGACCGTCGGATCGGCGTACGGATGATTGGCCGACCTGCTGAGCAAGCAGGACCCCGGGATTTCCTGGGGTCTTCGACGTGGCATCACTTCGTCATCATCGATTCGACGACCTTCTCCGTCACTGCAATCTTCTTCGCCATCTCCCGCTGTCGCACGACAGTGGCCGCGCGGTGGAGGCTCTCGAACGTGCCAGCGTCGATCCATTCCTCCTTAAGGACGTCGGCCTGCAGTTCTCCCTTTTCCACGTACCAGCGGCTCACGTCCGTGATCTCGAGTTCCCCGCGCGCCGAGGGCTTGAGGTTGCGGATCACCTCGAAGCAGCGGTTGTCGTAGAGGTAGCAGCCCGTCACGGCGAGTTCGCTTTTGGGAGCGAGCGGCTTCTCCTCGATGGAGACCACTTTTCCGTCCCGCATCTCGGCAACGCCGAAGCGCTGGGCGTCGGGCACCTTCTTGAGGAAGAGGTGCGCGCCGCTCCGGAAGTTCGCGATGGTCGGCGTCAGGGTGTCGAAGTACACGTTGTCGCCGAGGATGGCGCACACGCTGTCGCCCGCGGCAAACTCCTCCGCCATGCCGAGCGCCTGGGCGATGCCTCCCGGACGGTCCTGCACGCGATAACTGAACTTGCAGCCGAAGCGCTCGCCGCTCCCGAGAAAGCTCGCCATCTGATCGATGTGTTCGTTGCCCGATATCACGATGACGTCCCGGATGCCGCCGTCGACGAGAGTCTTGAGCGGGAACAGGATGAGGGGCCGGTCGTAGATCGGAAGCAGGCTCTTATTGGTGATCTCCGTCAGGGGACGGAGCCTGGAGCCCGTGCCGCCGCAAATGAGGACGCCTTTCATAACGAGAGTACTAGAATACTAGAGTAGTAGAGGATTAGGAATGCGGTATTCATAGGGTATTGGTCTTTTCTCTTTAAAATTCGTTTGTGCGCGGGGAAAGACGGTCTCCGGGGCGGGGATTCAGGCATAATCGGTACCGAGCGCAGGCGGATGCCCAAATGCTCTAGTATTCTGTACCTCGATTACTCTCCTTCCCATGAACCTCCCTGTCGCCCGCCTTCGCCCGTCTCTTTCGCCCAGCTCAGGATCTGGGCTGCGGACGGACAGGCCGTCGACTCATTTTTCCCACTCGCTATGAATCTTCTGATCACAGGGGGAGCGGGCTTCATCGGCTCGCACTTCGTGCTGCGGCACAAGGAACGCTTTCCCGACGACTTCCTCGTCGTTCTCGATTCCCTTTCCCACGGGAGCGACAAGACGTTCCTGGATCCCGTGAAGGAGCGCATTCGCTTCGTCCACGGGGACATCGCCGACGTGGAGCTCGTGAGCCAGAGCGTGAGCCGGTACGGCATCGAGGCCATCGTGAACTTCGCGGCGGAGACGCACGTCGACCGCTCGATCGCCGGGGCGGTGCCCTTCCTGCACAGCAACGTGCTCGGCGTGCAGTCGCTCATCGAGACGCTCAAGAGGAATCCGGGAGTCCGGCTGCTCCATATCTCGACCGACGAGGTGTACGGCGACGTGAAGGACGGGGAGGCTCCGCGCACCACCGCCGACATGCTCCGCCCGAGCTCGCCCTACGCGGCGACGAAGGCGGCGGGGGAGATGCTGCTCTTCTCGGCGGCGCGCACGTTCAAGCTCCCGATCGCGATCACGCGTTGCACCAACAACTACGGTCCGCATCAGGCGGGGGAGAAGCTCATTCCCACGATCATCCGCAAGGCCCTCAAGAACGAGAAGGTCCCGGTGTACGCCAAGGGCCTCAACAAGCGCGACTGGCTCTATGTTGCCGATCACAACGACGCCGTCGAGCTGGTCCTCGCCGATCCCGCGCGCTTCGCGCCGGAGCTCGAGCCGCAGGACCGCGTCACGAACATCTCCGCCGACGACGAGCGCCCGAACATCGAGGTGGTGAAGGCCGTCCTGACGCTCCTCGGGAAACCCGAGAGTCTCATTGAGTTCGTCGCGGATCGCCCGGGACACGACTGGCGGTACGCCGTCGATTCTTCCCCGCTGCGCGCGCTCGGGTGGAAGCCGAAGGTCTCGTTCGAGAAGGGGCTCGCCGCGACCGTGGAGTGGTACCGGAAGAGGCTGTGAGAGATCAGAAAGAGATGAAGTATTTTGTAGAGTTGAGAAGTTTGTAGTTGGTAGTTTGTAGTAGGGGAGTTCTCACGATCTTGGTCTTTTCATGAACTACAAACTACCGACTACCAACTCCCTCCTGGAGCCATAAACTGCAAACAAGATGTGGCGCCAGACCCTTCATTTTCCGCTACAATTCCCCGGTGAAGATCGTCCTCGCCACCGGGATCTACCCGCCGGATATCGGCGGCCCCGCGACGTACGTCCGCCACCTGGCGGCCGAGCTCGCCGCCCGGGGCAACGAGGTCGTGGTGGTGACGTACGGCCAGAACGCCGACGAGCTCTTCGAGTCCGAGGGCAAGGAGGCGGGAGCGCTCTGGAAGGTGATCCGCGTGCCCGTGGGCGGCGGATCGGGCGTGCGCTGGAACCGGTACGCCAAGGCCCTGCAGATCCACGGCCGCGACGCGGACGTTCTCGAGGCGTTTTCCTCCGTGAGCGCGGGCATCCCGCTGCGGCTCGCGCGCATCAAGGGGCCGAAGAAGATCCTGCGCCTCGGGGGCGATTTCCTCTGGGAGCGCTATACCGATCACGGCGGCAAGCGGACGCTCCGCCAGTTCTACGCCTCGTATCCGGGAGTGAAGTCCCTGCTCAGGGTACTCATCGGCGGTTTCGACCACGTCGTCTTCTCCACGGCGTTCCAGCAGGATCTGTATCGCCGGCTTCTCGGGGCAAGGCTCGCGGCGCATTCCGTGATCGAGAACGCGCTGCCCGTCTCGTCGCCCTCCCCTCACCAGAAGCACGAGCCCCTTCGTCTCTTGTACCTCGGCCGCTTCGTGCGCTTCAAGAACCTGTCCGCGCTCCTCACGGCGGTCGCCTCGCTGCCGCACGCCCGCCTCACGCTCGTGGGGTCCGGACCCGTGCGCGGCCAGATCGAGACCTTCGTGCAGAAGCTCTCGCTCCAGTCGCGCGTATCGATCCAGCCCGCCGTGCACGGCGCCCAGAAGCGAGAAGTCTATGATGAGCATGACCTGCTCGTGCTGCCCTCCCTCACCGATATCAGTCCCAATACCGCGCTCGAGGCGCGCGCCGCCGGGCTTCCCGTGCTCATCACCGAGGAGAACGGTCTCAGTCCGGCCCTCCGCGAAGGCATGATGATCCGTTCGCTGCGCACCTCCACCGAGATCGTGCGGTCCGTGCTGGAGATCGATCGCGGGTACGACGAGATCGCCCGCTCCGCCGCCGAGCCGCTCGGGGAGCGCCAGTGGGGAAGCGTGGCGGACGACCATCTTTCGCTCTTCCGGTCGCTCGCCGATCGCCCGTCCGCCGTCCCGCCGCGGCCATGAAATTGCTCATGATCTCCGGGGACCGCTCCGTCCCGCGGGGGAAGAAGGGGGCTTTTTGGAACACGCTCCGCGGATTCTCGAAGGAGTGGGAGCGCATCGACGTGATCTGCCCGGCTGCGCCGGAGTTGCGAGTTGCGAGTTGCGAGTTGCGGGAATCCCGAGATCCGACATCCCAAGCCCGACACCCGCAACCCGACATCCGACACTTCTCCGATGACGGCATCCAGGTCAGTCCGGATTTTCCCAATGTCTTCTTCCATCCCTGTCCGCGGGGTCTGTGGTATCAGCCGCGCTGGATCCTCCGCTGCGGCTCCGACCTCGTCCGGCGCCACGCGCACGGGGTGATGACCGTCCACGAGTATCCGCCGTTCTATAACGGACTCGGGGCCTTCCTGCTGCATCGCCGCATGGGCGTCCCGTACTGCCTCGAGATCCACCACGTCGTGGGCGATCCCGTCCCGTCCTCGCTCGGCGAGCGGGTCGGTCGCCTGCTCACGCGGCTTCTCATCCGCGCCGACGCGTCCCATGCCCGCGCCGTCCGCACGGTCAACGAGGGCGTGCGCTCGCGTCTCGTGTCGTGGGGCGTTCCGGGGGACAAGGTGCGGGTCGTCCCGTCCTTCTATCTCGATCCGGCGACGTTCGTCGCGCGTCCGGGCGCCGGGAAAACCTTCGATGTCGCCTTCTGCGCGAGGCTCGTCGCGAACAAGGGCCTGCCCGAGACGCTCGAGGCACTCCGTCTCCTCCCGGGACGGACGCTCCTCGTCCTCGGGGACGGTCCGTTGCTCGAGGCGGCGCGCCGCGCGGCCGACGCGCCGGAGCTCAGCGGCCGCGTGACGTTCCGCGGCTGGGTGGCCGACCAGTCGGCGCTCATGGAGGAATTGCGGTCCGCGAGGGTCTTCGTGATGAACTCGCGCAGCGAGGGCGGCCCGCGCGTCGCGCTCGAGGCGATGGCCTGCGGCCTGCCCGTCGTCGCCACCCGCGTGGGCGTGATGTCCGACGTGATCGTCGACGGCGCAAACGGCCTCCTTACCGACGGCACCCCGGGCGACCTCGCTGCGAAGCTCTCCCTGCTGCTCGAGCGACCCGAGCTCGCCGCGAGGATCGGCGACGAGGCGCGCCGCGTCCTCGATCGGTTCGACGGCTCCGCGCTCCTCGCGGGATACGCCTCTTTCCTCCGCGGCCTCGCGGCGTAAACTGTCCCACCCATGCGTCTCCTGATCATCACCCAGAAGGCCGACCGAAAAGATCCCGTCCTGGGATTCTTCCATCGCTGGATCGAGGAGTTCGCGCGCGCCTGCGATTCCGTGATCGTCGTGGCGCAATCCGCGGGCGACCACAGGCTTCCCGCCAACGTGCGCGTCCTCTCGCTCGGGAAGGAGGAGGGGGTCTCTCCCTCGGCCCAGGTGCGCCGGGCCTGGAGGATTCTTTGGGATTTCCGCCGCGATTACGACGTCGTCCTCGTCCACATGACCCCCGTGTGGGTGCTCCTGTCGTTCCCGCTCACGCTGTTTCTGCGCAAGACCAGATATCTTTGGTACGAGGTGCGCCGCGGGGGATGGAAGCTCCGCTGCGCGGTGCTCCTCTGCCGGAAAGTCTTCTGCGCCACGGAGGCGGGACTTCCGTTCCGGTCCCGCAAGGCCGTCATCGTGGGGCACGGCGTCGACGTCGACGCGTTCTCCCCCGGGGAAGCCCCGCGCGATCCGCTGCTCATCGCGGCGGCGGGCCGGATCACGCCCGTGAAGAACTACGGGGCGATCCTCCGCGCGTTCGCGCAGTTGCCGAACGACACGCGCCTCGTCATCGCCGGCGGGACGGTCACGCCGTCCGACGCCGAGGAGCTTACGAGGCTCCGCGACCTGGAGAAGCGCCTCGGGCTCGGGGAGGGCGTGGAGATCCGCTCGCGCACCCACGGGGAGGTCCGCGACCTCTTCCGTTCGGCCGCCCTCTCGCTCCACGCGTGCGAGGGCGGGCTCGACAAGGTGGTGCTCGAGGCCATGGCGTGCGGCTGCCCAGTCGTCTCATCCTCCGAAGCCGCCGCGCTCGTGCTTCCTCCCGACTGCCGCGCGACGAAAGACACCTTGGGCGAGGTCGCGAACGCGATCCTCTCCCTGCCGGAGGATTCGCGCCGCACGCTCGGCGAACGGCTGCGGGCGATCGTTACCGAGGGGCACAGTCTTCCGCGCCTCGCCGCCCGACTCGTCGAAGAGATGCGCTGATTCCTGTACGCTCTCCTTCGTGGAACCCATTCTCAGCGTCGTCGTGCCGGTCTATAACGAGGAGCGCACGCTAGTCGAGCTCCTTCGGCGCGTCCGCGAGGCCTGTCCGTCCGCGGAGCTGATCGTGGTGGATGACGGATCGACGGATTCCTCGCTCGCGCTCGCCCGGGCGCACGTCCAACCCGGGGACACGGTGCTTTCCAAACCGAACGGCGGGAAAGGTTCGGCCGTGCGTGCCGGCTACGGCGTGGCGCGCGGGCGCTACGTCGTGGTGCAGGACGCCGATCTGGAGTATGACCCTGCCGATATCCCGCGCCTCCTCGCGCTGGCGGAAGCGGGCGACCATCCCGTCGTCTTCGGTTCGCGCCGCCTCAAGCGGCAGCGCCAGTACGTGCACGTCACGTTCTTCGTCGGGGGGACGCTGCTCACGTGGATCTGCAACGCCCTCTACGGCACTCGCCTCACCGATCAGCCGTGCTGCTACAAGATGGTCCGTTCGGACGTGCTGCGGAAACTTCGGCTCGAGGAGGACGATTTTCGCTTCGATCCCGAGCTCACGGCCCAGGTATCCCGTCTGGGTTTTCCGATCGTCGAACATCCCGTCTCCTACCATCCGCGGACGGTCGCCGAGGGCAAGAAAATCGGCTGGAAGGACTGGTTCCGTTGGGTGGGGGTTTTCGTGAGGCTCCGTTTCACAGCGCCGCCCGCAGGCGCTCGCTGACCTCGTCCACCCAGGCGAAGGATTGGTCCGCACGAAGGTACGGCTCGCGTTTCCTCCGGATGTCCTCGAGGGCGGATCGCGACGGCAGCGCCGGGAGCGGGTACGGCTTTCCCGTGATAAGCTCGTGACACTCCTGGACTGTCGAGACCGCGAGTATCGCGCAAAAGGCACCGTACAGGACACTTCCTCCCCATTTCTTCGGGTCGGGGGACAGGAAATAGTCGATCACCTCCTCGGGTCTATGGAAGTACCGCAGCAGCATCACGGCGCCGCTCACCCCCGTGAAGGGCAGGATGCAGCGCTTCTGCTCCTCCTCGTCCGCGATCGCGCAGCGGTAGCCGCGGCGCAGCAGCAGCTCGTTGCTCAGGTCCCCGGTGTCGTAGCGCCGGGCGCCCTTGCCGTTGCGCGTCGGGTGGGTGTTTCCGTCGGCCGGCGCGAGCGAGAGTTTTTCCTTGTCGCAGAAGATCGAACGGTCGTAGGCGACGCAATAGCTCGAGCTCGCCTCGTGACGTTTTCCGTCGAGATCGAAGTACCACCAGCCGCGCGGACGGAAGCTGACGCTCGCCGTGCCCGGCACCGCGAACTCCCGAGAGAGCACCTCGAGCGCGCGCGGCCCGGCGAAGAACACGTCGTCGTCGCACAGCCAGCCGACGCGGCGGTTCCGGGCGATCGAGTAGAGGAACTCGTCGCATTTCGTCGCCGCGTAGAAGTTGAGGAATTTCTGCACGCGCGCGCCCGGGAAAGCGGAGGGATCGAGCGCGCCCGAGCAGTCGAAGATCACGATGTCCACCGCGTCGCCGAGCGCCTTCCTCGCGAGGTGGTGCCACACCGTCATCATCGGCGGCAGGATGTTCATGGTGAAGAGCGCCGGTTTGTCGGACGGCGGCAGCGCGGGCCGGCGCGCGTAGTAGGCCAGCGTGGGCAGGAGCGTCCGTCGCGCCGAAAGCACGCTGAAGCGGCGGAAGGCGTACGGCAGAAGCTCGTGGTAGTTGCGCACGGGGGAATGGTAGCGGAAGAGAGTCGAGGTTTAGAGGTTCGAAGGTTTAGGGGTTCTGAGATGTCGAGGTTGTAAGATTTGGCCACCTCAAAACCTCATAACCTCGTATCCACCTCTTACGCCTTCCTCTTCGCCGGGCACGTCTCCGTCATCAGCCGCCATTGGTACCAGAACAGCTGCTTCTCCTGTTCCCACGGCAGGCGCTTGCCCTCGCGCGGCCACAGCCAGATCCCTGCGACGCGGAACGCCGTTTTGAGCATCGAACGGACGCCGGGGGCGACCCGTCGGGTGATCCAGCGGATCCATCCGTCATTCCTGGAGGCGGCCACCTCGATCCGGATGAACCGCTCGCTCTTGCGGCGGAATTCCTCGGGCGTCGGGAGCGGGGCGAGGCAGGGGGATTGGAGGCGGCGCAGCATCACGCCCGGGAGCAGTTCCACCCGCTCGCGCACGGGGCGGACCCAGCGGGTCACGGCCGCGTGATGGAAGAAATGGATCCGTTCGTCGGGATAGGAGCTCGCCCGGTCCACGATCTCGCCGTCCTCCGTCAGGTATTTCCTCGCTACGAGGAACGCCGAGGGGATCTTGCTCGTGCGCGCGATCTGCGCGATCTCCTCCCGGAGCGCGGGACTGAGCATCTCGTCGCTGTCGAGCGTGAGGATCCACGGCTGGGTCGATGCGAGGAGCGCGCGGTTGCGGACCGCCGCGAAATCGGTGATCGCGCCCTCGCTGCCGTCCTTCTGGGGAAGGACGCGCGCGCCGAAGCGCTGGGCGATGCCGAGGGTGTCGTCGTTGCTGCCGCCGTCCATCACGATGATCTCCGCCACCGGCCCGACGCTCTGCAGCGCCTTCGCGAGCGTGGTGCCCGAATTGAACGTCAGCACGTGGACGCTGAGGGGGATGCCGGCAGGAGGCGCGCCGAGAGCCATGGGAACGATGATATCAGGGGAGAGTTGTTCGTTGGTAGTTTTTAGTTCTTAGCTGGAGATTTCCCGGGATTCTTGTTTTCTTCCATGCTACAAACTGCAGACTTCAAAAAGAAGAGACTACGTCACGTCTCAGTATCCTTCCTTACCGGTAGACGAAAATCTTGTAGAGGAAGAAGTTCCACGCCACCGTGCAGCCGATGCCGAGTACCTTGGCGAGCCACTCGGGCGATCCGGCACTGTGGACGAGGAGGTACACGATCTCCATCTGCGCGAGCGCGTTGAAGATCTGCAGGATCACGAAGCGGACGGTCTGGCCGAGCAGGGCCTTCTCCGACCGGAAGACGAAGATCCGGTGGAGAAAGAACGCCGTGACGGTGCCGATGAGGGAGCTGAGCAGCGCGGACGGGCGCAGCGGGACCTGCGCGAGGCGCAGGAGCTGGAAGCTGACGAGTTCCGTGAACGCCGCGCTGCCGCCGCTCAGGAGGTAACGGCCGAACTGCGGCGCGTGGGGGCGGAGCCGGTGGTAGGTCTTCTTGAGCATGGGCGGTCAGAACATCTTCTTGGTCCAGGTCTTGGGGGTCTTCTCGTTCACGATCTCGATGTCGAACGTGTAGCGGAACTTCTTCGCGCCGCGCGACGAGATCCATTCGGTCATCTCCTCGAGGCCGCGCCGCAGCGTGTACTCCGTCTTGTAGCCGAGGAGCGTGCGCGCCTTGTCCGCGGAGCAGGTGGCGAGCTTCACCTCCTGGGGGCGGCCGGGGACGTACACGGGATCGAGCTTGAAGTGGAGAATGTCGGCGATCGTCTCCGCGAGCTGGTTGATCGTCACGAACTCCTCGTCGGGGCCGATGTTGATCACCTGTCCCTTCGCGGCGTCCTCCGTCATGAGCTTCTCGAGGACCTGGATGTCGTCCTGCACGAAGCTGAAGCAGCGCTTCTGCATGCCGTCGCCGTAGATGATGGGCTGTCGGCCCTGGAGCATCAGGTTGATCATGATGCTGGCGACGTTGCGGTACGGGTCATCGTACTTCTGGCGCGGCCCGATGATGTTGTGGGGCACCGCGATCACGTACTCCATGCCGTGGACCTCCGCGAGATTCTTAAGCGTCCACTCGCCGGCGAGCTTCGCGATGCCGTACGGATCCTGCGGCTTGCAGACCATGTCCTCGGTGAAGGGCACGCGGTCCTGCGTGCCGTAGCGCGCCATGCTGGAGCAGTAGACGAAGCGGCGCACGCCCGCGCTGATCGCCGCGGTCATCACGGAGATCGAGATCTGATAGGTGTTTTGCGTCACGAGATGCGGCGCGAACACGCTGAGCCCCTCGTACGCGGTGGCCGCGCAGTGGTAGACGGTGTCCACCCCCTGCATGATCTTCTTCATCGAGTTCAGGTACTTGCAGTCGTACTGGTGGAAGTCGACGCCGTCCGGGACGTTGTCCAGGTAGCCGCCGATCAGGTTGTCGCAGCCCACGACCTCGTATCCTTTCGCGAGGCACGCGTCGGCGATGTGGCTTCCGAGGAAGCCGGCGATGCCGGTGATGAAGACCTTCTTGGCCATGGCCGGGTCATGGTACAGGATTT
>CAYRGC010000008.1:0-57465 GCA_964423795.1 uncultured Candidatus Peribacteria bacterium | reverse complement strand
CCTTCTCGCTCTTGCTCTGGCCGGGCTTGGTGGCGTTCGTGGAGTCCGCGATGATGGCGAGCACGCCCTGGTCGCCGAGTTCGGCGAGGCGGGAGAAATCCGCCGGGGGCTCGTTCATCGGCGTGAGGTCGAACTTGAAGTCGCCCGTGTGCACGATGGTGCCGTAGGGCGTATGCACGGCGATCGCGGCCGAATCGGGGATCGAGTGCGTGACGCGGAGGAATTCCACTTCGATCTTGCCGATGCGGACTTTCTCGCGGAAGTTCACCGTGTGGAGGCGCGCCTTGCTCGTGAGGCCCTCCTCGTCAAGGCGCTTCCGTACGAAGGCCATCGTGAGGCGGGTGCCGTAGCACGGCGGGAAGTGCAGCTGCGGGAGCAGGTGCTGGACGGCGCCGATGTGGTCGAGGTGCCCGTGCGTGAAGAGCACGGCCTTGATGCGGTTCTCCTTCCCGCGGAGGGAGGAAAGGTCCGGGATCAGGTAATCGATGCCCAGCATGTCCTCGTCCGGGAACTGGAGACCGAGATCGATGATGTAGAGGTCGCCGTCGACGTCGATGACGAAGCAGTTACGGCCGACCTGGTCGAACCCGCCGAGGGGATAGACGCGCAGCGGGGTCTTGCCCGTGGCGGTTGCCGCGGGGGATTGCTGCTGGACTGCCGGCTGGCGATCGCCGCGGCCGCGCGCGGGCTGTTGCCCTTGCCTGCCGCCGCGGTTGCCGCGACCGGGGAACCACTTCTTAAAGCCGCGCGGTTGCCCCTGGGCGGAAGAGGGGGACGCCTGAGGCGTCGGGGATTCGTCCGCACGGGCGGACGGCTCCGGGGGAGTCGGGGGGAGAAAACCTTCTCCATCGTCTCCGATGATGTTGTTCATACGTTCGATTGGAAATTGTAACGTGTCTCCACTGTAGCAAGAGAAGGGTCACTAAGCAAGGAGCTCTTTGTCATATGGTCCTGTTTTTGGCTTAGGATAAACAAATTTTTCCTTGCATTTTTTGTATTTCGTATCGATTCCCGCACCGGAACGGAGTAGAAGGATGTCGATTTTCCGAAACATGGAACCGTGCGGCACGCGGCTTGCCACCGTCCGGCGCACGCTGTAGCCTTTCGTCCTGATGGACATCGCCGTCCACACAGGGACAACCAGACATGCCCCAGGGACCATTCTGGCGTCGCTCTCGTTCTCCGCGGGGGACGAGCACGCGTGCCTTCTTTTGCATGTCGACGGCGACCAGCGCGCGGGCAAGACGCTCGAGCAGGAAGCGGCTTCCATCCTTCAGCATTCGCTCCTCGGGAGCGAAGGCGAGTCGTGGAACCGTCTCGACGGCGCGCTCAAGGAGCTGAACGGCCTCTTCAAGGGCCTCCTGCTGTCGAAGTCCCTGCAAGACGTTCATGCCGTGGTGGCGCTCCTCGACCGCGAGGGTGCTCTCCACGTCTCGCACGCCGGTCGCGGCGAGGCGTATCTGGTTCGCGGGGGAGTGGCCAGCCAGATCACCGAATTCACCAAGGGAAAGCCCGTGGCCGCGTTCATCCATATCAGCAGCGGCCAGCTGGAGGACGGTGACGCCGTGATCCTTTCCACGCAGCGGCTGCTTCGCGCCGTCACGCCAGCGCAGCTCACCGAGTACGCGCGCCGCGGAGAAGGTTTCCTTGAGCATGTGCAGAAGTCCCTCGAGGGGGAGAAGGAGGAGGCCGCGCTCGCCGCGCTCACCGCAGGCGTTCCCGGCGCCGACCTGCCCGCCAAGGCCGCCCCCGCGTCCGACGCCCGCCCCCGCGCTTCCGCGCTCCCGCAGAGACAGCGTTCCCGGCGGGCTCCCGCACTCAGTTTCTCCCTGGCCGGCGTCGCCGACGTGGCCCTGCACTACGCCAAACAGGCGGGATCCTCCCTCCGCGATCTCGGCACGAAGGCCGCACCCGCCCTCGCGACCGCCGGCGGAAAGGCCGGGACCCAGTTCGAGGCGGTGAAGGAAAAGCTCGATACCCTCGTCTCCGATCTCAAGCATCCTCAGCGCAAGCGCCGGGCCCATCTCTTCATTCTCGCGGGCGTTCTCTCCGCTTTCCTCGTGATCTGGCTCGTGGTGAGCCTCTTCACGAGCACGCAGCGCAGCAAGACGCGCGCGGAGCTCAGCGCGCTGGTGCAGCAGATCGAGGCCGACATCTCCACGGCGAACAATCGCTGGATCGCCCGCGACGCCGATTCCGCGAACACCATCCTCGCCCGGGCCGAGGAGTACGCGAAGCAGGTCATGAACAACGAGAGCCGCCTCTTCCGCGTGGAGGCCGTCGATCTTCTCGACAAGATTCGCCAGAAGAGGGAGGAGATCAACAACATCTCCCGCGTGTCTCCGCGCCTCGTCGTGAATCTCTCCTCGAACACCCCGACCGTCTCGGCGCAGGGCCTTATCGGTCTCGGCGACGGCGAGTTCGTGGCCTACGACCGCCAGAACACGTTCCGCGTCCTTCTCAACAAGGTGGACGATCCGAACAAGATCGTCGAGGACGACTTGATCCTGCAGGGCGCCAACTTCCCGCGCTTCAAGACGCAGGTCTTCATGACGACCGGCAACAGCATGATCGAGGGTACGGCGAACCAGTTCACGGCGATGAAGACGGAGGATCCGGCCGGCTGGATCACCGGGAAGGACATCGAGACGTATCTGCGTTTCCTCTATGTCCTCTCGCCCGATCGCAAGCAGATCTACAAGTACGAGCGTCTCTCGAACCGCTATTCCGCGCCGGCGCCGTACAACGTGAACGGCGATCTCACGGGCGCGATCGACATGACCGTCGACGGCGCCGTCTACGTCCTCAAGGAGGGCGGCACGGTGCTCAAGCTCTTCCGCGGGGAGACCCAGCCCTTCGCCCTCAAGCACGCGCCGGAGGACGCCTTGGCCACCGCCACGAAGGTGTTCAAGGTGCCGGAGAAGAACTTCTACTTCCTCGATCCCGAGAAGAACCGCGTGATCGTGGCGACCGACGGCGGCGAATCCGGCGAGTCGTCCTACCTGCGGCAGTACATCCTGGAGGGGGAACAGCTCGGTTCGCTCGTGGACCTCTACGTCGATCCGGACGAGAGTCATCTCTACGTGCTGGATGAGAAGAGGTTGTATGTGGTTGATCTAGCGGCGAGGTAGTTGGAGCCGAACAGGTGTAGAGCGGCAGGTTTTGAGGTTTTTTGCGTGGAAGAGAGCGTTGTAAACCTCTAACCTCAAAACCTCGCAACCCATGCCCCGCATCCTCATCTTCGGCACCTTCGACGGGTTCCACCCCGGGCACAGGTTCGTGGTCGACCGCGCGCGCGAGAGGGGCAGAGTCTTCGCCGTCGTGGCCCGCGACGCCAACGTGGAGCGCATTAAAGGGCGCGTTCCCCGCCGGCCCGAAGAGGAGCGCGTTCGCGCGATCCGCGACGCGTATCCCGACGTGGAAGTGCTGCTCGGGGACGCCGCCGATTTTCTGGCGCCCGTCCGCAGCGTCAAGCCTGATCTCATTCTCCTCGGGTACGACCAGCGTCTTCCCCCCGGGGTCACGGACAAGGATTTTCCGTGTCCGGTCGAAAGACTTCCCGGATTCGAACCGGGGAAATATAAGAGCAGCCTCATGGCGTCTTGAGGTCCTGCCGGTCTTTCTTCAGACGAAGACGCAGAAGACGCCAGGATGCCAAGAAGGCTTCCTCAAACAGGCATTTTCTGCTATACTGACGGGATATGTCCACGCACACACACACCACCCCTCTTTGGAAGCAGCTGCTCGGCGCGTGCGCCGGCGCGGCCGTCGCGGTCATCGTCTATGAGGCCTTCCTCCTCGTTTCGCCCCGCCTTGAGGCGTGGGTTGCGCTGCCGACTGCTCCGGGCGTGGAGAACCAGGCTCAAACGAACCTGAACGTCACGGGCGATATCGATGCCCGGCGCCAACAGGCCCGTAACCGCGAGATCGCCGAGCGGTTTGCCGCGTCGTCCTCCGCGATCTCCGACGCGGCGTGGTCCGCGCCGTCGCGCATCGACCCGCTGCACGGCGCGGCGTCCTCCCAGGCTTCTTCCGCGACGGTATCGTCTGCCGCGACGACTGGTGGTTTGAAAGGCGTCGGTGAAGCCGCGAAGGCCATTCTCGGCACCGCCGGTTCGTCGTCGATGAGCTCCTGGTCCGCGGCCTCGTCCAAAGCGTCCTCGTCGTGGAGCAGCCAGAAGGCGTTCGTCCGTCCCGAGACGCCGGTCGTGACGAAGTCCATGCCGTCCGTCCCGCACGGAAAGAGTCTCCCCAAGTCGGGTGTCGGCGTCATGATGGCCGCCGCCGCCGCGTTCGGCGCCAGCACGGAGCGCCTGCGCCTGCGCCGCAAGCGGCGTGCGGAGAGCGCCGCGTAAGCTCGTCTTCCGGCCGACTGTCGTCTCTGCCAAGCTAGGCACGTGCCTGCGTTCGACCTTCCCTTCCTCGTCTTCGTCGCCCTCTGCGGCGCCGCGCTGGGGAGTTTCGGCAACGTCCTCATCTACCGCGTGCCCGAGGGCAGAGGCGTCGGCGGACGTTCCGGATGCCCGCGCTGCGGGCGTACGCTCCGCTGGTTCGAGCTCGTTCCCGTCCTCAGCTACGTCGCGCTCGGGGCGCGCTGCAGAACGTGCCGGGACGCCATCTCGATCCAGTATCCGTTCGTCGAGGCGTCGTCAACGTGCATCGCGCTCGCCGCCATCTCCCTCGCGTCCGGATTGCCCGCGGCGCTGTTCCTCGGCCTCGCGCTCTGGCTCCTGCTGCTGCTCGCGATCATCGATGCGCGCACCGGCATGGTTCCCGATGCCCTCAGCGTGCCCTTCATCCTCACGGCGGCGGCCTTCGCGCTGCTGCGCGGCCCGCTCACGGCCGAGGCCTTGAGCGACCTGTTCTTCGCCGTCGCTGGCGTGACGGGTTTCTTCCTCGCCCAGTGGATCCTCAGCCGCGGCCAGTGGCTCGGCAGCGGAGACATCTTCCTCGCGGCGGGCATCGCCGCCCTGCTCGGTTCCCCGATGCTCGCGTGCGTCGCGGTGGGGCTCGCGTACATGATCGGCGCGCTCGTCGCCTCGGTATTGCTCCTGCTGCGCAAAACCACGCTCGCGGGGAAGCTCGCGTTCGGTCCGTTCCTCGCGTGCGGGGGAGTGATCACGCTTCTCTGGGGCCAGGAGCTCCTGCGGCTGCTTCGGCTCGTTTGAAAATAAGACCGTCATCAGAGATGACGGTCCTAGATTTGCGCCAGGTGCACGATACTCACAGGGAGCTCGTCGTTCTGGCAGACGCTAGATACGCGATCGGAATATCCAGGGTCTGCCAGAAGGCGAAATGCATCTGACCCAATCATTTTATGCAATTTTTACAAATTGTCAAGAAAACGGGCGCCCCGTTTTTTCCCAGCCGGAAGATCAAAAAGAGGTTTTCCCTGCGCAGCGGCGCCGAAAAGCCGTATCCTCTCCCGCGATGAAGACCGTCGCGGTCAATCGCCGGGCACGCTACGACTACGACCTCCTCGAGAAAGTGGAGGCCGGTATCGAGCTGACCGGCGGCGAAGCGAAGAGCTGCCGCATGGGCCACGTGAACCTGGCGGGATCCTACGTCTCGTTCCTCGGGGGCAAGCCCGTCCTCAAGAACGCGAAGATCTCCAGGTACGCCTACGCCGGTCCCGAGCAGCCCCATGCCGACACGCGCGACCGTCTCCTCCTGCTCAAAAAAGCGGAGTCGGCGAAGCTCGAGCGCGCCGTCGCGGAGAAGGGCATGGCGCTCATCCCGCTCGAGGTGCACGCGGGACGCTACGTGAAGGTCACGATCGCCGTCGCGCGGGGGCGCAAGAAGCTCGACAAGCGTCAGGCGATCAAGGAGCGCGAGACGGGGAGGAGGTTGCGGGAGGGGAGGGAGGAATAGGGACTGGAATACCGGAGTACTGGGACAAAAGGAGTCCGACTGCTCGTCTCTTTCCCCAGTATTCCAGTACTCTAGTACTCCAATCCCCATGTCCCTTCTTCCTCCCCAAATCCAACGGCTCATCGAGGAATTCAGCAAGCTTCCGGGCATCGGCCCCAAGAGCGCCGAGCGCCTGACGTTCCACCTGATCCGCAGTTCCCGCGCCTCGCCCGAGAAGCTCGGCCAGGCGCTGCTCGACCTCAAACGCGAGCTCAAGTTCTGCCATACCTGCCAAATGGTGACGGTCGACGAGCTTTGTCCGATCTGCCGCGATCCGGGCCGCGACCGTGCGACGATCCTCGTCGTCGAGGACCCGCTCGAGGTCGTGGCGTTCGAGAAGGCCGGATACAAGGGCCTCTACCACGTGCTCCACGGCGTGCTCTCGCCCATCGACGGCATGGGGCCCGAGCAGCTCAAGATGCGCGAGCTCGTCGCGCGCGCGAAGGAGGGCGGCATCCAGGAGATCGTCGTCGCCACGAATCCGGACGTGGAGGGCGAAGCCACCGCGAGCTACATCCGTCTCCAGGTGCAGCAGTACGTGCCGAAGATCACGCGCCTCGCGCACGGGCTCCCCATGGGCGCGGACATCGAATTCGCCGACCAGGTGACGCTCCGCGAAGCTCTCGCGGGAAGGAGGAATCTCTGATTGCTAAGAAATTTCCAAGTGTGATCCTGAGCCTGACGAAGGGTCATCCTGAGAGAGACGATCGCGGGGCGAAGACATCTGGCTTCGGATATTACGAAGACGTCGCAGGAGATTGCGTCGCAGAGAAAACACGAGCGTTTTTCTTGGCGAGCATGCCAAAGATACCGATGAGTGCACCTGCCACCTGCTGTGTCAGTCCTAAGATGAGAACTTCCGTAGAAGGATGAATCTCGAGACTCGGAGATTGCAAAACGGGCGTGTAGACGGCGAGAGCTCCGACTGCCAAACAGGCCGATCGTGAATACCATTCCATGGGTAGATGATCGTAGGGTAAACGGGTGATGTTCAGAGGTTACAGCATTGATTGATATGTACGTCAAAAATTATCGCCGCCGCACCCGCGAAGGGGATGCGGCTACGAAATTTTCACGATCGACGTAGCCGCATGGCTTCGTCCGTGCGGCGGTGATTCGATCAATGCCTGAACGCCCGCACCCCGGTCGTGACCAAGAAATTGGCCCGTTAATCTCATGGTTTTACCGGCGCGAAGACGCTATACTGTGAAGATGACTGCTGAGAGCAAAAACAGGCAGGAAGAAGCCAAAGAGTTGCAATCCTCATCGTCAGTAAGGATGCCCGTGGATGGAATGCTGACACGCATCGTCAACGTATTTCTTACTCCCAGATCCGATAACCAATGGCGTCGTCGTTTTGAAGAGGTTTTGGAAGTGAACTGGAAGATGTCAGAGTTCGAGATGGAGTTCGCGACGATGGCGGAAAGTTTCCCGGATCCCGTTCGAAAAGAGATGAATGCGCGCATGCAAAAGGCAAGACTCATTAAAGATTTCATTGATCGGCATCCGACGCCAGTTGATGCCTTCCATTCGCTCACGGGGCATGCGCCTGCGGGATCGTTGGCATGGGAAGTGCGGGCGTACGGCATCTGTCTCCTCGGCGAGGCGGCGGACCTGGAAGAGTTGGGATGCCCGAAATCCGACCGTGTGAACGGATGGTCCATGATTCATCCGAGCTATGGCGATATGCACCGTCATATCTCCCTAGTGAAGATTGCGTCTTCCGAGCACGCGAAAACCATGGAACATGAATTCGTGCATCAATACATCCAACCGACGCGTCTCGGCGAGCGGTCCGAGGAATTCAGCCGCGCATTCTATGCGCGGGATCTGCATGCCCGCCGTTGGCCTATCGAGCGCCTCGAGGAGGATTACAGTGTTCTTGTTCGGGAATACGCGAATACCGTCATCCGGGAGGAATTGGCTGCCCATCTTTCCACTGAACCCGAAAATCTGATCGAGAATGACGAAGGGGAGTCCAAAAACGACCGCATGCAGAAATATTTGTTTAGGTCTTCCAGCTATCCATTGCCGAACCTGTACGCGCCATATTTTTCACGTATGCCTTCCTCGGAACACAGAAAAAAGTTTCCTCATCTGAATCTCTTGGCAGAGCGCATCCAGGAACTGGGTCCACCCCATACTGTCGAGAAACCGAGTGCGGAACAAAAAAAGCAGCTCCGTGATATTCATGATGACATTTATCGGCGAACAGAGGCGATCAGCAATAGGTATGAACGGACCTATCAGCAAATTATTCATGAGCTTCATGACGCGCTGGATCGCGGAGTAGAGCGGTTTAGATTAGTTGATTTGGTCATTGATCACGAATTCGATGCGATTCCCGGGGCTATGAGGCGTTTATGAGAATTAGTGCCGGAATGCCCGCACACCCGTCGTCACCATCACGAGGCCGAGTTCGTCGGCTTTCGCGAACACCTCGGCGTCGCGGATGGAGCCTCCCGGCTGGATGATCGCGGCGATGCCGTGCTTGGCCGCCTCTTCCACGGAGTCCGGGAAGGGGAAGAACGCGTCGCTCGCCATCACGGCGCCCTTCGCGCGGTCGCCGGCGCGCTTGCTCGCGATCCAGGTGGAGTCCACGCGGCTCGTCTGCCCCGTGCCGAGGCCGACGGTGACGCGGTCCTTCGCGAAGGCGATGGCGTTGCTTTTGCAGAACTTCACCGCCGACCAGGCGAAGAGGAGGTCTTTGATCTGCTCTGGCGTCGGCTGTTTCTTGCTCACCACTTTCAGGTCGTTTTCCGTCACCACCCGGTCATCCAGATTCTGGACGAGCATGCCGCCCTTCACGGAGCGGTACTGGATCTTGGCGGTACCGTTTCGCGTCTGCGTGATGACGCGGATATTCGGCTTCTGCTTGAGGATTTCGAGGGCCTTTGGTTCGTACCCCGGGGTGACGATCACCTCCACGAAGATCTTCTGGTCGAGCACGCGCTGCGCGATGTCCGCCGTGCAGTCGCGGTTGAGCGCGATGATGACGCCGAAGGCCGAGAGGCGGTCGGTGTCGTACGCCCGCTGGAACGCCTCCTCGATCCTTTCGTGCGACGCGATGCCCGAGGGGTTCGCGTGCTTCACGAACACCGCGGTGGGTTCGGCGAACTCCGTGACGGCCGTCCATGCCGCGTCGGCGTCGAGGATGTTGAGGTAGCTGAGTGCTTTGCCCTGATGAAGATGGCCCCAGGAGTCGTGAGTCGTGAGTCGTGAGTCGTGAGAACCCGTGACTGATGACTCAGGACTCAAGACCCGGTAGTACTCGCCCCATTGGTGCGGGTTCTCGCCGTAGCGGAGTTCCTCGCCGTTCGTGAACATCACGCCGCCGTGCTTGCCGTCCGAAAGCGTCTGCGCGATCAGAGCGTCGTACGCGGCGGTGTGGAGGTAGACCTTCGCGGCGAGGCGGGAACGGGTTTCGGGCTTCGTATCGCCGTTTTCCTTGAGCTCGCTCGTCACCGTCGCGTAGTCCTCCGGTCCGCAGAGCACGGTGACGCTCGCGGCGTTCTTCGCGGCGCTCCGAAGCAGCGTCGGCCCGCCGATATCGATCTGCTCGATGATTTCCGAGCGCGTCTTGCCCGGGTCCGCGGCGGTCTTCGCGAACGGATAGAGGTTCACGCACACGAGGTCGATCGGTTCGATGCCGAGTTTCCGCGCCTCCGCGACGTCGCCCTCGTTCTCGCGGCGGAAGAGGATGCCGCCCATGATCTTCGGGTGCATCGTCTTCACCCGGCCGCCGAAGCACTCGGGGAATCCCGTCACCTCCTCGACGCCGCGGACGGGGATGCCGGCCTCCGCGAGCGCCTTGAAGGTGCCGCCCGTGGAGAGAATCTCGAAGCCCGCCTCCCGCAGCGCGCGGGCGAAAGGAACCAGGTCCGTCTTGTCGGAGACGGAGAGGAGGGCTCTGCGAGTCACGGCAAGAGTGTACCGTGCAGGAATGCGACCGCATAGGCATTTCTGATGCAAAGTTTCTCTTCGTATCCATGAATTGTCTGAATATGAAAAAAGTTGTACAATAGTCTATTCAATGCCGATCAGACCAACAGATCCATCGGATCGCTGGGACGCGAAGCCGGTTTCTCCGGACGAAGTCCGCCGCGCGCGACGCTCGGGGAAAGAGATTCCGGTCGCGCGCCCGATCGGCATTCCCGAGTCGACGCCGCCCGTAGGACATTTGGTGGAAAAGGCACGCGGAGACGTTCGTCGCCTCGTCGATGTTCCTCCGGACGCGTACGAGGTCACCGAGGAAGATCTCATTCCCGACGAGCGCGATCTCATGCGCATGCCGGTGACTCTGCCGGACGATGTCTTTCGGAAACTTTTCCCCGGGAAAGTACTGCCTCGGCAATACAAGGCCGGCAATTGCTGGGCCGTCGCCGCGCTCGGCGTCTTCCGGAATTATCCGTACTTTCGCGCGATCGTGCAGCGTTCCGTGCGCGAGATCCATCGCGGCGGCACGCTCGTCGGCTGGGCGGTCCGCGTCCCGCTCGGCAGTCCGTATTCGCGGAAGGAGATCGGCGTTTCCCGTGATGAATTGACTGGGGAAACCATGGATGCGCCGCTCGGCTTCCACATCCTCGAGGCGGTGATCGCGAAGCACGAGGTGCGATCGAAGCGCAAGCAGGGTATCTCCCTCCACCGGGCGGACGGCAAGCTGAACATCCGGCCCATCATGCAAGGGGGCATGTCCGACGAAGCCCTCGGATACCTCCTCGGAAAGTACGCGAGGGCGACCGTGATCGGACTTACGGGGACGTCGCTATCGGCTTCCCCGCGCGAGGTCCGGCGACAGGCGATCGGGTATTTGCAGCATTTCGATCCGCGCAGGGACATCGCCACGTTCTCCACCGCGCGAGCGGAAGAGCAGTCTTCCCATGTCTCGGGGCTCTCGTACCGCTTCCGCGTCGGTCACTCGTACGCGCTGCTCGGCGTCGATGCAGCCGAGCAGACCGTCACGGTGCAGGATCCCAACCGCGAGGATGCCATTATCCTCGGCTGGAAGGATGCTTTCGACATTTTCTCGCTGGTGCGGCGTGTGAGGTTATTCGACGGGGGAAGCCAGGCCACATCAGCGTAAAAACCGCTTTTATCCGGGTTTTCGAGGGAGTATGTGACTTCCAAAAACGCGGGTTTTCTGCTAGAATATCCCGATAACACACATCATGCCCAAGAAGGACATTCCGGAGGCCGTGCCGACCACCCCCGCTCCCGCGGGAGGGAGGAAGCGGATCCTCATCGTGGAGGACGAGAAGCCGCTGGCGCACGCGCTCGAACTCAAGCTCACCCACGAGGGGTACGAGGTGCATGTCGAGATGACGGGCGCGGCCGGCCTCAAGGAGGCGCTTACCGATGCGTACGGGCTCATCCTGCTGGATCTGATCATGCCGGAGATCGACGGCTTCGCGGTGCTCCGGGGCATGAAGGACAAGGGCATCAAGACGCCGACGATCGTGCTGTCGAACCTCGGCCAGGACGAGGATCGCAAGCGCGCGCTCGAGCTCGGCGCGAAGGCGTACTACGTGAAGGCGAACACGCCCATCGTCGAGATCGTGAAAGCCGTCCATTCCACGTTCTGACCCATGGCACTCAAGGATTCCGACCTCGGCGCGCTTCTCCTCGAGGGTAATTACGTGAGCAAGGAAGAGCTCGATGACGCCCTGAAGCAGGCCAAGGACCGCGGCGTCCCGCTCAAGTCCGTGCTCACGGACCTGGGCCTTTTGACGCAGGAGCTCTTCGAGAGCGCGGTCGCCGAGCACTACAAACTGCCGTTCCTCGACGTCCGCACGCTTCCGCCCGTGGCGGAACTCGTGACGGCGCTGCCGGAGGAAATCGCGCGCGCCTACAACGTCGTCGTCGTGAAGCGCGAGGGCTCCACCGTCACGCTCGCCACGTCCGATCCCGGGAACGAGTTCCTCGAGGAGGCCGTGCGCGGAAACCTCGACCAGAAGTCCGCGGTGTTCCCCGAGAAGGACGAGGCGCGGAAGAAGAGCACGGCGTCCGCCCCGAAGACCGCCACCGCGTTCGCGTTCATCGGGCGCAAGAAGGCCGACGACCGCCAGCCCTTCGAGGGCACGCTCGCCTGGTACTACGCGCCGGCGAGCCTCATCGAGACGTACTTCGTCCACTACCGCAAGGCGCTCGCCACGCGCTTCCAGTCCATCATCAACGAGCAGCGGAAGGTCGCGCCGGAAATCATCACGGAGATCTTCAACGACGCCATCGAACTCCGCGCGTCCGACATCCACTTCGAGCCCCAGGAGGGGATCGTGGTGGTCCGCTTCCGCGTCGACGGCGTCATGCACGAGGCCGGACGCATCCCGAAGGAGTACTACGAGGGCGTGGTGAACCGCATCAAGATCGAGGCGAACATGCGCCTCGACGAGCACTTCGCCGCCCAGGACGGCGCCATCCGCTACAAGACGCGCAAGGGCAGCGTCATCGACCTGCGCGTCTCGATCGTGCCGGTCGTCGACGGCGAGAAGATCGTGCTGCGCATCCTTTCCGAGTACCTCCGCACGCTCACGCTCCAGAGCCTCGGCTTCTCCGAGAGCTACCAGCACATCCTCGAGATCGCCGCACACAAGCCCTTCGGCATGATCCTCACCACGGGTCCGACCGGCTCCGGCAAGTCCACGACGCTCTACGCGCTCCTCAAGATGCGCAACAACTCCGACGTGAACATCTCCACGATCGAGGATCCCGTCGAGTACAAGATCCCGGGTATCAACCACATCCAGGTGAACCCGGAGACGAACCTCACGTTCGCCAACGGTCTCCGCGCCCTCGTCCGCCAGGACCCGAACATCATCCTCGTCGGAGAGATCCGCGACGGCGAGACGGCGAGCATCGCGGTGAACGCCGCGCTCACGGGCCACCTCCTCTTCTCGACCCTCCACGCCAACGACGCAGCCACCGCGGTGCCGCGCCTGCTCGACATGGGCGTCGAGCCCTTCCTCCTCGCGTCCACGCTCGAGGTGGTGCTCGGCCAGCGCCTCATGCGCCGCATCTGCCCCCAGTGCCGCTACAGCTATTCGATCCCCCTCGGCGACGCTCAGAAGCTCTTCCCGGGCGCGCAGAAGTACTTCGTCAGCAAGGACGACGTGCGTCTCTATAAAGGAAAGGGATGCGAGGCGTGCGGCAACACGGGATACCGCGGGCGCATCGGCATCTACGAGCTGCTCGTGATCACTCCCGAGATCCAGGAGCTGATCGTCCGCCGCGCGTCCTCCGCGGAGCTCAACAGGAAGGCGTACGAGCAGGGATTCAAGGTGCTCTTCGACGACGGTTTCGACAAAGTCCGCGCCGGCATGACGACCATCGAGGAATTGATGCGCGTCGCCGCGCCGCCGGATCTCCTCTTCGCCCATGACGCCCCCGAAAAGAAAGCGTGACGCCGGCTCCGCCGCTCCCGATTCCGCTCCCCGCGAGCCGGGCGGCGATCACGCGTCCGGATGGGATTCGCTCTTCAATGCCATTCCCGTTCTTCGCTCCCTGAAGCCCAAGAAGGGTTCGCTCGACGGCAAGTCGCTCGTGAAGCCGGCAGCCGAGGAGGCGCCCCGTCACGAGCCGCTCCTGCGCGGCCGCGTGCACAAGCGCTCGCTGTCGCCCGAAGAGGTCCATGGCGTCTTCGCCGGCGATCGCGACTTGGAGTTCCTTGCCCAAAAACCCGCGCCCGCGGCTGCCGTTCCCGCGTCTCCCGCATCCGTCGTGCCGACCCCGGAGCGGACGGTCGCCCCGGAAGATCGCATCTTCCTGCCGGCCGTCGATCCCAAGGCCGCACCGCGCGTCATGGAGACGGATCTCACGAAAATCCTGTCCGCGGAGGTTTCCCCCCGTCCCGTTCCTCCCGCCCCCTCCCTCCGCCGGGCGCTCGCGACGTATATGCCGACCTTCTTCGGATGGATGGCGAAACGGAAGGATGCTTCCGTCCCGTCCGCCGCCCCGGTCCAGGTTCCGCCCGCGACTCCCGCGGTCGCCGAGGCCCCCGCCGCGAAGGACGTGTCGCTCGACGACCTGCTGTCCGACGAAAACGCCTCGCATGAGCGCGAGCTCGAGAGGCGCGTGCGGGAACAGCAGGAGAGCCACGCCGCCCGCCCGCCCGCCGCGACCGCCCCGAAGGACGCGAGCCGTCCCGTCTTCGAGGGGGAATCCCTCGTGCTCGATGCCGGTCCGGCGGAGGTCAGGAAGGAACCGGCGAAGCCGGCCGTCGAGGGCGCGCAGCTGACCATTCTGCCCACCAGGCCGGATCCTCCCAAGCCCGCCGAGAAGCCCGCGGCGGCCGCCGCGCCCAAGAAACGCGCGAAGCTCGGAGGCGCGTTCGCGGATTTCCTCGGAGCCATCAAGTACCTCGGCCTCGGCAAGGAGCGAAATTCCATCATCCAGAACCTCGCGATGATGCTCAACGCGGGACTGCCTCTCGTGGACAGTCTCAAGGCCCTTCAGCGGGAGTCCCGGTACAAGCCCATCAAGAAGCTGCTCAGCGGCATCATCTCCTCCGTCGAGAACGGAAGCCCGCTCTGGCGCGCGATGCAGGACGAGCACTTCTTCTCGCCGCACGCCATGGCGCTCGTGCGCATCGGCGAGGAGGCCGGCAATCTCGCCGAGAACATGGAGTACCTCGCGCAGCAGCAGGAGAAGGACCAGGCCCTGCGGTCCAAGGTGAAGATGGCGATGATCTACCCCTCCATCGTCTTCACGCTCATGTTCTGCGTCGTCATGGGTCTGGGCATCTTCGTGCTGCCGAACCTCATCGGCGTGCTCACGTCGCTCAATGTGCCGCTGCCGCTCGTCACCCGGCTGCTCATCGCGTTCACCAACTACATGTCGGCGAACGCCGCGGTGATCCTTCCCGCAAGCGTCGGGTCGATCGTCGTCTTCATCATCCTCGCGAAGTTCACCCCCCTCAAGGTCGTGGCGCAGTGGATGATGTTCCGGATCCCGGGCATCGGCCGCCTCGCCCGCGAGGCCACCATCGCGCGTTTCGGCGTGATCATGGGCGGTCTCATGCAGGCGGGCGTTCCGCTCGTGGAGGCGCTCAGGTCCCTCGCCGACGTCACGCCCATCGTCGCGTACCGGAGGTTCTACCAGAAGATGCTCGATCACATCCTCCTCGGCGATTCCTTCGCCAAGAGCTTCACGGCGATCCGCGGCAGCGAGAAGCTTTTGCCCATCTCCGTCCAACAGCTCGTGACGACGGGGGAGCGCGCGGGATCCCTCAGCAAGATCCTCCTGAAGATCGCCGACATCTACGAGAAGAAGGCGAACGAAACGGCGCAGAAACTGCCCGTCATCCTCGAGCCGATCATCCTCCTCTTCATCGGCGGACTCGTCGGCACCATCGCGCTCGCGATCATCGTCCCGATCTACTCGATCGTGGGGAACGTGGGGCACTAAATAATTGCGGATTGCGAATTGAAAATTGCGAATACGTGAACAATCCCAAACGTTGACGGAGGAATATTTTCGCTGCATGAAGGCAAATTCGTCCTGCGTCATTCGCAATGCGCAATTGCGCCAGTGCGCACTTTTTTGATTCAACTATCGTCGCGTCACGATGCGCTGTTCCGTGCAAGCCATTCCCGCTCGCGTCCCCGCCGTTCGGTGCAACAATGACCGACGATTCCGGACCCGGGCGGGTCCGCCTCTCTTTCCGTTCCCTTCTCTCCCATGCACCGCCGCGCATTCGGTCTCATCGAGGTCCTCATCGTCATCGGCGTCCTCGGCGCCGTCACGAGCCTCTCGATCCCGCTCTACAACGAGTACCAGATCAGGAGCGACCTCGAGCTCGCCACGCAGCAGACGACGCAGGGTCTCGACCGCGCGAAGCTCCTCGCGCAGTCGGGGGAGCGGGATGCCTCGTGGGGGTTCTACGCGCCGGCCGGCGTCCTTTACAAGGGCGACTCCTATGCCACGCGCGACCAAACGCTCGACGAGACCTACCCGATGCCTTCGACGATCGCCATCTCCGGCCTCTTCGACGTCTCGTTCTCCAAGCTCAAGGGCATGCCGAGCGCCACGGGGAGCATCGTGCTTCGCGCGCTCAACAACGACGAGCGCGTGATCCAGGTGTCGATCGCCATCGAGCCCGAGAAGCTCGCGACGAACGCCGGTGACACCCTCACGATTTGCCACTACGACGGCAACGGCGCGAAGACGACGATCACGATCCCCGACGCCACCTGGCCCACCCACCAGTCGCACGGCGACACGATGGGATCCTGCCCGTCCGCGGCTTCGTCCGCCGCGTCGAGCGTCGTTTCGTCCACGGCGTCCTCTTCCAGCCGCTCTTCCTCGTCTGCTCCCGCGAGCAGCTCCGCGCCCGCCAGCAGCTCGGCTCCGGCCTCGTCTTCCGCCGCGGGCGGGGGAGGGGCTTCCAGCGCCGCGTCGTGCAACTTCACGGTCGCGAGCAACCAGCTCATCACGCTCACCGCCCAGTCGAGCGTCACCTTCACGAGCTATCTGGCGCAGCTCGCCTTCGGCAACGGCGGTCCGTACGTCGACGTGCACGCCTGCTACAGCGTCAACAGCGGCAGCACCTGGGCGTCCATCTTCGGCGGCAACGGACAGTGCAACAATAATAACAACGGCAACTCGTTCGGCACCGCCCTAAAGCCCACCGGCACCGACACGAAGACCGTGACCCTCGCCTCCGGCACCAAGCTCGCGCTGAAGCTGCGCGGCTTCTACAAGGTGCAGGGTTGGCTCGTGTTCAACGAGATCTTCAGCTCCACGGACGGCACGCAACACGTCCTCTTCCTCCGCAACGGCGATGTCCTCGCGAACTATCCCGTCGTGAAGAGCCAGACGAACCTCCGCACGTATCTCACGTCCAAGGGCATGCTCGACGCCCAGGGCAAGATCTCCATCGGTTCGTGCGACGTCCTCTCGCTCACCGACTTCAACGATCTCAACACGAGCGGAGCGGACTTCCAGGATAACGTGATGAAGCTCTCGTTCAACTGAACGCGTCCGATCCTCCTTCCGTCCGCCGAGCGTTTTCCCCCGCGACGTGCCACGTCCCTCGCGACACCATCGGCAGGGGTTTCTCCTCCTGGAGGTGCTGCTCGGCATCGGAGTGTTCGCGCTCTTTCTCACCGCGGTGAGCCTGGTGGTCATGAAGGGCCAGGAGAACAGCGTGATGGGCGGAGACCGCCTGCGCGGGCTCTACGGCACCACCCGGGGCATCGAGGCCGCCCGCAGCATCCGTGACGCGTCGTTCTCGTCGCTCGCGGCTGGCGCGCACGGCATCGCCCTGGGCGCGGGCGGAACGTGGACGTTCAGCGGCGCGCAGAGTTCCCTCACGGGCAGCTATCTCAACAGCGTCACGGTGTCGTCGCTCGGCACGGGGTGGGCGCAGGTGGTGTCGCAAACCTCGTGGAAGCACGGACGGTTCCAGAGCGGCAGCGTCCTCCTGCGCACGGAGCTCACCGATTGGCGCGGGACCGGGACGATCGGCGATTGGACCTCCGCCTCGCAGGAGGGGCGGTACGCGCCCGGGGGCGGCACGCCGTTTTTGACTGGAATCGCCATCGCCGGAAACTACGCGTACATCACGAGCGATATCTCGGGGGGAGGAGCGGGGCTGTACGTGGTGGATATTTCCAATACGTCCTCGCCGTCTGGCAGCGCCGTGTCGCTCGGCACCGCCGCGTACGGGGCGGCGGCGAAAGGATCCATGCTCTACCTGGTCACGGGCAGCTCGAGCCAGGAGATCCGCGCCTACGACATCTCTTCGCCAGCGAGCCCGTCCCTCAAAACGAGCTTCAATCTGTCGGGCTCCAGCCTCGCGACCTCGCTCGCGCTTTCCGGCCCCCGCCTCTACGTGGGCGCCACGCAGGACGCGACGTATAACGAGTTCTATTCGTTCGACGTGAGCAGCAGCGGATCGATCCTGCCCCTGGGCTCGCTCGAGGTGGGAGCCACGGTGAACGCCCTCTCCCTCTCCGGCACGGGCGCGTTCCTCGCCCTCAACGACGGGGCCAACGAGATGCGCGTCGTGAGCGTGGCGGATCCGGCGGCGCCGGCGTTCGCGGTGAACGGGAGCTATAACCTCACGAGCACCGAGACGGGACGCAGCGTGTCGCTCACGGGTACCGCGGCGCTTCTGGGGCGCACGAAAGGCGGCGCGATCCAGGAGATGATCCTTCTGGATACCGATCTCGGCGGCGGATCGCCCCCGCCCGCCGGGGGGACGTGGTACCACGAGGGGAGCGGCAGTCTGGTCGGCGTCGGAGCGGATCCGTACGTGTGCTACGGGTTCCTCGCGGCGGACTCGAACAAGAAGGCGTTCCAGATCGTCGACCTCCGCACGCTCGCGAGCCTCCCCGAGCTCTATACCTTCAACTCCAGCGACGGTCCCGGCCGCGCCGTCCTCTACGATCCGGTCCGTGACAGGGTCTTCGTCCTGACGCGTTCGGCGCTCCTCATCTTCCGTCCCGCTTCCGCCTCCGGATCGTGCCCGTGACGGTATGCCGCCGCCGGCCAGGCTACATCTTCCTGCTCACGGTGCTCGTGATCGGGGCCATCGCGTCGGTGGCCGCCACGTCGCTCGTGCTGCTCGGCCTCGCCCGCCAGCAGAGCAGCCTCGCCGCCACGCAGAGCGCGCAGGCGCTCGAGTTCGCGCGCACGTGCGTCGAGCGCGGCATCCGCTCGCTGCGATCCGACCTCTCGTACGACGGCGGGCTGACGGCGACCTTCTCGGAAGGATCGTGCATCCTGCGGCACCTGGCGGGATCGGGGAACCGCGATCGTTCCCTCTGCGCGGAGGGGCACAGCGCCAACGCCGTCCGCCGCCTGGAGGTGACGCTGCAGCGCGTGCTGCCGACGACCACCGTCGATTCCTGGGTCGAAGTGAGCGATTTCACCGGCCTCTGTCCATGAAGCTCCCGTTCTTCCGCCGCCGGCCCGGCACGACCCTCGTCGAGCTCATCATCTACATGGCGGTGCTCGCCGTGGTGGGCATCGCGGTGTTTCCGTTGCTCTTCTCGTCCACCGAGGACCGTCTCCTGCAGGAGACGGTGTCGCTCGTGGAGCAGAACGGCATCCAGATCCTGCAGGGGATCGGCACGCGCATCGCGCACGCCGAGACGATCCTGAGCCCGTCCGCCGCGAGCACGGCGTCGGTGCTCGCGCTGCGAAGCGGCTCCGGCGCCATCACGCCGATCATCATCGGCCTGCAAGACGGCGTCGTGCAGGTGGCGGAGAAGGCCGACCTGGAAGACATGAGCTCGTCGCAGGTGGCCGTGAGCAACCTGCGCTTCCGCAACACCTCCGTCTCGGCGAACCGCCAGAGCGTGGAGGTGACGTTCACCGTTTCCCGGGCGATCCGCCTGCAGGCGCCGCATTCCTACTCCCAGTCGTTCCAGGGCGTGTTCACGCTCTATCCCGACGACGTCGCCGCGCCGTCCGGGTGCTCCTGCGCGGTGCCGGGATGCGACGGCAGCAACACGTACGTCTGGCAAGTCTGCGAGAACGGATCGTGCCTCGAGACCTCCACGGCCATGACCTGTCCGTGACGCATGTCACATTGCTTCGGATGCCAAACCAGTTTTTTTCGTCATGCGCTCGCACGGATGGCGTCTTTTTTCGACGGAGTGAAGAAAACCCATCCGAGTGAAGGAAGGTCCCTATCGGCGCGTATCGTCAAGGTCTTTCAGCCGAAGAACGGCTTCCCCTTGCTATACTCTCTTCCAATTCGTGGGAGGAATCTCTCACCTCTTTCTTTCCCTCTTCTCCCGTATGACTTCCCTCTCTCTCCGTGCACGCCGGGGGTTCACGCTCATCGAACTCCTCCTCGTGATCGGCATCATCGCCATCTTGGCGTCCATCGTCATCGTCGCGATCAACCCGACGAAGCAGCTCGGCGACGCCCGCAACGCCCAGCGCCGCAGCGACGTGAACACGATCCTCAACGCGGTCTACCAGTACGCGATCGACCATAACGGCAACCTCCCGACCGGCATCACCACCGCCACCAAGCCGGTCTGCATGGCCGACGCCTCGGACACGCAGTGCACCACGGTCGGCGGCGCCAACCTCCGCCTCCTCACGGGTTCCTACCTCGTGAGCATCCCGAAGGACCCGAGCCTCTCCTCCTCGCTCACGGGCACGGGCACGCACTACAACATCGTGAAGGACAGCAACGGCCGCGTCACGGTGTCCGCTCCCGCCGCGGAGCAGGGAGCCACGATCAGCGTTACGCGCTAATCGTTCTTCGTATCCTGAAGCCAAAAACCCCCTCCTCGGAGGGGGTTTTTCGATGTTGAGAAAACTGGGTTTTCGTGATACAATGCTACTTCGCGTTTTTTCGCTGTCTTCCGCGGAGAACGACACTACGAGCCCTCTTTTTCCTCCAGGAGAAACGCTTCGCAGTACGAGAGACGGAGGTAGTCTTCTCCGCAAGAGATAGCCATTTTTTAAGAATTCTGATACAATAGAGCAAAACCCACATCATGCCCCGGTCCGACGCCGTCCACCGCGCCGATCCGTTCCTCCTGACGGACTTCCGCCCGCGCACGTCCATCCGCGCGCGCGTGTTCCGCATGACGATGCTTACGGCCACGTTCTCGGTGCTTCTCCTCGGCGGCATTTCGTTCTTCGTCTCGACGCAGTTTCTCGAGGCGGTGCAACTCGATCCAGACGTCCTCTTCGTCGATCCGCGCAGCGTGGGTTTCACGATCCTCGCCGTCACGGCCCTGCTCGTGGCCTTTGGCCTCCTTCTGAGCGCGCTTATTTCCCGTCAGATCACGGGCGGCATTCGCGAGCTCTCCGCAAAGGCGCTCGGCATCCGCACGGATCGGTGGGCTTTTCCGCAGACCGTCCATAGCGGCGACGAGATCGAATCCCTCGATCATATCGTGGCGGGTCTCACCGATCGCCTGCGCGTCGCGTACCGCAGTCTCGAGCATCGCATGGAGGTGACCGCGGAAGGGCTGCAGCGCGAGTCCGCCCTCGATTCCGCCATTCTCGACACGATCGAGTACGGCGTGCTTGTCACGGACGACAAGGGCGTGATCACCGAGGTGAACCCGGCCGCCGAACGCCTTCTCCTGCATACGCGCGCCGACCTGCTCCGTTCGTCCGCGGAACAGTCGCTCCTGCTCGTCACGAAGCGCGAGGAGGAGAAGCATCCCGTCTTGCAGGCGATGTCGGGCGCGCGCTTCCACTCGCGTCCGGCCGACCACCTGCGCCTCGTGCGCCATGATCAGACGTTTTTGCCCATCAGCCTCATCGCGGCACCGCTGCTCACCGACGGGCGCCAATTCGGCTGCGTCA
The DNA here is from genome assembly GCA_964423795.1 of uncultured Candidatus Peribacteria bacterium. GTDB lineage: Bacteria > Patescibacteriota > Gracilibacteria > Peribacterales > Peribacteraceae > CAYRGC01. The sequence goes on along the minus strand of CAYRGC010000008.1, from coordinate 36,276 downwards.
TCGTCTTCCAGGACATGACGGAAGAGCGCCAGATCGACTACATGAAGTCGGAGTTCATCTCGCTGGCCTCGCACCAGCTGCGCACCCCGCTCTCCTCCATCCGTTGGTACGCGGAAATGCTGACTTCCGCCGACCAGGATCGCCTCAGCGAGGAGCAGAAGGGATACGCGAAGGAGATCTTCTCCTCTTCCGTACGCATGGCCAACCTGATCGAGGCGCTCCTCCACGTCGCCCGCATCGAGAGCGGCGTGCTCGTGCCCGAGCCCCGGGAAGTGGACCTGACCTCCTTCGTCCGCCAGACGTGCACCGAATGGGAGGGGATGGCCAGCGAGAAGGGGCTCACGCTCGTCGCTGATGCGCCCTCGGGCCCGCTCAGCGCCCTGACCGACGCCGTTCTCCTGCAGATCATCCTGCAGAACCTGCTTAGTAACGCCCTGAAGTATTCGCCGAAAGGATCGCACGTCACGATCGGGTTGCGAAACGAAGGGGGAAGGACGGTGCTTTCCGTGAGCGACACGGGCATCGGCATCCTCCCGGAGGATCAGGGCCGGGTGTTCCAGAAGTTCTTCCGCGGCAAGAACGCCCGCGCCGTCGATACCGACGGCAACGGCCTCGGCCTTTATATCTCCCGCTCGGTCGCCCAGACGCTCGGCGCGAACTTCGATTTCGAAAGCCGTCCCAACGAAGGATCCACGTTCCGCGTGGCGCTGCCATCGTTGCCGACAACAAAGTGAGTCCTCTTGCCGATGGTTCTTTCACAGCGTCGGTCTTTTGAAGAAGAAGTGGAGGAGAAGGAAAGAGGAGAGAGGAAAGAGCTTGGAGCCATCAAAAAGAGACCCGAAGGTCTCTGCTTGATCCCGCTCTCTCATACGCCGGGTTCTGTCGTCTACGTATTGCTACGTAGCGGATGATCATCTCTCTGGGAGCGCGGTTGCCCGCGATCTCGAGCGGAGGGGTGAAGGGTCCGACGGAACCATCGGAGATCCCCGACACCCAAATCCTCCTTGCACGACCTAGAGTTTACCGACTGACCGCCGAAGCGGTCGGTCCTCCGTTCAAGCCGGAGGCGTTTCACATGCCCCTTGCGGGGCTCGTCTCTGTGGCACTGGTCCTCATGCGCATTTGCCGGATATGGGGCGCATGGGTGGGCGTTACCCACTAGGCGTTCCAGTCGTGCCCGGACGTTCCTCGACGCGCTCGAAGCGCGCCGCGATCATCGAAAGAGCGGGAGTCATTATTATGCCTCAGATTGAGGTTTTTCTCAACTATTCCAAAGGGATTTGAGCTTAGGGCTTTTAGCTTATAGCTTGTCCGCAATGTGCCGCTTTAGCTTCAGCCTTCGCTCCTGCGGGAGCTACGGCCGACAAGCAACGGTAGAGCCGTCCTTTTTACATCAATGCCGCCTTAGCTCAGAGGTAGAGCAACTCACTTGTAATGAGTAGGTCCGGGGTTCGATTCCCCGAGGCGGCTCCATTCGACTCGGCGCTGCGGCGCCTCGCTCATGGCTCTCGTCCGCTTCGGCGGACTCGAGCCATTCTTCCGTTTGCGCAGTTACCATGAGCGAAGCTGAAGCGGAGTCAAAGGACTCAGTTCCATTATCAAAAAATCGCCACACCATTATGATTGACAATAGTCCAGGGCATCACAATACTCGGTCGTTTTTTGCATTATATGGCTTTGGAACCCGAAAAACGGCAAAAACTTGATGGTATCGCGACCAGTCTCGCGACAATTCGGTTCAAGGTCGAAGGCAATGGACCGGCGACGGAAGCCGTGGATGCCGCTACCGGGGATTTCCATGCCGCGATCGATCGGGTGATCGAGAAGGGCACAGGGGCAGTCGACGCGCTGGTCCGCGATTTCGCGGAAGTCATCGCCCGGCACGCGATCGGTCTGCGCGCGCCGAAGCCTCCTCCGTCCCAGGAGGTGTTGGACGCACTGAAGAAGGAATGCCCGTATATCTTCAGGAATCACGAGACAAAAACGAGAACGCTCCTGCTGATCCTGAGTCGCCAGCTATCGGCAAGAGTTCCCGGAGCGCCGATCGCCGACGAGATGGGCATCACCGAAAAAGCGCTCTACGCCGTGGCAAGCAACCTCGAAAAAACCCTCTCTACGAACAGAAGCATTTATACCGTGCGAAGTCACGCCGAAGGAGAAGGCATCTTCTCGTATGAGATCGTGCTTCGTGGGAAATAATGAAGCGTTCGAGTTTGCCGCTCAACATGGCAATGATCCCGATCCTTCGTAGTACACTCTCCCCATGAAGCGCATCGAGGTCCTCTTCGGCGTCCTGCGCGTCCCTTTGGACGCGCTCGCGGTGACGTTGTCGCTCGTCATCAGCTACCGCCTGCGCATGGCCGGCGTGGACCTGTTCCCGCTCGCGCTCCTCAGCGAATCCGCCAACCTGCCCGACCTGCACGCGTACCTTCTGTCCTTCGTGCTGCCGAGCGTGGTCGTGATCGTGCTGCTGGCGGCGTCGCTCGGGCTCTACACGCTGCGGTCCACGGTGAGCGCTTGGGGGGAAGTCTGGTGGGTGTGCGTGCTCAATGCCTTGTGGCTCACGTTCGTCATCGGTTGGTACGCGCTCGTACTGCGCGAGTTCTTCCCGTCGCGCGCGTTGCTGCTCTACGGCGTGGTCCTCAACGTCGTTCTCATCACCCTCGTCCGCGCCGCGCTCACCCTCGTGCAGCGCTCGCTGCTCCGCGCCGGCGTGGGGCGCCGCGAGGCCGTCTCCATCGGCACGGTGCCGCTCGCGGCCGCCGCGCGCGACACTCTCGCTCGCGACATCAATTATTGGTACCTGGGCCATCTCGCGGACCTCGAGGGCCTCAAGCGCCTCGGGCACCAGCATTCCGTGGATCTCGTCCTCCAGACGGACCCGAACCCGGGCAGCCGCGAGACGCTCGCGCTGATCGATTACTGCCGCAGTCATCACATCGGGTACGCGTTCCTGCCGCCGGTGCTCGCCGACGTGCCGCACCAGCTCCGCGTGGAGCGACTCGGCCTCCTGCCGCTCGTGCGCTTCCAGCCCACTCCGCTCGACGGGTGGGGGAGGGTGGCCAAGCGCCTCTTCGATATCGTACTGAGCGCGCTGCTCATCGTGATCCTCTCGCCGCTTTTGCTGCTCATCGCGATCGCGATCGTGGTCGATTCCGGCTTCCCCGTCTTCTACGTCTCCACACGCATCGGCGACCAGGGCAGGCGCCTCATCAAGGTCATCAAGTTCCGTTCCATGGTGAAGGACGCGGACAGGCGCAAAGGCGAGCTCTTGGCCCTCAACCACCGCAAGGACGGCCCGCTCTTCAAGATCAAGAACGATCCGCGCATCACGCGAGTGGGCAGGATCCTCCGACGCTTCACGCTCGACGAGTTCCCGCAGCTCTTCTCCGTGCTCTTCGGCCGCATGTCCCTCGTGGGCCCGCGTCCGCACCTTCCCGAGGAAGTGGAACGCTACTCGCCCGAGCAGCGCCGCGTCTTCGCGGTGAAGCCCGGCATGACCGGCCTCGCGCAGGTGTCGGGCCGCTCAGACCTCACGTTCGACGACGAGGTGCGTCTCGACCTCCGCTACGTCGAGGAGTGGAGCCTGCTCCTGGATCTGTGGATTCTGTGGAGGACGGTGTTCGTGATTGTGAAGGGGCAGGGGGCGGATTAAGCCTCCATCCCCCAGCCCCTTCCTCCGGAGGAGGAAGGGGAGAGCACATGCTGAAATCTAGTTCCCCTCCTCCCTTGGAGGAGGGGTTAGGGGCGGAGGTCAAAACATCGCCATCTGCGATTCGTCGCCTTTGGCCTTCTTGGCTTTGGCGGTCTTCGGCTTCTTCGGCTTTTCCGCCTTCGGCGCCACGATCTTTACCAGGGTGTTCGATTCCGCCGCGGGAGCCGGCGCCTCGTCCGTCGCGAAGGCCTCGAGGTAGGAGAGGATCTTGCGTCCGTAGCTCTTGGTCTGGAGGCGGTCGTCGATGAGGAGTACCGAGCCGTTTTCCGCGCGGAAGCGGCAGAAGGTGCGCAGCAGGCGGAACAGGCGGTGGAGCAGGCGCGGGAGCGAGTACTCGTTAAAGGGGTCGCGGTAGCTCTGCGCGCGGCGGCTGAGGACCGCGTGGCTCGGATGATCGAACGGCAGCGACGCGAGGACGAGCAGGTTCACGGTGCCGGGCGGCAGGTCCACCCCTTCGAACATCCACGGCGTGAGCAGCCAGAGCGCGGACCCCGGGGCCGAGAGGAACTCGGATTGCATGCGCCCCTGTCCGCCGCTCGACCCCTGGCAGATGAGCGCCACGCCTTTCTCCTCGAGCCGCTCGGTGTGCTTCACGAACGCGTCGTCGATCTGGCTGCGGCTGCCGAGCAGCAAAATCGTCTTGCCCGTCGGGGGGTTCTCGAGGAGGTCCTGGAGGCCGATGTCGAAGGACGCGGAGACCGTCACCGCGCAGCGCTCGCCGCGTTTGTCGCAGACGGGCGCCTCGTGACCCGCGGGCAGGATCTCCGGCAGCATTCCCGCCGCGCCGGAGGGGATGAGCAGCGTCGTGGGCACGCGCGAGAAGAGCTTCTCCTTGAGGAGGAGCCCGATGCGTTCCGGGACGGACTGCACGTACTGGTTTCCCTGGCGGTTCTGTTCGATGTAGGCGATCCGGTGCGCGAGGTTCGCCGGTTCCAGGATCTTCTGGAGCTGGCCGAGCGTGCGGCGGACGTGCGCGGACCATTCCCGTCCCTCAAGCACCTCCTGAAGCAGCGTGCGCAGGCCCTTGGCTTCGGGGGAGGCGAGATCGTTCGGGGCGAGGTAGCGCAGGTCCTGGAACTGCCGCGTGCGCTCGATCCAGAGCTGGAAGGTATCCAGGAACTTCGTGAGGAGCGCCTCGCCCTGGGCGGCGGCGCGGAGCGTCTCCACCGACACGTACCATCCGTACGCCTTGGTGGCCGTGTCCTCGAGCATCGAAGCGTCGTCCACGATCACGTGCGAGGGTTGCCGCAGCAGCTCCTCGTGCCCCGGCTGATCCGGTTCGTCCAGGAGCTGGAGCAGATCGCGGTGCTCGAGTAGGACGACGCGCGGCAGGTCTTGGAATTGCGCGGCGTAGGCGGGGGATGCCGTCGTCGCGGCGAGCTTGCCGTTCCATACCGCCTCCTCCCCGCCGTGGAGCGGAAGGGCCGTGCGCTTCTCGGTGGGGAACCAGAGCAGCTTGAGCGCGAGGGTCGCCTCGTCGTTCGTGAGCGCCTCCTGCGCGACGAGCGCTTCCTTGGCGGCGGCATCGAGGAGCAGGTGCGGGGGATAGAGCACGCGGACGCCGCTTTGCAGCAGCTCCGCCGGCAGGCGCTCGAGCGTGACGCGCAGGTTCTTCAGGGCGATCCACGTCCGCGGTCCCTTGCCGCGCAGGGCTCCGCGGATCACGTGCTGCAGTTCCGCGGGATCCAGGGATTCCTCGCTCAACTGCACCTCGGCGGGCGGCGGTTCGATCGTGGCCACGTCCTCCGAGGGAAGCGCGTGGACGGCCGCCACGTGCGCGAACCAGGAAGGTGCCTTCGTCGCCTTCGCCTTCGGCAGCGCGCCGAGGAACATACGGAGGCCCGGCGGAGCCTTAGCGGCGACGCGCAGCGCGTCTTCGCGAGCGGCGGCCGGGAGCTCGCAGAGGCGTTCCCAGCAACGGCTGAGCAGCTCGAGCGTCGCGCGGACGTCGCCGAGCGCGCGGTGCTGCGGGGAATGGTCGAGCGTGAGCACCCTGCTCAGGTACCCGAGGGAGTAGCTCTCGAGCTCCGGATAGACGAGCGAGGCGAGCATGGAAGTATCCAGCATCGGGCGGCCGGAAAGGTCGATGCCCTCGCCCTTGAGCATGCCGATGTCGAAGTTCACGTTCTGGCCCACGACCACGGCGTCCTCGGGGATATGCGCCAGGATCTCCTCGCGCTTCTCGTCGAACGTCGGCTTTCCCGCCAGGTGCTCGGGGCGGATGCGCGTGATCACCTGCACGACGGGCGGGATCTCCTCCGCGGCGATCAGTTGCTCGTACTCCTTCTCCACCTTGCCGTCCCGCACGATCGAGGACGCGAACTCGATCACCCGGTGCACCCGCGGCACGAAGCCCGTCGTCTCGGTGTCGAGGACGACGAGGGGGAAGGGGGGCAGGGGCAGGTCCTTGTGGGGCACAGGGAGAGAATAGCGGGAATCGTGAATAGTACGTATCAAGTATCACGTATGCAGGGGGATTCCTTCATACCTGATACCGAATACTCGATACGATCGTCAGGCCGCGGCCTTTTCCTCGGCGGGAGCCTCGGGCTCTTTCTTCGGTTCCTCCGCCTGCTCCGCCGTCTCGGCGGCCGCGCCCTCCTCCACCGTGCCGGTCTCGGCCCCCTCGGTCCCCGTCGGGACGGGTTCGCCGCGGAGTTCCGCGAGCTTCGCCTTGAAGGCGGGGAGCTCCTCGTAGTTGTACATGTCGAGCTCGAAGCCCGTGAGATCGGTGGCGAGGCGGATGTTCTGGCCCTTCTTGCCGATGGCCATCGGACGCTGCGCTTCCTCGACGAACACGGCGGCGCGCTTCTTGATCCGGCGACCGGCATCGTCGAAGTGCTCGTTGTCGTTGACGATGATCACGGCGGAGATCTGCGCCGGCTGCAGCGCGAGGGAGATCAGTTTGATCGGATCGTCCGACCACTCGATCATGTCGACGCGCTCGCCGTTGATCTCCTCCATCACGGCCTGGATGCGCACGCCCTTCTGGCCGACGCACGCGCCGATCGGGTCGATGCGGGGATCGTTGCTCTTCACGGCCACCTTGCTGCGGAAGCCGGCGTCGCGGGCGATGCCCTTGATCTCGACGTCGCCGTTGCGCACCTCCGGGATCTCGAGTTCGAGGAGTTTCCTCACGAGGTTCGGGTGCGTGCGCGAGATGCGCAGCTGCGGGCCCTTTCCCGTGAGCTCGACCTTGTCGAGGTATACGCGGATGCGCTTGCCCGTGTAGTAGTGCTCGCCGGAGATCTGCTCGCGCCAGGGGAGACTGACCGTCATGCCGTCGATCTCGAGCGTGACCCAGTTGGGGTCCACCTTCGTGACGGTCGCGGTGAGGAGTTCCTCCTCGCGGTCCTTGAACTTCTCGTAGAGACTCTGCTTCTCGGCCTCCTGGAGCTTTTGGAGGATCACCTGCTTGGCGGCCTGCGTGGCGATGCGGCCGTACTCGACCGGCGTCACGTCGATGGCGATCTCGTCGCCAACGTCGGCGTCGGACTTCACCTTGCGGGCGTCCTTGACGCTGATTTCGAAGTTCTCGTTCTCGACCTCTTCCACGACTTCCTTCACGAGGAGGATCGTCGGCAGGTCGCGGCCCTCCTCGAGTTCCACGCGGATCTCCTGCTCCTTGTTGCCGTAATCCTTGCGGTAGGCGGTGGCGATGGCCTGTTTGACGGCCTCGATCACCTGCTCGGCGGAGACGTTCTTCTCCGAGCAGATCTGGTTGATGGCGGCGAGGAATGATGCGCGCATGGGAGGGGGAGTACTGGAGTACTAGGGAATGGAATACTGGGACGAGAAGATCAGAGAAAGCCACCATTCCGATGTATCGGAATAGTGAAAATGATCAAATCGATGAACGCACTGATTATACGTAGTCCTTTGGCAAAAGCCAAGGAAAAAAGTCAGAGAATGGAAGTGGTAGGATGGCTTCTGGGAGGCATTTCACGAAATTCCCAGTATTCCAGTACTCCAATCCCTCGTTACGCCTCCTTCCTCTTCCTTACCTTCTCCGAGCCGAACACGAGACCCATCCACACGAGGAAGATGAGCGTGAAGACGAACGGATAGCGCAGGAACGGGATCCAGAGGGTGACTGCGTTGTAGAGGAGGGGGAGCGTGATGGCGTAGGCCCCGAGGCGGTACAGCTCGCCGTACGTGTGCTTCCGGCCCATCATCTTCGCGAGCAGGAGCGCCGCGAGCGTCGCGACGAGCAGATAGACCAGGTACCACAGCCACGTCGTGCCGGCGATGACGAACGGCAGCACGAACCCGAGGAAGATCACCGCGCTCGAGGCGAGGGCGGGAAGCGAGCGGACGAACGGCGCCGCCGCGTCCACGATCTGCACGTACGACTGGCGCGTGACCATGATGTTGCGACCTGCCTCGTACGGGATGACGCGCACGCCCCCCTTGTAGTCGTCCGCGACCACCATCGAGCGATCGGTGAGGAGCATGAGCGTGTGGTAATCGTAGAAACGCTCGGTTTCGGCCTTGGTATCGATCACCACGAGGTGCTCCACGCCCGCGAACTTCTTGTTCTTCCCGGGATTGTCGGCGAAGGCTTTCTTGAGCTTCGGCGGCAGGTCGATCTGCACCGGCTCGCGCCCGTTGGTGGAGAGGCGGCCGCCCTGCACCTTCACGACGAGGTTCGCCGGATAGAGCGAGCGGAGTTCCGACGTGGCGGAATCCACGAACGGCGTGATGCGCGGGATCAGCAGCGAGAGCGACAGGCACACCCAGAGCGTCGTCGCGAGGGAGAGGCAGAACAGGAACCAGAAGAGGTACCGGAGCGAGCTCGACAGCCGCTTCTTCCCGAACTTCGCGAGCTTGGCGGGGTCGCCGGCGCTCACAGCGATCTCGTTTCCGAACGTCTTGAGGGCTTTCTTCATGGGAGTCATTGTACGAAGATCCCTTTCCATTGCGAGTGGACAGGGAGTCATGAGTCATGAGTCGTGAGCGACGGGACGCAACCTTCTCGAGACTCACGACTCAAAACTTCTCAGTTGCCGTAGAAGCGATTGCAATAATTCCTCTTGAGAAACGACACTCCCCGGTCGGTCGTAGCCGAACTCATCCTCGCAGGAGTTCGATTCCCACCAGATTTCCGCGCCCTCGATCTTCCCGCCGCCGACGGGAACCAAACCCGGGTGCCCGGCGAGAAGGGTCTTCATGGTCGCGGCATGCCACTCGTCCCCCGGGAACACGACGGCCAGGACGTCCTCGGGAGCCGGATCGCGGGACGGGGCGGCCATGACGAATTTGATGCGGGTTCCTGTTCGGTAGTCGGAGCGGGCCTGGGTGTTGAGAAAGGAGAGATGCAGGAGGAAAGAGGAGAGAGCTTGGGGGGGGCTTGATGAGGCGAGGTTCTGAGGTTTAGAGGTTCTGAGGTACGGAAGCCGCGGTGATGCCGCGGAGGAACGCCGCGCGGTGCTTTCCCGCCATCGTCGGCAGGCGGCTTGATAGTTCGTATGCCAAACGTTTCCAGCCCTTGGGCACGACGTTCAGTCTCGGCTCGATCTCCTCGATGCGCACGGCCGAGCGCCCGAGCGTCTCCATCCTCTTGAGCGACTGCTGCAGCGTCATCGGATGGTGATGGACCGCTCTCGCACGCGGTTCGTAGACGAGCGCGACGCCCTTGTCCTTCAGGCGCAGCCCCCACTCGATGTCCTCCCATCCGTAGAGCGAGACGTCCTCGCGGAACGGGACCGCCTTCGCGATCGCGGTCGGCAGGCTCACGTGGCTCGTGTACGTGAAGCGGTGCTGGATCTCCCCCGGCAGTTCCTTCCCCGCGTACGCGGCGATCTTGTCGTACCCGAACTGCCAGCCGGACGCGTCCAGCCAGCGCATCACGGGAGTGAGGATCAATGCCGGGTCCCACGCGGTGTGGCCGAGCACCGCCGTCTTCTCGCAGCAGGCCAGGTGCCGCTCGCACGCGTCGGGGTTGAGGAAGACGTCGTCTTGGGAGAAGAGCACGCATTTGCCGCGCGCCACCTCCACTCCTCTGTTGCGGGCGACGCCCTGGTGGCTCTTTGGGATCTCCAGGAACCGGGGGCGGAACTCCCAGCTCCGCCGGGCGAAGAGCGCGGCGGTCTCCTCGTCATGCCCGTCGGACACGACGATCACCTCGAGCGCGTCGCGGACCGTCTGCACCTGCAAGTGGTCGAGCGCCCGCTCGAGGAGCTTCGCCCGCCGGTGGGTGGGGATCACGACGGAGAGTTGCACGGGACGATGGTACCCGTTTCAGGACCGTCGGCGCAGCCAGTCTATGTCGATTTCCGCATCCGCGCCGGCGGCCACGTCGCCCATCCGCAGATCGATTTCGCCGCGGAAGACCGGCTCGGGCTGGAGTTCGATGCGGCGCTTGCGGCGACCCGCGAGCTCCAGGGAGTCCGCGACGAGCGCGCGGTTGTGGTACACGCCTTTGCTGACGACGATGCCCTGCTCCATGCCGCCGAGTTCGCCCGGCGTCATGCCGATCCACTCGGCGTTCGCCGAAAGATTCACGTCGCGCACGCGTTCCCAGAACTCGGAGAGCGTCGCTTCGTTCGCCGCTTCGTCCTCATAGGCTTCGAAGAGGCGCTGCATGCCCGCGTTCTCGGTGAACATGGCGGAGTAACCCCGCGCTTCCCGGCGGAGATCTTCCACCCAGCCGAAGGACGACAGGAACGGCGGCACTCGTCGGAGCCATGCGGCGGCGATGGCGGATTTCTGCGCGATGCCCGTCGCGACGGGGCTTTCGCCAAGCACCACGGTGACGCTTCCGTTATCCCGATGCACTTCGTCGGTATGCCAGATGGCGTCGGTGCAATTGCGTTTTTCGTCCAGCCGGACCGCGTTCGTATCGGGCTCGGCGCCCTTCGGAGCATACACGCGCAAGTACTGCGCGTAGTGCGTCAGGGCTATGAGGAGATCGCGATACTTCCCGATCAGTTCCGAAAACGGCAGCTTCGAGACGAATTCGAGCCCGGCCCCTTCGGGGGAGAAGGGGTTTTTCCAATCCGGACGCGCGATGCGCACGTCGCCGTCCGCCACGTCGCGGAGCAGGGTCTCGCCGGCGTCCAGCAGTGAGCGGTGGCTCATGCGAAGGGGGCGCGGGATTTTCGGGATCACACGCACGCCGGGCAAGTCTTTTCGGAATATCCAAAGCGTTTTCCGCTGTGGAAAGCGACCGATACGCGTCAATCATCCGATTGTTTTTCGCCTGAATTCCTCATGTCGCTCCATTATCTATTCGGTATACAAAAAAGAGCTCGGTTCATCAGCATCGGTAGATCGTCATGCTGATTATTTTCCTGTCAGCTCATCCGTCGGTTCTGCGGCATTGGGATCCTCTTCCGTGAGTTGCTGCAGCATGTAGTTGGTCCGTGAGCGGAGATCTTCCATCAACGCGAAGATCTTTCTTTCCTCGAGGGATCCGAGGTCGATCGTCATCTTTCCGTTTTCCTTAGGGGCGGCGAGGCCGTGCTTCTTGAGGATGTCTGCAGCGGAATTCTGCGAGACACGGTCGTGATTCAGACTGGAGAGCGTGAGGAAGGCCATATCCCCATTCTTCCGGAGATTCCGTCGTCGTCAAGAATCCTTTCCCCTGTATGCTCCGCGCGTGCAGAAGATCCTCTTCCTCGATCTGGCCTCCCACGACGGCTGCGTCGCATGCGTCACGGACGACCGCGCGGTCGCGCGCCTGTGCGTCGATCACCGGATCTCCGATGCCGAGTTGCCCGCCTTGCTCGATCGGACGCTTCGAGAAGCGGGATGGGCCATGAAGGACCTCACGCGGTTGGCCTGCGCGGTCGGCCCCGGCGGATTCACGAGCCTCAGGGTCGGCGTCGCGGCGTGCAACGCGCTCGCGTACGCGCTCGGGATCCCGGCCGCGGGTTTCCATTTAAGCGATCTGTATCGGGAGCGATGCTCAGAACCTCAAAACCTCCTGTGGCTTCACTCCACCAAGAAGACAGCGCTCTTCTTCCGCGACCTCGTGTCATCTGAGGAGCCGCGTCTCGTCACGCTCGAAGAATTGCCCGTTCTTCTGAAAGGTCATGCGTCTTGGGCAGGGGAGCTTATCCCCGAGCACCGTGCAGTCGTGGATACAGCGGGTCTCGCTGCCGCGGATCTCCGTTCGCTCGAGGAGGCGTTGCCCGGGTTTTTGAAGGATCGATCCTACGATTCCCGCCTGCTGGAGCCGTGGTACGGGCGGGGGTGGTGATTCCTTTGCGTCCTTTCGCATCGCGATCAATACTGCACCATGCTTCTAAAGCCGCTTTCCGAGGAACACATCCTCGCTTCCGGGTCCGATACCGCCGAGACCAGCCCGGAAATCCGCACTCCCGATGAGCAACGCGTCGTGGATGATTCGATGGGAGACATCCAGCTCGATCTGCGGAAGCTCGACGCGCATTTCGTCGCGGAGCCCGTCGGGGGAAAGTGGAATCCGGAAGACGATCGCCGCCACTACCTGCTCGTGAGCGAGGCGGCCGCCGGGAAGGATTCCCCGCTGCAGTCAGCGACCGTGCTCGCGCTTGTCATCGCCCGCAAAATCGCGTCGCTCAGGGCGCTGCTCGGCGACGCACCGGACGCGGAGGCTCTCGTCGCTCCGCTCGAGGCTGCCATTCTCTTGGCGCAGGAACGCCTCGAAACGGCGCAGAAAGTCACGTGGTGGCAGGAACGTCTGTCGGCCTTCTCGTACGGCGGCGTCTACAATCCGACGCTCGATGAATTGCGCCCGAATCGGGACTAGCGTCTGGTAGACTTCGCTTCCGAAGCGTATCCTGGCATCTCCTCCTTTTTCGCATGTCCACCGTCTTCGACACCCTCAATAAGATCCTCGGGGATCCCAACAAGAAGCAGCTCAAGCGCCTGTGGCCCGTCGTGGCCCAGGTCCGCGAGGCGCAGAAGGATGCCGCGATCCAGGCCCTCACGCTCGAGGCGCTTCCGGGCAAGACGCGGGAATTGAAGGATCGCATCAAAACGCGCGTCGACGCCGGCGAAGACCAGCAGAAAGTCCTCAACGAGTTCCTTCCCGAGGCGTTCGCCGTCGGCGTGCGCGCGTGCGAGCTGCTTCAGGGCCAAACGATGCAGATCGGCAAGCAGACCCTCACGTGGAACATGGTGCCGTTCGACGTGCAGATACTCGGCGGCGCCGCGCTCCACCGCGGAAGTATCGCCGAGATGAGGACGGGTGAGGGAAAGACGCTCGTGTGCACGCTGCCGGTGTACCTCAACGCGCTGCTCGGCAAGGGCGTGCACGTCGTCACCGTCAACGATTACCTCGCCAAGCGCGACGCGACCTGGATGGGGCTCTTCTACACGAGTCTCGGCCTCACCGTCGGCACGATCCTCCACGGCCTGTCCACGAACCAGCGTCGCGAGGCGTACGCCTGCGACGTCACGTACGGAACGAACAGCGAGTTCGGGTTCGACTACCTGCGCGACAACATGGCGACCTCCGCCCGTCGCCAGGTGCAGCGCGGTCTCCATTACGCCATCGTCGACGAAGTCGACTCGATCCTCATCGACGAAGCCCGCACGCCGCTCATCATCTCGGCGCCCGCCGAGGAGAGCACGGACAAGTACGTCCAGTACGCGCAGCTCGTCCGCAACCTGGAGGAACCCGCGCACTACACGCGTGACGAGAAGCAGCGCACGGCCGTCCTCACGGAGGAAGGCGTGAAGAAGATGGAGCAGATGCTCGGCATCGACAACATCTACACGGAGAAGGGATTCGGCGAGGTGCACCACATCGAGCAGGCCCTCAAGGCGCACGCCATCTTCAAGCGCGACGTGGATTACGTCGTGAAGGACGGCGAGGTCATCATCGTCGACGAGTTCACGGGGCGCCTCATGCCCGGCCGCCGCTACAGCCACGGCCTCCACCAGGCGCTCGAGGCGAAGGAGGCGGTGCCCGTGCAGCGCGAGAGCCGCACGCTCGCCACGATCACGTTCCAGAACTACTTCCGCCTCTTCACGAAGCTCGCCGGCATGACCGGTACGGCGAAGACGGAAGAAGAGGAGTTCGAATCCATCTACCGGCTCCGCACGATCGTGATCCCGACGCATCGCCCGATGGTGCGTTCCGACAGGCCGGACGCCATCTATCGCAACGTCTCCGCGAAGTTCAAGGCGATCGCCAAGATCGCGCAGGAGCGTTATGCCAAGGGCCAGCCCGTGCTCATCGGCACCACGAGCATCGAGAAATCGGAGGTGATGAGCATCCTCCTCGACGAGCTCCGCGTCCCGCACCAGGTGCTCAACGCCAAGCAGCACGAGAAGGAAGCCGAGATCGTCGCGAACGCCGGCCAGAAGGGCCAGATCACCATCGCCACCAACATGGCCGGACGCGGCACCGACATCAAGCTCGGCGAGGGCGTGCAGGAGCTCGGGGGTCTCGTCATCCTCGGCACCGAGCGCCACGAGTCCCGCCGCATCGACAACCAGCTCCGCGGGCGCGCCGGACGCCAGGGCGATCCGGGCGAAAGCCAGTTCTTCGTCTCGATGGAGGACGACATCATGCGTCTCTTCGGCGGCGACCGCCTGAAGGGGATGATGGAGCGCTGGAACATTCCCGAGGACGTGCCGCTTGAGAACCGCATGGTCAGCCGCTCCATCGAGAGCGCGCAGAAGCGGGTCGAGGGCCGCAACTTCGACATCCGCCGCCATGTGCTTCAGTACGACGACGTGATGAACAAGCACCGCGACATCATCTACAAGAGGAGGCAGAAGATCCTCCAGAGAATTGCGGAAGCGGAAGAAAATCCTGAGTCTTCCGTTACGAGTCTCGAGACTCACGACTCACGATTCCGTTGGCCCCTCCATGAGGACGTGCTCTCCGCCATCGACCGCGAGGTCGCGGGCATCGTCCGCGCGCACGCGCAGGGCGAGGATCCCGACACGTGGGGCGTGAAGGACATCGCGGAGAACCTGGGCGGCCTCGGCGAGGCGTTCGCGCGCGAGTTCACGGAGGAGAAGATCCGCAGCTATCCGACCGCCGAGGCCCTCATCGACGCGGCGTCGAAGGTGGTGCGCGACGCGTACGACGCCAAGTGCGCCGCCGCGGACGCGCAGTCCGTCGCGCGCGGCGAATCCGTCATCACGCTGCGTTCCATCGACGCGCACTGGATGGACCACATCGACGACATGTCGCATCTCCGCGAACAGGTCGCGTTCTCCGGCTACGCGCAGCGCGATCCCGTGATCGAGTACCAGGACCAGGGATTCCGCCGCTTCCAGGCTCTCCTGCAGCGCATCGACTCCACGATCATCCGTACGCTCCTCCAGGCCGACTTCGCGCAGTTCCTCGCGCCCACGGTCCTGATGGAGAGCGACGAGGAGGAGGCTGCGCTCCAGACGAACGCCGATCAGATCGAAGGCCAGCTCTCGGGCCCGAGCGCGACGCCCGTGATTCCCGACGGCGCGCAGGACGCCGTGAACGTCCTCGCGGATGGCATCGGTGCCGTGCCGCCCCCGCCGATCGCGGTGCAACGCCAGCGCGTTCCCGCCGGTCCCGCCAAGGCGGAGGAGAAGGTGGGTCGTAACGACCCGTGTCCGTGCGGCAGCGGGAAGAAGTACAAGAAGTGCCACGGTGCTCAGGTGTAAACGAAGGTGTAAAAGGTGAAAAAGGTACCTCACGGGAATCCGGGGACACCTCTTCCACCTTTTTCACGCCTTTCACCTTCCCTCGTGCTAGCGTAAACGTTGGAACGCATCACTCGATCATGCCCACCCCCTTCCCCCTCATCGGCCACGAGCAGCCGCACGAAGCGCTTTTGCGCGATCTGGACACGGGGAACGTCGCGCATGCCTATCTCTTCGCCGGACCCGCGCACGTGGGAAAGAGGACGGCGGCCAAGTGGTTCGCCGCGGAGCTCCTTTCGCGCGGAAGCGGGGAGGACCCTCTTGCCGTCGCCGACCGGGTCGCGCGCCTGCTGCATCCCGACCTTCTCGTGCTCGATCAGCTCTGGATGGAGGACGTCTCCGAGGATCCCGATCTGCTCGCCAAGAGCACGAACGTCTCGCAGGAGCACCGGCGCAAGGCGAAGGCGAAGACCGATACCATCGGCATCGACGACGTGCGCGCGATCCAAGACCGCCTCATCGAGACGGGGCTCGGGACGTACCGCTGCTGCATCATCCGCTCGGTGGAGCGCATGCAGGACGAGGCGGTGAACGCGCTGCTCAAAATCCTCGAGGAGCCGCCGCCGGGCGTCGTGTTCATCCTGACGACGCAGGTCCAAAACGCGTTGCTCCCGACGCTCGTCTCCCGTTCGCGCGTGGTGACGTTCGCGCGCCTGTCCCAAAAATCCCTCGCGCCGCTCGTGAAGGGCCTCGAGGACGAGGAGGCCGCCTTCCTGCTCCGGCTTTCGCAGGGCGCGCCGGGCGTGGTGCAGCGGCTGCGGCACGATCCGGACAGCTTGCGCGTCGAGCAGGCGGCGTTCGCCGCCGCGCGCTCCTTCTGGGCGAGCGCGTCCCTGTCGGAACGCCTGCGCCTGCTGGCCCCGCTGAGCAAGCGCGACGCCGAGGCGGAGCGGCTCCTCCTGCATCTCTCGCTCGCGCTCAGGGAACTCCTGCCGGCCGAATCGTCGGCATTGGCGCCGCTCTCGCGCCTCATCGACGGGTGGCAGACCAATACCTCCGGCCAACTCCTGGCGCAGCGTTTCGCCCTCGAGCTTTCCGCGTAATCGCGCCTATTCGTGGCACGTAGGCAAGGTCAAGGAACATCGGCTCCACGAAGGGAAAATCCGGAGGTTTTCGTGCCGTCCGGGGACAGGGTTTCCCTTGCGGGCGTTTTGGCGGACTGGTAGCGTTTCTGTCTGCAAATCATGCTCTACGTCGTCGTTCTCACCCTATCGGTCCTCGGGATTTTCCTGCTCTTCGGAGCCAGGGCCCTCCTGCGGAACCGCGCGGTGCGTCGTTTCGTGCGGAGCGTGAAGCAGCGGTTCCAGTTCGCCGAGCAGCGCGGGGCCGTGCTCATCGACGAGACGCCGGTCCATAAGCCCATGAAGAGCCCCCGCACGTCGGCGATCGAGCTCCAGCAGATGCGATCCCTCATCCGCCTCGCGGAGAAGGCGCTGGCGCAGGAGAAGATCGAGGAGGCCGAGCGCCTCTTCATCCAGGCGCTCACGGTGCATCCCCAGGCGTACGACGTGCAGGCGATGCTTGCCCGCTTGTATCTCACGACGGGCCGCGAGAACAAGGCCGAAGCCATGTACCGCGAGCTTCTCCAGCACCGCGACGACGTCTCCTTCTGGAGCAACCTCGGTCTCGCGTACTACCGCCAGGCCAAGTACGTCGAGGCCTGCCAGGCGTACCAGGAGGCCCTCAACCGCGAGCCGCAGGAGCCCGAGCGCTCGGCCGCGCTGGGGCGCGCGTGCATCGCCGCGCAGCGCTTCCAGGAGGCCGCCCCGCTCCTCGAGAAGGCCACGATGCGCCTGGCGCGCGATACCGAGCTCCTCCACCTCCTCGCGGAGTGCTACCTGCAGCTCGGCGACACGCCCAAGGCCGAGGACGCCTACCGCCGCATCAACAAACTGACGCCGTACGACGAAGAGGTGAAGCAGAAGCTGATGAGCTTGGCCCAGGTTTAAAACGTATTAGGTATGAAGTAGTATGTATAAAGGCGCTTTCGTAATACCTCATACAGAATACTTAATACTCCGTCACTTCGATCGTCACGTCCCCGTTCACGACGCTCTGGCAGCTCAGCCGGTCGGGGTCTTCGGTGACGCCCATGTTCTCCTCGCGGTCGTTGCGCGGACTCAGGTTCTGCATCCCTTCCTTCACCTTGCAGAGGCACGTCGTGCAAAAGCCGTTGCCGCCGCAGGCGTGCTCCACGGGGATATCGTGATCGAGCGCGATCTGGAGGATCGATTTTCCCGGTTCGGTCTCGATGACCTTCGTTTGGCCGTTGAGGATATACGTGACCTTGGGCATGACGAGAGTACTAGAGTACTGGAATACTGGAGTACTGGGGAAGGGCTTGGGGAAGCCTTGTACAGAGGTTTCTTACTCTTCTTTGACCCGTGTGGCCTCGGGGAACTCCGGCAATTCCGCGATGAATTCCCGAGTTTGTTCTACGGCTTCGCGGATCTCGTCATCCCCGGATATGGCACGTTCTACCTTCTCTTTCACGGAGAGATAATGGGGATTTGTCGGACCTTCCGCGTACACAGCGATGTCTTCCGCTGTCACCTCTTCTCCGGCGCTGGCAGGAGATCGCGTCGTGTCGACGAGGACCGGGTCGTCTGATTGAAGTTCCATGGCAATAGTGTACAGAAAACATGTCCTTTTTTGAGGGAAATGCGGAGGAATCCCAGTATTCCAGTCCCCAGTATTCCAGTATTCTTTTGAGGAAATGACTGCCTCCAGCCCCGTCCTCTCCATCAAAGATCTCCGCATCGCCGTGGAGGGAACCGAGGTCGTGCGCGGCGTGAGCCTCAATGTCCCCGCGGGCGAGGTGCACGCGATCATGGGGCCGAACGGCTCCGGGAAGTCCACGCTCGTCTCGACGCTCATGGGCCACCCCAAGTACGAGGTGCTCGGCGGGTCCGCCCTCTTCCTCGGCCAGGACCTGCTCGCCCTCACGCCGGACAAGCGCGCGCTGCTCGGCCTCTTCCTCGCGTTCCAGTACCCGAAGGAGATCTCGGGCGTGAGCCTCCGGAGCTTCCTCTTCGCCGCGTACCGCGCGCAGATGGCCGCGCGCGACCCGGAGCGCAAGACCGCGTCGCCCATCAAGTTCAAGAAGCTCCTCGAGGAGAAGATGACGGAGCTCCGCATGGATCCCGCGTTCTCCGAGCGTTCCCTCAACCAGGGCTTCTCGGGAGGGGAGAAGAAGAAGGCGGAAGTGCTGCAGCTCGCCGTGCTCGAGCCGAAGCTCGCGCTCCTCGACGAGACGGACTCGGGGCTCGACATCGACGCGCTCCAAGTGGTGGCCGAGGGCGTGAACAGGATGCGCACGGATGCCGCGGGCGCGAAGACCCGCTTCTCCGCGCTCGTCGTGACGCACTACGCGCGCCTGCTCGACCACCTCACGCCCGACAGGGTCCACGTGATGGTCGCAGGCCAAATCCGGGAGAGCGGCGGGCCGGAGCTCGCCAGGCAACTCGAGAAGGAGGGATACAGAAAGTACGGGATCAAGGAGTAGCACGTTCTGAGGATTCAGATCCACCAGAGAAAAATCCCAAATATCAAAATCCAAATCCCAAGGATTCCATTGTTCGTTTCATGGTCATGCTTTTGGGATTTGGTCCTTGGGTTTTGGGATTTTGCCTGTGTTACCATTCCCCTTAATCCCCGTAGTATCAGCGTCAACTCCCTTCTCTCTTTCCCACCTCACCTATGGAAAAGACCCCCGTCGAGCGCGCGGCGCTCCTCCTCTCCGCCGGCATGCTCGTCACCGCCCTCGTCGGCGGCGCGTTCTTCCTGCGCGGCAAGCATCTCGAATTGGGCCGCTCCGCCGATCCCAATCTCGCGACGATCTCCGTCTCGGGCGAGGGCAAAGTGTCCGGCGCCCCGGACGTCGCCCTGCTCAGCCTGGGCGTCCAGACCGGTCGGCAGCGCACCTCCAAGGAGGCAAACGACCTCCTCGCGAAGAACATGAACGCCGTTCTCGACGCGCTCAAGAAGGCCGGCGTGCAGGAAAAGGACATCTCGACCCAGTACGTCTCGCTCGAGCCCGTCTACAACTACACCACGGGCGAGCAGACGATCACCGGGTACCAGGCCAATCAGAGCCTGCAGGTGAAGGTACGTGATCTCGACAAGGCCAGCGACGTGCTGACCGCCGCGACGAACGCCGGCGCCAACCAGGCGGGCGGCGTCCAGTTCGTGATCGACGAGCCCGATGCGCTCCGCGCCCAGGCCCGTACCGAGGCCATCGCGAAGGCCAAGGCCAAGGCGGAGGAGCTCGCCAAGCAGCTCGGCATGCATCTCGGCAAGATCCGCGGCTTCAGCGAGGACGGCAACGGCGTCATGCCCCCGATGCCCTACGCGGCTCGCGGCGTCGGCGGCGCGGTCGCCATGGATGCGGCCCAGTCGATCCCGCTTCCGAGCGGCGAGCAGGACGTGACGGTGAACGTGAGCATCGTCTACGAGCTGCTCTGAACCAGGTGTTCGTACCGAAGAGCGCCGGTCGTCCGCGAGGGCGATCGGCGCTCTTTTTTTAGCGCGGGGAAACGGTCATCCGAAAATGATGCGCACGCCGCCGAGCTCGGCGTAGTCGAAGGCGTGGAAGTGGTGAATGGATCCGATGAAGACGCGGTTGCGCGGCACTTTCATCTCCTTGGCCACGGTCGTGATGGCCTTGGGGCCGAAGGGAAGGTCGCGGTAGACGAGATCGATGCCGAAATTGCGGTAGAAGCCCGCCTTGTGCAGATGCGGGAGAGCTTGCCGGATCTCCTCCAGGGAGCCTTCCTCCTTGCCGCCGTCCGGGGCGTTGCAGTGGACGAGCGTGACGTTGCGGCCCACCTCGTTGCGGTTGATGTAATCGAGGATCGGCTGCAGGCGGCTGACGTGATGGATGAAGGCGATGAACTTTCCCTGGCGGAGATATTCGAACTTCCGCGTGAGCAGGCGGTGCAGGGGCGGGAACGCGCGCGTGGCCCGCAGCGCGCCGATGAGCACGTAGTCCTGGTAGATGACGCCGAGTACCAGGAAGAGGCACGGGATGAAGTAGATCTCGAAGAAGCGGAGGTTGTCGGGATCGATGCGGATGTTGCCGAACATGCCGAAGATCGTGGCGAGGAGCGCCAGGATCACGGCGGCGATGGGCGCGCGGTAGGTGCGCTTCAATTCCTCGCGCTCGCTCTTGAGGATGAGGTTCCCGAGCGCGAACAGGCTCATGACGCCCAGGAACGCGATCGTGTACACGCCGGCCAGCGAAAGCAGATCGCCCTGCGTGATGAGCAGGATGGAGCTGCAGAGGACGAAGAACGTGAGGATGATGCGCGGGAAGGAGCCGCGGCGGTTCTCCTTGGCGAACCAGTGCGGGATGCAGCCGTCGGCGGCCATGCGGTGCAGGAGTCCCGAGACGCCCACGTACGCGGTGAGCACGGCGCCGCAGAGCACGAGGAACGCGTCCACGGATACGACGTACTGGAGCCATGATCCGCCGATCACCTGCGCGGCGTCCGCGAGAAGGAAGTCCTTGGCGGAGGTGATCGCGGCGTACGGCATCGCGTAGAGCGTCACAAGCGAAATGAGGGGGTTGAAGAACGTCACGCCGAGCAGCATGTTCCTGAGGGTCTTGCGGAACACGCCCTTGTCCTGTTCCTCCACGAAGTTCGCCGAGCTCTCGAAGCCGGAAACGCCGAGGAGCGAGGCCGAGAATGCGAGGTAGAGGGTCATCGGAATGCCGCCGTTGCCCGCGACGATGCCGGACGTTGCCTGCCAGTTGTCCGCGAGGTGCGAGGCGCCGCCGTTGAGCCAGTAGTACGCGCCGACGCCTACGAAAAGCGCGAGCGTGAGCACGTGCGTGACGAAGATGCCGAGCGCGACCTTGGCGGAATCCTTCACGCCCGCGATGACGAGGAGCGCGAAGAGGAAGAGGACGACCACCGTCACGCCCATCACCGGCATTTCCACGAAATGGTCGAAGTGTTCCGAAGCCTTCTCCACGGCTTTCCCGAGGTACTCCACGCCGACCTTCGCCGAGATGACGGCGGTCGCGATGTACGACAGGAACGTCATGACGCCCGCGATGGCCGCCACGGTCTTGGAAGTGCCGTTGAGCAGGCAGTTATACGCGCCGCCGTTCACCGGGAGCGCTTCCACCACCTCGGTATAGACCTTCTTGTAGAGGAAGAGGACGATGCCGATGCCGAGGAGGATCAGCGGGGCGTAGATGCCGGCGAACAGCGCGGCGATGCCCGAGACGTAGAGGGCCGAGCTCAGGATGTCGTTCCCGCAGATCGCGGTCGCGGCCGCCTGGCCGAGCTTTGGGTGGGAGGAATGGTCGGACGACATGGAAGGGGGAGAAAGAAAAGCGAACGTATGCGAAAAGACCGCCCGCGTCGCGGCGAGGGGGTGGGGGATATGTACCAGAGGCGCTCGAGTTTCTCAATGCCCTAAAAAGTCATCTATTCTTTACATTTCTGGCGGCAAGCGATTGCACTGCCAAAAAGCGGTAAAAACCGCTATACTATGCGTAATGATACACACACACATCCGCGTCCTCTCTCCCCTCCGGTGGTTCGAGCGGTTCACGGCCCTGCCGTACCGCGATCTCTTCGCGATCTGGGTCTTCATGGTGCTCGCGTGCGCGTTGTCGTTCTTCCTGCTGAGCCGCTTCGTTCCCCAGCACGGCATCCGCGGCATCGCCGAGCTCGGCAGCACGGGCATGCAGGCGGGGGACAGCGTGTACTTCAGCATGGTCACCGCCACCACCGTCGGGTACGGCGACCTCACGCCGCTGGGCGTTTCCCGGGGCATTGCCGCCGCGGAGGCTCTCATCGGTTTCGGCCTCTTCGCGATCTTCATCAGCAAGATGGTGTCCGAAAAGCAGGAAAAGGCGCTTTTCAACGTCCATAAGCTCGCGTTCCAGAACGCCTTCCTCGCGACGAGCGAGGGCTTCTTCGTCCTCCGGCACGATTGCGACGCGATCATCGCGGAGGCCCGCGACAAGAAGGCGCTCTGCGAGCATTCCTGGAGCAATCTGCGCATCGTGTACCAGAAGTGCCAGACGCTGCTGGAGAGCGCGCTCGAGTTCTACGCCGACTTCGATTGGTACACGCTCGACGCGCGCCGGGAGGCGCTGCTGCTCGAGTCCGTCCAACGCACGGTGGACCGTCTGCGTTCCGTGGAGGAGGCCTTCGTCGCCGTGGGCGTGTCCTGGAGCGGTCATGACGACGTCCGCCGCGAGCGCGACGACTTTCTTGTCTTCGCTCGCGACATCGCGAATCAATGGAACCGCCGCGTGTCTCCGGAAAACGCCGAGTGGTCGCGGAGGCTCACGGAGGCCGTCGGGGCGATCAGGGGATGAAGATGAACGGCACTCGAAGCCGTTTCACGTCCTCCAAACGGTAGTCCAACATCTTCGATCCCACGAACACGATGGACGTCTCATGGCCCGAGAGGAAGGATTCGATGTTGTCCTGGAGGAAGCCCGGGCGGATCACGAGGGTGAAGTCGAGAGGCTTCTTCCCCTCGCTCTCCAGCGCCGCATTGATCGCGCCGAAGAGTGCGTTTGCCTGTGTTTCCACGTCCTCCTTGAACCGCTCGGAGTACCGGCTTTCGGGACAGTGCAGGAGCGTCACGGACTTCACGCCGTGCCCGACGGCCCAATCCGTCACCGAGCGGAGACGGTCAAGGAACGACCATCCGCGCGAGCACAGTACCGCCGTGGGGCCGCGCTGATGCGTGTTCACGGGGAAGGGGGGCATGTCCGTGGCGATCCCGAGGAACTTGGCCACAAGAGGCGTAAACGGGGGTTGGACGATGAGCGTGAGGAGGATCACCCACAGGCCGAGCGCGACGGCGGTGTCGGCGCCGGGGAGACCCGACACCCGCAGCCCCATGAGCAGCACCGCGGGGATCACGCCCGTTTCCCGCACGAATGAAAGGAAGAGCAGTTCGCGGCAGGAGAGCCCCTTCGTGCTGATCGTGAACGGCGAGAGGGAGAGGAATACCGCGATCGGGCGGATAACGAACATGAAGAGCAGCCCGAGCGCGATGCCGGGGCCGGCCACGGAGAGAAGCGACGTCGGATCCACGGCGGCGCCGAGGAGCATGAAGATGAGCGGCTTCATGAAACCTTCGATGGTGTGATTGAAATAGTGCTCGACGTGCTGGATGTGTTCCTCGAGGTTGAAGAGCAGGCCCGCAACGAAGACCGCGAGGAAGCCGCTGCCGCCGAGCGTGACCGCGAGCACGTAACACGCGAGGGGCACTGCGAGGAAAAGGGCCGAATCTGCATCGCTCGAGAGCCCGGTCCTCGCTTTCCACTTGCTCCAGAAATGCAGCACGCCGAAACCCAGTGCTCCCACGACGCATCCCACGATGAGTTCCTTCAAGATCTCGATGCCCGTGTGGGCGGAAAGCAGGCTTCCGTACATGCCGGCGAGCGTCACGTTCGCGCCGGATTCGCCCGGCGAGTGGCCCGTGCCGAGCACCAGTCCGAGAAAGACCGTCGTGAGCACGGCGCCCACCACGTCGTTGATGGCGCTCTCGCTCACGGCGAGATCGCGGGCGCGGGGGTTCTTGAATGCGAGGCTCTTGAGGCTCGGGATGATGGCGGCAGGATCGGTGGACGCGAGGGCGCTGCCGAGCAGTATCACGGCTCCCATGGGAAGCCCGAGTCCGAACCAGGGATCGACGGTTGAGAGCGATATCGAGAAGAGGATCGCGGTGGCGATCGTGGCGATGAACGCGAGGGAGAGGATGGGGCCTATGAGTTTCTTGAAGCGCGTGAACGGCGTTTCAAGGCCGCCTCCGAACAGGATCAGTGCCGCACCGAGGGTCGTGAGCACGGATAGCACCCTGCTGTCCCCGACGAGAGCGGACAGTGGCGCGCGTTCCAACATGCCGATGAAGACCGCCAGCACGAAGGACGGAATCACCGTCGGTTTCGCCAGTTCGTACGCGAGGAAGCCGAAGATGAGTACCATCACTGCCTCGAAGAACACGAGCAGGATCGTCGCCTGCTCCGCGAGATGAGGAAACGTCTCCGTGATGAGTACCGGTGTCCCGAGCGAGACCAGCCAGCTGAAGAAAAGCAGTCCCGCGATGAGGAGATAGTTGAAGGCGAAGCGATACGTCGTCAAAGCGAGGGAGGGGAATTTTCCCATTCCTAGCGCTTTTGTCCGGAACATTCAATGGTTCTTGCGTTCACTTTGACGGGCGGGCTTCGACGTCGATGATCTCCTTCTCGGCCCGTTCGCGCACGTCCTTCGGCACCAGCCGGAGCGCCAGCCAGATGAGCAGGGGGATCACGGCGATGTCGTCCAATTGGCCGAGGAGCGGAAAGAAGTCCGGGATCACGTCGATCGGCCAGAGGATATAGAGCAGCGAGAGCCACGGCAGGATCCTCGCGATCGCGGGAGTGTCGGGATGCTTGCTCGCCGCGCGGTAGAGGCGAAACGCACGGAAGAAACGCTGGAGGAGGGACGGAGAGGAGGCCATACGGGGGAGACGGATGACGGGTACGACTATGCCAGGCTCGTCGCTTGCTGCGTACCTTTTCGCACGCTTTGCACCACGTACGGCCAGGGCGGGAGCCGCTGGCCTTTGATTTCGGTCACCGTCGGCTTCTGATGGAAGACGGTCTCGAAGATGCCGCGGATCCTGTTGAAGATCGCGAGCACGACGAGGCCGCCCTCTTCCGTCGAGTCGTCGATGGCGCGGAACAACTCGACCTGTTTCTCCTCCGTCCATTTGCTCATCGGCGTCGTGACGGTGGCCACTTGCGCCTTTTTTCCCGGACCGAAGACCCGTTCCGTGATCTCGGGGAGATCCTGTCCGTACGCCTGGTACACCTGCACGCGGTCGTCGCGCACCGTCCTCGCCGTGAATCGCGCGAACGACGGGTTGGGCTCGACGGCGATCACTTTGCCGTCCGCCGCCAGCTTGCCGCTGCGGATCAACCCCCGCTCGAACGGCCCCGTGCCGCATCCCACGTCGACGTAGCGCTCGATCCCGTCGGGCATGAGGCGCAGGATGCGCTTGATCACCTGGTCGCACGTCGTCGCGATGGCTCCGGATTGGATGTTCATCCTCGCGAGTTCGGCGGCGAACGTCCTCACGTGCAGGCACTGCTCCACGAGCGTCTCCCATCCCGTGAGCGTTCCCGGCGCATGGCGCGCTCCCGCCGGGCGTTGCGGCAACGGTTCGTGCCGGCCGTTCGGTGATTCCGTCGAAAACGACACAGCCGTGCAGTATACGGGTTCTTCCGCCGGGAGGAACGTCCGTTTCGGCTGCCGGCTACGCCCAACGGGCCACGTCGTCTTTTTCCCCGTTCTTCGCCCTCTCCTTTCGGCGGCGTGCCGCGGATGATCGGCGCATGGGCGACTACGCCGTGTACATTCTCCGTTGCGCGGACGGGAGCCTCTACGTCGGGCTCACCGGCGATCTGCGGAACCGGCTGCGTCAGCACGCCGAGGGCGTCTTCGGGGGCGCCTACACCGCCACGCGCCGTCCGGTGAGCCTCGTCTACGACGCTCACTTCTCCGACGTGTTCGAGGCGATCTCCTGGGAGCGGAAGATCAAGCGGTGGACCCGTGCGAAGAAGGAGGCGTTGATCCGAGGGGACGAGGGAGCGCTCCATGCTCTGGCGACCTGCGGGAACAATTCGTTGTATCGAAATGCGGTGAATGTTTGTCGGAAGGCTTTTCATAAAAAGTTTTCTTGTGTCGTCCCTCGTCTACGCTCGGGATGACACAAGAAAACGCAGCTGCATGACATTAGCTGTGTCATGGTGAGCGTAGACGAACCATGGCACAGCGGTGCACAAAGGGGCCGTATCGAAGGGCGAACCACGACACAATGGCTCGCGCCTCAGGGTGACACAGCTTGTGTCGCTCCTCTTTTTTCTTGGTCATTATTAATCTTCTTTTTTAAATCATAAGTTTTTTCAATATATTCAAACATAATATCCATTCCTTTGTTAACGCCCTCTTCCCGAGCTTTTTCTAATTGTTTTTCAGTGCTTGATTTTAGCTCTGCATTTTCTTTTTCGATTTCACTCTTTTGCCTATTTGTCTCTTCTAAAATTTTGATAGTTCTATCAATAAGTGCCTCCCACGACTTAGCTTCTGCAGTTTGCTCTTGGACTTTTCCCCTCAAAGTTTCCGCCTCGGCCTGTACGCTTTTGATTTCATCCTGCTGTCGCTGTTTCTCTTGTCGATCGATATCCATTTGCTTGGCCATTTCTTCAACAACTTGCATGGGGTCCTTTACCCATTCAATTCCAGCACCAAAAATATTAATTTTCTTCATTGATAGAAGAAAATAAGCAAAGACCTGTCTAAAAAATAAAAAGATGCAGGTAATTGTTAGAGGCCAAACAATAATTTTAAGGAATTCCAAGAAACCAGCCCAAAAATTTGCCCAACTCGCGGCAGGATCTGTCAGATGTCCTGATAAGACCTGAATTCCATTCATGAAAAAACTTTGCTTCAGTGACGGTGAATCGTCAATCTGAAGTATACTTTCCCTATGTCCCAGCCCATCTTCGCCGGCCTGAACCGCGACGTCTTCGACGCCGCGAATCCCGCGCCGTACGCGGACAAGGCCAAGCGTGGCGTGGATGAGGAACTCGTGCGGCAGATCAGCGCGGATAAGAACGAGCCCGCGTGGATGCTCGAGCATCGCTTGGAGAGTCTGCGCATCTTCCGCGAGAAGCCGATGCCCACATGGGGCGCGGATCTTTCCAAATTAGATCTCGAGAACATCATCTACTACGCCCGCCCGGGAACGCAGAACACGGATAACTGGGGCGAGGTGCCCGAGGAGATCCGCAAGGTCTATGACCGCCTCGGCATCCCCGAAGCCGAACGGAAGGTGCTTGCCGGCGTCGGCGCGCAGTACGAATCCGAGGTGGTGTACCACTCGCTCAAGAAGGAGTGGGAGGCGCAAGGCGTGATCTTCCTTGACATGGACGACGCGGTGCGCCAGTACCCCGACCTCGTGCGCGAGCACTTCATGAAGTGCGTGCCCGCGAGCGACCACAAGTTCGCCGCGCTCCACGGCGCCGTCTGGAGCGGCGGCACGTTCCTCTACGTCCCCAAGGGCGTCAGCGTGCGCGACCCCCTGCAGGCCTACTTCCGCATGAACGCGCGGAACATGGGCCAGTTCGAGCACACGCTCATCATCGTGGAGGAGGAGGCGCAGGTGCACTACATCGAGGGCTGCTCGGCGCCGAAGTACGGCTCGCAGGGTCTCCATGCGGGCTTGGTCGAGGTCTTCGTGAAGCGGGGCGCCAAGGCGCGCTACTCGTCCGTGGAGAACTGGAGCCGCGACACCTACAACCTCAACACCAAGCGCGCGATCGTGGAGAAGGACGGTACGATGGAGTGGATCGGCGGCAACATGGGCTCCGGCGTCACGATGCTCTATCCGTGCTCGATGCTCGTGGGGGAAGGGGCGCGGTGCGACCACATGGCCATCGCCTTCGCGAACAAGAAGCAGTGGCAGGACACGGGCGCGAAGGTGTTCCACATGGCGCCGCACACCTCGAGCAAGGTCATCAGCAAGTCGATCAGCAAGGAGGGGGGAGCCGCGATCTACCGCGGCAAGCTCTACGTCGCTCCCCGCGCGCACGACTGCACCGCCAACGTGGAGTGCGACGCGCTCCTGTTGGACGAGATCAGCCGCACCGATACGATTCCCGATATCCAGATCCGCAACAACGACGTGACGATCGCCCACGAGGCGACGGTGGGGAAGCTCTCCGAGGAGGACATGTTCTATCTCCAAACCCGCGGCATCGCGGAAGACGAGGCCCGAGCAATGATTGTGAATGGCTTTATTGAGCCCATTGTCCGTCAGCTGCCCCTTGAATATGCAGTTGAGATGAATCGGCTTATTGAACTGGAAATGGAAGGATCAGTTGGTTGAAATGCAGGAGTGTACCCTGAGCGAGTCCGCCGCAGCGGACAAGACGAAGGGTGAACTGATCTGCGAATGCGCCACGACGCGGCCGGTCGGGCGATCAGTGTCTCGCGCTGGGCAAGTCGATGCTCCTGCCTTCCGCGCGTATGCGCTTGGCAACGGTCAAGGGGCTGATTTCCACCAGTGACACTCGCTTCCCTTTTCCTTCGAGATTGTCTTTCCATTCATGCGACGATCCGAACACCGTGACGCAGACGGGATTCGGGTCCAGCTTGATTTTTTCGATCAGCGCATCCTCCCTGTCGTCAAAGATCCGATGGTGCAGTGCCGGATTCTGCTCAAGGCCGATCTTTCCGAGTGCACGTCCAGCCGCCTCCACAAGCTCGCGTCGGTCGGCCGGGAGAACGGCGAGTCCGCGCTCTTGGTGGAGCCGGAGTACCGCATTCAGGCGGAGTATATCTGCACGCGTCTGTTGCCTTTGGGCTTGATGAAGAGCGCGATAGTCCTGAGTGAGGCGGTGACGCGTCTCCTTGGACGATTGTTCCAAATTGGCTTTCTGGCGCATGAATTCCGAACGCTCCTCCGCCGTCAGTGGAAGTTTCTCCAGAGATCTGCGCAGATCCCCAAGTTGTGACTCCAGCAGACGCAGCAATTGTTTGTCTTCCGCAGGGTTGCCAGGCATCGGCATCAGCGACTCGATGAAATGCTCCGGCGTTTCCTGGTCCAGTAGGCCTTCCATGTAGACGTGATTCAGGCGAAGAACGGGGTCATCCATCAGATTCCCGAGAATCGTCGCGATCTCCTGTTGGCATTGCACCGTGTCCCGTCGACCCCGGTCTCCCGTGATGCCTATGTGCAATTGCAGGATATGTACAAGCACGTGCGTGGCGTCGGGATCGTCAATCACCACTTCGACTCTTTCCGCGCTGGGTATGTCGAGCGTACGCAGGTGTCTGACGAGTTTTTGCGTCGTCGGGAGGAATAAGTCATGTATTTGTCTGTGGAATATGCCGTAGACAGCTGCCGTTAGGCCCACCGCAAGGAGCCGTCGTCGCGTCAGATCATAGGATACAGGGCGTTCTTCGGGCAAAGGATTCATATTTAATAGAATACTCTACATTTTTTCAGTCAATAATCCTCTCCGGCTTACCGAAACGTTTCTTAAGGGTTCCTGAAGGCTCTATCTCGGGTCTTCGCCGATAGGATGGGCTGCCGGTGTGGCCGAGCAACCTGTGTCGCTTTCCCGACGCGCCAAGCATCGTCCCATTTTCTCCCCAATGCCTCGAGGCGATCCATGAGTGTATATGCTTCCTCTAGGAGGACGGCAGTCGGATTCGCTTCGATGCGCGTGGCCAGTTCTTCCACTTCATCGCTGAGCGCGTTGATATCGGGATTCTCTTCAAGATATCGAGTGTCCCTTACGGAAAGCCCCACGACGTACGAGCGCAGGACCGTGGGCACCATCGCGTCCGAAATCTGAGGACGCGCCGGTTCGGTGGGAAGAGCGGACGGCGCCGCCGCGAAAAGTTTCTTTAGGCGGGACGGGAGTCTCGCGATTTCGCTGAAGACCGTGCTCACGACGGAGACAGAGTGCCCGTTTTGCCGTTCGGGCTCCGAAGCGGCCTCCCGCTGTGGCGCAGGCAGCGGGGTACCGAGGTCATGCTGAGGGGTAAGGGTGGACATTGGTCCACGATTTTCCTCCTCCCGGCGTCACAGTCAATCACGTCGCGGAGCGCCGGTTTCAGACCTTCTTTTCCATCGCCGCATCGAATGCCGTCAGCAGATCGGTCTGCTTGGCCTCCTCGATGGCGGCGCGGATCGCGTTTTTCCGTTCTTCGTCCCACGAGGCGACGATCGAGAGCAGCGTGCTGAGGAAAACCGCATCCGTCATCCACCGCTGCAGGATCGCCGCGATGGTATCGCCCCGCGGATGCCCTTCCCATTCCCGCTCAAGCGCCGTTCTCGCCTCTTCCGGCGACGGGGGAACGGGCGCGCCGTATGCCGCCTTGGCGCGCGCGTGCCGGAAGACGGAAGTGACGCTGTCGGCGGCCGATTGCCCCAAGAGGGGGTCGATGCACAACCTCAAGAAGAGGTGCAAATCCTGCGACGGGGGCGCGGCGTTGATGTGCCGTTCCCATGACGGCGCGGCGGCGCTCGCCGTTTCGTGGATGCCGTCTCTCCAGCCGTCCGCGAGTATGTTTTTGACCAATGCGCGCAGCGTCTGCTCGGGGGGAACAGCGGGTGTGTTCTTCCGAGAAGGGAGAGGGTGTAAGGAGGGCGTTCCTCCCACGGAGGGGATCTCACTCATCGGCGGAGGGGGAATGCCGGGAGACCTCCCAATGCCGGAGGCAGCGCTC
The DNA here is from genome assembly GCA_964423795.1 of uncultured Candidatus Peribacteria bacterium. GTDB lineage: Bacteria > Patescibacteriota > Gracilibacteria > Peribacterales > Peribacteraceae > CAYRGC01. The sequence goes on along the minus strand of CAYRGC010000008.1, from coordinate 5,673 downwards.
CACGTGATTGCGGAACCGCCGTGCCTGCCGCGCGATCGTCGGGTTTCCCGCGCGCAGGCCCATTCGCAGGTCGTGAATGGCGTGGAGAAGATCGTCGAAGTTCGTCATGGGATACCTCGCCAGCGTCAGCTTCATGAGCAGGTCATCCAACTCCTGCTCTCTCGGGATCGGTCCCCAGAGCCGCTCTTCCCAGGAGTCGGGTGTCGAGTTCGCGTCTTCCGTCGTGGAAGAAGCGAGAGAAGGGCCGGAGTCAGGAAGTTCCGAGAGGCGCAACAATTAGTATTATAAAATAAAATACTAAATACACAATAGCATGGATTTTCTCTTCAAGCAGCCTTTTTCTCGACTATTTTTGGCTTCTCTTCCACCCTTGTCTGAGGGTTTGTCACGACGGCCTGCACCAGGCGGTGCACGCGCAGAACCAGGTTTTCGTACCGGCCGAATACCGGCAGCTTGTCCGCGTCGTCCCGCATGCGTTCGAGCATGTCCGGCGTCACCGATGCCGCGTCCGCTTCCGCGGAAGCCACTCGGGTCTCCAGGCGCGCCGCCACCTCGTCGTGCGGTTCTTTCCGCAGATTCTCCTTCACGAAGTCGGGAATCCGGTCCCAGGGAGTCTCCATGCGGTTCGGCATGATCACAGCGTACGACCATGCGCCGGACGTTCAACGAATTGGAAGGCCCGTTTCACGTTTTGCGCTGCGACTGCGGAGAATGTCAGCGGCGTCCCGCCCAGTGCCGTTTGGCGACGAACGGCCGACGCACTTCGTCTCCTTTCTCCTGCAGCAGTTCGCGGACCTGGCGCTCGATATCCGCCGCGATCTTTTCTTGTTCTTCCACGAGGTCGAAGAGCATCTCGGGAGTCGCGTCGTGACGGAGCTCGCTGCGTCGCGGAGGATCCTCGCGCGCCGAGCGCACGGGTTCGCCGAGGTCGAAGAGCAGCGGTGGGCGGCTGTCGGGGGCCATGGAAAGCGAAGTATACCATGGGATTTTCCCGTGCGGCTGCTATTCTTCGGGCGTGTCCTCGCAGAGTTTCCCCGCCGGCATCACGGTCGAGAAGGCCGGCGATTTCTGGCTCATCGACGTGGCGGAGGATATCCGCGTGGCCGAGCCGCTCGTGATGACGGGGCAGGACGGGCACGGCTGGGAGCTCATCGTCGGACGCCGCTCCAGCGTGACCGTCGTGGAGGAGCTCACGGGCACCCGGTCCGCTCATCGCGTCTCGGTGAAGCTCGGGCGCGACGCGCAGGCGGACATCACCTGTCTCCAGGCGCTCGATGCCGGCACGACGTGCGCGATCACGCAGGAAGGCGCGATCCAGGAGCGCGGCCGCTGCCAATGGCGCAACGTCACGCTCGGCGGCGCCGCGATCGAGCACTCGCTCGTCAGCCGCCTCACCGGCGATCATGCCGAGAGCGGCATCGATTGGATCTTCTACGGCAAGGAAGAGGACGCGTACCGCCTCTCCGCCCGCAACGTCTTCCTCGGGATCGACGGCAGGGGGGAGATCCTCATGAAGGGCGTGTCGGAGGGGAAAGCGCAGCTCAAGGCGGACGGCATGATCGAGATCGGCCCGCGCGGCACCGGCACGCAGACCTTCCTCACGCAGCAGGTGCTGATGCTCGACCCCACGTCCAAGATCGACGCCGTGCCCGGCCTCGAGATCCACACGAACGACGTCAAGGCGAGCCACAGCGCGACGGTCGCGCGGCTCACGCCGGAAGATCTCTTCACGTTCGCCGCGCGCGGCATTCCGGAGCTGGAAGCCCGGCGCATGTTCGTCGAGGGTTTCCTCGGCGACCTCGCGGCGAAGATGCCCGTGACCGCAGCGGGGCGGTGCTTGCAGTTCATCGAGAACAAGTATCGGCAGTAATATCCGATCTTCCGACACCCGACGATACCAGAGATGCCGGCGGTTCCATTTTTTTTCCGCGCCGAAGTCCGGCGACCAAGGTTTTTCGTCTTGTTTGCGCCAAAAATACGGATATCTCGAAAAATATTTGCATCGGCGTCCGTCATCATTAGCATGCCCGCGTTTCTTTCTCCCGTTTCTCGCATGGAAAACCCGTTCACCGACCCGGAAGACCGCGCCATTTACGCCGTCTTCGAACAGATGAGAGAAGAATCTGCGCGCGAGGAACAGGCGGTGCAGGAGCGGATCAAGGATCTGGTCAGCCGCGGACTGCTCGTCGTCGAGTCGCTGATCGGTTAACGCGATTTCCTCCCCCCAATCACCATGGACTACCTCCGTTCGTTCGATTTCGATGCCGCCCGCGATCTTCCTCGCGCGCTTCGTGACCTGCCCGGTGACCAGTTGCATGAACTCGCCCCGCTCCTCGGTCTTCCCGCGCAGGATGCACAAAAGCACCTGAGGGAATTGTCCGGTGACCAGCGTGAGGAGATCGAGTTCGCGCTGCATCTCCTGCATGGCTGAGGCCGCCCCGAAAATCCTCTTGCGTCCCGCGCCGGGAAGCCGATACTAACGCGCGTTGACGTTCCTCTCGCTCCTCCGTCGTCCGTGTCTTTCGTCCGCAAGGGCGTGAGCCGTCGATGACGGAAATCCTCACCCCTCGCGGACACGCAGAGGGCTGTTTTTTTGCAAAATGAAGCCATCTCCCTCGCCCTATCGGGATCTCTATCGCGGCTCGACCTTCCTCGCCGTCGGCGAGGTGCACGACGTGCAGCGCGAGGAGCTCGAGCTCGTGACGCGTGATCTCGCCGCGTCCCGCATCACGCTCGAACATGAGCGGTTCCTCACGGGCGATGTCCTGAAGCGAATCCGGGACGGCGTCCGCGAAGTGTTTCTCCTCCGGCAGGAAGGGGGCATCGTGGACCAATCGGGACGCCTCATCACCCTTGCAACCCGCCGGGACATCGATCGTTTCCTCAGGCCCGCAGCGGCGACCGGGTCGGATCTTCCCGATCTCAACGGGGCTGGCAGAAGCGCCCTCTCCAAGGCCCATGACGTGCTCGATGCCGGCGCCGGGCGCGTCGTCATCACCTCGCCGGCCCTCATCCGCCGCGAAGTGGACGACTGGCACGGTGCCGGAACGCTGCTCTACGACGAGCAGTTGCTCCTGCGGCGGCCGATCGAGGCTCAGGATCGCGCGATCGTGCGGTACGTGATGGACGATCTCATCGCGAAGAAGGATTTCCGATCCCGTGCGGACGAAGACGAGATCCTGGCCCGGCATCACGTCCTGGACGCGAAAGGCGTCCTCGGCGGCGCGTCCCTGCTTCCGTGGCGGGACGGCGACTATGAATTGGCGCGGCTCTGGACCGGCCACCAGCGCAACGGGCTCGGGTGCAAGATCGCGGAGATGATCATCGACGCTTGGAAGCGGGAAAAGGACGCGAGGCGGCTCTTCGCGCTCACGAAGTATGCGTCCATGAACGGCAAATCCCTCTACGAGAAGAACGGGTTCACCCTCCTCGGTCCCGTGAGCGACTTGCGGGAGGATGCATCGATGCCGCCGCAGATCCGCGAGTACGGCGTGCCCGGGCGCAATCCCCACGCGTACGTCCTGGATCGCGGATTGACATCTCTCTGAAATAATGGAGGATAGAGGAATGGCTCACCTCCTCACGGCGGATAGAACGATCAATATCATTGATACCCCTCACAGCGTGAACGGTGCCCGGCTTGAGGGAGAAAAGCCTATGGCAGTCCGTACGATCTCCGATCGCGCCACGACGGCCGTGGGAATCCTCCTTCGTTCCCCGTCGGGCGAAGAGGTCGTGATCCGTGTGGAGGCTTCCGCGGCGAATTACCTGCAGGACGAGGGAATCACTTCCGTCACGCTCGTGTCGTAAGTCATTTGCTTCGGAAGGGAAGGAAGGGGAGCATGGGGAGAAATCCCATGTCTTTCGAGTACGGCATCGAGGATTGGCGCGATCTTCCGGAGCGGCCCCCGCCGCGGGAGAGCGCCAAGCACTTCCCCCCGCCCCATGCGGGACAGCAGGAGAAAAACCCGGTACCCGACGCGATTCGCACGGTACGCTCCGGCCTGGGGAGGCTCGCGCCGATCGACTCCATCGACGTCTGAGGTCGCGTTCACTTCTTCTTGCCGCGCGGCTTTTTCGGCGGACGCGTCTTCGCGTCCTCCGCGAGGACCTCTTTGAGGTACGCGATGACCGCATCGATCGTCGCGTCTGTCTGGTCGATGTGCTTCTTCTCCGGATGAACGGTGGAGTTTCCCAGTACGTCCCGCACGTTCGTCCGGAAGCCCGTGACGGCTTCCATCACGGCGCCTTCCGCGGGGAGGAGTCCGACGTTTTCCAATGCGGATACGGTCGTTCCCACGGAGGTAAACCAGGCTTTGCGGATCTTGAAGTACGGATCCGGCGACGTGCTATGGACGAAGGTCTCCGGGATTTCGTTGGAATACTTCGTCTTCAGGCGCTCCAGGTTCGCCAGTCCTTCCGTCCCGATCTCCCGTCGGAGTTTGTTCGGAGCCATATGTATATTGTACAACAATTCCTTCGAAATTGAGAGATGCGATCGTTTCCCCTCCGGATGAGTTTTCGGAGAGCTTTTCTCCTTGCCGTCTCCGTCCCCCGAAAGGGCGCAATGCCGTTTTTCCTCTCGCACGCGGCTGCTAACGATATACTGGATTTAATAAAAAATATATTTTATAATATATTGCTCCTTCATACCGAAGCAGGCATTGCAAAAAAGAAGGGAGGTGATGCCTATATGCCAATGATCATGTTTTTTGTGATCGCATGCCCCTTTGTTGGGGCAATGTTGGCGGCCGCGGATTGGCTTCTGATCCGTGGTAATCCGAATTGGGAACAGTAATTTGTGTTCCCTTGGCCCGGCTTCGAAGGAGCGTCGGGCCTTTTTGCGCGGGACCCTTCTGACGAAGGCGTTATCCCGGCACGATGCTTCTCAGTGCCGAAGCAGTCGCAAAAGCATCTCCATGCTCGGCAGCAGTCCCAGAAGGGCGATGACGAACGACGTTTTGAACCACGATCGCGCATAAAAGACCCATTGGGCGACGGTGGCGACGAGGGGCAAGACGGTCGTGAGGACGATCAGGAGCAGGGCCATGCTCCAAGGAAAGCCGAGCCGCATATCCGGGGCATCGCGAAAGAGCAGGCTGAAGCCTGCGGTCATGAGGAACGACCCCAGTATTCCCATGATCGTCTCGAGTGCGTGGATCACGGTCGCGACAACGAGGAACGGGAACAGGTAGGGAGGTTTGGCCATGCGGCAGATGATACGCGGGCCCTCGAGGGAAAGGAATCCATGGTCGCGTTCGGACGGAAGAAGCGAGCACAGAAAAAGGACCCGAAGGTCCTTGTTCTTGGTGATCGTTTCACCGCATTGCCCTTCGTCTCGTCGTCAGCCTCGGCTGAATCCTCGCTCAGGACAGGCTACGCATCACAGAAAAAAAGATCCCCGATCCTTGTTCCAGTCTGTGGTCTTCACTCTTCGACAAGCCCAGGGTGAATTCTTCGAGAATTCACAGCATTGCGTAGTAGAGAAGCTCCGGGCCGCAATCCTCTGTCCCGCCGAGAGCGGCGGAGCAGGGGACTGCGGGAGTTCCCCGGTCAATAAAAGCGTGTGATGACTATTGAACTCGATCAGAGCACACGACAGAGAAAAAATTTCCCTGGTAAGGAAGTGTTCCATGCGCAGGTTCTCCTACACATACCTTGTTACGACTTACT